>CAZESP010000001.1:0-4296 GCA_964515185.1 uncultured Alcaligenaceae bacterium
GGTTAGGAAACCCGTACCGCAACCCGAAGATTAAGCTGTGACAATGCACTAGGGCTTTCGTAAGGCCCGGGAGCGAGGCCGTCCCGGCCGCAATCGAGGACAGCGGCCGTCCCGGCCGCGCTCCTTCCGCCGGCTTGCTTCGACTTGGGCCTATCGCACTCGCGGCAGCTTACCGGTTTCTTCAGCGTGCTGCTTCAAATACGCAACCTGAATGGCGCGGCAATGGTCTTGAAGCTCGGCCGTGAGCCGGACGATGAAAAGCCAATCCGGCGTCGTCGTTGTCGCCTTGCGCAATTTTTCGGCAGCGTTGGCGATCGTCGTCAGATGATTCTCTTTACCCAGCTGACAAAGCGCTCCAGCGCGGCTGGCCAATGCCATTAGATCGCGCCGATCAATGGCATCGGCCAGGTGCTCCAGTTGCATCCCCACGCGCAAGGCGCCGGGCTTGGGATGAGCCACGGGAGGCGACTCGGCAGGATACCGAGTCGTGACGACGCTGACGAATCGGTCGACAGCGGCCGGATCAAATTGGGTGCCCGCACAGCGCCGCAACTCGCTGATGGCTTCCTCTCGCGTTTTCGCCTTTCGATGCGGTTGATCCGAAGTCATGGAGTCGAAGGCGTCGGCGAGGGCCAGAATCCGAGCCGGCAACGGGATCGCGTCGCCGTGAGGCAGTTTGCGACGATGGCTTCCATCCCACCAAGCGGGATAAGTCCGGACCACCTCGGTTAGTCGCTCGGACGCGAACGCCGCGCTGATGATCTCCAGGCCGATTCGATCATAGGAACGCATAACGGCCCACTCGTCGGGGCTTAACGCGCCGGGTTTGTGCAAGATCGATTCGGGGATTCCCAGTTTGCCGATGTCGTGGAGCAGCGCGGCCACCTCAAGCAGATATGCGTCGCGGGGCCCCAGCCAGTCACGGGCGACGACCACGCAGATTTCGGCGACGCGACGGCTATGTTCGGCGGTCAAAGGATCGCGATAGGCCAAGGCCGCTGTCAACGCCGTGACTACCGGATACGGGATCGACACCTCGCAAGGCGAGTCGGCGGCATTGCTGGCGGCCAGTGCTCTTGGCTCTTCCAACGGATTGCTGTTGTCTTCGCTCCAAACCACAACTTGATTGCGGCCTCGCTTCTTCGCCAGATACAAGGCTTGGTCAGCTTGATCGAGCAAGTCGGTGTGAGATTTCACGCCGGTGGCTCGGACTGAAACGCCGAGACTGGCCGTGATATGAACTTCGGCGATGGGATTCGCCTCGACCGTGGATCGGATGCGTTCGGCGATAATGGTGCCTTCCTCGATGGCGGTGTTGGGCAACACGATGCAGAATTCCTCGCCTCCATAGCGACAAACCAAGTCGGCATTGCGGGTCTTATCGCGAAGAAGTTCTCCCAATTCGGCGAGGACTTTGTCGCCGGTCGCATGGCCGTAGGTGTCGTTGATCCTTTTGAAGTGATCCACGTCGACCATGATGACGCAAATGGGTAGATCGAGCCGGATCGATTGCTCCCAGAGCTTTTGGAATTCAGCGTAGCAGGAGCGGCGATTGAGACATTTCGTGAGCGGGTCGCGATTGGCGAGAAGTTTCAACTCTTGATTCTGGCGGTGGATCTCCGCCCGCGATTGCTTCAAGCGGCGCAGGACATCACGTAGTTCGGCGTTTTTGGTTTCTAGATCGGCCAGGCTGTCTGTCGATCGCGAAAGGCTCGCCAGACTACCGGCGAGCGACGAATTGAATCCCGACAGCGAATCAACGCTGACCGGGTTTGGCATGGGGGCCGACGCCATCGGGTCATTGCTGGGCGTCGCGGGAACCGCCGAGTCGGCACGCCGAGGATTCACCCAGAAGTAGATTGAAAACAGCACAAACGAGGCAGTTCCGATGAATCCCGCCAATGGCAGCGCTTTGATCGGAATCGCCTCAATCGGCGATGATTCCGCGGTCAGCCCTAACTCGCCGGCGAGACACGTCACCACAACCGCGAGGACGCCCAGTGGAAACGCACTCGTCACCGCTGCCCAGATGGATCGCATTTTTCATCCTCGACCGAATAGATCGCGTTACCATTTCATCTGCCGCAATAATCCGACACCAAAGCGGGTGACGCAGGGCGCACGATCGGCGAATGAGTCTCCAAGACGAGAATCTCATCAATCTGGTAGTTCAAAAAAAATGAGGTGTCAACAGGCATAAGTCGTCATCGAGGCAATATGCGTGTTAAGGTGGACTATCACGAGACTCGGTTGGCATCGTGCCCGTGCGGAAATTTATGTCGTCAAACGATACATCACCGGCCATCCTCACGCCCGCGTCCGGCGGCGTTTCCGCTGGCGAGCAAATAGCGGGAGCCATCCTGGCGCATCTCGGGCTATCGGCTCGGTATCTGGGGCGATTCCTCCACATGCTTGAAGCCGATCGGCATGATTCCGAGACTCAGACCCGCCAGTTCGTTCGACTTGGTATCCTCGACCCGTCGATTGAAACCGCGCTCGAAAACACAAAGGGCTTGAACATCGAATCCGTGGTCGCGGAGTGTTTGCGAGTCGAGATGTTGCCGGCGATGCGCGAACGAGTGCTTTTTTATCAGCCTGGATCGTCCGCCAATCGCCCTGCGGCGACGGATGTGCCGGAAGCGAACGCTGGGTTGAAGGAAGCGCTCGACCAGACGACGGACATGGTTCACGACACCAATCGCCGCGGAGCGAATCTTGTGCCGGCCAAGGATGCCCCGGCTCCGGTTGTCGCGCCCGCGGCGGGCGAGGCCGAGTTGGCGGAATCGGCTGACAGCTTCGCCGACCTGGGTCTATTGCCGCCGGGCGAGCCGGGATGGGGTTCGAAATTTCCTAAGTGCCGGTTGCCGGAACCGGGCGATCAACTCGGTTGTTGCGTGGTCACCGAACGCATTGCCCAGGGGACGTTCGGCATCGTATACCGGGGGCGGCATTCGACCCTCAATGTGCCGGTCGCAATCAAGGTGTTGAACCCCGACATTCTGCGACGAGAGCCGACCGCCGCTCAGGAGTTGCGAACCGAAGCACTCCTTTTGGCCCAACTCAACCACCCGCACATCGTTCGTGTGTGGCACTACGACGATTCAAAGCCGCCGCCTTACATTGTGCTTGAGTATGTTGAGGGGTTGAATTTGGCGCAAGTCCTCGACCGGCGCGGGCGACTGCCGGCGGATCGTGCGATTCGCTTAATGCTCCAGATCATCGATGGCATGGGCGCCGCCGCCAAGCTCGGAATTGTCCATCGGGACTTGAAGCCGGCGAACATTCTCTTGACCGCGGACGACCAAGCCAAGATCGCCGACCTTGGGCTCGCAACCGTGATTGCTCGACATCGAGAGCTTGGGTTTGACGAAAAGAATCTTGTCGATGAAGCCGCGGGCGGTCCTGTGGGTACGCTCGCCTATATTTCACCGGAACAAGCGAATCAGACGGAGATTGTCGACCATCGCTCGGACATTTATTCACTCGGAGCGACGTTCTATCACATGGTAGCGGGCGGTGTGCCGTTTCCATCGAAGTCCCATTTGCAAGTGCTGATGAAGCACATGACGGAAAACCCAACGCCGCCTCATGAAGTTGTGCCGGGCCTGCCGAAACCTTTGTCCGCGGTAATCTTGCGAATGATGGAAAAGGACCCGGAAAAGCGTTTCACCGGGTACGACGAATTGCACGATGCCTTGATCGATCTTGAGATTCTGTTGCAGAGTTACAGCTCCGGAGTTCGGCGAGAGGATTCGGCAAACGCCCCGCCACCTGCCGAACCTGCCCCACCGGCATCGCCGAGAGCCACATCATTTCTGAAATCACTCTTCGGCCGAAAACGACCGACATAGCCGGGTGTACGACTCCCGCACCCTTGACCGGCAACCCGGCGGCGAGAGTTTCCCGAAAAAGAGTTGCAGGAACGCCAACAAGTAAGGACAATAATTGTTGGCGTTACAGAGGTACTGTCGTTCATTGCCCTTCCCCCAAACCATGGAGGCGGACTCGGATGAAGCGTTTGCTATTCGCGTCGGCGGCCCTGTGCGGCTTTGCCGTCGCTCAAGCGCACGCCGATTACGTCGTGATTCGTTATAACCTCGGCGGTAACAAGGCCGGCGGTGGTAACCAAGGAATGCCCGGTGGATTTGGCCCTGGCGGCGCCGGCATGGGTCCCGGTGGCGCGGGCATGGGGCCTGGCGGGCCGGCGGGGCCGGGCGGTCGTGGCGGGCGCTTCCCCGGCGGCATGGGTCCTGGCGGCCCCGGCGGTATGGGACCGGGTGGTCCCGGCGGTGGCGC
>CAZESP010000001.1:4396-10597 GCA_964515185.1 uncultured Alcaligenaceae bacterium
GGCGGTGGCGCTCTTGGTCCCGGCGGCCCTGGCGGTGGCGCGCTCGGTCCTGGTGGTCCGGGTGGTGGCGCTCTGGGTCCTGGTGGTCCTGGCGGCGGCGCTCTGGGTCCCGGCGGCCCTGGCGGCGGCGCCCTTGGCCCAGGCGGCCCCGGCGGACCCGGCTCCGGCGATGGCGACGGTGGAGCGGGATTTGGTCCCTCGGGCGGCGCGGAACTCGAAACCGCCGAGCTTTCGGTCCAAATCGTGATCGAATTGACGACCCCGCTGCGGAATCCCATCCACAATGAGAACCTGCGAGGCATTCAGCAGTGGCGCCACAAGTGGGGGCAAACGTCGCTTTACACCGACAACAACACGATTCAGATCTTCCCGGTTCCGAATAACGTCCCGACCGTCAAAAGTACCTACAACTACAACTTGAAGGCCGTTCGCAAGAACAACGATCCCGAGAAGAAGCATGGCTTGGCTGATTGGGCCCTCAAGTTTGGGCTGGTCGACGAAGCCGAACAAATGATGAATGAGTTGGTGGCCCAAGGCCCTGGAAAATCGACAAACCCCAAGGTCGCTGCCTCGATTGAGGCCTACAAGAAAATCAAACCGCTCATCGCCAAGCCGATCGATGTTCAGACATCGGCGGAGTATTGGTCGGGCAAATTGGCTTTCCGCGCCGCGTACAGCCCGCACTATGCGTTGCTCTACACGTCGCAATATGCCAATCCGCCCGAAGCGGACCGGCGACTGAAACAGCTTGAGCATCACTTCAAGGCGTACTACCTCTGGTTTGCGGTAAACGGCCACGCCTTGCCGATGCCCGACGAGAAGCTCGTCGCCATATTGGTCGATAACCCGACTGAATTCAAGAAGCAACGCGACGCCCTAATTGAGGGGTCGACCGTCGATGATGGGTTCCACTTGCGGCGTGAAAACCTGGCCATTTTCTCGACCCAACGACTCGACGAAGGTTTCAACGCCTTTGTCCAACAGACCCAAGCCCTTTGGAAAGAAGGCTGGGACCGTGATGAGATGCTGAAAGGCAAGGATCGTCCGAAGAACGCTCCAAAATCCACGAGCATCAACGAGAAGTACAAGACCGATATCCCTCGCGTCCAGACGTTGGCGTTGCTCGAAACCGCTCTGATCGAGGAGGCCGAGGTTGCTGCCGTTTCGCACGAGGGCACTCGGCAACTGGTCATCGCTTCGGGTCTGCTCGGCAAGACAACGGTCGCGCCGGAATGGCTCATCTTCGGCATCGCGTCGTTCTTCGAAACTCCGAAGGGACCGTTCCACGGGATGACGGGCACGGCCAAGTCGGCATGGTGGCATGGTTACGGCGGCGTGAGTTGGGCCTATCATCGACACTTCCGCGATTGGGAAGCGTCCAAGGACCCGCTCAAGAAGCTCGACGAGCCGGCCGAGGCGTTGCGAAACACGCTGGCCGATTCGTATTTCCGCAACGTGCGCTCGATCCCGGAAGTGGCTCCCGAAATTGACGCGAAATTGCCGAAGCACGTTCGCGAGCAAAAGGAGCGTGAATATGCTCGCCAAAAGGAAGAACTGACCCGTGCCCGTACCTATGCATGGGCGCTGACTTATTACTTGGCTCGGCATCGGACAGATGGTTTCATCAAATTCTGTCGGGAAATGGCCGCCCAGCCGCGCGACCTGGAAATGGATGAGGGGACCATTCTCGCCTGCTTCGGCCGGGCGTTTGACGTCGCCAACGCGACCAACGACGGGGTAGACAAGAGCAAGTTCGCCGACCTCGCCAGTCGCTGGTATCAGCAGATGCGAACCGAAAACCCACCGGGTGCTGTCTACGATCGAAATCGCCAACAAAACGACCCGAATAACCCTGGCGGCGGCCTTGGTCCGGGTGGGCCGGGTGGCTTTGGTCCGGGTGGGCCGGGTGGCTTTGGTCCGGGCGGGCCGGGTGGCTTTGGTCCGGGCGGGCCGGGTGGCTTTGGTCCGGGCGGGCCAGGCGGACCGGGTGGCCTTGGTGGGCGGCCGGGCGGCTCCTAACGTTCTCGCTCGTTCAGCTCTCGCCTGAAATTCGCAACGCCGACCGGTTTTTTCGACCGGTCGGCGTTTTTTTCTTGCTTTTTGACTGCATTTCACTGAATCTAAGCTCCCTGCCTGACTTCTTCCCTCGTTCGCCCGTCATGGAGTAGTTGCACCGATGATCCGCTGCCTTTCCCGTTTGGCGATTGCGTCGATTCTGGTTGTTTCTGTGGCCCGTGCCGATAGCCCAGCACACTCCGCCGTCACTCCGAACGAGCGAAAAGATGCCGGCGCCGTGAAGCGTCATGAAGCGTTTGTTGCTCGGGCCGCGAAGGGACATGTGGATGTACTGTTCCTCGGCGATTCAATCACTCAGGGCTGGGAAGGTGCCGGCAAGAAGGCATGGGGCGAACATTTCGAGAAACTACATCCGGCTAATTTTGGCATCGGCGGCGACCGTACTCAGCACATCCTCTGGCGACTCACGGCCGGCAAGGAACTTGAAGGAATTCAGCCCAAGGTCTGTGTGCTGATGATCGGCACCAACAACATGGGCAGTAACAGCGCCAAGGAAATCGCCGATGGCGTCGAGGCCATCATCAAGGAACTGCACAAACAGCGACCGCACATGAAGGTCTTGCTGCTCGCGATTTTCCCGCGTGCCAGTGCCGGTAAGGATGTGAAGGTTGTCCCCGCTGCGAAGCTCAACCCGAAGATCAAAGAAACGAACGATATCATCGCCAAGCTCGATAACGGCAAGACCGTCAAGTACCTCGACATTGGCCCGAAATTCCTCGACGCGGACGGCGGCCTGTCGCGGGAAGTCATGCCGGACCTGCTCCACCTGTCGCCCAAAGGCTACGAGATTTGGGCGAAAGCCATCTCGGACACCCTCGCCGAGATGTTGAAATAAACCCTATTGGGAGGTTGCCTCGTGTCCCGTCCGTTGCTAATTTCCGCCGTGGTATTGGGCCTCGCGTCCCCCGCGATGGCCCAAACGCCGTTCAACCCGTCGCCGGCTCCCCCGCCGGTCGTGGTGCCGGTTCGCCCGTTCCGTCCATTTACGCAGCCGGTCTATGTCCAACCCGGCCGGCCGTTTCAGCCGCTCGTCGCCTATGGTTTGTACGGTGGCCCGGTCCAGGCCGCCTATCATCTTGATTTCCCCCGGCGTTACGACGAGTATCTTCGCGATCAACTTCCGCCGGAGCCTGAGCCGGTGCCGCCGCCGCCCTCGCCGAAGCCTGTTTACCCGGGTAATGTCGCGGTCATTTTCCTCGAAGTGCCGTCGGATTCGGTCGTTTTGCTCGGAGGTGAGAAACAGGATGGGACCGGAGCCGAGCGGCTGATCGTATCGCCACCTTTGGACATGGTTCGGACCTACAAGTACCAATTCGTGATACGCTCTCCGGGGCGCGGCGAACGCTCACTGACCGTCGCGATCAAAGCCGGCGACCGCACCCGAGTGAAGTTGCTGAACTAGGTCGTGGGCCAAATCACGCGGCGCCCGCCAAGGGCTTTCCTTGTGGGCGCCGCAACTGTTTTCTTGCTGACTTGAATTGGCGAAACGTCAGACCTAACATGCCTTAGAACGACGACCCAAGGTCCCCCGAACGATGGGAGGGGCTACCGATGCGAATCGCCTTGCAATATTGCTACATGTGAAACTATGAACCGAAGGCCGTCAGTCTGACGAGCTTGATATTGACCGAGCTGAAGAACCGCGTCTCGGTCTTCACCCTGATACCCGGCACCGGTGGTTGTTTCGAGTTGACCGTCGATGGCGACCTCATCTACTCGAAGCTGAAGACCGGTAAGTTTCCCGACGAGCGCGAGTTGGTGACTCAACTCGCCGGCCGAAAATAGGGTCCGAAGGCGGCGCGGCACCAGCGCGATTACCACGGAGCCGCACCATGCTGTTTTTCGGCCGCAAGCGACGCCTCACCGACTACGCCTCCTGCGCGGGTTGAGCAGGCAAGCTTCCCCCTGGGGAACTGGCGCAGGTTCTGCGCCACATCGACCTGCCACAGGATCCGAACCTACTCGTCGGCACTTCGACGCACGACGACGCGGGTGTCTATCGCCTTACCGACGATCTGGCGATTGTTCAAACGATCGACTTTTTCCCGCCGCTCGTGGATGATCCCTACGTATACGGGCAAATCGCCGCGGCCAACGCCCTTAGCGACGTTTATGCCATGGGCGCGACGCCGAAGACGGCTCTCAACCTCGTCGGCTTTCCGGATGACAAGATCCGCGACCTGAAATGGCTCGAAGCGATCTTGCGCGGCGGGGCCGAGCGGTGCAAGGCAGCGAAAACCGTCATCCTTGGCGGGCATACCGTCAGAGATTCCGAAATCAAATTCGGCATGGCCGTGACGGGCGTCGTTCATCCGAAGGCCATTCTGACAAACGCGAGCGCCAAGCCGGGCGATGTCTTGGTGCTGACGAAGCCGCTCGGTACGGGTTTCGTGACCACCGCCGCCAAAGCCGGCCACTGTCCGCCCGATCTGCTGGCCGCTGCCATCACGAGCATGGTCGAGTTGAATGCCGCGGGTCGAGACGCCATGGTCGAGGTGGGCGTCAACGCCGCGACCGACATCACGGGTTTTGGCCTCGCCGGACACGGCTACGAGATGGCCACCGGCAGCGCTGTAACCATAGCCATCGACCTGGCGGCTCTTCCATTGTTGCCGGGCGTCGAAGCCATCGCCCACAAGCCATTCTTGACCCGAGCGAGCGCTACCAATCGAGCATATGTCGAGGGCGACTTGAAGATCGAGGGCAAACCCGACCCGGCACGGCTCGAAGTGTTTTTCGACGCGCAAACCTCGGGTGGGCTGCTCATCAGCGTGCCTCGGGAGCGTGTTGATTCACTCGTCGCCGCTCTGCGAAATCGCGGCACGTTGACGGCCGCCGTCATCGGCGAAGTCTTGCCTCGCGGCGACAAGGCGATGGTTGTGCGGTAAGGGGATCGCGATTCGCGCCGCGCTTTCTGCGTGATGTGGGACGTGTTTCCCGACTCGTCATTCAAACCACGGGCGAGCGAACCTGTCTCGCCACAAGATCCGACACGGGCTGATTCAATGTGAGGAGCGGAGCATTCGCGTCATTCCCGTCATCGACCTCATGGGTGGCGCCGTCGTGCGTGCCGTGGGCGGCCGGCGAGCGGAGTATCGGGCGCTCGTTAGCCGCATCACCGATTCGACAGACCCGCTCCATGTTGCCAACGCCTTCCGGCACCATTATAAGCTCTCGACAGTTTATCTCGCCGATCTGGATGCCATCAGCGGCGCGACCCCGGATTTCAACACGATCCGGACTCTTCACGATGCGGGCTTTCACCTCTGGGTCGATGCTGGCGTTCGTCGCCGAGCCGACGCCGTGGCCCTTGCCGAGTGCGGCGTCGATGGTGTCATCGTCGGGCTGGAGACCGTGGAGTCATTTTCAGAATGGGACGCCATCGCCGCGAAGTTGCCGGGGCGCGTTATTTTCTCGCTTGATCTTCGCGGTGGATTACCGTTTGGCGATGCCGCTCGAGGGGAGTGTGACGCGGCAACGATCGCGGAGCGCGTCATTGCAGCGGGCGTTCGGCGGATGATCGTACTCGATTTGCTGCGTGTCGGCACGGGTCACGGCCCGGGAACGGAGGCACTCGTCGGTGAGCTTCGCGCCAAGCACCCGCAGATTGAGTTCATCGCCGGCGGCGGAGTCCGAAACGATGCCGACCTGGCGCGACTTGAACGAATTGGGGTCGCCGCCGTACTTGCGGCGTCGAGCCTTCACGATCAAACAATCTTGCAAGCGTCACGAGGGGAATGAGATAATCGTAGTCACGGCAGACTTCGATTGCCTCGGTCCGTCGATGATTTCACCGTGAGAACCCGTCATGTCCCAGGAAGCCATCCTCGACCGCATTAGCCGTGGGCGTACCGATCTGGTATTCGAGTTGCTGAGCTTGCCGGACTGGCGTGACATTCTAATCGAAGGCAACGTGAAGGTCCTGCAATGGTTCGTCTATTACAACGATGTAACGGCGCTGCGAGCGGTGTTGGCAGCCGGTGGCGATCTAAGCAGCATCGACCTCGACGTCGAACTCGGAAACGCGGCGTTTTTCGGGCATTGGAAGATGTGCGACTTTCTCCTGAAGCATGGCGCCAACGCCGGCGCCACTGTTTCCGCAACGGGTGAAACGCTCATGGGCGC
>CAZESP010000001.1:10697-80043 GCA_964515185.1 uncultured Alcaligenaceae bacterium
AGTGACGCCGCCACCATTGAATACTTGTTGACCCACGGCGCCGACCGGGAGGCCCGCGACGCTCACGGCGCGTCACCGCTGACTTGGGCCAGCGAACACTTGCGGCCCGGATCGATCTTGTCATTGTTGACGTTCGGCTCGCACCGCATCAGCGACACGGCCCAGAGGATCAACGTCAGCGATCACGGCGCGGGTTGGGGTAGCGGCATGGATTGGAACTTGCTCGGCGAGTTTCTGCCGGAGAGTCTGGATGACTCCTGACGGTTGCCCCGGCCCA
Source organism: uncultured Alcaligenaceae bacterium (assembly GCA_964515185.1). GTDB lineage: Bacteria > Planctomycetota > Planctomycetia > Gemmatales > Gemmataceae > CAZESP01. The sequence continues at coordinate 10,975 of CAZESP010000001.1, forward strand.
ACGCTAGCCACGCCATTCCCACGTTGCCGACTGGCCGACGTTCTCCTCGACTTCAACTCGCATGACGGACGGCGTGAAATGGCACTCGCGGATCATCGACTCGCGCAATCGAGTGCCGATATACCTCGCCAACAATTCCGCGGTCGTGTTCTCGATGGGCAGCAGCACGCAATCCTCGCGTGGAAAGACCCATTCGCGCGTGCGATAGCGAACCCGCACCCGATCCGGCGACTCCTCAACGAGAATAACGGCATTGCGGGTCGCCACCAGCATGTGGTGATCCAACTCGTCGGTGATCGCTTTGGTCAGCCGTTTCAGCGCGACGAAATCGAAGACGTAGTGGTTGGCGTCCAAGGGGCCTTCGATTTCGACGGCGGCGCGATAGTTATGGCCGTGAAGCCGTTCGCATTTGTCGCCCTCATAACTGATGAAATGCCCGGCACAAAAGACGAGATGATCCTTCGTGACGCGGACCAGGAATCGTTCAGCGCTCATGTCGGCAACCGGAGTGATTGATCGGGCCGGCAACGGGACCCGGTAAACGGATGATACCGGTTCTCAGGGCGACGAACAAGGAAGCGGCGACCATGTCCGCGGACGCCCCAGGGTTGCGCCGTTGTCCCGGCTGGCGCATCCAAACGTCTAACTCGGCAACCTCTCGGCGACCTTCGACCGTCTGGGGCCAGCCCGCACCCAAAGCAAGTGCCGCACGGCGGCTGGCCTCGACTGCATTGGCCAACCCGCGGACGCGGGCGATGTGCGTATCCGGTCTCGCCGCCAAAAATCGCAAATGCGTCAGAATAACGCGATCTTCCAGCGTCATCATGTGTTCGCAATCCTCACGGAGCGCCGGCACGCCAATCTCGAACACGTCGCGGAACCCCGTGGCATATTGCCTCGCGATCAAATCGCGATCCGCGCCGAGAGCCATGATCTCTATCAACGGCATCGACGGCGCGTCGTGAACGTCTTGTTCTGGGGCCGTGCCCAAGCCGCCGGGGTTGGCCGACCGAATGGCCTCGAACACGTCGCGCGAATCCGACACCGTTAACCGGCTCAACACCTCCGCCACGCCCGTCCGCAGGTCCCCAGCGTCGCCCGCCGCCGCCAGCGGTGCCAAGAGCAGAACGATGCCGAGGTTGGTGTTAGTCGCAACGACATGTCGGGTCGCCCGAATCGCTTGCAAGATGGTTTGACCGACAGGTTGGCTCGGCGCCTTGCCCAAGATCGGCCCAATGGCGGCGGCACTGAGGAGGAAGTCGATGTAGCAAAGGTCGTCGAAATCCGCGAGCCGATGAACGTTTCCGGGCTTGCGAGCGGTCGCCTCGATGATGCACGCGGCCTGGGCGCACCAAGCGATAGACAACAAAGGGTTGTCGAAACTCGTCGGCGGCATGGCAGCGCCCCCTCGTTCAGCGACACGTCGTCGAAGTCCTGTCGGCGACGAGAAAATCGACGATCGCGGCGGCAACGTCAATGCCGCAGGTCGGGGCCAAGGCACGCCACCCAGGGACCGCATTTACTTCCAAGACATACCTCGCGTCATCGGGACCGGGCAACAAATCAACGCCGCAAACGCTTGCCCCCACGGCGGCCGCGGCCTTCAATGCGAGATCGTGCTCGGGCTGAGAGAGGCGAATCGCTTCGGCGCGCCCGCCTTGGGCCACGTTGGTCCGCCACCCCTCGCGCGCATGTCGCCGCATCGATGCCACGACCCGGCCGCCGATGACAAACGCCCGCACGTCATAACCCGGATGATCGATAAATCGCTGGAGATACAACACCGATTGCACCCGCTCGATGGCCCGGAACGTGCGCCAAGCGACGTCGGGGTCCGAGACCCGCACCATGCCGCGACCCTCGGATCCAAACAACGGCTTGACGACGATATCGCTGCCAAGTCGTTCAAACGCCTCCATCGCTTCGTCCGCGGTCTGAAGCGCAACCGTCGGCGGCACGGGAAGCCCGGCAGCCGAGAGTTGAACCGTTGCCAGATATTTGTCGATGCAAACCTCCAGCGAGCGCGGGGAGTTCAGAACGGCGACACCTCGTCGGTGCAGGCGATGGAGCAGATCCATGCGAAAGATGACCTGTTCGAGCGACCCCGGAGGCATCGTTCGGACAATGACCGCGTCGAATCCCGAGAGCGGTTCGCCACCCGCGTCGACCGCCGACCAGAGCCGGCGAAAATCAAGGGTTTCCGCGGCGATTGCCCGTTCCCCAGCCGCGCGAATGAGATCGCAAACGTGCCAGCCCAAGCCGCCGGAAAGGATCGCGATCCGCATGAAATGCCCAGTCGCTAACACCCAAACGATCGTCGAACTATTTCCGGTTCGAGTTTGCCAAATGCCTGAACGCGACCGCTGCGCCGATTGCAAAACACGATGCGGGCCGGCGAAAACAGCAGCGGGTCAATCTTGTAGAAGTCCTGGTATCGCGCGAACAACTCGCCAAAGAGAGCGCCGAATTCGGTCGATGAACACGATGGCACCTTCGGCCCGACGCTGGCTAACTCGTCATCGTCAGTGTCCACCCAAACCGTCGCCTGCCCGCCGTAAAGGATCGCGTCATTGGTTCGGCCAATCGCCGCCAGATCGTCGGCCGCGGGCGGGGGCAGCGGCGCGGTCGCAAACCCCGAGACAACCCTGCGGAGGTCGAACTTCAACTCGTGCAGCTTGTGCAGGGCCATTTCCAGGGAGCGGGCGACGACTTGCAGATTCCCCGCGAGGCTGGCCGTGCGAGCAGCCAACAGGGTGAGCGACGTGGGCGGCAGATTCAAACGTTCGCACAAATAACCAATAATCTCCGCCGCCGGCAGCTTGCTCGTCTCGAGGACGCCGACCGCGACCGGCGACGCCTCGCGATGGCCGATGTCGTCGAAGAGCTTCTCCTTGCCATAGATGGCCCGCATCGGCCCAGAACCCATGGCGAAATACTTCCCAGAAGCGATTTGCCAGCCGGCGTATTGCGAGGCCATGCACGCTCTCACGGGCTGGTCGGTGACGACCTGCACGCGAGGCAAGCCAAGGCTCGAGTCGTCACCGGGTTGAAGCGTGACGGCGGCCAGATCCGCCAGACAGACGCGGGCCACGCCAAGCCCCGCCGCGATACCGCCCGACGCTTTCACCCCACAATCCAGAATCGTGGCCCCATCAATGTCGTGAGGTTCGATGCGCCATTCGCCGGCGGCGGCCTGCATCACATCGGCAACCGATTTGGCGCGTTGATTCAGCGAGCCAGACATGCTCGTTCACTCGTACAATCGTTGTTCCAATTCCGCGGCGACAGACCGCAACCGCCGGCGGCAGTCAGCGGGCGTGTCGCCGATGGCAAACAGCGTCAGTATCGGGCGCCCGGCTTTAACCGGCTGTCCGCCCGCTGGGATGTCGGCGAAGGTCGGCACGCCCATTTCCGGCTCCGGGAAAGCCATGTCCAGCGGCCATGGCTCAAGCGACCGAACCCACTTCGCCGAACGCGAATAGAGGATTGCCTTTCCCAAGGCCCGATCAAACCCGAAGCGTGCCGGAGCGACCCGTTTATGCGGTTCAAAGGCCCGGCGATGAAACGACAGCGCGCTGACACCCGTCGCGTATTCCAAAACCTCGACCGACGCGGTATAGCGAGGATTCACCTCAACCGCCCACGGCACGTCATCGCTCATGATGGCATCGACGCCGAACAGACCGCGTAACCCAAATCGCTGAGTCAAGACGTCGCCCATCTGCTCGAAAGTCGCGGCCGTTTTTGACGCCAGTTGCAGTGGCCCGATGCTGCCGCAATAGTGAAACGGCGCCGCCCTGAGCCATGACTCGCCGATCAACTGTTCCGTCACGCCCAGCAACTCAACGCGATCCGGCATGGCGGCAAAGACAGCCGCCACCGGTTTTCCATCGACGAATTCTTGATAGTAATGGGTTCCCGGCGCGGGCAACGGCGACTCCGGCGAATAGACGTGGATGCCGTTACCGCCCGTCCCTGCCAATGGCTTGACCAGCCATTTTGCTCCCGCGGGAATCGCGTCGGCTGTCAACGAAACGTTGGGCACCGACAGTCCCGCCTCTCGCAAGGCTGCCGCAACGTTCACGGGCGACCGGACCGCCTTGAGAGTCGCCGCATCGTTGCCCCAGAGTGAGTGTTTCTTCGCCAGCTTCGACACGAGTTGGGGGTAGTTCTCGATCCCGCCGGTATAGATCAACGGCGCCGGCGGCGCTGTTTTGATCGCGTCCAGCAGATTTTCGGGATACCCAGCCGCATCGACGGCAACCGCGGGAAAGCTCTCACGGAGATCGGAGTCGGCAAACAGATCGACGCACCAAGGCCGCAGACCGGCTCGGCGAGCGGAAAACGCAGCAGCGCGGGCACTGGCGCCGACGATAATGAGATTCGGACTCGGCATGCGCGAACGCGTTCTTCAAAGTTGATTGTTGCAAGGGCCCTTCTAGAGCATTAAACTGTCTCGCGCCCCCCCAAGCAACATCAACCCATATTCGATATTCAAGATTGAATGCAATGACCCATCCGCACATGCACTCTCGTCGAATCCTGACCCTAATTGTTGCCGTCGCGACGGCACTTTCGCTAAAGTCGGCTGAACCCTTACGTAACCCCGGACCGCTGGCGCCGCGAGACGAACAGGCCACCTTCCGTGTCCCGGCCGGCTTTCGGGTCGAGTTGGTCGCCTCGGAGCCGGAGGTCGTCGATCCGGTGGCGATGGCCTTCGACGAGCGCGGCCGGCTTTTTGTTGCCGAGATGCATGGTTACCCCAACGAGGGCTTCGGCACGGGCAATATCAGCAGCGGCCGCATTCGCTGTTTGGAGGACCGTAATGGCGACGGGGTTTTTGAAACAAGCACGATCTTCGCCGAGGGGCTGCGATTCCCCACGTCGGTGATGCCCTGGCGTGGCGGCTTGCTCGTGGCGAATTCGCCGGAACTCATCTACCTTGAGGACACCAAAGGCACCGGAAAGGCTGACCGTCGGCGAGTCCTCTACACCGGCTTCGGCATCGACAACATTCAGCAGTTGCTCAACGGTCTGCAATGGTCGATCGACAACTGGGTCTACGCCTGCAACGGCGCCAGCGGTGGGACGATTCGCTCTGTCGAGAAGCCGGACATGCCACCGGTCAGCCTCGGCAATCGCGGTGTTCGCTTTCACCCCGAGAAACCGGGAAGCCTCGAACCGATGTCCGGCGGCGGGCAATATGGTCTATGGCCTGACAGCGACGGCCACTGGTTTACCGCCACGAACAGCCAGCATTTGCGCCAGATTGTGCTGCCCGATCATTATCTTCGCCGCAATCCGGGATTGGCCGTGCCGGTCACCACGCTCGACATTCCCGACCACAATCCCGCCTGCGCGGTCTTTCGCATCTCGCCATTTGAGGCCTGGCGTGTCGAACGCACGGGGCGACGCAAAGGCGGCCCGGACGCGAAACGATTTGCCCCCACGGAGTTGGTCCCTGGCGGTTTTATCACGTCGGCCTGTAGCCCGTTGGTTTATGACGCCGCCCGATTTCCCGAGGCGTTTCGCGGCAATGTCTTCGTATGCGAACCGGCCAATAACCTGATTCATCGCGACCGCCTCGAACCGAAAGGGCCTGTGTTTGTCGCGAAACGCGCCGACGAGGGCTGCGAGTTTCTGGCATCGACGGATAATTGGTTTCGACCCGTTTCGCTGGCCATTGGCCCCGAGGGCGGACTGTACATTCTCGACTTCTATCGGGAAGTGATCGAAACACCGCGATCCCTGCCCGACGACATGAAGCCGCGCCTGGTCCTCCGAAGCCAAGGTCGTGGGCGCATTTGGCGCGTCGTCGCGAACGATGCGCCGGCCAACCCCCTTCGAATGCCGGCGACCATGACCAGCGCGGAGTTGGTGCCGTTTCTGGCGAGCGACAATAGCTGGTGGCGGCTGACGGCTCAGCGACTGCTGGTGGAAAAAAATGACCCCTCCATTGCTGAGGTCGCAACGCGACTGGCACGGGAGTCGGCGTCGCCCGCCGGCCGCGCTCATGCCATGTGGACCTTGCATGCCCTTGGCCGGCTCGACGATGAAACAATCGCACAAGCATTAGAGCATCCCGCGCCGACGGTTCGCATCAACGCGCTGCGGCTGGCCGAAGGTAGGGCGTCGGAGTCTCGCCTCCAAGGTCTCGTCATCAAGCGAGCCAACGACCCTGATCCGATGGTGCGATTCCAAGCGGCGTTTTCGCTGGGCGAATGTGACTCGGCGGCGGCGGTCGCGGCTCTTGCCGGTATCGCCCGGCGCGACGCGGCCGATCCATGGTTCGCCTCGGCGGTATTGAGTTCGGCTTATCGACAGCCGGGCCAACTTTTGGAGTTGCTGGCCGCGGACCGCGACCCTGCCTCCGTTACCCGTCCCGTTCTGACGCGGCTGGCCTCGATCATCGGCGCCCGCGGCAGCGACGCCGATCTAATTCGGGCCTTCGCGGTTCTGGAAGGCGCCCCGACAGCGCGGCAGATTGCCATCCTCGATGGCATTGGCCAAGGGCTACAAAACTCGCCGCGGCCGATGAGCCGGCTTTGGGAAAACCCACCCGACGCCCTGCGCGATCCCCTGAAGCTCGCTCGGCGTTTCTTTGAACGAGCCGCCGCCGTGGCCTCGGACACGTCGAAGCCCCCCGCGGATCGTATTGCCGCCATTCGACTCCTGGGCCAAGGGCCATTCGACCTGGCCGCCACAACGCTCCGCGGCATGTTGGCGCCGCAGCAGATGCCCGAGCTTCAACTGGCGGCCGCACGCGCTCTCGGTGGCCACAACGTTCCAACGGTCGCTAAAATGTTGGTCGATGCGTGGCCAACCGCGGGACCAGCCTTGCGACGCGAATTGCAAGAGGCGCTTTTCGCCCGATCGGATCGGCTCTCGGCCTTGTTCGACGCCATTGCTGCCAAGCGAATTCTGCCGAATCAGATTGACGCCGTCCGAATTCAGCAACTCCATAAACTCGCCGACCCGACCCAGCGTGAGCGCGCCAAAAAACTCCTCGCCGCCTCTGTCGATGCCGATCGGCTGAAAGTGATCGAAAAGCACCGGGCAACCTTGGATCTGAAGGCTGACTTGAATCGTGGCCGCGCCGTTTTTCGCCGTATCTGCGCTACATGTCATCGCCTGGAAGACGTCGGCACCGAAGTGGGGCCGGATCTTCGCGCGGCTGTCCGCGACAAGACACCCGAGCAGTTGCTCATCTCGATTCTCGACCCCAGCCGCGAGGTGGATCGGCGTTTCACGACTTACCTGATCGAGACGAAGTCGGGCCGCACCGTGACGGGAATGATCGCGGCCGAGACGGCCAACAGCCTCACGCTCCGCCGCGCCGAAAAGCAGGAAGAAATCGTGTTGCGAAGCCAGATCGAGTCGATCGAGGACACGGCAAAGTCGCTCATGCCTGACGGGCTGGAGATGCAGATGTCATTACAGGAACTGGCCGATGTCATCTTGTATTTACAACGGGGCGGGTAAACCGGGAGCCGCTGCCTTTCACGGACACTTCCCGATTGCGTAGAATGGGGTAACAGAGGGCTTCAACGCGAAGCCGACATCTCGATCGTCCCCATAACAGAATGTCACTCACAGGCGCGATGAGTCCGTCTCGGCTGCGCCATAGTCGGAGCGAAACATGTGCCTTCGCATCCTCCACGATGACGGTGCGCCGTCGCGTATGCTGCTCGGTTGGGAATCGAATCGCGACGCCGGCTTCGGTTTCAATCCGACGTCCAACTCGGCATCACCTGCGCCTGCGCCAATTTGGTATGACGGCGACAATCACCTAACAACGTTTGCGAGAACCGGCGCGGGCAAGGGGCGATGCGCCTTGATTCCAACGTTGCTCACTTATCCGGGTCCCGCGATTGTAGTGGATGTCAAAGGTGAAGCCTATCAGGTCACGGCCCGGCGGCGGCGCGAGATGGGCCACCGTGTGATTGTATTGGATCCATTCGGCGTCGTAGCGAGCCAGGGCGATTCGCTGAATCCGTTCGACGTATTTCACCTCCGCGGCGCCAACGCCGAAGCCGACGCGGAAATGCTCGCGGCCTCACTGTCCGCCGGACATGAAATGGCGACCGATCAATACTGGAACGATACCGCGCGCGGATTAATCGCGGGGTTGATTGCACATATTCAAACAAGCCTGCCACCAGCGGAACGTCACCTTAACACACTTCGCAAATGGCTCTATAACGAGGATCTCGATTATCTGCTTGCCAGCGAGATCGAGAATAACAAAGTAACCTGCCCACTCGCCCGAGATGAATTCGTCGCCTATCTGAAGGCTCCCGAAGAACGAACGCGTCCGTGCATTCTCACCACGGCCATGACCTATGTGAAAGCCTTGGGAAGCGAGGTCGTGGCGAAGGCTCTCGGCAATTCCACATTCGATCTGCTCGATGTTCATAACGGCACACCGATGACGATCTACATGGTAATGCCGCCGGATAAGTTGGAATCGCATCGGAATCTCATGCGTCTCTGGGTTTCAACCCTGTTAACGACCGTTGGTCGCCGCGCGTTTCTGCCTCAACAACGAACGTTATTTCTGCTTGACGAGTGCGCTCAGCTTGGCGCACTGCCGATGTTGAAACAAGCCATCACTCTCATGCGCGGTTACGGCCTGCAAGTGTGGACATTCTGGCAGGATCTCAGTCAACTCCAGCAACTCTATCCGCTCGATTGGAAGACTCTGTTGAATAACAGCGGTGTGTTGCAGTTGTTTGGCTTCTCCCCATTGGCGACTCGCGACTGGGCCGATCTCTTGGGAATGGGAGCGGATGCCATTCACGGGTTGGGAACCGACGAGGCCTTCTTGCTCAGCGATAAGCGAGAATTGAGCGCCTGCCGGCGATTGGATTACCTCACCGACGAGACGTTTGCGGGGTTGTTCGACGTCAACGTCCGGTTTTCGTATCGGCCGCCGGCGCCGCGAAGTCGCGACCGTTAATCGACTCGCCTCCTGAGCAGTATCGACCATCCAAGGTGGCGGTGGCCATCCGGTTCATCCTGATCGAACCGAAAGGCGACAAGGTCGAGAATCTCGAAGCCCCGACCGAGTTCCGTGCGAATAACGGCTTCCGAAACGACCGGCGGGCCGGGCTTGCGTTCCTCATGGGCATTGCCGGTCAGCACAACGGCTAGGGCACCAGGCGCCGCCGATCGCTCAAACGATTGTAAGAACGCCTCGGCTCGCGTCCGTCGAACCGCGTGATAACATCCGCGGTCGAATAGAAAACTAAATGGCCCTCCGAGGTCCGGCAAGTTGCTCACGTCAGCTTCGATCAACTGGACCGCGACGCCGGCGGCGGTCGCCCGTTGCCGTGCCCGGTCGATCGCGGTCGGGCTGATGTCGATGGCCGTGACGTCAAAGCCTTGTTGGGCTAGCCAAATGGCGTTGGTGCCGGTGCCGCAACCGAACTCAATGGCGCGGCATGGGCGGATCGGCGTCTGGGCGACGCGGCGCGACAGTTCCAGGGAAACACGCCCGGTGTCCCAAGGCGGCTGAGTCTCGACGCGGTAACGATTGTCCCAATGTTCACGATCGTTCATCGAAATACTCCTGAGTCGCCTGTTCAATGTCGTATCAACAGGACCGGCCGAGGGCAGGGAGGAACCGAGGGTAAAACGAGTTCAAGAAGCGGCATTGGGGTTGTGTCAACCGTATCAAGGGTGGTAATTTGCAGCGGCGCGACAGGTAGGGGAAGCATCGTGCCCGCGATGGTGAAGTAGTGGAGCCGATCCATGCAGGTGTATTGTCCGACGTGCGAAAGCCCAATCACAATCAGCGACGACTTGGCGGGCAAGTCGGCAACGTGTCCACTGTGCAACGCGGCCTTTACAGCTCCGGCGTTGATCCCGGAGCCAAAGTTTCGCCCGAGTGGGGCGCCATCGTATTCACCGGGTTCGAGCATGCCGGCGCCATCGCGTGCCGGCGGGGATCCTCCGCCTCGTCCGGCCGTCATCCCGCCGATCCCAGCGCCAGTGCCGTCACCGGCCCCAACGCGCGCTCCCGCACCGATGCCGGCGCCGCCACCGCCGCCAGCGGGTGGTTATGCGGGCCGATTTGGCTTCGCGATCAAGCCGGAGGTCGTGCAGTGGATTCCGGTTGCCTGCTTGGCCGTTGCTCTGGTCCTGACCTTTTTCAGTTGGTGCGGAGCCTATCCGGGCGGGCACGCCATTTACACGCAGAGTGCCTGGGGAAGTTTCGGCGCGGGCTTCGCCAGTGACCCCGTTGGCGACGACTTGTTGAAGTTGGAATCACCGCTCAAAGACAACATCCGCTCCACTTGGCTCATGTTCTTCTATCTGATATTGCTTCCGGTCACCCTTGTCGCGGCGACGTTCTCGGTCCTGGCTCCTCGGTTGAACCTCCGCCTGCCGCCGTATGTGGAGGCGTTGTTCCCCAAACGCTTCATGCTCGTGGCGATTCTGACAGCTTTCTTGCTCGTCTTGGTCGGCCAGCAGTCGTTGCGCGGCTTTGGCCTGGAGAGAGCCTTGATCGGTCGAGTGGACGAGAAGTACGCAGAGAAGCTCAAGAGCGAGAAGCTTCCGGACAAGATCAAGGCCGCCCAGATAGAGTACGACATCGCCGTCGGTTCGATGCGGGTTCGCCAAACCGTGTGGATGACGCTGGCCTTATTATGCCATGTGGGCGCCAGTGGGTCCGCGGCACTGATGGCATGGCTTGTCAGCCGCGACAATCGGCCGCACCCGCGCGTCGAGTTCATGTACTGATGCCCGGCACCGATCGTGACGAGTTACCAGACGGCGGCTTCTTCACCATCAAGCCGTAGTGTCAGGCACTTGGCGCTGCCGCCGGCTTTCAGGAATTCGCCCAACTCCACCGCAATTGCTGAGAAGCCGCGAGCCGTCAACTCAGACGCCAATTGAGGGCAGCCCGTGTTGGTGACCACGGACTTTCCGACGACAACGGCGTTGCACGCGAATCGAAGCGATTCCGCCTCGGTGACTGCAATCAATGACGGTATGTGCGTCTGAATGACCTTTTTCCCATAGCTATCGAACGCATCGGGGAACCAAATCGCCAAGCCGGGCGCCAGCGGGCAGAAGCACGTATCGAGGTGATAGAATCGCGGATTGACCAGTTCCAACGGCAACACGCGCTTGCCAATCTGTTCGCCAAGCCACAAGTGGCCGTGAACATCCGAGCGAATCCGGTAACCGGCGAATAGCACGTCGCCACAGAACAACGCGTCGCCGGCGCCTTCGTGGTAGGTATCTGCGGGAAAATGCTCGACCTCAAAGCCATGAGCGCGGAACCACTCGTCGAAGTGCGGCGATTCTTTCGCCCGAACATCGTGCCGGAAGCGGGAACTATAAAAGCGATTTTTGAACATCAATCCGGCATTTGCGGTGAAGACCAAGTCCGGCAACCCGGGCCTGGGCTTCATCAGCTCGATCTGTACGCCAAGGCCCACGAGGGTTTCGTGAAGTTGTCGCCATTGTGCCCGAGCGCGGCCTTGCTCGCTGCCGCGTGATCGGCTCATCCACGGGTTAATCTCATACTCGATACCGTAATAGTCGGGCGGGCACATGAGAATTCGCGGTTGACGCACAGACGACTCCTCCCGGTTGAGAGCGGTCGTCGCCTCCCTCGACGGCGAGACGACCGAGCGGGCAACCTCTCTGTTTGGTATTCTACGGTTAAGGCGATCGTTCCACCGTGCCGAGATTATCCACGAATGCAAACGCTCCAAGTCGGTCATGGGTTTGTGCGCTCCATTAGCTACACGGTCGCCGGCGACGGGCTGATCGTCGGCTGGGGCACGCCGCTGCACACGCACTGGCTGTATTCGACGCGATTCGACGACCCGGGTAAGGTGGACGGAACCCTAATCCCCTACGGCGAAATGGCGCTGGCACCGGGTCGCCTCGGCCTGGTTCGAATGAACATGACCCTGAGCGAAATGCCTCCGAGCGTCTTCCTCGAGTTCATCAATTTGTCCAATAGGAAGTTCACTCACTCGATTCCGCTCGCATGCAACCTGACCAGCCTCGGTTTCTCGGCCGACGAGCGCGACTTGCTCGTCGCCGGCTACCAGTTGGAGAATCGGGTGCCGATGGGCGAAGTGACGCGATGGCGCGGCAAGACGGCGGTGGGCACGACCCAGGTGCCGGCGATCGTCGTTTCCATGGCGACGACCCGCGACAATCGTTGGCTCGTGACCGGATGCGCCGATAACACCGCCCGATTCTGGCTGGATCACGAACCGCTGCCGGCGGCGGAATGGCGTTTCAAGTCATCGGTTCGCAAGCTCGTGTTCGCCCCCGACGAGAAGACACTGGCAGCGGCCGCGGGATGCTCGGTCGCCGTTTGGAGCATTGCCGCGGGTCGCCAACAGGTCCGCCTGCGGCCCCACGCTCGCCAAGTCAACGACATCGCGTTTTCCCCCAGCGGCAAGCTCCTGGCGACGGCCGGCCACGATGGCGTCGTGCGATTCTGGGACACGGACCAGTGGACATTGCGACAATCGTTTGATTGGGGAATCGGAAAGATCGGGGCCGTGGCGTTCGCTCCCGATGGCATGACGGCCGTCGCGGGCGCCGGCGACGGGCGACTCGTGATTTGGGACGTCGATGGAGATTGACAAAGCGCCCTGCTGACTCTTGATTACGTCGCCCGCCTGCTGGTAAACTCTTGTTCATCGGCAGGCCGGAGTCTCGTGAACTCGGCCCCGACATTTCTTTCGATCAAGGGTGTCCATCATGCCGCGCGTTGTTCACTTCGAGATCCATGCCGCCGAGCCGCAGCGGGCGATTCAGTTCTATTCCTCGGCCTTCGGCTGGGAATTCAAGTCGTGGGGTGAGCCGATGGAGTATTGGCTCATCATGACCGGCGACCCGTCCATGCCAGGCATCAACGGTGGGTTGATGCGCCGTCAGGGACCGGCTCCCGCGGACATGCAACCCGTCAACGCCTACGTCTGTACCATTGAGGTGGACTTGTTGGAAGACGCCGTCACGAAAGTGGCGAGCCTTGGTGCGGTCATCGTCGTGCCGAAGATGCCGATTCCGGGCGTCGGTTGGCTGGCCTATTTCAAGGACACAGAAGGCAACATCGTCGGCCTTCACCAGCAAGACCCGTCGGCGAAATAAGCCGCATCGGGCTATTGACCCTGCGCAATCGCTTGCAGTGCCGGCAGGACCTTGGCGTATTCGTCAAAGGGGAGGCCATCGACTGTGACCGAGGGCCGGCCCGTAACGCCATCCACCAATGGGCCGGCCTCGACCATGACGCGCAACAGTTCACGCTCTCGCTCCACGTCGAAAAGCTCGGCTGGCAGTTCGTGGCCGCGAAGCAACGCCACGCCCACTGCTAATGCATACGCACCCCAGTTGCTGACGCCGCTGACGATCAACTGATCGGTCGCGACACGGCAGTGAATCAGGTCGCCTCGCGGGATGTTTCGGCAAATGGTCTCGTGCGCGATCTTCCCCATGCCAATTTCGTTGCCGCCATCGCCGATGCCAATCGACGGAATCCGGTCTTCTCCCCATTGCCAGGCGTCGCTGAGGTGTTTCTCGAACAATAGGTATGCGGGCCGCATTTGGTCGGTGACGTCGCGCCCGCTCATGGTGTAGCATCGGCCATCGACCAGGCTCGGCCCGACACGTTCCAAGGCGATTAGATGGGTGGGAAGCGTCAGGTCGAGGAAGAAGTCGAAGTAGCCCGCGTAGAGGTCGGGGTCATCGGAATCGGGCAAGGTCAAGACGGCTGGCGGGAGTCCAGCCGCGCGGTAGCCCGCGTTCATGGCGGCCACGCCGTGCGGGTCAATGGCCGTCATCACGGGAATGCCCAACGGCGTCAAGGCCCGCGCCAGGAACAAGGCGCCGAGCGGGCCGTCGGTCTCCAGCGCCGGCGGTTCGGCCGTCGGAATGTGGAAACCCGTGACGACCCCTAGCATCGGCGAGTTATGGCCGGCGATGCTCCGGCAGGCAGCCGCGAAATCGTCCGGGCACGCGGTCAGCAGATTCTCCAGCGGGTCGCGAGCCAACCCGCGCCCGCCCGCATCGACCTGAATTAAATCGCGAATGGCTTTCAGCTTCTGGTCGATGGTCACGGCGCTGCTCCTTGGGCGAGAAGATGCGCGAACCGACCTCGCCAACTCGCCGGCGGATCGGCCGTCAGCGTGATCGGCTCATGGCGAATCGGGTGAAGGAACGTCAGCGACCGGGCGTGCAGGCCGATACCGGCGCCGAACCGATGGCCTGATCCATACTTGACGTCGCCGTGAATCGGCCAGCCGCGGGCCGCGAGTTGTGCGCGAAGCTGATGTTTGCGACCCGTCTGCGGGCGCAGCTCCAGCCATCGCAACCCCGCGTGTTCAGCCTTGTGATGAACGTGCGTGACGGCCCTAATCGCGCCGGGCGTCCGAGGCGACACGACGCGTGTGATCGCTCGAGCGTCATCGCGGAGCAGCCAATCATCAAAGGTCGCCGCCATCGCGGGCGGCGCCTGCCCGCATTCGACGATGGCCCAATACACCTTCTCGACACTACCGGTGCGAAACTGCTCTGCCAATCGCGACGCCGCTTTGCTGGTGCGGGCAAACAGCAAGACGCCGCTCACGGGCTTGTCCAGACGATGAACCACGCCGAGGAAGACGTTTCCGGGTTTCTGATACTTCTCGCGGAGATAGTCCTTGACGAGCTGATCGATCGTCGGCTCGGAGCCTCCGAAATGGGCGCTCGGCCAGCCACACGGTTTGTTGACGGCGATGAGGTGATTATCCTCAAACAATAATTCGAGTGAATCAGCCCAGGACATGGCTAGTCGTGCCCAGCGATATAGAGATGGATCATTTTCTCCCAATAGGGCCAGTCGTGCGCCCATCCGTCCCAAATCCGCAATGCGTGCCAGATGCCTTTCTCCCAGAGCACATGTGACAGCCGTTGGTTCGAGGCACAAAGAGCGTCGTCGCGGCCGACGGCGAGAATGATGCTCATCTGTTGCAGCAGACGCAGCCGGAACGGGTCGTGCTCGTGAACCAAGTAGTCGCAGGGGTTGTTGAAGTAGACGTTGTCGTCGCTGTAGCCGTCGGTGAACTTGCGAATGTCGCAAAGCCCGCTCATGCTGAAGATGCGGCCGACCAAATCGGGATGACGCAGACCGAAATTGATCGCGTGATACCCCCCGAAGCTGGCCCCGGTCGAAATGACGAACGGGTTCGGGTTACGCGACGCCAGAAACGGCAACACCTCACCAGCGACGTAGTCATCATACTGATTGTGCCGGGCGACCCGCTCGGCGGGATGGCGATGATAGGCATACCAACTTTCCGGATCGACGCTGTCGATACAGCAAATCTGCAGCCAGCCCTGATGAAGGTGATGACCCAACGAGGCGATCAGCCCGCGATTCTCCCACTCGAAGAATCGGCCGCACGACGTCGGGAAAACGACGACCTTCGCGCCGCCGTGACCGAAGAGAAGCAACTCCATGTCGCGACCCAGCGACGGGCTATACCAACGGTGATATTCGCGCAGCATGATGAAGTTGCCCCGGGTGACGCCGAAACGCATCCGTATTGTAATAAGCATACCTCGCGGCGAGGATCGTCAAGCCGGGCGACACGGGGAACCGAACATGGATCGCGTCGAACGATACCGCGGATGCCTTCTCGGATTGGCAGCCGGTGACGCCTTGGGGACCACGCTGGAGTTTCGCCCGCCGGGCAGCTTCACGCCGTTGACGGACATGGTCGGCGGCGGGGTCTACGGTTTGAAACGCGGGCAATGGACCGACGATACCTCGATGGCGCTCTGCCTTGCCGAGAGCCTGATTACTCAGGGGCGTTTCGACCCGGTCCATCAACTCGAGACCTATTGCCGTTGGTGGCGCGACGGGCACCTCAGCAGCAAGGGGTATTGTTTCGACATCGGCGCCACGACCTCACAGGCCCTATCGCGGTTCGAACTCACACGCGAGCCGTTCTGCGGCTCGACAAGCCCAAACAGCGCCGGCAACGGGTGCATCATGAGGTTGGCCCCGGTTCCATTGGCATTTGTGGGAAACCCGCTCGAAGCGATCCGCTTGTCTGCGGAAAGCTCGCGGACGACACATGGGGCCTTGGAGTGTCTTGATGCCTGCCGCTATTACGGCGGCCTCCTGGTCGGCGCCGCGAGCGGCGTGGGCAAGGATGAGCTATTGTCGGAGCGTTTTTGCCCCGTGCCTGGGTTGTGGGACACCTCGCCGTTGGCGCCCCGGATCGACGCCATTGCCGCGGGATCGTTCAAATGCAAGGCGCCGCCACAGATTCGCGGCAGCGGTTACGTCGTCGATTCCCTCGAAGCGGCTCTCTGGGCGTTCGCGACCACGACCTGTTTCCGCGACGGAGCGCTGGCTGCCGTCAACCTCGGAGACGATGCGGACACGACCGGCGCGGTCTACGGCCAAGTTGCCGGCGCATTTTATGGTGAGGCGGGCATTCCAACCGATTGGCGAGAGGCCCTGGCCACGCGCTCGCTCATCGAAGATTTCGCCGAGGGACTATCCCGATTCGGTCAGGATTCGGGGCCATGAAACCGCGATCCAAACGGCGCCCTACGGCTCGCCTCGCCACGTGCAGATCAACCCCTCATCGCGAGTCTCGATGCCGGCGAAGAGTTGTTTGCCATCGGGTGAGAACGCCAGGCCATTCATGCGCCCGCCGGGTCGTTCGAGTTCCAATCGCGTTTCGCTTGTGGCCAGATTCCAGATTCGCACCTCGCGCAAGGTACCAGCGGCGGCCAACGATTGCCCGTCAGGGCTAAAGGCCAGGAAATAGATGCGATTCGTTTGTCCGAGCAGGCGCCCCGACTCCATGTGAGTCGCCATCTTCCAAAGGATGATCGTCTGATCGTTGCCTGCCGAGGCGAGCGTTCGGCCATCGGGCGACAACGCCAAGGCTCGAACCGGGCCTCCGGGCGCGTTCCACTCGGAAGTGAGTTCCCCCGTCGCGGGGTTCCAGGCACGCAATTTCCCGTCCATGGCGCCGGCAATGATGCGCGCTGGGTTTGACGATACGACGAGTCCCGTGACGTCGGCCCCCAACTTGAACGGGCTTCCACGCGGGGCGCCGGCAATGTCGTTCCAAATCGCCAACGCGCGATCGGTGCCCACACTGACGAGACCGCCTTCGGGCAGAAACGCCAGATGCCGCACACCGCCCGCATGACCTCGCCAGACGTGAATCACTTGCCTGGAATCCAGGTCCCAGACGCGCATCTCGGCCGCGACGACGCGACGTTTGCCGGCGTCGGGCACGTCGGACCCCACCGCGAGCCGCTTGCCGTCAGCGGAAACCGCCAGAGCATGAACTTCGCCGGAATGCCCCTCCAACGACGCCGTCCATCGTCCCACCGTTCGATCCCAAACCTGAACCCTGCCGTTGGCCGTCCCCGCGAAGAGAAAACGTCCATCCGGCGAGAGCTGCGTCGATCGCAGAGGAAATGTCGTGTCCGGTAGCAACTCACGCCC
Source organism: uncultured Alcaligenaceae bacterium (assembly GCA_964515185.1). Taxonomy (GTDB): domain Bacteria; phylum Planctomycetota; class Planctomycetia; order Gemmatales; family Gemmataceae; genus CAZESP01. Next base: position 28,466 of record CAZESP010000001.1, read on the forward strand.
GCGTTGCGGGTCGATGTCGAGGAGGCGAAGATGCCGATCCGCACAGGCGACAGCCAATTGGCGCCCGTCCGCGGAAAGACCCAACGCGATAACGCGACTGGAAAACCCCCGATGTGTTTGTCGAACTTGCCCGGAATTGGCATCCCAGACGCTCACTGTGCGATCGTTCTGGGCGGCGACGACGCTTTGACCATCGGGGCCAAACGTCACCGCGACACAAGGCGAATTCGGCTTGAACGAGACGGCATCTCGGAGCGGATCCTTGCTGTCGAGCCGATGAATCTTCAGGGCGTCGCTCCGAGTCAGATCGAGGCCGGTCGAAACGAGTCGGCGCCCGTCGGGGCTGAACGCGAGGCTCACCACAGCCGTTTGATTCGTGGTGATCGTTTGCAGCCGCGCGCCGCCGGACAGTTGCCACAATTGAATTGACGCGACGCCGGAAAATCCGCGAGCGTTGCCGGGTGCGAGGCCCGCGGCAAGCACCTTTCCCTCGGGATGAAACGCCAGACAACGGACGGCTTCCCCTGGGATTTCCCAGCTCGAACTCATGGCGCCGCGGACGATTTCCCAAATCTGAATCGCGGATCGCGAGCCGACTCGGTCGTTGGCAATCCCAACGGCGAGGCGTTCGCCGCCGGGGGAAAAACAAAGGGCCGCCGCCGCCGGGCCGCGTTGAATCCAAGGAGGTCGCAGGACGCCGGCGATTCGGTCCCAGACGCGCAACGATCCATCGATGCCCGCGACCGCGATCGTGTTTCCGCCACGCGAAACCGCTATTGCCGCGACCCCGCAAGGGATATCGAATCCAAATACGGGGCGAGCCTTGATGGCATCCCACCCAACAACCCGACCGGCGGCGTCGCCGATAACGACAAGCTCGCCATTCGGCGCCACGGCGGCATGCGTCGCCGTGCCCGGTTGATCCCGATGGACCGCGACTTCCGAATGACATCTCCGACTGAGGTGCTGCCACGCAAAATCGCGCAACGCTTCCGGGCATCGATTGACGTCCATCAACCAGACCCGTCCTTGTGCCGGATCGGTGATTGCGACGGAGGCGACCCGTTGCAGTTGCATGTTGAGCAGCATCTCCTGGGATCGCTGCAAGTGTTTCTGAGCCAGGTTCCGCTCGCGGTCGGCGGTAACACGCGCTTCGTTGGCTTGCGTCCGCTCGCTCTCGGCGGCAGCGCGGAGGAAATCGGCATTGTCACGGGCCACCCGCATGCGTCGCGCATGTTCAAGACTCCCGACGAGCAGCGCGACCAGTGATAACACGCTGATCGCCAAGGTCGCGGAGAGAGCCGGATGCCGCTTGGCCCATTTGGCAGCCCGTTCGGTGACGCCCGCCGGTCGCGCCTCGATGGGGCGGCCTTCGAGAAACCTGCCAAGGTCGGCCGCGAGGTCTCGGGCGCTTCGAAAGCGCTTCGCGACGTCCTTTGCCAGACATTTCAAACAGATGGTTTCAAGGTCGGCCGGCACGGGCACCAGATACCGCGGCGGGACCGGCTCATCGTTCACGACTTGCCTCAGTGTTGCATAGACGTCCTCGGCCAGGAACGGCGGCCGGCCAACGATCAGTTCATAGAGGATAGCGCCAAGGGCATAGATATCGACAGCGGGCGACACCCAACCGGGACGGGCCGCCGCCTGTTCGGGCGCCATATAGCTCGCCGTTCCCAGAACTTCGCCCGGTCGCGTCGTTTGGGCATCTTGATCGATCCAAGCTGCCAGACCAAAGTCGGCGATCTTGAGCGTGAGGTCGGCATTCGACGATTCAGTCGAGGCAACGAGGATGTTTGACGGTTTCAAGTCGCGATGGATAACGCCTTGCTCGTGAGCATGGTCAACGGCTTCGGCCAGTTGGCGAACGAGTTTGGCAGCGGTCTGCGGCGCAATCGGTCCCTTCGACAGTCGCTGACGGAGCGTGCCGCCCCCAACAAACTCGAGCGTCAGAAACAGGCGCCCGTCGATCTCACCGATTTCATAAACCTGTACGATCGCGGGATGATTCAAACGGGCCACGGCCTCGGCCTCGCGGCGAAATCGCTGCGATTCGCGGCCATCCGCGGCTCCGGCTCGGAGCAGTTTGAGGGCCACCTCGCGTTTCAGCGACGGGTCCCAGGCTTTCAGGACCTGTCCCATTCCGCCGACCCCGAGCTGTTCGCGCAATTCATAATGCCCGAAGCGAACCGTCCCCGGCGATTCCGGGGGAAGCGGTTTGGCGCCTTGCAGCGTCGCCGCGTTCGGGTCGGGCGAACGCGGTTCGGCCAAACGCGGGGCGTTCCGCTCATTGACATGCGTGCCGTCGTCGTCGCGCAGGAGGGCATCGACCTCGAAAAGGCGATGCAAGCGATCGGCTCGATCGGGGAATCGTTGATAGTAATCCTCGACTCTGAGCGATCGGCCCAGGGACTCAAGCGTGACGAATTCGGTGAAGATCAATTCAGCCGCCAGATCGGGATCGGCTGCCAAAGCCGGGCATGAATTGAGCCAATCCTCGGCGCGAGCGGGTTCGCCCGCGCGAAGCCTGCGATCCAACTCGGCACATGCCCGGCGAAACTGGGCATCCGTGGTGTCGGTATTAGGCTCGGTCATGGCCTCTCCGGCACAATCAAGAATCTCCCCTGACTAAATTATCCCGAGAATCGAAAATCACACACATCGCGACCTCGTAAGGTGTATATTGGAACCTAAGTCGTCGAGGGAATCCAGTCGTGACTGCCGTCGTTGACTTCGACACGCTCGTCACCCGCGCCCGTGATGGTGATTCCAACGCCATGACGGAATTGGTGCGCCGTTACGAACCGGAAGTGCGCACCGTGGCCCGATTGCGCCTTGGGCCGGCGCTGCGACCTCATCTGGACACGATGGACCTTGTTCAGTCGGTTCATCGCAGCCTGCTCATCGGCCTTCGCGACAAACGTTTCGCTTTCAACGGTCCGCAGGATCTGATCGCGTTGGCCGTCACGATGGTCCGGCGAAAGGCGGCCCGTCACTGGCAGCGGTTGCAACGGCAGGTTCGCCCCGACGGTGGCGACTCGAACGCAAACCTGCCGGCCATGCTCATGGAACTGGCCGCGCCCGATCCCGAACCGGGCCGAACCGTCGCCATCAAAGACACCGTGGAGCAATTGTGCCGGTCGCTTGACGCCCTCGAAGTGCAGCTCATCGAGATGGGGATGCAGGGGTACAAGACCGCTGAGATTGCCCGGCGGCTGAACCTGAATGCCGACGTCCTCCGGGTCAAGCTCAGCCGGCTTCGGATTCGGTTGCGATCCAATGGCATCGCCGCTGATTGGCTTTGAACCATCGAAACGCCTCCATCACGACGACGCATCGCTGCGACCGCCGGCAACGAGCCGGTATGCGTTCAGAGTCATCTCAGCAGCGCGGTCCCAATTGTTTTCCGCTCGAATTCGGCGTTGAAGCGATTCACGACGGCCGGCATCGGTTGCATGATTCGCCAACGCGAGCTTGACGGCCGCCCGAATCGAGGCAACGTCCGCGGGGTCGCAGTAATAGGCTTCTTCGCGGAAGTACTCGACTTCGTGACCGTAGATGCCCATGACGACACTACACCCCACGAAGGCCGCTTCGAGGGCGGCTAACCCGCAGGTCTCGGACCAACTCGGCGAGGCGTGGACGCGAGCGGCAGCGTACGCATGAGCCAATTGGTCCTGGGGCAGATTCGGCAACATTACCATACCGGCGGGGCCATACTGCTTCAACCATTCAAGGTAGTGTCCATGCAACTGACCTCCGACAAGAACGAGCGGCGCGTCGATTTCGCGCATGGCCAGTGCCAGGAGCAATTGATTCTTCGATGGTTCGAGGCGCCCCACTTGGAGCACAAAATTGCGGACCCCATGCTCGCGCGAGAAATGTTCGGCGTCGGCATCGGCAAAGCGGTTCGCGTTCACCGCGCACGGCACTACGGTAAACGGCGGTGTGCTGACTCCCAATGTCCGGCGAATGTCGGCGATTTCGAGGTAGCTGTTCGGCAGCAAATGATCGACGTGGCGCAGCGTATCCCTCTGAAGGCGATCGGTCGCCTCGTGAGCGCGATTCTGCCGATCTGCCGCCAGAGGTGGGCCGTTCGGGCGCGCCACGGTGAGCGTTCGCGCGGCTAGTTCGTTGAGCATTCGAGATCGTTTGTCGTCCGATGCCGGATGGCCGAAGATGCCCGCGACCGCTTGAGAACCCCAATAGGGAATCGACGGATTGGAATAGATCGGGGACATGACGACCGGCAAGCCGTGACGCTTCAAGGTGCGCACTTGAAGGGGCGTGACGCCGATCGTGCGAAGGTTGAAGACATGAGCGAGATCGAAGCCGCTTGCGTCCGGCTCATTGTCAAACGATTCGGCAACAGTCACACCGAGCCGCTGCAGAGCCGCCGCCGTTTGCCGCATCTGCATGAGGTCTCCGCCTTGGTATCGCAGAGCCTCGGCAGTATTGACCATGAGAACCTTCATGGCAGCGACCCTCTCCCGTCGTGTATTTCCCCGATAATATCCCGGAAGCGGGGAATTGTCCCGATTTGTGTCACTGCGGCGGAGTTTCGATGGCGATGCCTGATCGACATAGCGAGATTCAGGTTCGCTTCGCATCGCTGGAGGTGCCCCCGGACGAGCTGCGCCGTCGTCGGGATTGGTTGAGCGAGGACGAATGCGCCCGGGCTGATCGCTTTGTCTTCGACCACGACCGCCATCATTTCATCGCCGCACGTGGGTGGCTTCGGTTCACGCTCTCACAGTGTCTGGACGTCGCTCCGGCGGACATTCGGTTTCGCTATCGGACGTGGGGAAAGCCCGAATTGGCGGGCGATCATGGGTTGCGATTCAACCTGTCGCATTCGGGCGGCTGGGCGGCGTTGGCCGTCACTCGAGGTGCCGAGGTTGGCATCGATATTGAACGAATCAACGCGGGCCGGGCCACCTTGGAGATCGCCGGGCGGTTCTTCAGTGCCTTTGAGCGAGAGACCCTTGGAAAGCTGCCGCCCAGCGAGCAGGCGGCGGCGTTCTTCCGAATCTGGACACGCAAAGAAGCGTTCATCAAATGCACGGGTGAAGGGCTAACGTTTCCCTTGGATGCCTTTGATGTGTCGCTCCACGAACCGGCGGAGCTTCTGGCGGTTCGCGACGTACCGGATGCGGGCCGTCGCTGGTCGCTTCATCACCTGCCGGCGCCGGCGGGTTTCGCGGCGGCCCTTGTCGTCGAGGCGCCGTCGGCTATCATCACGTTCCCGGACGGCCGCTGACCACCCATGCCCCTGGATCGCAATCCTATCCCATACTGTCGAGCAATTGATGCGGGTGATCCGCGACGCGAAGCAAGTTCCGATGCTTGGGCCGAAGGAAGCCATCGGACTGCATGCGATCGACCCAAGCCAACAGCGGGTCGAAAAAGCCGGCAACGTTCAGGACGGCGATCGGCTTGGCGTGGAGGCCGAGTTGGGCCCAGGTGAGAATCTCGAAAAACTCGTCGGCGGTTCCGTAACCTCCAGGGAGCGCGGCGAAAGCATGGGCGCGATCGGCCATTAACGCCTTTCGGGCGTGCATGCCATCGACGACATGAAGCTCGTCCAGCCCACCGTGAGCGAGTTCTTTTTCCACGAGCAGTTGCGGGATCACGCCGATCGTCTTGCCGCCGGCTTCGCGGACAGCATCGGCCAGGACCCCCATCAATCCGATGTTTCCGGCACCGTAAACCAAGCCCCAGCCGCGTGCGACCATGGCGCGGCCAAGGTCTCGTGTGACGGAGGCGTATAGGGGATCATCGCCGGTTTTCGAGCCGCAGAACACACAAAGCCAACGCATCGGATGGTTCCGTTGTACAATCACGTTATGGGCGAACTTTGGCAGAAATACAGCAGCGAGATCATCGTATTGCTGCTGACGGCGATGGTGTTATGTACGTTGCTGTTGATCGTGCCGCAATTGCTGCGTCATCACCAGCGCACGTCGGAGATGCGGCATTTGGAGCACATCAAGGCGATCGAAAAGGGGCTGCCAGTGCCGCCGGTCGACGATCGCATCCGTGCCGCCGGACGCACGGCATCTCTGGTGCCGATGGTTGTCGTTTGCGCGGCGGGAACGGTGACGTGTTTCCTGGTCGCGTATCGTTCGGAAAACACCTTCGCAATCTCATTGTCGGTATGGGTTGTCGCGGGGGTTGTGTGCTTGGCCGCCATCACCGCCGGCTCGGCGCTTATGGGTCGGCTGTCGAACTTGGAAGAAGACGACGACGACGGCCACAGCCCAGCGTGAGCCTCCCGCGTTGATCCGACACAGAAACCACCTTAGCCGTCGAATCAGTCAAACCCTAGAACGCCGACACGACCGCGGCGGTGTCGAGGTATTCGCGAAACCGCACGATCTTGGCCTCACGGAATGACCAGACGTGAACGAAGTCGGTCTGATAGCCACGGCCGGTTTTCTTGTTCCGCGCGTGATCCTTGCCGATCACGACAACTTCATCCCCTTGGGCGACGAAGCGATCCGGGCCGAAGTGATCGAAGGTCAGATGTTCTCCAACAGCCTGAAAAAAGGCCAAGACTCGGTCACGCCCTCGCCACGAGCCGAAAAACGGCACCACCGCCGCTGGGCCGGGAACCGCCCAATCGACATCGTCGGACAATGCGTCAAGTATCGGCGCAATATCGCCGCGACCAAAAGCGGCGTACAGTTCCTGGACCTTGGCGATCAACTCCGCTTCGCGTGATGTTCCCATCTTTGTCTCCTCGTATGCCTACTTCACTCCGTGAACCGTCGTCGCCGGATACTCCGCCGACCATGCGAACCACTTGACCATGACCGCGTCGAGGGGAGCCAACGTCCAATCCTTCAGCTCTCCCTGAATGCATCGACCGGTGACATCAAAACGTGATCCGGTTGTCTTGTCCACCCAGGTTTCCCCTGCCGGCGACGGATCAACCTCGATGGTCACCGCTCGTTTCTCGATCAGCTCGCCCTGAACGCCGAGCTTGGCGGTCGTCTTGCGTTTTTCGGCCAGCGGGCGATAGGCGGTAGCGGTGCGGGTCGCGGGCTGCCAAAGTACGACGGCGTCGGCGGCGAGGATTTGCTGAGGCCTATCTCCGAGATTGTCGAGCCGCACCGCGGTTGCCGATTGGCCATCCCAGATTCCCAAGATCATGGTCTCCGGATCCAGTCGAGGGTCCGTCTGGCCTCGGCTCTTCACCGAGTCCTGATTCGGTCCGGCCTTCAATTCGATGGGCTTGTATTTCTCGTACATGTGATAGGCCACGGTGTCCTTGTATTGGGCCAGCCACCAACCCCAGTCGGTGACGATCGTCGGCCACGATTCGAGCCGCTCGCCTTTGCGGGGGCCGTCGAAGGCGACTCCGCTGAGGCACGAGAACAACGTGCCGTCCTTGTGCTTCATCACCATGACGCCGTTGCGCCAGCCGTGAAAGCGATAATCCAGCGACGCGGGAAACGCACGGGCGTAGCCGGCATCGGGATCGAAAACGAACGTGCCATACGTATCGCTGATGACGCGATATGGATTCAGGAAGAACCGGAATGGTATCGCGCCGCCCTGATATTTGCCGCGGGTCCAGCACAAGACACGGTCGCCCGGCACGAGTTCAGAAGCCCTTCGCTTGGACTCGTCGATGCAATGCGAGCAATTTGGGTTGACCAGTGTCGGGAAGGCATCGGGCTTCGCGACGAGCCGCGGTTGGGGCGGTTCGGCAACAGCGAATGCCAACACCATGAGTGAAAGATGCATCGCATGGATCCTCCGAGGAGATGGCGACCGCAACCACTGCCGAAAGGCTCGTGGTGAGGAATATAATACGCGACATGGAAGGAACTCCCATCCAATTGTCGTTCGAGGGTGGAACGATTCGGGTCACGGGTGGCACGGCGGATGCCCGCGACGCGCTCCCGGGCTGCCGATTCGACACCCGAACCGGGCATTGCCGCGCCGAGGCACGTTATTATCGCGCCATCGTTGAAACGCTCCGCGCCGCCCAAACACCATACACCGACACGGCTCGGCTGTATCAGCCTTTTGCCTTCACGTTGGCATCGACCCGAACGCCCTTTCCCCATCAGACCGAAGGTGTGCAAACGTGGTGGCGGGCCGGCGGTCGTGGCGTGGTGGTGCTGCCGACGGGCACGGGCAAGACGTTTCTGGCCATGCTGGCCATAAAGCAAACGGGTCGCCCCTCGCTGGTGGTTACGCCGACGATCGATCTATTGCATCAGTGGGCCGGTGAACTTCGCGGTGCATTCGGCATCGAGGTCGGCCTCCTCGGCGGTGGGGAATACGACCTCGACAAACCGGTCGTCGTTTCGACGTATGATTCGGCCTACATCCATCTGGAGAAATGGGGCCATCGCTTCGGACTGTTGGTTTGCGACGAATGCCATCATTTGCCTGGGCCGAGTTATCAATTCATCGCGATCGGCAGCGTGGCGCCGTTTCGGCTCGGCGTAACGGCAACGCCGGAACGTGCCGATGGCCTGCACTCGTTATTGGCGGACCTGCTCGGGCCGATCGTTTATCGCAAGGAAATCACGGAGCTAGCGGGCGAGTTCCTGGCCGAGTATCGAGCGCAGCGCGTTTTCGTCGAACTGACCCCCGACGAGGAGGCAGCTTATCGCAGCAACCGCGAGGCGTATCGGGAATTCGCCGCCAAGTGCGGAATCTCGCTGAGCGCCGCCAATGGCTGGCAACGATTTGTCATCGAATGCAGCAAGTCGGCCGAGGGGCGAGCCGCCATGAAGGCCTATCGCGAGCAAAAGCGGCTCGAACGGGCGCCGATCGCCAAGTTTCAGATGCTCGCCGAGTTGTTGGAGAAACATCGAGGCGAGCGAACGCTGATCTTCACAGCCGACAACGCGACCGTTTATGAGATTTCGCGCCGGCTGCTGGTTCCGGTCATCACGCATCAGTCGAAGGCCAAGGAGCGGAGGCAGATTCTGGAGCGATTTCACCGCGGCGAGTATACGATTCTCGTCACGAGCCAGGTCCTCAACGAAGGCGTTGATGTGCCGGCAGCGAGTGTGGGTATCGTCCTTTCCGGCACCGGCACGACGCGCGAGAACGTTCAGCGACTCGGCCGACTGTTGCGAAAATATGGCGACAAGCAAGCGACGCTCTATGAGGTGGTCGCGCGAGGCACCGCCGAGGAATTCACCAGCGACCGTCGCCGCCAACATACCGCTTTTCAGTAGCCCGTTCGCGAACCTCGCACGCAGCTTCGGTGTCCGACACCTGTTTCGCCCGCCGTTCTGTGAGACCAATTCCCATGCCGGATCAATCTGACTGGTATCGAAATTTCTTCAAGGGATTGTTCGTCGAAGTGCTTCGCAAGATGCCCGTCGCGACGACGGCCGAGGCCGATTTCCTGATCGACGTCTTGAAACCGGCACCGGGTGCGAAAATCCTCGACGTGCCGTGTGGCGGAGGGCGGCTCGCAAATGAGTTAGCAGCTCGCGGATTCGTCGCGACCGGTGTCGATATCTGCGAGGCGTTGCTCATCGACGCGCGGAATGAGGCTGCCGCACGCAATCTGCCGGTGCAGTTCGAGAATCGCGATATGCGTGACCTGCCGCCGGCGCCCGTGTTCGATCATGCTTTCTGTTTCGGCAACAGCTTTGCCTACCTGGGCGAGATTGGCGACCGCGACTTTCTCCAGGCGGTCCATCGTTGTTTGAAACCCGGCGGCAAGTTCGTGCTGCACACGGCCTATGTTGCGGAATTATTCCTGACGTCGATGCTTCAGAAGCGTTGGTTCCCCTTCGGCGACATCTATTTTCTGATGGACGCAAACTACGACCCAGCGACGGGCGGAGGCCGAACCGACTACACCCTCATTCAGGGCGACCGCATCGAGCGAGATACAGCGTATTACTCGGTGTACACGTATCGCGAAATCCGGCGCATGTTGGCCGCTGCCGGCTTCACGGTGGATGCAACCTATGGCACACTGACGAAGGATCCCTTTCGGCTTGGTTCAAACGGACTTTGGATCGTGGCCGCGCGCCCCTGAGGGACGGGCGTTGGCCCGCCGTTCAGGCGGCGCCGCTTACTTCCGCTCGATGCCCAAAATCTTCACCGGCGGCGTCAGGGTCTGGCCCTTGGCCGGCGATACTTGAATCTTCTTCACAATGTCCATGCCTCGCGTGACGCGACCAAAGGCGGCGAAGCCTTGGCCGTCGGCGTTGCGTGTGCCGCCGAAATTCAACTCCGGCTGGTCACCGATGCAAATGAAGAAATCGCCGGTCGCCGTGTCCGGGCCGTCACGGGCCATCGATATGGCGCCGTCGAGATGCGAGACGCCGGTGTCGCGGGTGCGCTCCAGCTTGATCGGCGGAAACTCGTCCTTCGCCTTCGCCGGATTGACGCCGGCCTGGATCACTTCGATCTTGACCTTGTTCTTCGGCTGATTCTCGGGCGTGACGGTGCGATGAAACACCCCGCCGTCGTAATACTTGGCATCGATGTAGCGCAAGAAATTCGCGACGGTCGCGGGTGCCTTGGCAGGTTCGAGTTCAATGTCGATCGCTCCAAGATCGGTGCGAATGACAACCGTCACCTTTGGATCGGTGCGGCCGATACAGACAAGATGCTTTGCGGTACGGATGTACCAGCGACCCTCACACAGCGCCGGTGACGCCAAGGTTCGTTCGCCGATGCGATTGACGCGGATGACCTGGAACGCCGGCCCGGCCTTGAGTACCGTCGTTTCGCCCTCGTCATTGGTGAAAAACACGCGACCATTGACGCCGACCGGCGACGCGGTGAATCCTTCCTTCGTCGGTTTTCCGATTCGCTCCTGCCAAATGAGCTTGCCGGACTTCGCCTCATAACAAGTCACAAGGGCAAGCATGTCGTTGACCATGTATAGGTAGTCGCCGTAGAGCAGAGGCGACGGGATGAACGGCGAGCCTTTTTGCGCCCGCCATGCAACGTGCGTCTCGGTGATGTCACCCGTTCCGCCGGCGAGAATCGCCAGCGTTGGCCCGGCACGGCCCGACGCACAGAACAACAGGCCATGCCCGACAACAGGGGTCGGCGTCACCTCGTCGGTGCTGCCGCCGCAGGTCCAAAGCTCCTTGCCCGATTCCGGGTCGTAACTGTAGACGCGGTACTCGCTGCTGACGATCAGCTCCTCGCGACCATTGGCCCGCACCACGACCGGCGACCCCCAGCCGACGGCTTGGGTTCGCGGCGTCTCCCAGAGTTTGTCTCCCGTTCGTTTATCAAACGCCGCCACGAACGATCCCTTGTTTCGCTCCTGATACATCAGCAGCTTGTCGCGATGGAGCAACGGGGTGCCGCCCGCGCCATGGCGGGTTTCGACGGCTCCGATGCTTCGATGCCAAACCTGTCGCCCATTTAGATCGACACAGAGCAACCCCGCCGAGCCGAAGTAGGCATAGACGCGTTCGCCGTCGGTGCTAGGCGTCGGCGAGGCGTGGTTGTTCTTGAAGCCGACACGCTCGGGCGTCGCCGAAGGGATGGTCGCGCGCCAGACCTCATTGCCATCGGCTCGATTCAAGCACAGGATCGCGCGCAGCTTGCCGTTGTCGAGCGCCGTCGTCAGATAGATTCGGTCGCGGAACACGATAGGTGAGGAATTCCCGGCGCCCGGAACCTCGACCTTCCACACAATATTTTCGGTGGGCGACCACGAATCGAGATAAGGCCCATCGTTGGCGACGCCTTGCCCCGACGGGCCACGCCATCGAGTCCAATATTGGGCCAATTCTCCCTCGACAGGGATGAGCGAAAAGCCAGCAGGCTCAGCGGCGGGAGCCGGCGAAACAATCATGGCCAGGCAAACCGCGAAGGCCGCTCGAACGTAGGAACGCATAAGTATCTCAAGGGAATGGTTGGCGTCAGTGCCGATGGTTGGTCGAACTCCGATTCGCGTCCGAGTATAACACCTCCTCATGATTGAAGTCGATCATCTCTCGAAGGTTTTCCCGTTAGCGGGCGGCGGCTCGCTGACCGCGGTCGATGACGTTTCCTTCCGCGTAGCGCCGGGCGAAGTCTATGGGCTACTGGGTCCCAACGGTGCCGGCAAGACGACGACGATTCGCATGATCCTCGGGCTGATTCGGCCATCCAACGGCGGCGCGTCGATCGCCGGCTACTCGACCGCGACCGATCCCGATGAAGTCAAGCGGCGTGTCGGGTTGGTCTCCGCGAGCGCCGGCGTCTATCCGTGGTTGTCGGTACGTGAGATGTTGCTGTTTTTCGGCGACGTTTACGGTGTTCCGCGCCCTCAGTCCGAACGCGAACTCGATCGCTTGGCGACCCTGCTCGGCTTGCGTGAATTCCTCGACCGGCGCTGCGCCACGCTCAGCACGGGGCAGAAACAGCGAGTGCATCTGGCGCGGGCGCTGATTCATTCCCCGCCGGTCTTGTTGCTCGACGAGCCGACGCTGGGCCTGGACGTTCTCGGCAGTCAGGTCGTGGTCGAGTATATCGCTCTGCTTCGATCCGAGGGAAAGGCCGCCATCGTGACGACGCACCACCTGGATCAAGCGGAGCGATTGTGCGATCGCTTTGGCTTGCTCCATCGCGGGCGACTGGTTCGCGAAGGAACGTTGGAGCAATTGCGTGAGGCCACGGGCTGCCACGACCTCGTCGAGATGTTCCTGACGCTGGCCGACGTCGGGCCGTTACTACCCGGCACCGGGGGGGCCAAATCATGAACGACTCGACGTTTTCAATCCCCGGCCCGGGCCGGCTCTGGCGCTTCGCCCGCAAGGAGCTGCGCGAGACCTTGCGCGATCGGCGGACCATCGTCACTCTTGTTTTGATGCCGCTGCTGCTCTATCCGCTCATGGCCGTCGCCTTTCGTACGTTTTTCCTGAGCACGGGGGCCAACGCGAAAGAGAGACCGTTTCTCATCGGGTGCGCCACCGAAGCCGAGTCACGAATGCTCGGGGAGTTGTTGCAACTCGGCGATCGTGCGTTGAGCCAAACTCGAAAGAGCGCCAAGGAATCGCCGCCTCTCGACGAACGAGTTCGCCTGTTTCAGACCGAGGAATTCGAGGCCGCGCTGCGAAAGGGGCAACTCGATTTGGGCGTTCGCATCTCAAACGTGAAGCGCAATCTCGATCTGCTGTCGCCGGTCGAATGCGAGTTGATCTACATGGACGATGGCTCCGCTCCTCCGCTAGACGCGCTGGATTTCGTTCAACGTCGCTTGCTGGCGGCCAACGTGACGCTTTTCCAAGCGAGGCTGTCGCAGCGGGAGGGCCGTGAAACACAAGCGCCGATTCGCACGTCGCATCGCGCATTGGAAGACCCCGACCGAAAGGCCTATGGGGCGCTGGCGACCTTGCTCCCGTTGGTGTTGATCCTGATGACGATCACCGGCGCGGTATATCCGGCGATCGACCTCACCGCCGGCGAACGCGAACGCGGCACGCTGGAAATGCTGATGGCCGCCCCCATCCCGCGCGTCGGGCTACTGCTCGGCAAATACGTCGCCGTTCTGGCCGTGGCGTCGCTCACCTCGGCGGTCAACCTCGTGATGATGATCCTCACCGTCACGGTCAGCGGTCTGGGGAGCATCTTGTTCGGCGATGCGGGCGTGTCGATTGCCACGATCCTGGCCATTGCCGGGTTGATGCTGCTGTTCGCCTCATTCTTCTCGGCGGTTCTGCTGGCGGTCACCAGTTTTGCCCGGAGTTTCAAAGAGGCACAAGCGTATCTGATTCCGCTGATGCTGGCGGCGATCGCGCCTGGGATGGTGGCGCTGCTGCCGGGTCTGAAACTGGGCGGGCCGCTGACGATCGTGCCCCTGGTCAATGTCGTGTTGTTGGCGCGCGAGCTTCTGACCGGTGTCGCAAGGTTTGCGCCGGCGATGGTCGTGGTTATCTCGACGTTGCTCTACGCGGCGGCAGCCATTGCGGTGGCGGCGCGGATCTTTGGCGCCGAGGCGGTGCTGTACAACGATCAAGGCCATTGGTCCGATCTATTCCGCCGGCCGGCGACATGGCGACGAGTCGCGACGCCAGGGGCCGCGCTGGCCTGTTTGGCTGTCATGTTTCCAGTGCACTTTCTCCTGAGCAACGCTCTCGGCTTGCAAGCCGGTCTCGATCTCACCGTTCGCTACGCCCTGGTGACGCTCACGACGTTGTTGCTCTTTTTGGGCGTGCCGGCGGTGTCGGCCTGGTGGGGTCGCGTCGCGGCACGATCGGGATTCGGGCTGTACCGGCCGACGATTCTGGCGACCCTCGGCGCAGTCGTTCTCGGCTTGACGTGCTGGCCGATGGTCGCGGAAATGGCGTTGTTGCTCCATCGGCTTGGCTTCAACACGATGCCGAAAGAGCTGAGCGAACAAGTCACGGCCGCCTGGCGCCAGTTGCCCCCCGCATTGATTCTGTTGGCGACGGCGATCGTGCCACCCATCGTCGAGGAACTGACCTTTCGCGGCTTCCTGTTCGGGGCGATTGAAAATGCCGGCCGGCCGCGATCGGCCATCATCGCCACCGCCGCCTTGTTCGCGCTCTTTCATCTTCTGGTGGGCAGCGCGTTGTCGCTGGAGCGCCTTCCGCCGTCATTCCTGATGGGTTTGCTCCTGGGATGGGTCCGCTGGCGAACGGGCAGCGTCTTCGCGGGGATGATTTTGCACCTGATTCACAATGGGCTGCTGGTATCGGCAGTCTTGTTTCCCGCGGCGTTCGGAGCCTTGGGTCGAGTCGCCGTCGAGGAAGACCATTTGCCGGCGTGGATGCTGTTGGCTTCCGCCGCCGGAGGAATCGCCGGAGCGGTCATCGTAGGACTGGGACGACGCCGAAATTGAGGCCGGCGCGTGACGGGATTGTGGGGAACGCGACGCGGGCGATTTCATCCCAGGCCAAAAAATGCTATGGTTCCGACATGAACTTTGGCGAGACGTGACCGGCGGCCGGCGCTTAGGCGAGGCAAATCCACATGACGGCAGTCCCTAACGAACCTCGGCGCGACGGAACTACTCCTCCCCCAGGGGCGCCGCAACCGGGCCGCGTTCATCCGACTCCCCCGAAATTGACCGATCTGCCGACGATTCGCCTTTATCCGAAGTCGGTCGCGAACGACGACGAAGAGTTGGTCATATGCCCCGATGAATCGCCTCCGTTGGTGCGGGCCGTCGGTAACTATGTCGTCCATGGGGTCCTCCATCGTGGCGGCATGGGCGTGATCTATCGGGCCTACGATCCAAAGCTCAATCGGCCGGTAGCTCTGAAGATGATTCTGGCCGGTGCCCATGCGGACATGGGGATTCTGCGGCGATTTCGGGATGAGGCCCGGGCCGTGGCACGGCTAGGTCACCCCAATATCGTGCAGATTTACGAGGTCGGCGAGCAAGACGGGCTACCGTATCTGGCGTTGGAGTTTATCGACGGCCCAAGCCTCTCGCAGGTTCTCAGCAATGGCCCGTTGGCTCCGAGTGACGCCGCTCGGCTGGTGATGACCCTTGCGGGTGCCGTCGATGTGGCTCATCGACACGGTGTGATTCATCGTGATCTGAAGCCCGGTAATATTCTGATCGCCACGGGAACGCCTCGAAAATCCGATCCCGATCTTCGCGAATTGCTCCGTGACCCATTGGTTGGCATCCCGAAGATCACCGACTTCGGCTTGGCAAAACTGCGCGAGGGATCGGAAAGCCAGACGCGGACCGGCGAAGTCGTCGGTACGCCGGGTTACATGGCGCCGGAGCAGGCCGACGACACCCACACCGTCGGACCTGTCGCCGACATCTACTCGCTCGGCGCGATTCTGTACGAAACTCTGACGGGCCGGCCGCCGCATTTGGGCGGTACGCCGATGGAAACGCTCTTGTCGGTTCGCTTGAAGGAGCCACCAGGCTTGCGCCGTTTTAATCCGGCGATTCCGCGCGACCTCGAGACCATCTGCCTGAAATGTCTGCGAAAGGATCGCGACCAACGTTACGCCAGTGCCGCCGAGTTGGCGGCCGACCTCGGACGCTTTCTCGCGGGGCTGCCCATCACGGCTCGACCGACCGGTACAATCGAACAGATTTTGAAATGGGCCAAACGGCACCCAACAGTCGCGACCCTCGCCAGTGCGATGTTTGGCTTGGCGGTCATCGCTTTTTTGGCAGTGTTCGGGTTGTGGCGTGCCGCCGCAACCGCCGATGCCCACGCTCGGTTCTTGGCACGGTCCGCGGTTCAAGCTCACATCGAAGAACACCTCCAACGTGAACGAGCCGAACGAGCGCTCTATGCCTTGTCGCTCTCCAGCGCCGAGCGGGAATGGCTGACATACGAGGCTGATCGAGCCGTCGGGGAACTGAATCGCAGCCCGATTAACTGGCGCCATTGGGAGT
The DNA here is from genome assembly GCA_964515185.1 of uncultured Alcaligenaceae bacterium. GTDB lineage: Bacteria > Planctomycetota > Planctomycetia > Gemmatales > Gemmataceae > CAZESP01. Next base: position 44,796 of record CAZESP010000001.1, read on the forward strand.
GGGGTTATCTGCGGCGCCGCGTCGATGGCAGCTTGATGGCGATCAATACCGGGCTGTGTGCCGCGGTTGCATTCACCCCGGATGGCTCACAGATTGTCACACTTGATGCCGGCGGCACAGTGACACGCTGGGATGCCCCCACGGGCGTCTTGTTGTCGTCCTGCAAACTGAAATCCAGCGGCAAGTCGGAGCGATTCGCCATTTTCCGAGGCTCGATTGATGCCTCGACGAATTTTGTTGCCGCCTATTGCCGCATCATCGCGACCGAGGCTGCCGGTAGCCTGCGGCCATCGGAAACTCGATTCATGCTTTGGGATGCCCGCACCGGCGACCTGATTGCTTCCGCCGACAGCATCGGCACACAGTTCATTCAAGTCGTGTTCAGCCCCGACGGCTCACGGGTGGCGGCTGCCACGGGGCAATGGCATGATCGGCGTGGAGAAATCCAGTGGCTCGGCGGCGAGGTTCGTATTTGGGAGACCAACTCCGGCAAACTTTTGAAAACGTTCGCCACGCCCCGCGGCAGCGCTCACGGGCTGGCGTTTCAGTCTGATGGAAAACTGCTCGCCGTGGCCACGGACGATGGAGCCTTGCGGTTCATCTCGACCGAGGGCGACGATCCCGGGAAGCTTGTGCCCGTGAGCTTCACGCGCCCGCGAGCGATGACCTTCACGGCCGACGGGTCGAAGCTTGCGGTTTCCACCGTCAATGAGGTTCGCGTTATCAATCGAGACGGAACACTCTTGGCTGTCCTGGAAGGCCACACCGGCGAGGTCATGGCGATCGATCTGAGTGCAGACGGTCAGTCGCTTCTGACCGGCGCGATGGATCGGACCGTGCGACTTTGGGGACTTTCGACGGGACGCGCGGTCATGGTTCTTGCGGGGCATCGCCGTCCCATCAGTGGCGTGTCGTTTCGGTCGGACAGCAAGAGAATCGCGTCCGTCAGCGCCGATGGCTCCACCCGAATCTGGTCCGCCTCGCCCGAAGATACGCGGCCGGCCCTGCGAGGTCACGCCGACTGGGTTCCGTGTGTCGCCTTTCACCCGTCTGCCCAAACCGTCTACAGTTGCGGCTCGAAGAAGATTCACGTCTGGAATCTGTCCACCGGCAAGGAGACCAAGACGTTTCCGCTAACGGAAGAGCCGCGTCATATGAGTTTTGCCGCCGACGGGACACGTTTTGCTGTTGCATGCGATGACTCACACTTGTCGATCCGCGACGCGGCGAACGGCCGGGTAATGGTGCAGTGCGTCGGCCACGCCGGCGACGTTGTTTGTTCCGCCTTCAGCCGCGACGCCCGCTCTTTGGTGAGCGTTGGAGCCGATGGCACCGCCCGTGTCTGGGACGCGTTGACCGGCGAGGAGCGGCTGCGATTCGACCGTCACCTTGGACCCGTGACCTGGGTGGCCATTCACCCTTTGCTGCAACTCGTCGCAACCGCAGGCGAGGATGGTTTCGTTCGCATCTGGCACCCCGAGACCGGCAACGTTGTCCACCAATGGAAGGCCGATCACCGCCGATTGACCTGCTTGGCGTTCAGCCCCGACGGCGATCACTTAGTCACGTCCGTCTGCAATCGAAGCGAGCCTAGCTCGGCCAGCGAAATTGTCATCTGGGATGTCGAAACGCACAAGGTAGTCCATCGGTTGCCGGGACACGAAGGCAGCATTTGGAACGTTACCTATAGTGCTGATGGGCAACGGATCGTCTCTGCGGGTGAGGACAAGACGGTTCGAATCTGGGATGCAGCCTCGGGCGACCACATGCTGACACTCAAAGGTCATGGCGATGATGTGCGGTTTGTCACCTTCAGCGGCGATGGCAAGATCCTGGCATCATCGGGCGATGATCGCACCGTTTATCTCTGGGACGCGACCCCGCTGGGTAGCGGCCTCGGATTGGCGGCACGATTTTCCCGTTGAATCGGCGGCGGGACGTCACTTCAACGATTCCAAGAACGCGATCAGATCGGCGGCTTGCCGCAGCGTCAACCCGCCGAGTTGTTGCTCGGGCATCAGCGATTTCTTCTGAGGCTCGAAGGTCGCGATTTGGTTTGCCGGCACCCGAATCTCGCGATTCTGAGCATCACGTAAGACGATCTCGGACTCGGTTCGCGTCACGATGATACCGGTGTGGACTTTTCCAGCCTTCGTCTCGAGCAGGTAACTCGTGAATTTCGGGTCGATCGTTTTCGAGGGATCCAAGAGGCTTTCGACGATCTGGGCCTTGGTCAGTCGCTTGCCCACGCCTTCCAATTCGGGGCCGACGGCGCCGCCTTGGCCGGCGAATTTGTGGCAAGCCGCGCAATTGAGGCCGGCCGTCTTCAGATAAACGTCGCGGCCCCGAACGGCGTCGCCTTTTGCGGTGAGGAGCGTCTCCGGCCGGACGTTCACGCCGAGCCGGGTGACCCGTTGTTCGTCAGGGACAAATGGCTCGAACAAATCGCGAACAGGCCCATCGCGCGTCATCGCCGCCTTCAAGACCGATGCTCGAGCCGCCGGTGGAATCGTTCCCATGTCGAATGCTCGCATCAACCGCAGCGATCCGGGAATGCTCGACAACAGAGCCTCGATCGCCGCGCCCCGGTCCGCATCCGAGGCGATTTTCGCGAGCAGCGGATCCTCGCCTGTCTTGCCTTGGGCCAGCCAGTCGTGAATGAGGGCAAGCCCGCGTCGATCGACATGGGTTGAGCCGATATGAGGCATTCGTCCCGGCCCCAGTTTCGCCATGCGGAAATAGAGAATCGATCGGCATGGGTCGCCCGGTGCCAGAATCCTCGCCTCGGGAATATCAAATGTCCCCTGCATCGGGCGGGCGTCCCACGCCTGCGTCTGCTTCAACGGAAGGTCGAAACGGACGTCGATCACGGCATTGCCGCCGCCGCCGGACTGATGGCAATGAGCACAGTTCACATGCAGATACGACCTGGCTCGCGACTCGAGTCCGTGGCTGATTCCGTGAGGATCGACGAGTTTGAGCTTGGGTTTCAAGTTGGCGGTGGCTTGTTTTGGCTTGCCGTCGGCGAGTACCGGAGTGAGGGCGCCGATGTCTCGGAGTTTTTCGAGTTGCCCGGCCCCGTCGTCGAGCTGGGCCGGCATGAATGATAGCACGGAGCCGGCCCAGCCATTATGGCACTGAACGCATTCGCCGCGACCCGGAAATCGCCAATGCTGCTTCCGTTTGCCGCCGGGCGACTGAGGATCGCGAATGTCAAGCGTCACCTCGTCGCCGGACGCCGGAACCAGTTCCGCGTCAGTCTGATTCTCGTTCCACCGATAGGTGTAACCCCGCCAGTCTTCGCCGTCGTGATGGAGAATCTGGGTCTCGATTCGCCGCCGGCTTTTGGTGTTGCCGGCCTCCATTTCGAGCGAAAAGGTCTTGGCCAACACGCCGTCTTTGGGGAAGAAGATCGACGCTCGATAGAACGCCGCGCCGGGAACCGGGACCGGCCGATCGTAGACGCGAATCGTCGAGTCGCCGGGCAAGCCCACCAGCCGCTCCATCGTCGCGTGGTCGGCCCACGGCTCGGCATTAATGCGATACGGCAGCACACCCGGCGCCGGCGTGTGATCCTTCACCGACGCGAACAGGCCCGACTCGCTGAGCTTTCGAGGGAACCCCGAGCGATACGCCTTGACTGCGGGATTCGGTACGAGCCGATAGACGCCGCCCGGCTCGCCATAATCGAGGAGCAATAACTCGCCATCGCGATCCTCGGCAAAGCCAATGATCTTCAACCGGCTGCGTGCAATCTCGCGGTGGGACAGAATCTGATCGGCATCATCGAACCGGGTCGCCCAGAACGTGCCGGTCATCCAGTCGCCGCACACATAAGAGCCTGCGAGGTCGGGAAGCCGTTTTCCGCGATAAACGAACCCGCCGGTGATCGACGCGGCCTCGCTGTGCGGGAATTCCAAAGCGGGCGGCAGAATCGGGCCGGGACCGGGCGTGGCGCTCGGCCGCACCGGCAAGCGACCCTCCATGATCGACCAGCCATAGTTGCCGCCGCGCCGCACGCGGTAAACCATCTCCGATCGTTCCCAACCCACGTCGCCAACCCATAGATCGCCGGTGGCGCGATCGAAGCTCATTTTCCACGGGTTGCGAAAGCCGATCGCCCAGATTTCCGGCTTGGCGCCGGGAGTCTTGACGAACGGGTTGTCGGCCGGCACGGCATACTTTCGCCCATTCTCCTCGCGCTCAACGTCGATACGAAGGATCGTGGACCAAAAGTCGTCGAGATTCTGGCCGGTGTTGTACATGTCCGGCGGGCTGGGGTCGGCAGCGTCGCCCATCGAGATATAGAGAAACCCGTCGGGGCCGAAATTCAGCGAGCCGCCATTGTGGCCGCCCGGCTCGGTCACCCATTCCAGAATCACCTGCTCGCTGGCCGCGTCGAGTCGCGGCGGGTCGCCGGCCGGGATTCTGAATCGCGACACACGCTCCAACGCGCGCAAACGTCCCCTGTCCTTCGTCTCCAACATGTAACAGACATAGGCCAGGCGATTCTCCTGGAAGCGCGGATGAAATGTCATCGCGTAGAGCGCGCCGAATTCCTTGATCCTTTCGTTGGGTTTGCAACTGGCGACATCCTTCGCGAAGTCAATGACGGGGTCGGCTTTGGCGGCGACGGAATCGAGCGCGAACGAGAATATTTTGCCGCGCTGTTCGGTGACGAACAGCCGCCCACTGTCGGGCGCGACCGCAATATGAGTCCCATGTTGGAAGCTCAGGTTCGGCGCGAGTCGTTCGACCTTGAACGGCGGCGGCGGCTCAGGTGAACCGCTGATTCGCGACGTCGTCCATGACGGCCTGCGATCGGCGCCCAATAGGAGGGTTGAAACGCCCGCCAATAACACCGCGACGATTCGGGTTCGCATGCGCCTGCACCTGCGAAACAAGGGATCCGCGACAATGATAGGGGTGGCGACTTCGCGATGATTCTATCAATTCGGATCGGCGCGACCCGGCTCGATACGCTACGCAACCGCGACCCAGATTAGGCGCGAGGCGCTGACGGGTGAAAGAGCTTGCGAAAAGGGGCGGCCGCGAGCCGTTGCAAATGCCACCGCCACGATCCGCGAGGCGTTACGCGGTCGCGCAATCCTCGAAGAGCCTGCAACAGGCGCCACCCGAGACAGTCACGTTCGAGGGCCATCGCGTCTCGCGCGGCTTGTAGCTCGGCCTCAAGATTCTCGACTCGTTTGGCCATCTGGAAGCGGCATTGGAGAAGGTCGGCTTCCAATTCAGCAATTCGCGCCTCGCCTCGTGCGTTTGACTCACGAAGGTGGCCAAGCGTGTCAACGAATCGAGCCTTTGCCTGAGCGATTCGAAGCTCGGTCCAACGTTTGGCCGTGAGTGAGAGAAGGGCTCGAGAGTCCGACATGGCTTTCGGTCGCTGCAAGACCTCAGTCATGCGGTCGAAATGCTTGCCAAGTCGAGCGATGAGGTCTTCCTTCCGGCTGATTGCATCGTGCCGGTTTCTCAACACGTCGGTGGTGTCATCCAGATCGGTCCAGCTCGCCGGTGTCGGGCGCCCGGTCCAGGCGGCGAAGCCAGCAACCTTGATGAGGTTTCGCGAGTTGATGATGGTCGCCGGCACATGATAGGCGAATGCGGTGATGCCGCCATGGAGGCTGGTTCCAATGTAGGCCGATGCATGAGCCAAGAGTGCCAGCATGTCACGCGGCGACAATTGTGGCGGCGGTTCGGGAAACCGCGACGGATCGAGCCGCCGCATTCGAGCCAGCATCGACGATTCGCCATGAACCGGGCCGAGCGCCAAGGTCAGGATCGGGCAGCCCGCGCGGCGCGACAACCGGCGCAGCGCGTCGGCCGCCGCGGGAATATCGTGATCGTGACCCGTCGCCGGCGATAAGTGAGCGACGATGTAGTTGTCAGGGATGCGGTAGCGTTCACAGAGGCATCGCGCGCGTTCCGCCAACACGGCTCGCGGAATCATATCGCCAATCAGGAATGCCGGGTCTGGAACGACATGGCACGCCTGCCCGTCACCGAGAAACGACGCGATCCGTTGCCGCGAACAAACCTCTCGAACGGAGACGTAGTCGGTCAGTCGAAGTAAATCGGTGAGTGTTGCCGCTTCGGCCGACGCCAGTTCGAATGAAACGCCCGGCGCGTTCCAGGCGAAGCCGCGCCCAAGAACCGCCGACGCCAACGTCGGCAACACCAGGAGATCCTCATATGAAATCTCGCCGGTATGCCCGTGGGCTCGGTCGAATCGCACGATGTCGCCGCCGCCGAAAATGAACCCATCGAGGTCGCGGCCGGTGGCGGCTAACTCCGTCAGGCCGTGGATACGGGCGCCGCTCCATGCATCGAGTCCGGGAAAAGGTGAATATAGCCGCAGACGCGCGCCGCCATCGCGTTGCCGCAACGCCCATTCGGTGACGAGCGGGAACAACTGGTCGCCGAAGTTCTCGACATCAAACGTGCCGAACAGACCGTAGTTCTTCGGGCGTTCACCGCGCAAGGCGCTCGTTGCCGGGCAACCATCCAATGGACTCATGGTCTCTCTCGAATCGAAAGGCAAGCAGACTCAAATCATCGGCCGACAATGGCCCGCCATCGTGAGACGCGACGCCGAAGTCCCGAAAGAAACGCCGGCCGCTGCCGCGTTTCGGATGGCGGAATAAAGTCGTGTAGGTCCGATCCAATGCCGGCTTGCCACATCGTCGAAACCGTGCCCGGATGATGAAAAGTCACCGTCATGCTGCGGCGCGAGGACTTACAGTCGTCGTTGATCTTGCCGACGGAATGCCAAGAATCGTTGGCCCGAACGATCACGGCCGAGCCGCCGATTATCGGTTCGACGATCGCATGAACGTCCGAGACGTGTCTCGATCGCAAGATCGACAAGCACCCACCTTGCTCAGGGTCCCATTGTTCGTTGAAGTAAAAGACATGGGTGACGATCTTGTCCTTCAAATCAACGTGAGGCCCAAGCCAAGCGCCGCAGCCGAAGTGGAAGACATTCACCTCCAGAGGCGCCCGCGCTAAGTCGCAACCGGTGAAGTCGGACATGGCGCGTCGGTATTCGTGCGACAACAAGTCGAGAGCGAGGCGACGCCATGCCGGATGCAGATTCTCGGCGTGGGCTGGTTCCTTCGCGTCCATGTGAATCAGCGCGCGGACCTCGTAGTGATAGCTCTTTTCGCCATCGTAGCCTTCGACCGTCTTGAAATGATCGTGTGGATAATGCCGTGCCAGTCGGCGGGCGTCGCTACGGGTGAAGAGACCGTCAATCGCGGCCCAACGATAAGGTACCGTCTCGATACGGCGTTTCCGAATCGCTTCCAAGTTGATCATCGCGACCCCCCGAGATTCCGATTTCCAATAAATGACTCTCGAAATGTAAGGGTTTGGAAGATGCTCCCTTGTCTCTCAAATCGGCAATTTTTAGGGCAATCCGCAGTGAAAATTGCGCGAGGTCAATGGCCTACCTTGCCCAAGATGCCCTGGCGGATCTTCGGCGCAGAATCTGAATAAACGACGCAGGACGGGCGACGCTCGAACTCCGAATCGCGAGCCATAATCTAGTGAGGTATCGAAATCGCTGACTTCCGAGAATCGACTATGACCGTGCCGACAACACCCATTCGCCGTCGCATCCTCAGCGGCGTTCAGCCGACCGGAAAGCTCCATTTGGGAAACTACTTCGGCGCCGTTAAACAGCACGTCGAATTGCAGGACGAAGGCGAATGTTTTTATTTCATTGCCGACTATCATTCGATGACGACGATTAGCGACGCCCAACAGCGTCGCGAGTTCGTTCACGACATCGCCCTCGACTACCTCGCCTTAGGATTGGACCCAAAACGCACGGTATTCTATTGCCAATCGGACGTGCCCGAGGTCACCGAATTGGCGTGGATTCTCTCCTCGCTGACCAACATGGGGCTGTTGGAGCGGGCACATTCTTACAAGGACAAGATTGACAAGGGGATCGAGGCCAACGTTGGTCTATTCACTTATCCGGTACTCATGGCGGCGGATATCCTCATCGTGCGTTCTCACTTGGTTCCGGTTGGCGAAGATCAAGTTCAGCATCTGGAGATGACCCGCGACATGGCGGGGCGATTCAATCGCACCTACGGCGAGATTTTCCCGTTGCCGCAACAACGACTGGTCAAACATGGGGCGAAGGTACCGGGCGTGGACGGGCAAAAGATGAGCAAGTCTTACAACAACACCATCGATCTCTTCGCGGAAGGGAAGCCGCTGCAAAAGGTCGTCATGTCGGTGAAGACCGATAGCACACCGATGGGCCAGCCGCTCAATCCTGAGACGTGTCTGGTCTTTTCACTCTTCAGCCTGTTTGCGAATGAAGCGGAAAAATCGGAGCTGGCCGAGCTGTATCGGGGGGCAAAGATTGGCTACGGCGACGCCAAGAAGCGACTCCTGGCGAAGATCAATGACCATTTTGGTCCGGCTCGTGAGCGACGCAAGCAATTGGCGGCGCACCCCGATGATGTCGAAGCTATCCTCCGCGATGGAGCGCGACGGGCGCGAGCGGAGGCGATGGCAACCATGGAACAGGTTCGGGCCGCGACGGGGTTGATCGCTCGGCCTCGATGAGACAATCACGGGTGTTAACATGCAGGCGTTGTTCGCATTCGCGCTGTTCGCGGGGGCCTTTCTGCTCTTCCTCGTGCAGCCGATGGTCGGCAAAATGCTGCTGCCGTATTGGGGCGGGGCGCCGGCCGTATGGAATACCTGCATGGTTTTTTTTCAGGTGACCTTGCTGGCGGGTTACAGTTACGCTCATGGCGTAACGCGACTGAGCCGGCGCCAATTGATCGTTCATGCGGCAGTCCTGGCGCTCCCGGTGTTGATCCTGCCGATTGCGGTTGATGCCTCAGCCCTTGACCGCGCCTCCGGAGGCCAGCCGGTCTTCGCAATGCTCGTCGTACTAGCGATGGCGGTCGGCTTGCCATTCTTTGTCCTTTCCACAACAGGCCCATTGCTTCAGAAGTGGTTTGCCGAAACGGGCCACGCGGCGGCAGGCGACCCGTACTTTCTGTATGGCGCCAGCAACACCGGCAGCTTTATGGCATTGATCGCCTATCCGGCGCTCGTTGAACCGCGGTTTTCCCTAGCGGAACAGAGCCGGCTGTGGACTTGGGGTTTCGCGGCCTATGCCGTCATGGTTGTCGCTTGTGCTTGCCTTTTTCTGCGTCGATCCGGCCGACAACGCTCGGTTGACGCGATGCCGTCCCGACCAGCGGCAACAGCCGTGTCTGGTCGCCGCATCGTTCGATGGGTGCTGCTTGCCTTTGTTCCATCGAGCATGTTAATTGGCGCGACAAATTACATTACGACCGACGTCGCGCCGATTCCGCTTCTTTGGGTTGTTCCGCTCGGGTTGTACCTTCTGACGTTCGTACTGGTATTCGCGAAACGTCCCTGGCTTCCCCATTCACGGTTGATTCGATGGTTGCCAATCGCGGCGGCGACTTTGGCGATTGTGCTTCTCACGGGCGCGACCGATTTGCGGAGCGTTCCGGTGGCGACGCTCATTGCCCTACACCTGATCGTTTTTTTCATCGTGGCCATGGTCTGCCACGGAGAATTGGCCGCCGATCGACCCGATCCGGAAAAGCTGACGCTGTTTTATTTTTGGATGTCTCTTGGCGGCGCCTTGGGCGGTATGTTCAATGGGTTACTGGCGCCGGTGTTGTTCCGCCGCGCCGGCCTGAGCGAATATCCATTGGCCCTGGTAGCGGCATGTCTCTTGTGCCCGCCGCACCCGCTGGCAACTCTCACGCGATCGACCCGTGCGGCGGTTCTTGACTTCGCCCTCCCCGTTTTGCTCGGCGGAGCGACGATTGGGATAATCCTGTTGATCCAGATGCTGGAAATGCAGATGGGACCGATTCGCAGCGCCGCTACATATGGCATACCGCTTCTTGCGGCGTATCTGTTTTCGGACCGGCCCAGACGGTATGGATTGGCATTGGGGGCGTTGTTGCTGGCTAGTGCCCTGGATGCGGGCGCGTTGGGGAAGACTCTGTATCGCGAACGGAATTTCTTCGGCGTCTTGCGCGTGACTGAGTTCGACGACGGGCCGTATCGATTCCGATGCCTGCTCCACGGCAACACGATCCACGGGATTCAGTCATTGGATCGAACGGCCGGCGACGGGCGACGATGGCCGGCGGCCTATTACCATCCATCCGGACCCATTGGCAAAGTCTTTTCGGAGAGAGTGGCCAAGCGTGCGGGATCTCAGCGCATCGCCGTTATTGGGCTGGGCACCGGGTCACTGGCGTATTACGCGCGACCCGGCGACGACTGGACATTTTTCGAGATCGATCCCGGCGTCGCGCGGGTTGCCACCGATCCGGCGATGTTCTCATTCATGTCCGAGTGTCTGGCCGGCCCGCCCAGAATTGTCCTTGGCGACGCCCGATTGCGACTGCGTGACATCCCCGATCACGGTTACGATCTTATCGTACTTGATGCGTTTAGTTCCGACGCGATCCCGACGCACCTTCTCACGCGTGAGGCCCTCCAGCTTTATCGCGATAAACTGGCACCTAATGGGTTGCTGGCATTCCATATTTCGAATCGCTATTTGGACCTTCGCCCCGTCGTCGGCCGGCTTGCGGAGGCGGCCGAGCCTCCGATGGTCTGCGGTGCCTGGTACGACACGAACGATGACGAAACCGTCGGGAAGAAAGGCTCCGAATGGATGGTCCTGGCCAATACAGAGGGCGACCTCGGCTCGTTAGCGAGTGGAATGTGGGATCGCGTCACGGTTCCCGCGAACACGCCATTGTGGACCGACGATTTTACCAATCTCTTCGGCGCGCTGCGGCGGATGATGCCGGATTAGCGAGCGACGTCGAGGCGGCGCCTAACGAATCGCTTTGGTAATGACCACGCTCCGGGCGATGCGCTCGACGTCGGCGCGGAGAGCGGACTGGTCGTCGGGGCGCAGATGGGCGTGGATCGTGCCGCCGCCGTCACGTTGACGCATGACGTAATAATCGAGCAGCACTCGCCGGCCACTGAGTTCGGCTTCGAGCGCGAATTGCTCCAAACCTCGCTCGCCCACCTGCAATGTCGTCGGCCGGCTGCTTCCGAGCACTCGACCCTGTTGTTGCCGGATCACCGATTGCGCCTCGGTCTGCAAGGTCGCGGTCGCCGGAATCGCCTTGACCGGATCGAGCGTCAGCACCAACCCGCTGCCATTCGATTCATCGAGAATCAGCCGGCGGCCTTCGATGGTGCCCAGGCGCCAACGCCGCGGGTAGAGGAATCGCACGCCGATCTCCGGATTGTCGAACAGCAGCAGCGTGTTGTCGTTGGTCGGCTCAGTCGTGATACGGCGAACCAGGTCATCGCTCAAATCCGCCGGGCGAACGTGAGCCTGCCGGGTCATCGTGAATCGACCCCGATTGGTCCCGGAGACGTTGCCCTTGCTGTCGAGCAACTCGTGCGTTCCCTCGAAAGTCAGATAGCAGAGGTGATTCGATTCCAGATCGAAATAGAACGAGCCGTCGAATCGCATCCGGCCGGGACCATCTTCGTTCACCCCGCGGACGGTTCCCGCCAAAGTGATGCGTGCGGCGCGTCGGCCGGCGAGCGTAGTGAGTTGTTCAAATCGGCATTCAATCATGCCGTCGTCGATCTTCTCGAAGTCGGTCAGTTCCTGCACGGCGGCAACGCCGGCCTTCCACCGGTCACCCGGCCGGATTGAGTAATCGGGTAATAGGCCGGCGAGCGCGGGCGTGAAAACGTCGGTCCTTACGATGTCGATTTCCCCCCACATCAGGGGACCGTCGGGCGAGAACGGGACCTCCGACGTGCCGTGGCGCATCACCACCAGCCGCCGGACCGATTGGCGGATTGAGTTTTCCTGTTCTTGAGGTCCGACACGGCGCTTCAGTTCGGTTACGCGATAGATGCGCAGTGTCTTGCGCACGTCGGCGCCCACCGCATCGAGAATCCGCTCGTCGTATTCAAGACGGCTCTCGCCGGTCATCGACAGAGAACGGCCCGATTGCTTGTCCTTTTCTGTTGGCACGCTGAGGGCCGCCGAGAACTGCTGAACACGCGTGCTGACGTGATATTGATACCCAGGCAAATATCGTTCGTGCATGCGAACGAGTTCGTTGCCGAGTGCCGGCGTTGCGGACAAGACGAGGGTGACCAAAGCGACGAATCGAGACGGTGCGGACATGCTGGCTCCGAATAGTAGCGTGGTCGATGTGTCTGGTGAGATTTTACCACTCATGGTTCGGGACGATGAAGCGAGTAAGCCCATTCGTCGGGCGAAATTCAGCAGATTGACCGGAAGATGTGCGGGATGCGAAAAACACAGCGAGTTCGAACGTTATGATTGCAACACCAATCAACAGTTCGTCGGCGGCTTGCAACGTCTGACATTGCAAAATGCGGCAGCATCAGTGAAAAAACGAACAGTACCATCGGTGGGAATCGCTGTTGTGACTTTCGCGTGACAGGGCACCCTAACCAGATATTAGGTATGGAGATGTGAACCAAATCGTGAGATGGAGCGTCGAAATAGTACCGGAACGGTACGCAATCGGCACCTTCTTTGCTTCATTGTCTTAGAGTCGGCGTCGCGTGACGCCGGCATGTCGCAGGCGCGACCTAGGTTTAACAAGCTGGGGTAAGCAGTTACGGCAAGGAGCGTGGAATCGGAAAGACGGAAAACGCCGTAAATCCGAACCGCGACTGTTGCCACCATCTCTAACAGTTGAAGGGTGTCCGATCGACGCGTCAGGAGAGAATTAGCGATTTTTTGTAACGGCGAGGTGAGCGGGACGTATTACTTGTGAGCGACAAACGGCAATCCGTGCGTCGCGAAGGGTCGACAACGAGGCGATGCGGCAACGAGCGGAGGCTCCCGTGAGTGAATTCAGAATCCCGGCTCTCGAAGAATTGTGTCAACAGCAGGTTCGTTTCGCACCTCCGGCACGCCGTGAGGAACAACTGAAACGGGCCAAGACACTGCTCGAAGAGATTGCGCTCTCCAAGAAGTACCCTTACCCCTTCGTCTGTTACCGTATAACGGAGTTCCGCCCGGATGCCTACCCCAATCTGCTGATCTCGGGTGAGGACCTCCGCAACGATCTGAATCTGTTCATCGATCGGCTATCGCGGACGCTTCAGGCGGCCCCTGCGGCGCCGGCCGAGCCGACGCTGTCCCTTGATGAGGTTTGCAAGCGTTTCAATGTGTCGTCCAAGACGATTGTTCGATGGCGCAAGCATGGTTTGATTGGTCAGAGAATCGTGTACAACGGGCGCAAGCAATTGCGATTCCCGCAATCGTTGGTCGAGCGGTTCCAGGTGACGCATGCGGATCGCGTGGCCCGAGGAAGTCGGTTTTCCCATCTGACGGAAGCAGAGAAGACCGAAATCGTGCGACGGGCACGGCGTTTGGCAGGCGTGGGTGGCAGCCTGACAGAGGTGAGCCGGCGAATTGCCCATCACCTTGGCAGGTCACCCGAGGCGGTTCGGTACACGATCAAGAACTTCGACCGCGATCACCCGGAACAAGCGGTGTTTCCCCGACATACCGGCCCGCTCAGCGCGGATGTCAAGTTGAATATCTACACGTCTTACCGAAGAGGAATTCCCGTGCATACTCTTGCCAAGCGATTCCACCGCACCCGCACGTCAATCCATCGGGTCGTGAATGAAGTGGAATGCGATAAGCTGCTGACGCAGCCGATTGACTATATCGACAACCCGTGCTTCGACGATCCCACACAGGCCGACGCGATCCTCGCGCCGATGCCCCACGTGGAGGAGTTCACACGGAAAATGTCTGAATTGCGCCCGCCGAAGGACGTGCCGCCGGAGCTGCTCGCACTCTATCAGTCGCCGCTGCTCACCCGTGAGCAAGAGGCGCATCTGTTTCGACAAATGAACTACCTCAAGCACCGCATGAAGAAATTGCGGGAGACCATGGTCGCAGGACGGGTCAAGGCTGCCGACTTCGACGAGTTCAAATCGCTCAAGGAACGAGCCGAATCGATCAAGGAAATGCTCATCAAGTGCAACATGCGCTTGGTCGCCTCGATCGCGAAAAAGCACAGCAACCCGACAGAGAACCTTTTCGAGCTAATCTCGGACGGCAACATGTCGCTGATCCGGGCGGTCGAAAAGTTCGACTATAGCCGGGGGAACAAGTTCAGCACCTATGCGAGCTGGGCGATCATGAAGAACTTCGCCCGCAGCATCCCGGATGAGAAGAAGCACCGGGAACATTACATGACGGGCCATGAAGAAGTCTTCGACGCCGCCGCCGATCTTCGCAGCGACGAGCATGAGCAGATCACCCAAGCCGAACAAGCCGCTCGGAAGGTGAATGAGTTGCTCGACCTGCTCGATCCTCGCGAGCGCGAGATTTTGAGGATGCGAGCCGGACTCGATGGCTCGGAGCCGAAGACTCTCGAAGAAGTTGGCAAGGTCATGGGGATCACGAAGGAACGTGTCCGCCAACTGAACGTGCGGATCATGAAGAAGCTCCGCGACATCGTTCAGGAACGGAAGATGGATATCTGACATCTCAAAGCCCGCGGCGCGAGCAAGTGCCGACAAGCACTTGCTGGAGCCGCGGGCTCGTGTTATTGATGGTAATAGTCCCGCCATCGCCTACCCGCCGACCCGCGTCTGAAATCCGACTTCATTGGGAGCCTCGATCATGCGTCACCGGCCATGCCGATTTTCGCGACGCCATTTTCTCGCCCAGGGGTCATTCGGTATCGGTGGGCTGGCCCTGGCTTGGTTGCTGCACCAGGACAAGCTGCTCGGCGCCGGCCGGCCCGAACTCGAACGCCGGCACTTTGACTTGCTGCCGAAGCAACCGCAGTTTCAGCCGCGCGCCAAGGCGATGATCTCAATGTTTATGCAGGGCGGCCCGAGCCATCTTGATTTGTTCGACCCCAAACCCGGCATGGCCAAATACGACGGGAAACCATTCCCGGGCACGATTCAATACGACAACGCCGCCGAGGCCAGCGCCAAGGTCCTTCATAGTCCGTGGAAATTCCGCAAGCACGGGCGGTCGGGCATCGAGTTGTCCGAGTTGTTGCCGAATCTCGCCGAAGTCGCCGATGAGATTTGCCTGATTCGGTCGATGCGAACGGGGGTGAACAATCACGGCCAATCGATCAATGCCCTCAACACCGGCCGCATCCTTGCCGGGCGACCCGTTCTGGGCAGTTGGCTCACCTACGGGCTTGGCTCGGAGAGTCAGAATCTGCCGGCTTATGTGGTGCTGACCGACCCCATCAGTACGCCGGTACTCGGCGTCGATAACTGGTCCAACGGGTGGTTACCGTCGCTCTTTCAGGGGACCGTCGTCCGCGCTCAGGAGCCGCGAATCCTCAACCTGGATCCTCCGCCGGACATGCGAGGCTACCCTCAACAGCGCTACCTCGAACTGCTGGCCGCCATGAACCGCGACCATTCACGGCAACGGCCCGGCGAACACGATCTCGAAGCGCGGATTGCGACTTATGAATTGGCGGCCCGGATGCAGACCGCCGCTCGCGAAGCCCTCGACGTCGCTGCGGAAAGCGCCGCGACTCGCCGGCTCTACGGACTCGACGACCCTGCCACCGCCGAATTTGGCACGCGATGCCTGATCGCGCGGCGGCTGATTGAGCGAGGCGTCCGGTTTGTTCAGATTTGCACCCGCAATCAATTCTGGGATCATCACGGCAACATCCGCACGGCACTTCCGAACTCGTGCCGGTACGTCGATCGCGGTTCGGCCGCCTTGGTTCGCGACCTCAAGAACCGCGGGCTGCTCGACTCAACCGTGGTCCATTGGGGTGGAGAGATGGGACGCCTACCCGTTGTGCAAAACGAAAAAAACGTCGGGCGCGACCATAACACGCATGGCTTCTCAATGTGGCTGGCCGGCGGCGGGTTCAAGGCCGGCTTCGCCTTCGGCGCGACCGACGACTTCGGCCATCAAGCCGTCACCGACGTCGTGAATCATTACGATTACCACGCCACGTTGCTTCATCTTTTCGGCATCGACCATCGGCAATTGACTTTCGCCCGCAACGGGCGGGAATTGACCCTGACCGACGGTCAACCGGCTCGAGTTGTTCGCGAAATCTTGGCGTGAGACCCAAGCCCTCAACCCCGAGCACGCAGCGCGAGCAAGTGTTGAGTGAGCATACTTGCTGGCGCGCTGCGTACTCGTCATGGGCGCCGTGTGGCGGTCATCACGAGCAGGCCTTGCGCCACATGGCCCGATAGGCGGCTTCGACGTCTCGGGTCTTGGCGGCACCGTCGCCAAGACCGCACGCCAAGAATCGCGCCCGCAAGCCCGCTCGCAGCTGCGCCAATTGCTCCCGATGCGACGCCCAATACGCCGCACGGTTCACATAATCGCCGCCATCGGTCGCGATGAACTCCGTCAGATTAATGGCAGTCATAATGCTGGCGCCCATGCGCCCAAACAACGGGCGACCCGGCAACGTCAGCACGGGCACGCCCATGAGCAGCGCCTCGCAGGTTGTCGTACCACCGTTGAACGGAAGCGGATCGAGAGCCACATCAATCCGGTTGTAAGCGGCCAGATACTCCGGCAGTGAACTTGGCCCGCGAAGCTCCAGCCGGTCGCCCGCGATTCCATGCGACGCAAAACGATCACGATACAGCTCCACGGTCTGGGCATCCGAGAACGGTCCCGCCTGGAGAACGAGGCGCGAAGCCGGCACCGCCCTCAGAACCTGCGACCAGAGCGACACCGTCGCGGCGGACAGTTTGGGAACGTGATTAAACGATCCAAAAGTCATGTAACCATTCTGTGTCGCTGGAAGCGAGCCGACCGCCGGCAATTCGGGATGCGGCCGGAAACTCCAGAACGGGCAGGGTAAGCGATAGATCGTCTCGACATAGAGATCATCGCACTCCGGCGGGCACGCGACGGCGTCGGCCAACAGGTAATCGACCTCGCGAAGCCCGGTCGTGAACGGGTAGCCGACGTAGGAGACCTGGACCGGCGCCGCTCGCCGCGCCAGCACCGTCAGCCGCGACTGGTCCGTGTGCCCGCTCAGATCAACCAGAATATCGACGCCGTCGCTTTCGATCATGGCGGCTAGTTGATCGTCGTCGAGGCTGGCCACTTCCTTCCAACGCGGCGAGATGCGACGAATCTCGACGGTTAGATCGTCCGTGCGCGGGTTGCTGTGATAGCAAACGACATCGAATTGAGCCGGGTCGTGATGGCGCAAGATCGGCGTGATGAAATACCCCACCGGGTGGCGGCAGAAGTCGCCCGAGAGATAGCCGACGCGAAGGCGCTTTTCGGGATTGGTGGCCGGCGCCAGCGACCGGCGCGAAACGCCCTGAGCCACTCGCTCGCCCCAGAGCCGATGCTGTTCGGCAACCCATTTGGGGTCGTGGCGATCGCTGTAGCAGATGCTCAGCAGAAAACTCGACCATCCTCCCGGATGGTCGGGCATCAACTGTTGAACCTGTCGGAAACAAGCCTCGGCCTCGTCATGGCGGCCTTGTTTCATGGTGACTCCGCCTTGAATGAGCAGAGCCAGCGGGTGGTTGGGTTGCAGAATCAATGCGCGGGCCGCGGTCTTTCGAGCCGCTGCCAGTTGATGCTGCCGATCCTGGAAATGGGAAAGGTTCACCAGCGCCGTCACCAGGCGAGGTTGCAACGCTACCGCCAGTCTTAAGTGGTTTTCGGCATCGGGAAAGCGAGCCATTTGAACGAGCAGGTGCCCCAAGTGCGTATGGGCGAGAGCCGAATCAGGAGATATTTCGAGTGCCGCGCGAAAGGCGGCCTCTGCGAGTACATATTGCCCCGTTTGATAGAGCGCAACCCCCAAGCCGGTGTAGGCGTCGGTGAGCAACGGGTTGGTGTCGAGTGCGTGGCGGTAGGCGGTCACGGCTTCGGCATATCGCTTCTCGTCATCGAGCCGCGACGCCAGCGCCAGTGATCGTGTGGCTTCGGCCACGTCGGGCGGAAGCCGGAGACGTTTAAGCGCTTGTTTGAGCGTGGGCGTCGCCGGGCCTCGCTGAAGTGCCGCGACCGCGTCGTCCCAATGCCCGGTCCGCCAAAGGGTCATACCCAGTTGATGCCACCATGCGGGACGTTCCGGCCGTAGTGTGCACGCTCGTCGATAAAGCTCGACCGCTTCGGGCCAAAGCCCTTGATCGAGTCGCACGTTGGCCAGATTGTAGGCAGCCTCGGCGAAATCCGGCTGAAGTTCCAAGGCTCGAAGGTGACAGCCGGCCGCGTCGTTCAACTGGCCTTTGTGTCGGAGAACTGTTCCAAGATTCGTATGGGCATTCGCCAACCTGGGGGCATGTAGAATCGTCTGCCGAAATTGGGCTTCGGCATCGTCCAGGTCGCCGGTATCCGCGAGAGTCTGGCCGAGGTTGAATCGGGCCTGAACCAAGTCAGGACGAATCGCCAATGCGGCCCGATAGCCGGCGATGGCGTCATCAATTCTGCCCAGGTCGCGGCAAGCGTTGGCGTGGTTGTATCGGACCTCGGCGTTGACAGGATCGATGGCAAGTGCCTTCTGATACAGGCCCAGCGCCACCTGAGTTCGGCCCTGACGACGGCGGGCGTTGCCGAGATTACTCAGCGCTCCGACGTGGGATGGATCGACAGCCAGCACCTGCTCGTAGAGGGCCACCGCCGTTTCGAGTCGGCCCTGGACGTGCTCCGCGACTGCCTTCTGATAGATCGCATCTAGCATGGGATCGCCCGCGACTGCTTCGGTCCATCCGGGGCGCAAAAAAAACACCAGACCGACAAACTATCCGATTGACCGTGAGACGGGAATAGACTACAACCATTGTTGACTTTCTGCGTCTCGAATCGAAGGTTTGTCGTCCATTTTCCAATCTTGGGCCAGTGCGATTTGTGACGATCACGAAGGTCGAGGGTTCTTTTCCGTCAAGGTTTTTCACGTCATTGGTGAGGTTTCGGCATGTATCTCTCTCCGCCAAATCGGTGTGCCCGAGGCCGTGCTTTCACTCTGATCGAGTTGCTGGTGGTGATTGCCATCATTGCCATCTTGATCGGGCTGTTGTTGCCGGCCGTGCAGAAAGTCCGTGATGCCGCGGCACGTATGCAATGCGGCAACAATCTGAAACAACTCGCCCTGGCCTGTCACAATTACCACGATACCTACGGGTATTTCCCGGCCGGCAACGTTTCCGACAATGTTTGCTGCGGGCAAAACGTCTTTCGCTCATGGGTGACGGATTTGCTCCCGTTTATGGAACAGGACAATCTCTACCGCCAGTACGATTTCGCTCAGACCAATTGGGCCGCGGTCAATCGTCCGCCCAATCTGATGCAGATCAAATCGTTCGGTTGCCCGGCGGATATCTGGGTTGGCAAGTTTAGCCGGCCGGCGTCAGGGAATGGTTCGGGTCAAGACTACGCTCACGGATCGTATCGCGCGGTGTCGGGACGAAGCGGCGGCAACGGGCGTGTGTTTTGGGATACCTGCGAGCCTGGTCTGGGAACGCTGAACTCCGCATGGCGAGGCGTTCTCCATGTCGTGTTGGCGGACAATACCTCCGCCGGGGTTCGCTCCCGGTGCCCCGTGCCCGGTCCCGAGAAATTCGCGAGCATCGTCGATGGTACGTCCAACACGCTCCTGATTGGTGAATACACCAACCTCGACGTGCAGCGACGGGCCACCTATTGGGCCTACGGCTATACGTCTTACAATCAGTCGTCGATCACCTCCGAGAGCCGCATTTTGGGCAACATCTATGGGGGTCAAGGGAAGATCGGCTGCTGGGACCTACCCGGACAGGGCGGCGATAACCCGTGCAAGCGAGCATTCGGGTCCAATCACGCCCTAGGCCTGAACTTCGCCTTTGCCGATGGCTCGGTGAAGTTTGTGCAATATACCGTCAACATCAACACGCTCGCCGCGATGGCCACCGTGGACGGCGGCGAAATTGCGGACGTTCGCAACTAAGGAGTCTTCAATCTCATGCGCCGCGTGCTGATCGCGTTGATGCTCGCCCTCATCGCCGCCGGCTGTTCCTCCGGGAGCAAGCCAAAGTTCGTTCCCGTTTCCGGGCAGGTGACCCTCGACGGTAAGCCATTGCCGAACGTGCGCGTCACCTTTATGCCCGTCGGAAGTGATAATCCCGGGCCCAGCTCGGTGGGCGACACCGACGCGAACGGGAGATTTACACTCAAGGTGGCGTCGCAGCAGTTTCAAGGTGACGGCGCCGTGCCGGGCAAACACAAGGTCGCAGTTGGGACCATATTGCCCGGCGAGGGCTCTCGACCCACCGACCCCTCACTGGGAAGCGCCGATGGCGAGGCCCCGAAGGGTAAAGAGGTGTTCCCCGAAAAGTGGAATCAGAACACCGAATTGACCTTCGATGTTCCCGATAAGGGCACTGATAAAGCGGACATTGTCCTCAAATGGAAATAGTCTAAGCAACGGGGTTACCCGTTCGGGGCGCCCGGTTTTCGGTTTCGTGCCGCGGAGTCATCCACGGCTCGAATCCGATGGCCGGGCGCCTGTGTTTGAAGCCGGCACGCGACTTTGCCCCCGCCGAACCGACCCTACGAGGTTTGATCCCGCCCCCGCACGGAAACCGTATTCTCCATCATGAACGTTTTGGTCCTCGGCAAGGGCGGACGCGAGCACGCCCTCGTTTGGAAATTGGCTCAGTCGCCTCGAATCACGAAGGTTTTTTGCGCGCCGGGCAACGCGGGTACAGCCATCGACGGCATCAATGTCCCCATCGAGACCGGGCCGAATGACTTCGAGAAGCTGATCCGATTCGCCAAACGTGAGAACATTCGTTTGACGGTCGTCGGTCCGGAAGACCCGTTGGCACTTGGCATTGTGGACGCCTTTCAGAGAGAGGGGCTACGCGTTTTCGGGCCGTCCAAGGCGGCCGCCCAACTCGAAGCCAGTAAGGTTTTTGCCAAGCTCAAGATGCGGCATGCCGACATCCCCACGGCCGAGTTTAAGGTTTGCGATCATCCGGGCGAGGCCCGAAAATACGCCGAGACCCGAGATTATCCCGTCGTGGTCAAGGCCGATGGACTGGCGGCCGGCAAGGGCGTCATCGTTTGCTCGACGGTTGAAGAGACCCTCAAAGCGATCGACCGGGTGATGGTCAAGGAAGAATTCGGCGCCGCCGTGGGCCGACGTATCGTGATTGAGAAACGGCTCGAAGGTCAGGAACTGAGCTTGTTCGCGTTGGTGGGCGGCCGCGCGATCCTGCCGATGCCGCCGACGCAGGATCACAAAGCCGTCTATGACAACGATGAGGGGCCAAACACCGGCGGCATGGGGGCCTACTGCCCGGCGCCGATCGGCACTCCGGAGTTGCTGAGCAACGTCGAGGAAAATGTCCTGGTGCCGATCACCCACGCCATGCGAATGGCCCGAACTCCGTTCCGCGGCCTATTGTTCACCGGCCTGATGCTGACGGCTCAGGGGCCTCGCGTCCTTGAGTTCAACTGCCGATTCGGCGACCCGGAGACGCAGCCGATGTTGATGCGGTTGAAGTCCGACTTGCTCGATCTTCTCGAAGCCGTCGTTGACAATCGACTCGATGAGATCGACGAGGCGACCGTGGAGTGGGACCCGCGTCCGGCCGTCTGCGTTGTGATGGCCTGCGGCGGTTATCCGGGGCCATATACCAAGGGCAAATACATCACCGGGTTGGATGACGCGGCGCGGCTGGCGGATGTGAAAGTCTTCCACGCGGGGACGAAGATCGATGGTCCGGTGACGTTGACCGATGGCGGGCGAGTCTTGGGCGTGACCGCTCTGGGCGACACGTTGGCGGCTGCCAAAGCCAGAGCCTACGAAGCCGTTGCGAAGATCAAATTCCAGGGGATGCACTTTCGCCGCGACATCGCCGACAAGGCACTGCTCGGCAAACCATCAACCTAGATTCTCTTCGCTTTTCCGTGCCCGGAGTTCCCAATGGAAATCGGGTGCATACACTGTTCATGCCTACCGTTTTCGACCCGCCGAGCGCTCGCGCTTAGAATCATTTTGATTCCGAGACGATGGTCTGAACAACCCCGTTGTTGACACGTTGAGCCGATTCAAGCGAGGGCGTCGATGGGTTGATTCAAGGCATTCGAAGGGAACTCCGGGGGGGGATTTCTATGTTTCACTCAAACTGGAGGGTGAAGATGGGAAAGACGGTGTTCGTTCGAGCGTTGTTGGGGGCAGTTGCCATGGCGGTCGTTTGCTGGGGGGCCGCCAACGGGCAGGTCACCAAAGGCAAGAAACGCCCCGCCGAGACCAAGTACCTAATGCGAGGCATTTCTCAGGCTCATTGCGCCGCATTGGGGAAGATGCTCAAGGACGGCCCCGCCGATGCAAAGGCGTGGGATACCGCCGCGTGTCACGCCACTTGCCTCAACGAGTTGGGGCACCTGCTCATGGATGACGGGCGATGCCCCGACGCGACCTGGGCCGGTGCCGCGAAAGGACTTCGCGAAGGTAGCGCAGCCCTTATCGCTGCCGCCGAGAAGAAAGATTCGGACGCTGCCAAGGCCGCGTTCAAGACCGTCACCGATTCGTGCGCTGCCTGTCACAAGGCACACAAGAAGGCCAAATGAGTCAGTATATCCAACCGTTGGTTGACAACGCGTTCGAAGCGGTCATGTAAAGAATCAGAGCCGGCGAGAAACTACTCGCCGGCTCTGCACTGTTTGCCCTGCTCGCGGCTCATTACTTCTTCCCGCGCTGCTCGACGACGACCGGTTCGGGCTTCCCGCCGCGGAAACGGAGTTGGAAGACGGTTTCCTCGATCGACTCTTCGGTGTTGCGACCGTACTTCTTGCCGTAAGCCAATTCGCGTTCGAGCAGAGTCTTTTCAAGTGTAAACGGCATGAAGGCGTAAATCTCGGTCGGGACCTTGTCGAGTCCGAGGGTAATCGCCATCGATTGCATCGAGTCCGGGTTATTATCGACCCAGAAGATGCGATTGAGCGCTTTGACGTCCTCGATCTTGCCCTGAACCGGCAGCTTGGTCAGATCGCGGACCACAAGCGTTTCGCCATTGCCCTGCGGAATGCCGAGGATTGCGCCGCACATGTTGAGTTGGCGGATGTATTCGCGGCCGGTGGTGACATCGAACTTCATGGTCCACCGAAGCACTCGACGACCTCGCTTCGTGCCGCTGCCGTCACCCACGCCATCGCCGGTCCCCTTGCCCTTGCCGCTGCCCAAGCCTCCGCCGCTGCCGGAGCCTCCGCGACCTTTGCCGGCCAAGCCGATGAGGGCATCCTTCAGTACCGGACCTAATGGAGCCGCTTGGGGGGCGCGCTGTTTCGCCCTCTCTATCAGGTCTTGGGCATCAGGGGTAGCTTCCAGATTCGTGTTTTGGTTCGCGTTATTGCTGGGGTCGTCCTTGGTCGGCAACGTCGGCTGTTTGGAGTCGTTCTTGTCGAGGTTGGCTTCAACATCCTTCGGCCGGCTTCGATTGCCCGGCGCATCGCCCACGCCCTCGACGTGCCCGCCACCGCCGCCTTTATCGCCCACGATGACC
This sequence comes from uncultured Alcaligenaceae bacterium, assembly GCA_964515185.1. Taxonomy (GTDB): domain Bacteria; phylum Planctomycetota; class Planctomycetia; order Gemmatales; family Gemmataceae; genus CAZESP01. Next base: position 68,343 of record CAZESP010000001.1, read on the forward strand.
GGCTCCAGGTCCGGGTCGCCGCCGCGATTGAAAATATTGAGAAGCCAGCCCAAGCCGAACAACAACGTCAGCAACATGAAGATGTGACCGACCGCCGAGACAAGCGACGAAATCGACATCTCATGGTTGGGCGAGTACCGTTCCCAAAACTGCTCATCCGGCGGCACAAGGGATTGGGCACCGATTACCGGTTGCGCTTCCGCGTCGCCAGGTTCCGGCTTGTCATTCGCAACGACATTTACCTTCACGACTGGTTCTTTCTGTTCGGCCATGATGAAACTCGCTGAAGGCAGATGGAGACCTTTTGTTCGTGCCGTCTGGTTTCAAGATACACCGCGAAAGGGCAGGTTGGCAACGACATTTCCCCGAAGCTGGGCAGGCGGCGAAGCTTGAACACGTCGATTCCGTATTGCGGTTGCAGATACGGTGCGATTCGCTATCCTTCCGCCGCGCTGTTGGGAATGATTGCCCGATCTCCCGGAATGGAGGATTCCCCCTATGTTCTCACGATGGATTCCCGCCGTGTTGTTGGGTCTGCTCGCGTCAGTGGCGGCGGCGAGTGACCCGGTTCCGGCGCGGATGACGACTCGGGTGTATGCGATTGCCGACCTCGTCGTGCCGCCGGACATGCGGGCGATGGTCGTGCGCATCGTGCCGGACGCGACGAACTGTTCAAATTGCCGCAGTGAAGCCTCGGTCTGCTGTCAACAGGCTCGATCGACCGAAGCGGGGCCTCCGTGCCCGACCTGCCCAACGCGCCCCGGCCACGCGACCTGCCAGACGCCACGAACGAACGAAAAACAGTTGATGCGGCTCATCTCGGCCACCGTGGCGCCGGGTTCGTGGAATCAGAACGCCAACGGCGGACAGATGGAGTTCCACGCCGACAGTATGAGCCTTGTCGTCAAGGCGACGCCCCGCGTTCACGATGAACTCGATCATTTGCTGACGTCGCTGCGGCAGATGCACGAGGTCACCGTCGGCGTTGAGTACCGCCTTGTTCGCGTGACCGCCACGATGTTGTCCCGGTTGGGATTGACCCCGAACCCCACGTCGCGTCACGCCGAGTTTTTGGATGACAATCAGGTCGCCGAGTTGATGAAGAAAATGCAGGACGATCCCCATACGAACATCCTGCAAGCGCCGCGCATGATGGTTCAAAGCGGCCAGTCGGCGGTCGTCGAACAACAGGAGAAAAAGTCCTTTGTCGTCGACGTGGAACCGATCAGCGTGAACGGTCGCCCCGCGTTTACACCTAAGATGCTCGATGTCGAAATCGGGCATCGTCTGGGCCTCACGCCGCTCGTTTCCGCTGACCGTCGATTCGTCCGGCTCTCGGTCGAATTCAAGTCAAGCGCGATCGATCGCGTTGCAACTGTTGATCGTGCCGTCAAGGTTCCGATGCACGCGAACTGCCCGACCGGCGAGTGCCAATCGCTGCCAATCACGGTTGCCGTGCAGCGGCCGAATTTGTCGACCCATGCGATCAACACCGATTGCATTCTGCCCAGTGGCTGTTCCATCGTCTTTTGTGCCGGCAAGGCCAAGGGCTGCTGCGACGATTGCTGCGAAACGTGTGAAGAATGTGAAGGCTGCTCCGATTGCGGTTGCGAGATGTTCGCGCGAGTTCCTTATCTCAACCGGCTGTTCAAGAAACCCGTCAAGATTCACTGTGAGGACTGCTTCCTGGTGGTGATTCTCTCGGCGCGGGTGCATCACGGCGACGACACGACTGGCGCCGAGGAATCGGCCGATCGAGTCCATGCCGAGCCGTTGCCGATCATGCCGCGAATGGAGATGGCCGCTGATGTTGCGGAGTTGATGCGAAAATATCACGCTGCTTGTCACGCCGGCCAAATGGAGTATGCCGAGCGCTTCGCCCGTCAGGCGTTGGCCCTTGATCCGGCTTGCTTTGCCAAAGCCCGGCCCACGGGGCAACATCGATAGATGACGCGATACGCCGGTTGAGCAAGGCAGGGACCGCCGAGGCCCATCTCCGGCGTTCCCTGCCTTTGATCGTTTTCAAACGGCGTTGACTTCGCGTCGAGGCCCTGCCAACCTAAGGGCAACTATTACTCGGAGACTTCGACCGATGTTGGACGATTACACACGGCATCAGCAAGGCATCATCAAGCGATATTATCGCAATCTTGATACCATTCAGCTTCAAAAGCTCAGCGAAATGGTGACGGAGTTGTACTTGGCTGAAGGAAAAAAGCGGGGGCAACTGTGGAAGCGAATCACGGCGGCGCTGCTCAAGCTCGAAGTGCCCCAGTCGCAGATCGATCATCTTCTCGCCAAGGATGATGCCGCCTTGTTGGCGAACTTGGTGCAACAACTGACGGCGAAATAGCGGCTATCGTTCGGTGAGAATCGACCCCAGCAGTCGCCCGCCGCGACGCGGAATCGTGGTGATGAAATCGGCGACGGCCGGTGAATCCATTTCCGATCGCCGCACGACCAGAAACGTCGCGTCGCACATCGACGGCAGCGGAGACGCTTCCGGATGTTCGCTCCACGTCGGGCCGTCGATCAAGATCCAATCAAAGCGCTGGCTCAGTTGATCGATCACCGCGGGGACGCCCTCGAGAGCCGCTGTGCCGTGATCGGTGCCGGCCGTCAGGACGCTCAGTCGCGTCTCGCCCGTCTCCTGCACGGCCCACGGCAACGGGACAATCCGCGCCACAACGTCGCGCAGCCCCGGGCTACCGCGAACGCCCACACGGGCCGATACGTCGGGATGGGCAAAGTTTGCGTCCACGACTACGATCTTGGCGTTTGATGCTCGTGCCCAGGTGATGGCCAGGTTCAATGTGACAGCCGTCGTTCCTGCCGACGGTCGCGCCGATGCAAACAGCAACGACATCCCCGTCCGGCTTCCAACCTGACGCGCGACTTCGTTCTGCAGAATTCGGTATTGGTCGCTAATCGCGTGAGACGGTTCGTGATAGGCAATCAGGTCGCGAGCGAATCGATTTCCAATGGGTCCCGTGAGCGGCTCGAAGGCGAGCGGCTGGAATCGCACGCCAAACCACGCCGGATCATGAGCCTCAGCGGGCGCCGGCGGCGGAGCGGCATTCGCGACGCTGGCCGGTAACACGACGACGGATGCCGGCCTCGACTTCGCGACGCGCTCGCCCACTTCGACGTACGGAATCGTTTCATCATCGGCCGGTTGCAAATTCGGCTTGGCGATGGCGGCCAAATCGCGATCGGCGGGACGATCGCGAACGACGTCTGTTTTGGCAAATACTTCCAGCATCCGAGCCATGTTGATTTCCTCTGCCCGCTTGACCTTAGGAGTTTGACGGGCGCGGGTACACGAATGGACCGTTACCCGAACCCTTCGGCTTGACGATGATCGGACCTGCAGACCAATCCGTCTTCTTCCCGCCAATCACGCCCGAAGGACCCGGTGACGGCGGCAAAGTCGCGCCGAGTCCGGGGTTGTCGTCGTCATCATCGGTTTCATCGTGATCCCCTATCGAGGCGGCATCTTCAGATACTTCGATCCCGAATTGGATTAGAGCCTCAATGGCCGCTTCCGCATCGACCGTCTCCGCTTCGGCAAGATGGGCCAGTTCAAAGGCCAGATGAGCGGCTTGATTGAGCAACCGCGGATTGCCGTTTGTGTGCCGGGCCAGCAATTGAACCGCCACGTCGTCGATAATCTCGTCGGGCCGGCCGCCGACAGCCCGAATCTGATGAAGCACATAGTCAGCGGCTTCCGTCATTCCCAACGGCCTTAACGATTGCCGATGGGCCAGGCGATGATTCATCAGATGCAGTTGCGGCAGCCGCAGAGTCTCGTGAATCGACGGCTGGGCCACAAACAAGATTGCCAGGGCCTTACCGCCGCGACCCTCGATATTGCTCATGAGGCGCAGCTCTTCGAGAAGGTCAATCGTCAAGTCCTGAGCTTCATCGAGAACCAGAAGGATCCGCTTGCCCTGCGCGACCTGATCGAGGATGGCCTCCATCAGATTCAGTCGCAACTCCTGCTCACCCGTGGCATTGAATGGCCGGCCGAGGTCGAACAGGATGGCGCGAAAGAAGTCGGCGCGCGTATTGAAGCGGCAATTCGTTATCAGGATCGACGTGATGTTCTCGCCTGTCCGTTCGAGCAGCCGGTGAGCGATCAGGGTCTTCCCCAATCCCGGCTCGGCCGTCAACAGCATCAGGCCTTCGTCGTCGGCGATGGCATGAAGCAGACGGTCGAGAACGATCTCATGCGCGGTGGCGGGATAGTAAAGCTCCGCCACTGGCGCCGGTCGAAACGGGCGGGCACGCAAACCAAAATGAGTCAAATACATGATGGTTCGATTCCCCCCACGAACCCCATGCCCGTGCAGATATTCCCCCACATTCTCGATCGGATCGGCGCCATCGCGACTTGAAGGATTACCGGAAAACCAAGAACAAAGACCCCAGAATGGCGCAAGCGTTCGCATCGGCCAAAATGAAACCGGCGCCGGGGACTCGGGCAATTTGCGAGTCCCCGGCGCCGGTGACGGGCCGCCAATCCATCATCGCGATCGCAGTGGCAGGGAATTTAGCCAGTTCTCGGGAACGCGGAACAAGCCACCCGGGGGAATCTCCAGAAGCTGGAGCAGGTGCCGGGTCTGCGCTGGCGCGTCGGCGCCGATCATGCAAGCCGCGATTCCCGCGCTGAATGATGCCGCGATGGCGCTACCGTTGGCGGTGTGAGCCGGCAAGCCGATATCGGCAAAGGAAATCAGATCGGGCTTCGCCATCAGATCAAGGCCGGGGCCGGCGCCGACGGAACTCGACTTCGCGGGTTTGCCGCCGGCATCGGCCACGCCGATGGTCAACGCTCCTCGCGCATCGGCCGGAGCACCGACCCCGCCATATTCGGGCCACTCGCGCTCCTGGCAGGGCCAGCGGTCGTCGCCGGCAAAATCTAGGAACACCGGGCGACCTTTTCCGCGACCCGCGGCATCAACGCGCTGAATAAACAGGCGAGGCCGAATCTCGGATTGAACCCGCTGGGTCGGAAGGTTGGAGATCCCGCGGGGACGAATCCCGTCCGGAAGCCGCCCTTCGATGCGGACGGCAAACCGGCCAGCCGCCTGCGTCGAAAACTCCACCATCTGCTCGTAGACGGCCGAATTGGGCCGATTGGCAAGTCGTTGCGGCAACCCGGTCGAGCGGGCAACAACGGTCATGTCGTCGCTGGCAACAAGTTTCCCCGACGGGTCACGCTGTTGGGCGACCACTATGTTCAAATTCGCCAGAGGCTCCTCATAAAGGTCCGTGCCGATTCCCCAAAGCTCCGGATCATGGGCTTCACGCCACTGGATCGTGACTCGGATGCGAGACTCGCCGGGGAGGTCCGCGACGGGCGTTGTGTTCGTTGGCTGCCACCCGAGGAAGTTCCATTCGCGTGTCCATCGGCCAGGGCCTTGAATGGTTTTGGCCGGAGCGAATTCCAGAACGCCGTTGTTGTCGTCGTCGCGAATCGGGCCAGACCATGTTTGGCCGCGGGTGTCGCCGGCTGACTGTACCCAAAGTGTAAATCGTTTGTCGCGCAGGGCCGCGATGCGAGTCTTCATCGGCGTGCCCGGCGATCCGCGGAACGGCGTATCGTCGAGGTAGCGGCTCAAGGGACTGCCTCCGTCGAGCGGAAGCCCTTCGTTCCAAACCAACGGGCAGGCCACCACGCGAATGCCGGTGATATACGCCAAGTCGGTCTGATAGGCGAAGAAGCGGTCGGTGCGCCGCACCAGAGACGCCTCACGGGTATCAAGTTCAACCAATGCTGCTTCGGCGTCCTTCAACCGTTGCCGTGATGCTTGGTAGCGCTTCTTCTGCTCCTCGGTGCCGCCTTCGTCGAACAGCAGATTCCTGAGTGCGTCTTGTTTCTCCCGATTCAGGAGTTGGCGGCGATTCGCGAGTTCGTCGCGTTCCTCGTTCAATTCGATCGATCGAGCAATCAAGGTCTCCGACGACATTTGCTCACCGTTAATGCGCTTCATCAGCGCGAGTAACATTTGCGGCGACGATGGATCGATGCGAATGAGAATGAGGTCGGCGTCGGGCGCCGCGGCGGCGACGGCCAGGGCGCACGCGGTGCCATGACCGATGGCGTTTCCCGGCTCGGCCTGCGGGTCAGGTTCAAACGAAGGATTGCGCTCGGCGGTCAGGTCGATGACCCGGGTATCTTTTGGAAGCCCCTTGCCGCGATAGGCGTCGAGTCCGCTGAAATCACCAGCGACCACGGCCACGCGGACGCCTTTGCCGCGGAACCCGAGTTGATGCAGACGATCGAGCCGCGTGCCGCTCATCACGGCGGGATTCGGCTTGGGCGCTTCGATGGCGCCTTGCGGTGAACCGGGGCGAGGCAAACGAATGTTCGAGACGCGGCTCAACCGGGCCAAATCAGGGACTTGACCCACCCGCGCCAGCACCGCCACGATCGGACCGGCTCGACCCTCGACCACGGCGCCGGAAACCAGAATGTCGCGCTCCCACGCTCGATTGGCCCCCGGATCGGCGCCCAGGACGATCTCGACGCGAATTCTCTTTTGAATGTCCTTTTCGGCGGCGAGGTAGGCGCGCAGATCGGGTGAGAGTTTACCCAGGTGCTGCTGATCTTCGGGCAAGGGTCCTGGCGCGGTCCATTCCGTGATGGCCGCCACGCCGGGTGGGTCGGGCAGCACTTCGACAACCTTGACCGGGACCACGCCTCGAATCGGATCGGGAAGCGTGCCGACGGGGGTTTCCGGCATCATCCAGCCGCCCGGCTGCGTTCGCAAGTCGCGAAGCAAGTAACCGAGTCGATAGATTTCAATTGTGCCGACCAACCGCGAGTGCCCGCGATGGTCATAACCGACAGCTTCGTTGAAACCGATACCGGCCAATCGTTCGCGACATTGGTCGCTGAGAACCTTTTGGCGTTCGATCGGCAACCCGGTGGCGAGTTCCAAGCTGGCCCGGACGCGGTCGGTCGAAGCCGGTAACTTCCAGCCACGCGGTATGAGCAGGATCGAGCGAACGCTGGAATGGAGCAAGGCCTTTCGGGCGTTGGCCGACGGAATCGTGCCGCTGAGGCGATCGATAATGGGGTCTTCCGGCTCATCGTTGGGGCGAGCGTCTCGCTGGAAGCCAAGAGTTTTGAGGTATCCGTGCATCTCATCAAATCGATCGAGCCAAGCCGGCATCGGTGTGCGAATGCGAAAACGGATATGAGCGTCATATTCCGCCGGGGGCGCCGGTTCAGCGACCTGTCCGTACAAGGACAAAGGGACCAGGAACGCGATGCCGGTGATCAGCAATCGCAGCCGTGCGGCGTGGGTTGACATCATGACGTCCTCGGTGAGTCGGCAACGGACCATCTCAAGGATAGCCAATAACCCGGTCCTGGGGGGATTTTCCCCGAAGAGTCGCGGGGCAATCCGATTTCGATCCTTCGGTGTGGAGTAACGACGATGACCTCGGCGGTCAGGCAATCCGTGACGGTTATAACGGGCGCGTCCAGCGGTATCGGGCGGGCGCTCGCCTTGGAGCTAGCGCGCCAGGGGCATCGGTTGGGGCTGATCGCGCGGCGACGCGAGGAGCTGGAGCGGGTCGCCGACGAGATTCGCGCCCTGGGCGGCCACGCGGAGTTCGCGCCCGCCGATGTCACCGATCGCGCCCAAGTGTTGGCGGCCTTTGAATCGCTCACCGGGCGCCTTGGACCGGTCGATCTGCTCGTGGCGAATTCCGGGCGAGGCGGCCCGACGCGGGTTGAACCTCAGCACAACACGGCCGAGACCGAGGACCTTTTCCGGGTCAACGTCTTTGGCGTCGTCTATTGTATCGAGGCCGTGTTGCCGGCGATGGTGGCGCGAAAGCAGGGCCACATCGCCGCCGTGGCCAGCGTGGCCGCCTTCAAGGGTATGCCGGGATATTCAGCCTATTGCGCCAGCAAGGCAGCGGTTGTCACCTACATGGAAGGCCTGCGAATTCAGCTTCGCCGGCGCGGGGTCCACGTCACGACCATCTGCCCAGGATTCGTGCGTACTCCGATGACCGCGGTCAACAAATTCCCGATGCCGTTCCTCATTGACGCCGACAAAGCGGCCCGCCTCATCGCCACCGCCCTGCGACGCAAAAAGAAGGTCTATGCCTTCCCATGGCGCATGGCGCGCCTAATGCGGTTGATGTACTGGGCGCCGGATAGTGTTCTCGCGAAGGTTCTGCGATCGACCTATAAGTGATCCGGGAACGACGCATTCTATTACGGGAAACGACCGGCACCCCTCGCTATTTCACACGGCCGCCGGGTAGCTTGCCAAGGTTGTCGAACAACACTACCAGCGAACGCATCAACTTCTTGAAGTCGCCTTCGTGCAAGCTCTCGTTGGGAGCGTGGGCGTTGCTGATGGGGTCTTCGATGCCCAGGAGCAGAGCCGGAGCGCCGTTGAAAAGTTCCGCCAACGGGCCGACGAATCCGATGGTGCCGCCGCAGCCGATGCCGACGGGGTCGCGATCGAATCCCGCGCGCAGCGCCTCCATGGCCGCCTCGAACGCCGGGCCATTTGGGTCGGTCATCCACCACTTAACGGGTGGCCCGGCTGGCTGGACCGTGACGGTAGCGCCCCAGGGTGGATCGGCCGTCAGGAACGCAGTAAGCGCCTTCAACACCTGCGCCGGGTCTTGATCCGGCACAATGCGGCAACTGATGATCGCCTCGGCCTGCGGTAAAACCTGATTCGACGCTCCCTTGATCGAGCTGGCTTCGTGGGCAATTACGGTGGCCGCCGGTCGCCGCCAGGTTTGCTCATAGGTATGCAGGCCGTGTTCGCAGGCCGAACGCACCGACGGCGGCACCCCAAGTTCCGAACGCCATTTCCCCTCGTTGAAGGGTAACGATCGAAACGCCTTGCGCTCCGCGTCGGTCAGTAGACGAACCTGATCGTACATGCCGGGGATCGGCAGCGGCGCGTTTTCGGCATAGAGCCTGCTAAGGATCACGCTCAGGGCAATCTCGGCGTCCGCCAACGCTCCACCGCCCATGCCGCTATGGACGGGAATCTCTGCGGTCTGCACCGTCACCTTAACGGCGACGATACCGCGGAGCGAATAGGTCACACAGGGCAGGCCCGCTTCGATGTTCTCGGTGTCGCAGACGACAATGACGTCCGACTTGATCCGTTGCTGTTGTTGTTCGAAAAAACGGACGAGGTTGCGCGAGCCAACTTCTTCCTCGCCTTCAACCAGCACCTTGATGTTGACCGGCAGTGACCCTTGAGTCTTTAGATAGGCGGCGACGGCTCCGAGTTGAGCCGCGATCGCGCCTTTGTCATCCGCTGAGCCGCGACCGAACAACCGGCCTTCGCGTCGGGTCAGCTTCCACGGGTCGGAAAGCCACTTCTCGCGATAGTTGATCGGTTGAACGTCGTGATGAGCATAAAGGAACACCGTCGGCTTCCCGGGCGCGTCGAGCCATTCACCATAGGCATAAGGCAGCGAGTCGCCGGTTCGCAACGTCTGCACGCCATGAAGGCCGGCTTCGATCATCTGTTGGCACGTCAACGAGCAGGTCCGCTCGATTTCCGCAGTGTGTTCCCCGTCGGTGCTGATGCTGGGGATGGCAACCAGATCGGCGAGGTTGCGGACGATCCCTTCGTGATTCTTCGACAGCCAATCGAGAGCCGCATTCATGATGGTCCCCTTCGAGGTGTGATCCTCTCGAAAGTCTATCGGCAAAGCTGAGATCGGCAAAGGGGCCGGCGGGAACGAGCGACTTTCAGACTTTTCGCTTGCATTGACCCGTCCCAGACGCGACATTCAACTCTCAGCGACGCACGGAGCGAAGCCAACGAGCGACGACATTTTCAAGGCAACGTCGCCCGCCCAAACCTCGCAACGCTCGCGGCGCCGACCGACCCCAACTCGAGGCCCAACCATGCGCCCCTTCATCCACCTAGTGCCGTTGATCCTTTTCGCCATCGCCACGCCGGCGCGCGCCCAAGACGCGAAACCGCCGATGCTCACGCCGGAGGAGCAAAAGCTGGCGGCTGAGGCGAAGAAGCTCAACGACGAAGGCGTGCAATTGTATCGCCAAGGTCGACCGGCGGAAGCAGTGGCGAAGATGAAGCAGGTCCTGGAGACGTACCAGAGGCTGTATCCCGCCGCGAGGTATCCCGATGGCCACCCTGACCTGGCCATCAGTCTCAACAACCTCGGGTTTCTGCTCCAACAGACGGGCCAGTTGACGAGAGCTTTGCCGTACATCGAGCAAGCGTTGGCTATGAAGTTCAAGCTATACGCCACCTCACATTTCCCGGATGGCCACTTCGATCTTGTGGTGGGTCTCAACAACCCGGGCTTCCTTCTTCAGGCTCTGGGCCAGCCAGCTAAGGCGTTGCCTTTTTACGAACAGGCGCTGGCAATGCGGCAGAAGCTGGGCCGTCGAATCCTACAGTCGGCGTCGGAAGCTGAAGCGCTGGCCTATTTGCAGGCTCAACCACTCACCCTTGATGGTTATCTGTCCCTGTCCGCCTCGTTGCCGGGGACCGATGCGAAGGTCTATGCCTCGGTCTGGTCCGCCAAGTCGGCGGTCACGCGTGTGTTGGAGCAACGCCATGCCGCCGCTCGCGTCTCCGGCACCGAACACGCCGCCAAGATCGAACAACTCAAGGACAAACGCCGTTACGTGGATTACCTTCTGCGCGACACACGGCTGCCGAAAGACGATCGCGACAAACTTCTGACCAAGGCCGTCGATGAACGAGATGCCCTCGAACGTGAATTGGCCAAGGCCATCCCGCAATTGCAGCGAGCCAAGGAACTCGATGCCCTGGGTCCTAATGACTTGTTGCCGCTGTTGCCCGATCGTGTCGCGCTGATCGACTTCGTGAAGTACACGAAATTCACTCACGACCCGGCCAAACCCGGCAAGGCCGGCGAGACGCGGAGTTATGCGGCGTTTGTGGTAGCGAAACCTCCGGTCGCTGACGCTCCCGGCTCGCCGATCATGCGCGTCGAACTTGGCGACGCGAAACCGATCGACGGCGCCGTGGCCGAATGGCGCAAAGCGATCGACTCACGCGCCCAGACGGCCGCGCCCGACACGCTGCGGCAACTCGTCTGGGCCAAGATTGCGCCGCATCTGCCCAAGGGCACGGCCACGCTCTGGCTCGCCCTCGACGGCGATTTAACCCGCATGCCATGGGCGGCGTTGCCCATCAGCAACGATCGCGTGTTGTTCGAAGATTACGCCATCGCCACCGTGCCCCACGGGCCGTTCGTCCTGCAAATGATCAAATACCCGTCCGAGTATCGTGGCGACCGGGCGCTCCTGATGGGCGGGATTGAGTATAACTCGAAAACCTGGCCGAATCTCCCCGGCACCGCAACGGAACTGGCGGCCCTGGCCGCGCTCGCTCCCCAACCAATGACGCTTGCGAAAACCGAGGCCACCGCCAAGCGCCTCGCTGAACTCCTTCCGCAAGCCCGCTACGCCCATTTGGCGACGCACGGCTACTTTGACGCGGACACTTTGACTGCCGAAATCGAACGCGCTCGCCGCGCCATGGAAGCGAGGCAGACGGGCGACCAAAGTCGCGTTGTCGCTGCTCAGAATCCTCTGGGGTTCGTCGGTTTGGTGTTATCGCAGGGCGAGGTCTTCACGGGCTTGAACCTGGTCGATCTGCCTTTGGAGAACCTGCATCTCGTGACGTTGAGCGCTTGCGAG
>CAZESP010000001.1:80143-187763 GCA_964515185.1 uncultured Alcaligenaceae bacterium
GGCGAGCGTGGGGCGCCGCGGTTGAAGGAGGCGGCGAAACTTAGCCCCCGGCGTGCCGGCGGTGCAGGCGAACCGCCTGTAAACCGGCGGTTAACGGCTGATACCAAACTCTGGGCCGCGTTCGTACTCAGCGGCGTGGGGAAGTAAGGCAAAAAGCGGTTAGGAAGCGGCCTTGTAACCAAATTTCGTTCATACCGGAGACTCAACGTGCAAATAAGGACCATCGGACTCGTGGTGTTGCTATTGCTCTCACTGCCGGCGCTGGGCCAGGAACTCAAGCCGCCACAACTGACGCCCGACGAACAGAGGTTGGCGGAGGAGGTGAAAAAACTCAACGCCGAAGCAACGGTGGCTCTCAAGGACGGTCGATACTCAGAAGCGATGACGAAGTTCAAATCCGTACTTGAGTCGAGGACGAAACTGTACCCGCTTCAGAAATACCCCGATGGTCACACGGAGCTTGCCGAGGCATTGAACGATCTTGCGGTCACGCTGAAGTCGATGGCTAGATACGACGAAGCTAAACCGTACTACGATCAGTCGTTGGGAATGTATCGCAAACTCTATCCCGTCGCGACGTATCCCGATGGCCACTCACACTTGGCGACGGCCTTGGGTAACATGGGTTCCTATTTGAACGCCGCGGGAAAAGCGGAGAAAGCACTTCCTTATTACGAAGAGTGTTTGGCCATGTTGCGTCGACTCTTTCCTCGGTCTCAACATCCAAGCGGACATCCGAGTATCGCATTCCGCCTGAGTGATATGGGGTCGTTGATGGTGTCCCTGAATAGATTTGCCAAGGCTCTCGCGTACTATGAAGAAGCGCTACAAATGAATCGGCAACTGTTTCCGGTAGCTCAATTTCCCAATGGTGATCCTCAGTTTGCGACCAATCTGAACAGTTTGGGCGTGCTGAAAATGCGAATGGGTAGACCTGCCGAGGCCATTCCCTATTATCGAGAAGCCTATGAGATGAATCGAAAACTGTACGCCGTATCAACGCATCCGCAGGGCCATCCGAATTTGGCGTCCAGCCTCAACAATATGGGATCGGTGCTTAAATCGACAAATCAACCCGACAAGGCGTTAGAGTTCTATCGACAAGCCCTGGAAATGAATCAACGCTTGTATCCTGAGACGCAGTACCCGAACGGTCATCCAAGCGTAGAACTGAGCCTCAACAATCTTGGGACGATACTGGAATCACTTGGCCAACCAGAGAAAGCCCTCCTGTATTTCTTGAAAAGTCTGGAGATGCGAAAAAAATTGTATCCATTGACGACCTACCCCAATGGCCACCTGCGCATTGCAGGCAGCCTATACAACATCGCTTGGACAATGCAAGCAATGCGTCAATTCCGCCAAGCCGTGCCACCCCTTCAACAGAGTCTTGCGATGTACCGCAAACTCTATTCTGCCCCGCAATTCCCCGACGGTCACATGGAGATCGCTAAATGTCTTCATGTCTTAGGTCTGATATTGAAAGAGATCGAGCAAACCGAGGAGGCTTTGAAGTCCTTCCAAGAAGGGTTGAATATGCGAGAGAAATTGTACCCGCTCGCAGATTATCCAAACGGTCACGACAGTCTCGCCGCGAGTTTGTATGAGATCGGATCGTTGCTTCACAAACTCGAACGTGACGAGGAAGCGGTTTCATATGTCGAACGGTCGTTGGTGATGCGCAAGAAATTATTCACTCAATCACGATCAAACGTCGACGAGGATCGACTCGCGGAGAGTATTAACAAAATCGCCTCCATCTACGTATCCTTGGAGCAACTCGATGATGCCGTTTCCAGCTACGAACAGCACCTGGAAATCATCCGCCGACGTTATCCGGAGAAGCAGTACCCGGATGGACATACTGCAATCGCCACGACGCTTCACAACCTTGGGGTTACATTACACAAAGCCGGTCAAACCGACCGGGCTCTTGTGATTCACGAGCAGTCGCTGGCCATGCGTCGGCGACTATTCCCCCCCGCGAAATTCCCCGACGGGCATGCTGATCTCGCCTACAGCCTGCATAACTACGGAGGAGCTTTAGAAAAAGCCGGACAAATTCGGAAAGCAATGGAGTATTGCGAGCAAGGATTGGCCATGCGTCGGCGATTGTACCCGCTGGACAAATACCCGTCTGGACATTCAGAACTTGTTGCGAGCCTGAGTGACCTAGCAATGCTCTACCTCGATGCCGGTGAAGGACGGAAAGCAGTCGCCTATCAGCGAGACGCACTGGCCATGTCTCGCGGACAATTTCCACCCGACAAGTTTGGAGATGGGCATCCACAGATTGCGAAACAACTCAATCTCATAGGCGTCATCTTCGAGACATTAGGGCAATCGCACCAGGCGTTAGAATACCATCGGCAGGCCGAGACGATGGCGCGCAAACTCTATCCGCCGGCGAAGTACCCAAATGGGCATCTGGCGATTGCTGTTTATCTCAACAATTGCGGAACATCGCTGCACAGTTTAGGTCGAATTCAGGAGGCCGCCGGATTGCAGGAACAGATCCTTACCATGAGGCGAACACTTTTCCCAGCGTCCAAACACCCCTTGGGACATCGCGAAATCGCAGTAGGTCTCTACAACCTTGGAAGTAGCTATTATTCCCTAAGACAGTTCGACAAAGCGGTTGGTTTGTTAGAGGAATCGGTGACCATGAGTCGCCGTCTACTTTCTCGGAATCAACTTCACCGTGGCGATGCGGAATTGGTGACAAAACTGTTCGGTTTGGGCAGTGCGTTACAAGAATTGGGGCATCCCGACCGGGCATTGAAATTGTTTGACGAAGCACTGCGGATGTTGCGAAACCTCTATCCGGTGTCGCAATTTCCAAATGGTCATTTCGGTCTTGTGAAGGGTTTGCTGTGGTCTTCAAATGCATTCGCGAAAGGAGGAGCGCCGGAAAAGGCCCTGCCCCTCCTCGAAGAGAGTTTGGAGTTGTGTCGGCGTGTCTATCGCCCCAGCGAGTATCCGGATGGGCACATTTTCATGTCTCGCAGTCTGAATGATCTAGGAATGGTATTGATGGATTTGGGGCAATCTGAAAAGGCACGGAGGTGTTTTGAGCAGAGTCTGAATATGCACCAGAAGCTCTTTCCCAAAGAAAAGTATCCCAACGGTCATTCGACACTTGCTACCGCTATTAACAACATCGGCTACGTGCTGATCGCGTTGGGACAGGCAGAAAAAGCGCTGCCGTACTATCGAGAAAGTTTCGAGATGGAGCAGTCACTTTTTCCTCGGGACCGCTTCCCCGATGGCCATCCGAAACTTGCCGTTGGACTCAACAATATGGGGCATGTAGCCTCAAGGATGGGACAGTTTGAAAAGGCACTACAGTTCTATCAGCGTGCGCACGAAATGCGGCACCGACTTTACCCATCGACGCAGTTCCCCAATGGTCATGCCGACCTAGCGCAAAGTCTTGGAAACCTAGGATCCGGATGGGGGGCGATGGGACACGCCGAGAAGGCGCTGACCTATCATCAACAGTATCTTCGCATGAATCAAGCACTGTACCCGAAGTCCAAGTATCACAATGGTCACTCAGATCTGGCCGCGAGTCTCAGTGCCGTGGGACACGCGTTTGATGCCAATCATCAGACAGACCAAGCTCTCGGATACTACCAACAGAGTGTCCGCATGTATCGTCAACTCTTTCCGGTTGCCATTTATCCGAATGGACACCCGTCGTTGGCGCAATCTCTGAGCGACTTGGGAATGACCCTTTGGTCCGTCGGACAAACCGACGAAGCTCTTGGGCTGCTGCGAGAGAGCCTTGCCATGCGACGAAACCTTTATCCGGCGGCGAAATATCCCGATGGACATCCGGACCTTGAGGTGTGTCTGCACAATTTGGCACTTGTATTGTTGTCTGCTCGACATCCGGAAAAAGGTTGGGATCATTTACAGCAAAGCTTAGCGATGGCTCAACGACTTTACTCAAGCTCTCAATATCCAGATGGGCATCCAAGTCTTGCCCGGGCGATTTACAGTGTCGGATACGATTTGTTATCACAGGGACGCGCAAAGGAGGCGGTCGGTGAATTGAGACGCTCATTAGAAATGTGTCGCAACCTGTACCCGCCGACCACATTTCCCGATGGACACTCCGTTCTCGCGACCACGCTGAACACATTGAGCCTTGCAATGTATGCCTTGGGTGATTTGGAGAAGGCATTGGATTATTGTCAACAAGGGCTCACGATGCAACAACGGCTTCTACGTCGGGAACTAGCCACAACTTCAGAAGAGGCCGCGTTTGATATGATTCGCTCGCAGGGGGCGCATCGGCACATCTACCTTTCGCTCGCCCAGAAGCTGAATTTATCAGGTGGCATTTGCCTCGACACGCTCTGGCCCTCGCAGTCGACCTTAACTCGCTTACTCGAACATCGACAAGCCGAGACTCGTGCCGGTGGGGCTGGGATGGATGAACGACTCGGACGACTTCGCGGAATCCGTCAGCGCATGGAACAGTTGCTCCACGATGTGCATATCGACAAGAATGAGCGGGATCGACTGTTGGTTCAATATGCCGATGAACGAGATGTCCTCGAACGGCAGGTGATCGCCGCCAATCGTTCCGTTGCGCATTGGCAGAAGTCAGACAATCTCGGTCCCGCTGATCTGATCGACAAGTTACCACCCGGATCGGTGTTCTTGAATGTGGTTCGATACACTCATTTTGAATACGCGGACACGAAACTGAACCAGACGCCAAGTTATGTCGCCTTTGTCCTGGCAAAGGGACGAGCGATTCAGCGCGTTGAATTGGGAATTGCGAAGTCGATCGACGAGGCCGTTGGACGTTGGCGAACGGCCATTGAGGAACGACGAACGGACGCCCAGACCGTGGCGGATTTGCAACGCCTCATTTGGAACCCGCTGGCTCCCTCGGTTCCTGCCACGACAACGACACTCTATCTCGCCGCCGAGGGCGATTTGGCGAGAATTCCGTGGGCGGCACTGCCCATGGGCGGCGGGAAGGTGCTGTTGGAGAAATACGCCCTCGCTCAGGTTCCGCACGGCGCATATCTGCTCGATCGGTTGAAATTTGGCCAACCATCCCTTGATGGGGAATCGCTGTTGATGCTCGGAGGGGTCGAATACGGCCCCGGGATCTGGCCCGCGTTGCCCGGCACTTTGATCGAGGCGAAAGCAATTGGCGCGATTGCACCCGGTATGAAGCAGACTCTCGGCGGAAAAGATGCGACAGCCGAGAAATTGAAGTCGTTGTTGCCCCAAGCACGATTCGTCCACATAGCGACACACGGCGAATTCAAGGCCGAGGCCTTCGCTAACGAACTCAAACGGGTCGGTAAGTTTGCGGAGGTTCTCCGTCAGGGCGACGATTCGAGGAAGATCGCGGTAAAGAATCCGCTCGGCTATGTCGGCCTGGTGCTATCAAATGGCGAAGTCTTATCGGGCCTAACGATTCAGGATCTACCGTTGAAGCAAACTCAGCTCGTCACTCTCTCGGCCTGCGAGACCGGTCTAGGCGCCATGACTGGCGGCGAGGGTGTGCAGGGGTTGCAGCGAGCCTTTCATTTAGCCGGTTGTCCGAACGTCGTGGCGTCGTTGTGGAAGGTCAACGACACCGCGACGGCGGCCCTCATGGCGAAGTTTTATCACGAGTTGTGGGTGAACAAGAAGCCGCCAATCGAGGCATTGCGTGAGGCGCAGTTGACGATCTATCGCCGGCCGGATCTCATCCCCGATCTTGCGGGCGAGCGTGGGGCGCCGCGGTTGAAGGTCGCAGTGGCGTTGGATCATAGCCCCCGGCTTGCCGGAGGCGCAGGCGAACCGCCTGGAAACCGGCGGCTAACGGCTGATACCAAGCTCTGGGCCGCGTTCGTACTCAGCGGCGTGGGGAAATAACCGCCGACTTTGCAAGCCCGATGCGAGTTGGATATACTCCTCCTTCGACGAAATCCGCTCTGTGGGCATCGAGGCGTACCATGACCACCGACCGATACACACGCTGGCGGCTGATTCTGGGGCGTGAATCCGACGCGGGGCTTTGCAAGGCCGCAGGGCGAGCGTCGCTGCTTGATGCCGATCAGGCCAACCTCGACGATGCCCTGGGGCAAATCTACGGAACGGGCGGCGCGGCGGCGGGCGACACCGGGGGCAAGCGATCGGCTGGACTCGGCGGGTCGGCGCCGAGGCTCTCCAAATGGCTCGGCGACATTCGCAGTTACTTTCCCACCGACGTCGTCTCCGTGATTCAGAGAGACGCCATTGAGCAAAAGGGGCTTCGACAACTCCTCTTCGAACCGGAGACGCTTGGCCAAGTGGCGCCGAGCGTCGAACTCGTCGGTACGCTCATGTCCCTCAAGGAAATGATTCCCGAAAAAACGAAGGATACCGCCCGCGAGGTCGTCCGTGCCGTTGTCGAGGAGATCATCCGCAAGATGCGCGGTGGGGTCGAGCAAGCCATCCGCGGCGCCCTCAACAAGTCGCGGCATAGCCCGATCCGCAGCTTGCCCAATATCGACTGGAACCGCACCATCCGGCGCAATCTCAAGAATTACGACAAGACTCGCAAGGTCATCATCCCCGAGACGATGCACTACTTCGCTCGCCAACATCGCCGGCGCGAATGGAACGTCATCCTGTGCATGGATCAATCGGGGTCGATGGCTGACTCGGTCGTCTATGGCGGCGTGATGGGCGCCATCTTTGCGAGCCTACCGTCGCTGGAGACGCACGTCATCGTCTTCGACACCGAAGTCGTCGATCTCACCGAGAAGTGTCACGACCCGGTTGATCTGCTCTTTGGTGTGCAACTCGGCGGCGGGACCGATATCAACCGCGCCGTCGCCTATTGCCAAAAGCTCATCCATGATCCGCGTAAGACGCTCTTCGTTCTCATCACCGATCTTTACGAAGGCGGCAATCAGCGTGAGTTGGTGCGGCGCATCGAGGAGGTCGTCGCGTCGGGAGTCAAGGCAGTCTGTTTGCTGGCCCTGTCAGATTCCGGCGTGCCCAGCCATGACGAGCATCTGGCGAGACAATTCTCCGATCGCGGTGTGCCGTGCTTCGGTTGCACGCCTGGTCTGCTGCCAACCTTCTTGGAAGGCGCCCTCAAGGGTGGTGACCTGTTCCGGTTGGCTCAGGCTTGTAGCGTCGTGGCGAAGACATAGACCGAGTTCATGAACGAACCCGCCGCGACCCCGACTTTGCATCGTCACTTCGGCCTTCTTCATGCCGTGGCGCTGAACATCACGCAAATTGTCGGCGCCGGTATCTTCGCCACCGTCCCGCTCATGCTCAAAGAAGTGCCGGGGCCGTGGGCCGTGCTGGGCTGGGTCGCCGGTGCCGTGTTGATGCTCGTCGATGGCATGGTCTGGGCCGAACTCGGCGCCGCCATGCCCGGCTCGGGCGGGTCATACAACTACCTGCTCGACAGTTATGGCCGCAACCGGTGGGGGCGACCCGCGGCCTTTCTGTTCATCTGGCAATTCCTCATCAGTGGGCCGCTCGAAATCGCCTCTGGCCTGATCGCCGCGGCCCAGTTCCTCAACGCTCTCAGCCCGGCTTTTGGTGAATACAATCACGCTCACCAAATGACCGGCAAGCTCGTCCTTCCGGGAAACGTCGAACTTGGTGTCACGCTCGGGCCGGCACGACTGGTCGCCCTGGCTCTTGGTGTGGTGATCTTCTTCCTGCTCTATCGCCGCATCACGACGCTCGGCCGTCTCACGGTCACGTTCTGGGTTGGCGTGCTGGCCGCCATCGCCTGGATCCTTATCGGCGGCGGACTCCGTTTCGACTCACGGTTGGCGTTCGATTTCTCCGGCGACGCCATGAACCGCGTCGATTGGTGGAGACTCGGCGTCATCACGGCGTTGGCAATGTACTCGTATCTCGGCTATTACAACGTTTGCTACGTCGGCGATGAGGTGCGCGATCCGGGGCGAACGATTCCACGTGCTATTTTGCTGAGCGCCGTGATCGTGGCGACCCTTTTCGTGGCCCTTCATCTCATCATGCTCGGCGTCATCCCGTGGCAGGATGTAGTGAAGGAGCCGTCGCTGCAAGACAATCTGCCCGCCGCCGTCATGTCAAAAGTCCACGGCGGGGCGTGGGCGGCAACGTTGATGACATTGCTGCTGGTCTGGTCGTGTTTTGGGTCGGCGTTCGCCGGCATGCTCGGTTACGCCCGCATCCCCTACGGCGCCGCTCGCCAGGGCCATTTCTTTGCCGGGCTGGCCCGTGTCCATCCCGAAAAGCGCATCCCGCACGTCTCCCTCATCACCGTCTGCGGACTGACGTTATTCTGGAGTTTTTTTGATCTTCAAAGCGTCATCAACGCTCTGATCGTCACTCGAATCCTGGAGCAATTCATTGCCCAGAACGTCGGCCTGATGCGGCTGCGGGCGACACGGCCCGATTTGGTGCGACCGTACAAGGTGTGGCTCTATCCGCTGCCGTGCCTCTTGGCGTTGGCCGGCTGGATGTGGGTCTACGTGACGTCCGGCGTCGTCTTCATGCTCTTAGGCGCGACGACGCTGCTCCTGGGCGTCGGCGCCTTCTTGCTCTGGGCCTGGGCGTCCACGACATGGCCGTTCCAACCAAAACAGGAATGATTCCGGGTAGGGCATGCGATAGAATGGATGCCACAATGATCCAGCTCAACACACCCGATCTGCCGTCGCGCCAGGGCCTGACCCGTAGGAGCTTCCTTCAGGTCGGTGGCTTAGGCGCGTTTGGTCTGGGGGTGGCCGATCATCTCCGGCTTCAGGCGGTGCCGGCACAAGCTCGAGCCGGCAAGGCCAAGGGGTGCATCCTGCTGTTTCCCTATGGCTCGCCGCCGCAGCACGAGACCTTTGACCCAAAGCCCGATGCTCCCGCCGAAATTCAGGGCGAGTTGAAGGCCATCCCGACCGTCGTGCCGGGGTTGCACGTCGGCGAAGGATTACCGCTCATCGCCAAGGTCATGGACCGCGTCACGGTTGTTCGCTCCGTCGCGCATCCATACCCCGAACACGGCGTTGCTTACGCGGTTAGCGGGATTCCGGTTTACACGCCCGATCTGGAAACGCGCCCGCGTGACCCGCGCCACTGGCCGTTTATCGGTTCGATCGTCGACTACCTCGACGAGCGCCAGGCTCATGGTGCGATTCCCGATGTCCCGCGGAACATTGGGTTGCCGTGGCTGCTTAATTCCAAGACCGATTTGAACGTCAGTGCCGGCCCGTATGCAGCGTTTCTCGGCCAGGCCTATGACCCGGTTTGGACCGACTTCGACGGCCCCGGTACGCGAATCGCGCCGCGATACACCGACGGACAGACGAAGGACTTCCACGATCCTTTTGCGGCGACCACGTCCGGCGGCCGGTTTCGCGTCTCGACCCTTGGCCAGAACGTGCCGGACCTGCCCATCGAGCGCGTCAACCTGCGGCAGTCGCTGCTCGAGCAATTCGATGCGGCGCGGCGACACCACGACCGGGTTGCAGCTCAAGGATTCGACCGGCATCGGAAGCAAGCATTCACGCTGCTCACTGCCGGTAAGACGCGAGATGCCCTCGACATTGGCCGCGAACCGATGGCCCTGCGTGAACGCTATGGCATGACGCTGTTTGGTCAGGCGTGTTTGGCGGCCCGGCGGCTGATTGAGGCCGGCAGCCGATTCGTCACCGTGTTCTGGGATGGCTTCGGCCAGTTCGGCAACTGCGGTTGGGACACGCACAACAATCACTACCCGCGGCTGAAAGAGTACCTGTTGCCGGGCTTCGATCGGGCCTATTCGGCGCTGTTGCTCGACTTGGAAGCTCGCGGGATGCTCGACTCAACGCTGGTCCTATGGCTGAGCGAACACGGCCGCACGCCGCGCATCGACCCGAAGCCAAGGGGCGCCGGGCGTCATCACTGGTCGCGAGCCTATTCGGTGGCGTTGGCCGGTGGCGGTGTGCCTCGCGGCAAGGTCGTGGGCAGCACCGACAAGATCGGCGGGGACGTGCGCGACACGCTCATTTCGCCCAAGGATCTATTGGCGACGGCGTTTTTCCTTCTTGGCATCGACCCGAGCGCAACCGTGCCGGACATTCAAGGGCGACCGGTGCCCATTGCCGGCGACGGCCGTGTGCGTTCAGAATTGATCGCGTAATCGATCGAGAGGCTTAACATGGTGGCACCATCCGCACCGATTTGGATCTTGCTCATCGCCGGCGTGATCGGCGTGCCGCTTGGGTTGCTGATCGCCGCGTTCTTTCTCCGTTCGGCTTGCGACCTCTGCGAGGTGTCGGCGCCGCGATGGGGTAAGGCCCTGCTGATCGTGGTGCTGCTGGGAATCGTTGGCGCGGGTGTCGGCGGCGGGCTGACCCTGGCCGCGGCCGCGGTCACGGGGCGCCTCGCAACGCCGTCGTGGGTGACGCAAACCATCGCGACCGGGGCGTCGCTGTTCGCACAATGCCTGATCTCCGCCACGCTCTACATTCCGCTACTGCGTGTCCGATTCCGCACGGGCATCGCCATTTGGTTGTGGCAACTGCTCATGTCAACGGTCCTTTGGGGACTGACCGTGCTCTTGTTGATCGGCGGGTGGACACTCGTCGATGGCGTTCGCAAGCTCGTTTGAACGACGCGGGGATGTCATGTCGGGATGGGAATGGCTCGGGCTGATCTGCTTTTACGGGGGCGTTGCCGTTCCCACGGTAATACTCTTGGCGTCGCTGTTTCGGATCGCCTGCGGCATATGCGGCGTCGATATTCCGCAGATGAGTTGGGCCGTCTTGTGCGTCATCCTGGTCGGCTTGATCGGCACACTTGTCGTTTGCGTTCTGCAATTGAATCTCGTCTCGACGAGTTTTCGACGTCCTTCGACGCTGCGGGTCTTGGCAGTACCGACGTTAGCGGCGCCGCTGACAGTCATTCTCGCAGCCACCGTGTATCGCCCGCTGATTCGCGTCACTTACGGCAAGGCCCTGAAGGTCGCGTTGGCTCAGATGCTCCTCACGATGGGCGTCGCCGGCATTCTGACATGCTTGTTCTCGATGATCCGCCGGTAACGTTGCCGTCACGGCTGACATGGTTCCGCTGATGACGGCGGGGATAGTGCTTGAACACCTCACGATATTTCGCGACCTGCGCACGAGGGCTTGAAACGATCCTCGCGGATGAATTGCGGGCGATTGGTACCACAGAAATAAGATCAGGTCGCGGCGGCGTTGAATTCCACGGCGATCGCGAGACCTTTTACCAAGCGAACCTCTGGCTGCGAACCGCCATTCGCGTTTTGATGCCCGTGTTGGAAGCGACGGTCACCACGCCGGACGAACTCTATGACGCCGTTCAGACTATCGATTGGTCGCGCTACCTCACGCCGAATCACACGCTCGCCGTCGATTGCAACGTCCGCGATTCGGGCATCACCCATTCGCAATACGCGGCCCGACGGGTGAAAGACGCCATCTGCGATCAATTCGTCAATCGTGCCGGTCGCCGGCCGAGCGTCGATCCCGAGACGCCGATGGTTGGCCTGAATTTGCACATTTATCGCGATCAGGCGACGCTGAGCCTCGACGGTTCCGGTGAATCCTTGCACAAGCGCGGCTATCGGCCGATTCTGACCAGGGCGCCGCTAAACGAAGCCCTGGCGGCAGGCCTGATCATGCTCTCCGGCTGGAATCCGGCAACGGCGTTTGTCGATCCCATGTGCGGCTCGGGAACCTTGCCCATCGAGGCGTCGTGGATTGCCCTGCGTCGCCCGCCGGGCCTGACGCGCCGGCGGTTCGGATTCCAAGGCTGGCTCGATTTCGATGTCGCTCGCTGGGCCGCAATTCGCGACGAGGCTCGTCGTGGCGTCGGCAAGCACCTCGCGGCGCCCATCACCGGATTCGACCAGCGCAACGACGCGATTGGTTTCTCACACGCCAACGCCAAAGCGGCAGGCGTCGGGCACCTGCTGGCGTTTTCCCGGCGTGATCTTCGCGAACTGGCGCCGCCCGAGGGTCCTCCCGGCACTCTGTTGGTTAATCCGCCCTATGGCGAACGCCTCGGCGACGTCAAGGAACTGCGCCCGCTTTATCGAACGCTTGGCGAGATCTTTCGCCAGCGATTCCCCGGCTGGTCATGTTGGGTGTTCACGGGCAATCGCGAATTGGCCGACGCCGTCGGGCTTCCGCGACGCGACGACGTGCCGCTTTTCAACGGCCGGATCCCGTGCCGGCTGATCCGGTTCGTTACGGAATGATGTGTCGGTCGATTCTGTCAAATATCGCACGACATCCTTGGCATCAGTCGTCGATTGCCTTCGGTGCCGACTCGGGCGGGCAACCGGCGTCGACAAAGTTCTGCAACAGGATCTGTGCGGCAAGCTGATCGCGACGAGCCTTCCGTTTGCCGAGCGATAATCCGGCACCTCGCAGGGCGCTTTCAGCCTCGACGGTCGAGAATCGCTCGTCCCAGAAAAAGACGGGCCGTTGCGTTGTTTTGGCTAGCCAAGCGCCGTACTTTCGCGCCGCCACGGCCTTCTCGCCCTCGCGACCGTCGAGGTGTATGGGCAGGCCCACAACGATGGCGGCGATATTTTCTTTCGCGACTAATTCCTGAAAGAAGCGAGCGTCGGTATCGGCCCCACGGCGTTCGAGCGTGGCGAGTGGCGAGCAGATGATTCGCTCGGGATCAGTGATCGCCAAGCCAACGCGGACGTCGCCGAAATCGACTCCCAAAAGTCGCCCCAGAGGCACCGTCATTGGAAACGCTCCAAGCCTTGCTTGCCGAGTTCCTCGACTAGCAGCTTAATGCCGGCCTCGTCGGAGCGATGTGCAATAAGCGTTGCGTCGGCGTCTTGGATGATAAGCAGATCGCACACGCCGGTCGTCGCGATCAAACGTTCGGCATCACCCACAACGACGCAGCGTGCCGTATTCACACCGAGATGCTTCGCCAGGATCGTGTTTCCGTGAACATCCTGCGGGTGAAGTCGTTCCATGGCCAGCCAACTGCCGACATCGTCCCAATGGAACGGCGCCTGCAGAACAAGTCGCTCGGGATATTTTTCCAGCACGGCATAGTCGATGCTGATTCGGGGCAACGCTTCGTACTCGCCGGCCAAGACGTCCGGCCCTCGCGGTGTCTCCCAGGCGGCGGCGATGCGGCTGACCGCGTCATGGATCCTTGGCTGCTGCGACCGGAGCGCGGCGAGCACCGTTGACGCTTTCCAACAGAAGATGCCGCTATTCCAGGAGTAGTTGCCGGTCGCGACGAATTGCTCGGCCAGATCGACGCTTGGCTTCTCGCGGAACTGAGCCACGCGATTGACGAGCAACCCTTGACGAGTGCCGATATCCTGGCCGCGGTGGATATATCCGTAGCCTGTCGCGGGAAACGTCGGCGAGATTCCAAAAGTGATGAGAGCGTTGGGGAATTCCTCGACGAGTTGGGTTGCGGCGTGGAGGGCTCGACGGAATTCCTGGGCAGGCTCGATGACATGATCGGCCGGCAGGACCACCATAGCCGCGGAAGGGTCACGGGCGGCGATGAGCGCCGCCCCGAGGCCGATGCAGGCGGCGGTATCACGGCCGATCGGCTCGCCCACAATCTGGCCGGAGGGAACGTCATGAAGTTGACGCCCTACCTCGGCCTGATGCTCCGCCGACGTGATGATCCAGGTTCGCTCCGGCGCAACCAGTGCCTCGACGCGATCCGCGGTCTGTTGGATCAGCGTGCGCTCGCCGGTCAGAGCCAGAAACTGCTTCGGGCGAGCCTTTCGGCTTCGAGGCCAGAATCGCGTGCCGCCGCCGCCCGCCATAATTAGTGCGTGGAGCATTTTCCCCTCGCGGATGCCGGATAGTCGCCGAAGTAAATGGCACCGGAGAACACGGAACACGGGTTGAACCGGTCGGCGAATTCGGCGTAGTCGAGGGCATAAAGCGGGCCAATCTCAAATGGCCCGGCGCCGTCAACCACCGCAGCGCCCGAGCGGCGCATCCAGTCGATAGCCCGTTCGCTCATGGCTTGTCGAGCCGTTTCGGGCGAGTCGTAACCGCAATCGTTCTTGATTGGAGCAAACTCCTGGGTTCGACTCGTCGCCACGACCAGCGACCGCTCGGCGTGCGGCAACAGATCGAAGATGAATCGCTCAAACTTGAGGGCGTTCGCCTCGTCCGGCTCGATTCTCTCGCCACGTTCGGGGTCCCAATGACTCACCTTTTTTCGAGCGATATGAAACGGGAGATCGTCATAGCGATCGACCATCCGTTCGAGGAAATCGAGACGGAACCAGTGAATCGCTGGACTCCCCCAGTTGTATCGCAGGTCACCATTGGGTTCGCGCGCTTCGATAAGTCCGGTGGGGAGCTTGACGAAGTCGATGTACTCCATCATGTGGCATCGCCCGTCGATGGCGACAAAATTGCCGACGCTCTCCCGCGGGCCGGTCTTGGGAATCGCCTTGGACGACACCTCGGCACCGGCGCGAATATGCCTCCCCAGAAACGTGGCGTCGCCGACAAAGACCAGGGGATTATCCACTTGGAAATAGAAGATGTGGCGCACGGCATGCCGGCCAAGTCGATCGAGAAGGCCTTCGCCGGCCAACGCCCCCAGCGTTCCTCCGTGGCCATTCGGGCTGAGGCATAATTGCCCGGGGGCTTCCATCAAGAGGCGACCGGTGGCCATTTCCAGAGCCGGCATCACTCCTTGCATAAAGAAGACGACATCCGCCGGCGACAACCCGAAATTCTCGTGCTCTTCAAAGTATTCCCGCGTCTTCGCGTCCGTCGCGGGGCTGGTCATCACCAAAAACGGAATCGGTCGATGGTATCGACGCTGAAGCGCTCGGACCTTCTCGGCATGGATGCGAAACAAACTATGACTCGACACGGGGCCAATGTCATAGGTGCCCTTTGGGCGCAGCGCGCCGAATCGAGAGCCTTGCCCACCGGCCACAACCAGGATCGCGACTTCGCCGCGTGATAGGGCCTCCTCGCCGAGGCGTTGAGCCTCCGGATCGGGCGTGTCCGGCTCGGCGGGGAACGGGGCGATCCGATCCAACGCGGGCAGATCGTGCGACACATGGTGCTTAGCGTAGAGGCTCGCCAGTTGCGGAAAGTCGACGTGATGTCGCAAACGATGCTCGAAATCACGCTGCTGATGTGATCCCAGCCGAGACCAACCCGACAGCAGATGTTCCTGTTGATATTGGCTCAAGAGCCGTCGAAGATCGTCAGGGATCGCTTCCATCCGATGCTCGCTCTTAAAACTCGATCGAAAGCCCATCATAGGCTAATTCTACGCCGGATGGTAGCTGGGCACTAATCGCTTCATGATCGATCTCGTGAGCCAGATGCGTCAGATACGCCCGTTTCGGTTTCAATCGGGCGATCACGTCGAGGGCTTCAGGGAGGCAGAAGTGAGTCGAATGAGGCTTCAGCCTCAGACAATCGAGAATCAGCGTTTGGACCCCTTGAAGCAATGGCCACGAATTGTCGGGGATGCGGCAGGTATCTGTACAGTACGCAAGATCGCCAAAGCGAAACCCGAGCACGCCCATGCGACCGTGCCACAGTGGAATCGGCGTGACCTCATGATCCAACGCGGCAAACGGCTCGCGATCGATTCGGCGCATGTCCAATCGTGGCAGCAACCCAAACGGGAGACGCTCCAACTCGGGATCGAAGACATACGGAAAGGTTCGACGCAGGGCGGATTCGACCTCCGCGTTGCAGTAACACGGCAGCGGCGCTTGCAAGAATCGCGGCACAACGCGAAGGTCATCCATGCCCATCATGTGGTCGGCATGGGCATGAGTGTACAGGAGGGCATGGATGACATGCACCTTGGCCCGAAGCAGTTGGGTGCGCAGGTCTGGGGTCGTGTCAATCAGCAAGTTGCCGCCGGCCGAGCGAATCAACACCGAACAACGCAGGCGATGATTGCGCGGGTCCGTTGAGGTACAGACCGGGCAGGTGCAACCGATCATCGGCACGCCTACCGAAGTTCCGGTTCCCAAAAAAGTCAGTGTGCGAGATTCACTCATCGAAAAGGATGGTAAAGAAAAAGCCCCTGGGTTGCAACCCAGGGGCGCGTAGCGACCCGAGCCGACGATCAAGCAAGTTTACAGATGAACCTGCTTGTATCCGCCCTGGATGATAAAGACGACGATCAGCAGAAGGAATCCGATCGCGAGCGCCGCGGGCACCACGGCGGTATACAGCAGGGCCTGCTTGGCTCCGTAGAGGCGAGCCTTCTCCAGATGGTCCTTGTCCTCTTCGTAATGGGTGACTCCTTCCTCGTCCCACCATTTCTTGAGATCGCTGAAACTCTTCTCCAGCGCCGGCTCGACCTTGCCTCCGGCTGCCTTGACCTTGGCAATCGTATCCAGTTCGTTTTCGAGCGTGGTCTTCGCGTCTTTCTTGCCGGCGGCTCGCGCGCCCAAGACGCCGCCATAGTCATCGAACACCTTGAGCTTGGCGTTGTCCATGCCGGCCACGGGCGGCAGCAGATCGCCGGCGACTTTGGACACCAACGGGAATCCCGTCGGGGCCGGATTGCCCTTGTCGTCGCGCGACACATAGCGGTCGTAGGTCGGCTTCGACAATTGCTGGATCTTCTGCACCGCGAAGTAGTCCTGTTTGTAGCCGATGCCCGGGCCACCGAGCAGACCGGCCGAGATCATGCCAATACCGCCGCTCAAGCCCAATGCCAAAGCGCCGCCTTTGGGGAATCGCTCGGAGATGACGCCCAACAACGTCGGCCAATAAAACGTCTTGCCGATGCCATAAACCGTGACGGCGAACACCCAAGGCCAGGTCGTGCTGATGTAGTCTTGCCCCAACAGATACAGGCCCGCGGTCCCTAGAACGGCGCTCACGAACAACAAACCTACGGGGTTAATCTTGTGGACAATCGGGCCCGCGAAAAACCGCAGCGTGAACATTAAAAGATTGGTCCAAATAAACGCCAAAAGGGCCTTCGTCTCGAAGCCCAGTGTTCCACCTTTCTCGTTGCTGAGGACTCGCTCGGTGATGTTCACGATCCAGCTATCGGTGCCCAGCTCGACGTAGCCGACCAACGCATGCATCAGGAACAGGAAGAGCAAAATGGGCGCGATCAACGAAATGATCGACTCGCCCATCGGTACGCCGGAACTGTGAGCTTCCGATTTCGGGAAGGGGCGATTGAACATCATCAATCCGTAGAGCAGCACCGGTAGCAAGAAAACGCCGAGCTTGATTTCCCAACTGATCGTGCCGAGTTGATTGAAGCCGAGGGTGAGCAGCGCCCCGAGAATCAGGCCGCCGGGCCAACCGGCATGCAGAATATTAAGCCAGTGCGTCTTGTTGCGTGGGAACAGAGTCGCCGTCAGGGGGTTGATGACGGCCTCGCAAGTCCCGTTGCCCAGCGCGAACAACCACATGCCGATATAGAGGCACCAATAGGCGCCGTCCTTGCCGTAGCTTGCATAGATCGGGGTGGCGGCAAAGGTCACCACTGCCGATGAGGCGTGGAGCAAGAACGCGACCAGCATCAGTTTGCCGTAACCGAAAAGGTCGGCGAAGAAGCTGAAGAAGATGATCGCCAGTCCAAAACCCACGAGGCCACCGCCGGTGATCGTGCCGAGTTCGCTCTGGGTGAACCCGAACTGGTTGCCCCAATCCTTCAAGATCGCGCCGCGGACGGAGAAGCCGATACCCGCGGCAATGAGGGTGAAGAAACTGGCCCAGAAGAGGATTTTCTCGTTGAGGCCCGGCTCGGCGCCGGCACCGGCCCGGGAAGTGTCATGAGACATCGCGCGCGAACTCCGCAGAGGAATGCGAGTGCCCGTTGACCGTCGCGGTCAACCGAGGGAGTTTGGAGATGTTAGCAATGTATAAAGGGTTGTGGCCAACAAAAAGGGGAGACACGCCGGTTTGACGATTCACGCCATCGGCTATTTCATGGCGCCCAACTCGACGCGGACTTTTTGACCGTATCGAGGAAGATTCGACGCGTCCGGGTCGAGCGTGACCTGAAACTCGAGCACGCGAGTCGGGTTGAGATTGACCGCGTCACCCATGCCGGCCGCCTCACGCTTGGGCAGGAAGCTGTCGGCAATGAACGTCACTTTTCCTCGCCACGTTCGATTGCTGTTGAACTGATCGACTACAATCGCCGGCTGATCGATCGCGATGCGGTTGGCGAACTCGGTGTCTAGCTCGACGCGAACGATCGTCGGGCCGTTTTCGCGAAACAGAAACGTGATGGGGTTGCGCGACAAGGGACTGTACGGCGCTCCGGGATGGACAAATCGCCGCTCGATGCGCCCGTCGGCCGGAGCCTTGAGTTCGTGCAGGTCACAGGCGACGCGAGCTTGATCGCGGATCGCCACTCGAGCGGCGCGGTTGGCTCGTGCCTGGGCCAATTTGGGGGTCGGATCGCTGGCCTCGACGGTGAGCTTATCCAAATCGGCAATCTCGATCGCTTGAGCGTAGAACTCGACTTCTTTCGTGAGCGCCTTGATTTCGTCATCGCGGGAGGCCACGCCACGCAGGCTTGTGGCATCGGCGAGTTTGTACTTGGCGGCTTGATACTTCAGTTTGGCGGCTTCAATGGCCGCGTCCGCTTTTCGTCTCGCGAACCCGAATTGCTTCATTCCCGCTTCGGCCTCGGCGACCTGCCCGTCGGCGGCGCCAATGGCGGCTTCGGCCTCAGCGAGCTTCGACCGCGCCAGCCGATCGTCAAGCCGCAGCAGAATCTCGCCTTTGCGGACAATCTGCCCTTCGCGTGCCCGGACCTCGGCAATGTCACCGGGAATGGAGGGAGCCAACGGCACCGGCCCCGCCTCGGTATCGATGTACCCGTGAGCAACGACTTTGCCAGGCGCGGAACTGCGAGGAGACCCCTCAGCGCCCGGCTCCTTCGATGGGCCGTCGCCATTACGCGGCGCGTGCATTACCCAACGGGCGCCCAAGAGACTGCCGGTGAGCAAGAGTAGGCCCACCACCCAGGTCAGGCGCGGCTTCCTGAATAGGCTCATATTAAAATCCATCCTATCGCCGGTGGGCAAGGGGGGTAGCAGAAAAATCGTCCAACTCACCCATTTGCCTTTTCTCGCAATCGATTTAACCGGCTTTCCATGCGACTAACCTGATAATCCGCGACGCTTAGCTAGTTGTTGCGGGGATCAATGCCGTTGGCTTATCGCGAAGTTGCCCATCTTCCAGATGGAAGGTCGTGTCAACCAGCGGCATGATTCGTTGATCGTGGGACACGACCAGGATGGTCGCCCCGCGTTCGTGTGCGGCCAAACGGAGCAATTCGATCACATGCTCGCCATGACCCCAATCGAGGGCGCTGGTCGGTTCGTCGGCGAAGACAAATTGCGGGTTCTTGATTAAGGCTCGTCCGATGGCCACCCGCTGCTTTTCACCACCGGAGAGCTGAGCCGGGAGCAAATTCGTCTTGTTTGCCATACCCAAGAGCGTCAGGATTTCGTCGCTTCGCTCGCGGGCCGCCTTGGCCGAGGCACCTTCACCCCAACGTAAGACGATTTCAAGCTGTTGCCGGGCCGATAGTGCCGGAAACAGGTTGTATCCCTGGAAAATAAAGCCGCATTGCTTGAGGCGAAACCTCTCCCGCTCACGGACGTCGAGCTTCCAGAGATCGACCATGTTCTCGCCATCGAAGGCAATAACCTCGCCGGAATCGGGTTGCAGCAACCCCGACAAGACCGCGAGCAACGTGGACTTGCCGCTGCCCGATGGTCCCATCAGCAACGCAAGTTGACCGCGAAAGAGATCAAGCGAAACATTGCGCAGCGCGTAGGTACGCGACTCGCCGTCGCCAAAAGACCTCACCAGATTCACGCCACGCATTACGGGGTCAGCAGAGTGCAACGCCATACACCTCCAGAGACTTTGTTGGGATTACCGGAGAAGGTTGACCGGTTCAATATGCCGCAGCGACCGCAGAGCCATGAGTCCGGCGCCGACGGCCATCATCATCGTCACGGCGGCGGCCCCCGCGATCAACTCGGCCGGGAGCAGAACTTTCGCCCCCGCTCGATTGGCAGCCTCCCCCAACAGAAACGTAATCGGGATGGAGAAAATCACACCCGCAACGCCCACCCAAAACGCCTGAGCCAGCACCGTCCCCACCAAGCGCCAACGGGGGATGCCCAGGGCCAGCAGAATGGCGTATT
Organism: uncultured Alcaligenaceae bacterium; assembly: GCA_964515185.1. GTDB lineage: Bacteria > Planctomycetota > Planctomycetia > Gemmatales > Gemmataceae > CAZESP01. Next base: position 100,284 of record CAZESP010000001.1, read on the forward strand.
CACGCATCGACGCGATGGTGGCGGCATACAAAGTCTGGCTCGTGACCACCGCGCCGACGATCAACCCGAGAAGAGCAGCGTAGCCCAACGCGATACCTGCTTTCGTTTTGAACAACCAGTGAAGACGCGACTGGATCGAGAAGTCGTAACTCTCCCACGCCAACATCTCTTCCTCATATTTCTTCAAACGTTCGACGACTGCTGGGGCATCCGCGGGATTGGTACACTGCGCCAACAGAAACGTCACCTGGCCATGCATTCCCAGAATTTCCTGAGCGGTCGAAAGTGAGCAGAAGATGTACGGCCCCGCAATGCCCTTCAAGCCGGTGACCTTGCCGACCACGCGAATGGGTCTACCACCACTTCGTTGGCCAAAAACTTCCGCCGTGTCGCCGACCTTATCGACACCGAGCCGATCGAATTCCGACTCGTCGATCACGACCGATCCCGGCTCGGTCAACTTTTCGCGAAGATCGGGCGTCAATTCGTGGATGGCTCCGATGGCGTTTTCCGATAGCCGGCAGCCGATCACGACGCAAAGCTCGGTGCCGCCTTTCGGGCTTTTCCATTTGCCGAAACTCTGAATGTACGGCTCGGTTCGCGCAACCTCCGGCTCGTTCGCCACGCGATCGACGAAAATCTCCGGAATCGGGCCGCCCAAATCCACGCTCTTAACCTTCGGCGAGCCGACCCAAATATGGGCCTTGGTGTGGTCGATGGGAATCGACGTCACCGAGAATAGCCCCAGCAGCAGACCGCACTGTAGCGCGATCAGCAACGAGCTGAACCCGACGGCGAGAATGCCCGGCAAGTAGCGTTGCCGGTCGTGCCAGAGTGTTGACAACGTAAACGACATCTATCCCTCGACTCAAGCCAAGCGCGAATCGACGTGGGCGACCTCACTACCAGGGTACAGGCGACGCACCTTTCGTGCCATAGCCCAGCGTACGAGGCCAGGCCAGAGTCGCTTCGCGCGAAGCAACCAGCGGGCATCCCATCCGACGATGGTCTCGTTGCGGTTGGTTCGTAGGGACTTCAGCAGAGCCTTCGCTACGATTTCCGGCTCGGTTGCCCGTTCCATGTTGAACTTTCCACGACCTTCATTTCGCAGCAGATGGCCATCCCGATCGTCACTTTTGACCAATCCCGGCAGAACAACCAGCACGTCGATCCCGAATCGAACCAGTTCCGCCCGCAAGGCCTCCGACCAACCCAGGAGCGCGTGCTTGCTCGCGCTATGCTCGCTCAACGCCGGCAACCCGACGCGGCCACAAATCGATCCGACATTGACAATCGCCGGTCGGCGACCCGCTTCAAGGTACGGCAAGCACAGTCGAGTCAATTCCGCGGCGGCGAAGAAATTGACTTCCATGATGGTACGCAGAATCGACTCGGTGGAACTCGCGAAATGCCCGAAACTGGCGACGCCGGCGTTGTTGATGAGTACGTCAATGCCGCCAAGGCAATCTACGGCGCGAGCAACCAGGGCGTTTCGCTGTCCGGCGTGGGTCAGGTCGGCGGGTACCGCCCACGCCTCGCCGCCGGCGGCACGGAGACTCGTGGCCAACTCTTCCAGGGGTTGCCGAGAACGGGCGACCACCGCCACCCGAGCGCCGGCTCGACAAGACTGCTCAGCGACAGCCCGGCCGATCCCACGCGAGGCACCGGTGATCAGCAGATTCAGACCCTGGATATTGCGAAACATGCGTACCTTCCTTGGCGGCGCAGTGACGGCAAAATCCATGACGCAATCGATTCTACCCGATCCGTGGTTCGACGCGGTGCAATCGTGTCGTTATTCGTTTTCGGATTCCTGCCCAAACTACCTACAATCGACACGAATTACCTCAATCTCCGAGTCAATCAATCAGAAAGCGGGAGTTTGGGTGGCCCCTAACGAATTGGTAAGAATCGGGGCCATGAAAACAAAGCGACACCCCCGAAGCGTCGGAGGTGTCGCTCATCTTGGATCGCGCGGTGTTAACGATCAAGGGTTCAAGCGAAAGCCCAGATCATTCAAGGGCAATTCGGACGGCGAGATTTCGCTCGCTTTTCGATTTTCCCAGGCCGCCGTCGCGCGGCGTTTGACGTACATCTCCAGGTACTTGTCGAGCAACGCGTCTGTCTCGAGCTTCGCCTGGCCGTAAAGATCGATTCCGCGCAACTTGGTCCCCTTGATCGGGAGCTTGGTGCTCGGAACCTTGCTGGAGGATCGGTTCGCTCGCATGATCGTGTCGTGCATGTAGGCCGCATCACTGACCCCCGAGGAATCGTCGGCACCGGCGGCGAACCACATCGGGATGCGCTCCCGCATGATCTTCGCATGGTCTTCGACGAGCTTCGAATAGGGGAACGTCATGCCTAGCGGCGATCGCTTGAAGCTGAGCCAAATCGCGCCCGAGATGTCCTCACCCGCTTTGCGCGGGTTCGGGTTGAAGGCGACACCGGGGGCGATGGCGTCGCGCAGATGCTCAATCGCGATCCAGGCAAACCCCAAGGCAGCCCCTTCCTCGGCGCCTATCACAACCAGATTCGACGTATTACAAGCGCGCTCGTCGTTTCGTTTGTCGAGGTAGTTGCGAGCCGCCGCAATGTCGTGTAACAAGTAAGGGAAGTAAGCGTTTTGAAAATCCTTGAAACTGACCGTCCGCCGATTCGGATCCGGCTTGCGGATGTACTTCTTGTTAACGGGATATTCCCAGAACAACGAGTCAACCGTCGTGCTGGCCCCGTGACCTCGGAAATCAAAGGCGAGAACGGCGTAGCCCTTTTCGTGAAGATGGCTGGCCAACGCGCCGAAATTGCCCTTGGTTCGATCACTGCCGTATTTGTGTAGCAACATGACCGTCGGCGAGTTGACGCCTTTCATTCCCGGATAAAAGACCCCTCGCAGCTCAACCCGATCAAAAGTCACAAATGAAACCGGCTGGAATTTATCCTTTTCCTGCGCTCGGCCCGGTGCGGTGGTGGCCAGTCCGACCAGACCGACCCCAACGATCAACAGCGGGAAACGAAGCATGAATCACCTCCCAAAAAGGCGAATACCGACCTATTGCGATGATAAGCCGTTCGCGACGGGGGGTCAAGCAAACGCGCGACGACTGCCGGAGTCCAGTGAAGGCGGGGCGAAGCAAATTCCGAAGGTTTGTGCCGGCGCCGGGGACGGGCACCGGCACAAGCCTTCGGGCACGGGCGGTTTCCCAGACCGCCCGCCGCCGCATGAACTCTCAACGCGGATCGTCCGAGCAGACCTCTCGAAACTCGTCAGACACCGAATTCCCCGCAATGATCATTCAAACGGTTCCGAGAACGAGATTAGGGTGCCGTCCTCGGGTGAGTCACCTGTAGCAGCAGGCTGCCGTGGGCGTCGTCGTCCCCACACCCCGGCTGACTCCCAGCACCATACCATCACGACATCGGCACCTCCTTTCACACGATGAGGAGTCGCCCGCCCCAACTTGAGGCGAGGCTACCCAGATTGATTATGCCGCGCACGCTTCAACCTTCCAGCACCTTCAACCGTTCAACGTTCAACCGTCGCCGTCTCAAGTGCCATCTGTGACGATTCGGCGGATCGCGAGTTCTGCGCGGTAAACCCTGGAAATCACTCCGGCGATGGGCGATGATGAGAGGATTCACCAAGGCATGACCGGAGAGTATCGATGCTTTCTTCGTGGTTTGTCGGCGCCGTGTTGAGTCTGGCACCATCCGCGGGCGAGCCGGGCTATGTCCTGGAAACAGCCGACACGAAGCGCGTGGAAGCCGTCATCACGGCCAAAATACGCTGCCCGAATCTCAAAGCCGAAGAGTGGATCGCGTTTCTGCCGGCGTTGCCCGAGTTACCGGGCCAGGTCCGGGTCAAGGGTCGCGTCGAACCGAAAGGCACGGTCGTCAAGGAACAAAGCGCCGAGAAGCGAGGCGTCTTCTTGGTGCGAGTCCGAGCCGATAATCCCACACTCAAGCAAGAACTGTCATTGAAGGGAGTCTACGAAACGACCCTGCGAAGCCGTGTGCTGAGACCGCTCCGAAACGGCGAACGAAAACCGAAGGTCGCCGACCTCACACCCGCCGACCGAAAGCTCTACCTCGCCGCCGCGGGTGACATCGACTTCAATCAGCCCGATTTCAAGAATTGGATGACCGCCCAGCGAATCAGTCGCGACGCCAAGACACACGACGTCGATGTCGCCCGCGAAATCTTTCTGGCCATTCGCGCCAAATGCAAGTACGAGTTCAAGGACAAAATGGATCGCCGAGCGAGTGCGGTCTGCGTGTCGGAAAAGTCCGATTGTGGTGGGTTATCGCATCTGTTCGTGGCGGCCTGTCGTGCCCAAGGGATTCCGGCTCGAGTGTTGTTCGGCCGGTGGGCGAAGTCGGTCGACTCCAAGGAAACCCTCGACGGGAAGACGTATTTCCAATGGCACGTGAAATCCGAGTTCTTCGCGGCCGGCGTCGGCTGGGTGCCCGTGGACATGGCCGCCGGCGTGAGTTCTCATCCGACAGCCACGGGTCTGGACTACTTTGGCGTTGATAAGGCCGATTTCATCACGTTTCACGTTGATCCGAACCTGGAACTTGACACGATCCACTTCGGCAAGCCATCGGTGCTATGTTTGCAATCGCCGTTGTTCTGGGTGAGCGGCGGTGGTTCGACGGAGCCGACGACGGTCAACGAAGATTGGAAGGTCAAGACGCGATGACGGGCCTGTGATGCGGGTCGGCGAGACCGGTTTCGAGTTAGGTGGAACGCGACCGGCCGAACCGTTCGAGGACATCGGGGTTGAGTTCCAGCCCAATGCCGGGCTGCTGCGGCGGGGAGAGTTGACCGTCAACGGGCAGCAGAGGCGTCTTGAAAAGGGGCGCCAGCCAAGTGACATACTCAACGGCCTGCACGCCGCGAAGCCCGCACGCCAAATGCACGCCAATCTCGGGCAACAGATGCGGCACAATCGGGCAATGATGCGCTTCGGCCAGGGCGGCCACCTTGAGCCACGGCGTTAAACCACCAAGGCGAATCAGGTCCGGACGTAGAATCGCTCGCGCCCCAGCACGAAGAAAGCCGGCAAAATCACTCACTCGTGTAAAGGTCGCTCCAACGGCCAAGGGCGTGTCGATCCGATTCCCCAACCGGTGATAGCTGCCGGAATCATCGCCAGGCACCGGGTTCTCGTACCAGTCGGCGCCGATCTCCTCTTCGATGAATCGGCCGAATGGCAGCGCCGTCTCATAGTCAAACGAACCTTTGACCGATACAGCGAACCAAATCTCCTCGCCGAGCGTGTCGCGTACCGTGACGATCTTTTGTGAATCGGCCTCGGGGTCGATGCCTGCCACGCCGACACGCACGCCCATTAGGCCCGACGCCAGCGCCGGCCTCGCGATGGCGATGATTTCCTCCGCCGATAATCGGGCGGGAGCCGTTTCAGCGGTGAACGCCTTGGCAGAGGCTCGCATGCCGCCCAAGAGTGAGGCCAACGGCACAGCGGCGGCTTTCGCTTTCAGGTCCCACAACGCCAGGTCAACAACCGCATAGCCGCAGGCCGGCCCAAGCGGGCCGTTGATCTTGGCCCACAATCGTTCGTGGTAGCAAGGGTCTTCGCCGAGCAATCGGGGTGAAATGTCGTCCTGTATCGCTGCTTGCACGGCCCGACCCGATCCGACATACGAGCCGAATCCCAACCCCGTCAGCCCGGTGTCGGAATGAACACGCGTTACGACAACGGTTACGTTCTTCGCGCCGGGCGATGCTTTTCCAGCAACGGGCAACGCGATGGCTCGCCGAGCCGGCAAACTCACAAGGTGGCAATCGATTTGGGTGATTCGCATGATGTTTCAGATCGTCATGGAGACGCCGTCTTGCCCTCGATTTTTGGCCGTAACGAACTGTGCCAATACCCGTAGCCGAAGTAGATTACGAAGCCGATCGCCAACCAGCCAACCAGTCGAAGCCAAGTCATCGGCGGAAGGAAAAGCGCCATGAGCAAGTTGACACCGATACCGACCGGGGCGACGACGAAGAGTGCCGGGCAGCGGAACGGGCGATGGGCGTCGGGCCGGCGAATTCGCAGGATCAGGACCGCGGCGCACACGACGATGAACGCAAAGAGGGTGCCGATGTTCACCATCTTTTCGAGGTCTTGGATCGGTGTCAAAGCCGCCACGACGGCCACGATTCCGCCGGTCACCATCGTCGAGATGTGCGGCGTTTTGAACTTCTCGTGAACCGTGGCGAAGATGCTTCGAGGCAAGAATCCGTCGCGTGCCATCGCCAGGAAAATCCGAGCTTGGCTGAGCAACGTGATGAGCAAGACACTGGTCATGCCCGCCAACCCGCCGATGGCGATTAGGGCGGCCGACCACTTGAGAAGCCGATTGCCGCCCTCGATTTCAGCTTGTTGTCGGAACGCTGATGCGATGGCCGCCTTGGTGTCGATTTCCGGATATGGCTTCATGCCCGTGATGACAGCCGACACACCGATGTACAGCAACGTGCAAACTGTCAGCGACGCGATGATTCCGATCGGCACATCGCGATTGGGCCGGATCGCCTCTTCGGAGTGCGTTGAAATGGAATCGAATCCGATAAAGGCGAAGAACACGAGCGCGGCGCCGAGCATGATGCCTGACAACCCGTAGGGCGTGAAGTTCGTCCGCGTGCGGTCGTCGATCCGTGAGAGTTGTTCGTTCAGCCCGAGCTTGGCCATCATGCCCCAATTCTCGGTGTCCTTCGCTTTGGCTTTGTCCAGCGCGATGACAAGCACCTCTTCGACGAGTTTGCGGTCGGCGTCGGTCGTGGGCAGGTCTGCTTCGTAAGCCTTAAGGGCTTTGGCGACTCGTGCCTTGCCAACTTCGGCGGTGTCTTTTCCGGCTGCAACGCGATCGGCGCTGATTTTTTCAGCTCGACCGACGAGGTAGAGCGCCACGACCTGCGTCTCGAGTTTCTTCGCTCGCTCTTCGAAGCCTTCGTCTCCGCCGCGTTTCGCCACATCCTGGACCGCGTCGGAAAGACCCATCTGTTGCGGTAGTTTGCGTTCCTCCGGGGCAATGCTCGTCCAGTTCGAGCGCACGACGTAGCCGGCGCCGACGGCGATGACGAAGAGAACCACGCTCAACTTGACGATCACCAGCACGGTGTTCGACGCGGCGCTTTCGCGAATGCCTATGACCAACACCGCCGTCACGATTACCATGATGGCGAGTGCGGGCAGATTAAACCAAGCGCCGCTTCGACTGATCGGATCGTAACTCAGAAACTCGGGCACGGTCCAATCGGGGCCGGCCACGTTCAACAAAAACTCGTTAAAGTATTCCGACCAGGCCGAGGCGACGGTGGCTCCGCTCATGGCATATTCGAGGATCAAATCCCAGCCGATGATCCAGGCGATCAGCTCTCCGAGGGTGGAGTAGGCGTATGTGTAGGCGCTACCGGCGACCGGCGCCAGCGAGGCGAATTCGGCATAGCAAAGGGCGGCGAATGCGCAACCGACGGCGGCGACGACATAGGAGAGCATCACGGCCGGGCCGGCGTTTTCAGCGGCGACTCGGCCGGTCATCACGAAAATACCGGCGCCAATGATCGCGCCGACGCCCAGCGACGTCAGACCGACAGGGCCGAGGACGCGCCGCAACCGGCCCTCGTCTTCGGCCATCTCCTTATGAAGCTGTTCGAGGGATTTCGTCGCGAAGAGGCGTTTGAAAAACATCCAAGGATCTCCTCAGCCGGCCTGACAATCCTCGCTCCGGGGATTTCCCACGTCATGCCGACAGCGGAGGCACCGGCTGGCCGCCCGTAATCAGCCGTCGCGCTCGATGGCCCCTGGTTCGGCTAGTGCATTGTCACAGCAAAAAATCCGGGTTGGGCGTTTGCGTGGGACGGGTTTCCTAACCCGTTCTGAATCACGTAGGACGGGTTAGGAAACCCGTACCACAACCCGAAGATTAAGCTGTGACAATGCACTAGTCGCCGCCGAGCTTCTGTTTGGAAGTCATCAGTTTGTAGAAACAGTATCCCGTCATCCCGATAATGACCGCCCATGCGGCACCCATAAAGATCCATGCCGGAGTTGTCATGCCGCACCTCCCGTTGCCGAACGATTCTTCCAAGCTCGCGCCACCAACAACGCAAAGAAGACATAGACCCCCACCATCATGGCGCGATCGAGGTTGCGCCATGTCGGCAAGCTCGCATAGAAACTCTCTGCCTTGGTCAGTTCGACCGACTGCTCCGCAATCTTCTTGGCTCGCTCCATATCAGAAAGGGCTGGATCTTTCTGAACGGCAAGCGTGCTTTTGTTGATCCGATCGACGGTCCCGGCATGGGCGCGCGCGACGTCTATGTGCAGGAGCTTGCCAATCATGCCGTCGCTGGCCCATTCCCATTTCGGAAATTGCCCAGACAAATACGGTTTCCACCCTTGGGCTTCGGTCCGGGTCGCGCCGGTCTTGGCATCGGTGACGGTCACCTCGCCGGCCGGTTTGAAAACGAACGCCAGCAAGATTAGCAGGAGGAAGACCGGGGTAATAAACTTGATGATCGGGAAAAACAGCCGCGGGATCTTCAGCTCGGCTCCGTTGGTCATCTCGGTCCATCCCTTGTGCATTCCGAAAATCCAGGCGAAGAGAATCGACTCGCCCAAGGCAAAAACGACGAGCATGACCGTGCCGGCCCAATAGTCGAGTTCATCGTTAAACGTGTTGGAATGCAGCATGGCAACAGGCAGCGCCAATGGCAACAGAAAGATACCAAACGCGACGGCGCTTCGGCCTCGCGTGAGCTTGAACTCTTGTTGCAGAAACGCCATGATCGGCTGTCCCATGGCCAGTGAACTGGTGATGGCAGCGAAGAAGAGAAGTCCGAACCACAACAGCCCCGCCACAGGGGCAAACGCGCCCCAATTATTGAACAACGTGGGGAATACGAAGAACCCCAAGGAGAAGCCCGAGCCGCCGGCGGTTCGCGACGTCACTTCGTCCAGACCCAGATAGGCAACCGCGATCGGGATTAGGATGGAACCACCCAAAACGACTTCACAAAACTCGTTGGTCCAACCGGCCGTGGCTCCCGTCAACGCCACATCATCCTGCTCGCGAAGATACGAGGCGTAACAGTGGATCGAACCCATGCCGATCGAGAGCGTAAAGAAGATCTGTCCGGCTGCCGCCAACCAGACCGACGGATCGGCCAACGAGTCAAATCGAGGCTCCCATACGAAGTTGAGACCTTCCATAGGCGACGACTTGGCATTGTTATCCGTTGCCGGGTCGATCATCAGGCCGCGGATGGCCAGAATCATCGCAAAAACGATCAGCAACGGCATGCCGATCTTCGAGACCAGCTCGATCCCTTTGGCCAAACCACGCGACAGGATGAAGACGTTCAGCCCGATGCACAGAGCGAACAACCCCATGCCCCAAGGGCTGACCGCCAGGAATTCAAATTCTCGTTCACCGGTGAGGGCCGCGAAGAACTCGCCCACTTTGGAAATGTCGGCTCCCTTGAATCCACCGATGACGGAGTATCCGGCGTAGGCCAGACACCATGTCTCGATGTACAGGTAGTAGGAGGCGATCACGAGGCAGGACCACAGCCCCATGACACCGAAGTATTTCCAGATTCCATTGCGGCTATGGCTTTGAAAAATGCCGGGGGCTGAGTGATGCCCGTGCTGCCCACCATAGCGCCCCATCGCCCATTCCACCCAAATGAGCGGAAGCCCTACCAACAATAGAGCGACGAAATAGGGGATCAGGAAGGCCCCGCCGCCATTTTTGGCTGCCTGAGCCGGGAAGCGCAGGAAGTTCCCCAGCCCCACGGCATTGCCGGCCATCGCCAAGACAAGCCCAAGGCGCGATGCCCAACGCTCTTTTTTGGCCATGCGAGTTCTCACGAGGAGTTGAAGGCGGCGGCCTTTTCTTTCGGTGCGCCTTTCGCTTCAGAAGCTGAAACTATCAGGACCCGTATGTCGAGTCAAACCCCTATTTCGATTCCACGATCAACGTCACCGGTCCTTCGTTGACGAGTTCGACTTCCATTTTGGCGCCGAATCGCCCGGTGGCAACCGGCACGCCCAAGGCACGCACCGCGTCGCAGAAAGCCTCATAGAGCGGCTCGGCGATCTCGGGCAGCGCGGCGCCGATGAAGCTCGGGCGCCGCCCCTTCTGGCTGTCGCCGTAGAGCGTGAACTGGCTCACGACGAGCATGGACCCACCAACATCAGTCAGGCCGAGGTTTATCTTGCCGTCTGGGTCCGTGAAAATCCGCAGGCCGACGAGTTTGTCCGCCATCCAGCGCACTTGGTCAGCGCCATCGGTCGGTGCAATGCCGAGCAACACCAGCAGCCCACGGCCGATCTCTCCAACGACAGCGCCGTCCACCGTCACGCGAGCGCGAGTCACCCGTTGCACAACTGCCCGCATGGATGATAATTCCTCAGAGTGACATACGAGCACGCAGCGCAAGCAAGTGTTCAAGCACGCAGCGCAAGCCCCGGGTTGCCGCCGACGCGGTTTTGCCTTAGTGTAGAAAAGGCGTGACCATCGTCCCATGACGTGCGCGGATGATGGCTGCCTTGAAAAAGTGAACGCCGATGCGACTTGAGCCGAACCCCCACCGAAGAACTTGCCGCGGGCCAAAGCCGGCGTATCGGGCTGCCTATTGGTATTTCGCGTTTACCTGGCCCCTCGGGGCGTCCGGGACCGCGATTGACTGACCTACCGCAGTGAATTGCCAACCCTGGAACCCCGAAGGTTCCAGGGTTTTTTTGTTTTTACCCGTATCGAAATGAGGAACCCATGATCGTCGTCATGAAGCCGGGCGCCACGGAGAAGAACATTCAGCACATCATCGACATGATTGAGGAGCTAGGTTTGCGAAGCCATGTCATAGTCGGCACCGAACGAACCGTGATCGCTGCCTTGGGTGAGAAGCGTGACGGTGCCAAGCAAGCGCTGGAAACCGGCGAAGGCGTTGAGAAGGTCGTGCCGATTCTGGCACCCTATAAGATGGCCAGCTATGAGGTGAAGAAAGAGCGATCGGTCATCGCCATCCGCGACCTGTTCATCGGCAACGGCCATGTCGGGGTCATCGCCGGGCCGTGTTCCGTTGAAAGCCGATCACAGATTCTCGATGTGGCGGCCATCGTGAAGAAGGCCGGGGCGAAGGGCCTCCGCGGCGGCGCATTCAAGCCGCGAACCAGCCCCTACAGCTTCCAGGGACTGAAGGAAAAGGGCCTGGAACTCCTGGCCGACGCCCGCGAGGCCACGGGGCTGGCCGTCGTCACCGAGGTCATGGCGCCGGAGATGGTACCGCTCGTGTCGAAGTACGCCGATGTCCTTCAAGTCGGTGCTCGCAACATGCAGAATTACCCGTTGCTGGAAGCGGCTGGGGAATCCGGCGTGCCCGTAATGTTGAAGCGCGGCCCGTCGGCGACGATGGACGAGTTTCTGTTGGCGGCCGAGTACATTCTCAAGACTGGCAATACGAAGGTCATGCTCTGTGAGCGCGGCATCCGCACCTTCGAGGATCACGTTCGTTTCACGCTCCCCTTGGCATCGGTGCCGTATTTGCAGCAGACGACACATCTCCCCGTTGTGGTGGACCCCAGCCACGGCACGGGCAAGGCGAGCCTGGTGTCGACGATGGCCCGCGCCTCCGTGGCCGCCGGCGCTGATGGCCTGATGCTCGAAATCCATCCCGACCCGGAAAAGGCGCTCAGCGACGGCTATCAAGCTCTGACGCCGGATGTGTTCATGCGAACGATGACCGAGTGTCGCAAGGTCGCCGCCGCCATCGGGCGAGAGATGTAGACGCTCCTTGTGTTGTCGCGTCGCGGTTCCGACGAGCGGCAAATGGTATTTACGCCGTCGGTCTGTTAGAATGGCGTCGCGAATCCTCGCCGAGGGCCAATGATGCCGGTACACGATTGGACGCGAGTTGATGCAGGGATTTTTCACGCGTTTCACGTTGCGTGGATTCCTCGCATCAGCGAAGCTCTCAATGGCGGACTTCTGCCGCCCGGTTACTATTCGCTGCCGGAACAACACGCGGGCCGGGCGATCGCCGACATCGTCACCTTGCATGCGAGTGCGCCGCCTACCTCAACGCCACTTCCTTGGCCTCCCGATACGGGAGGGGTCGCGGTTGCCGCTGCGGGTACGCAAATGACGCGGCTAGCCGCTGGAATGCGCCGCCAAACGATCGATCTGGCGGCATTATCAATGCGCCGTACGTTAGCGATCCGCCATGTCAGTGGTCACCGCCTGGTAGCATTGATTGAAGTTGTTTCGCCGGCGAACAAAGACCGCGTCTCCCATTTGGAGGAATTCGCGGGCAAGGTGGCATCGGCACTGAGCCTCGGAATTCATGTCTTGGTCATCGACTTGTTTCCTCCGGGAATCCACGACCCCGATGGCATCCATTCCGTAATCTGTCGCGAGTTGGACCCGTCCGGCGAACGTTATGCGTCTCCGGGTGACGCACCGCTTACCTTGGCGTCGTATGGAGCCGGGTCGTGTATTGAGATCTATTTGCAGCACATCGCACCGGGCGCCGCCTTACCCGAGATGCCGATCTTTTTGCGTCCCGATCGATTCGTTAACGTTCCATTGGAATCGACGTACCGGGATGCGTTTCACGGTTTGCCGGCGTATTGGCGAGATGTGCTGGAACGCGCCGACGAATAGTCCGGCGAACCCAATGGCAGAAGCCCGTACCAGCGGACTGTATCGCTTATTTGTTCAGGCTACCCCGAAATCACCTGCCGCCGCCATCGGGCGAGAGATGTAGACTGCAGGTCACCGACTGATCACGATCGCTCGAATCGGAAGTCGAATTCGAGCGTGCAGCACGGCTCGTGGGCGTGTCGCCGAATGTCTGGATACGGCGACTAAATAGCTCCTCAATCGAGCGACCGTGATCGAAATGACATGCGGCTGCCTCCACCCCCCTTTGTCCCCCCGCATGCGGGGGGACAAAGGGGGTCGAGACCAAAATGCTACTGTCGCTTGATAGGTGAGCCATTTAGTCGCGTTCGAGCCATTGCTCGAATTCGGAAAGATTCCAGTCTTCGAAGACGGGTCGGCCCAAATCGAAATCGATGCGGCCGACGGCGTCAATGCCCACGATCCGAGCGGGATAAGCCTGAAAGGCGACCTCGGACTTTTCATCGAGATCAATGACAGCAGGGATGGAGATGTTCCGTTGGTCCAGCGCGCGGCCGATTCGCTTTCGGCGAACTAAGAGAGGCTGTGACCGGCTTCCGCCCTCGATCATGAATTCCAACCCCGCGAGGCGGTGCCCGGCTTCGGTGACATTCACAATCAAGAAATCTGTCTCGCTCTTGTGCTTCTGAAAGAGCTGTTCCAGTTGCGAAACGTGCGGCACGAATTTGTTGCAGGTGAAGCTGCCGAACACCAGCGTGAGTCGCCGGCCGGTGTAATCGGAAAGGCTACGAAAGCCATCAGCCCGAACCCTTGGCAGGGTGAACGATGGCGCCGGCGATCCGATCGCCAGTTTCTGTCGCAGCGCCGATTTCATGTCAGCCGTCGAGCCACCGGCGTTTGACGACTGATACAGCGATATCATCTACTGCGAAGCGTTGGGGCCGTCCGCCACAGACGCGGGTGTGTTCGATCTTTGACGAAGCTGGTCAAGAAAAACCACCGAAACGATCACGAAGGCCAGAGCGATAAACCCACAGGCGATACCGGCTCGTTTGCTCCCGATCCGCTGGTCCACCAGCCGCTCCAGCCAAGTCGATTTCTTCATAACACCAGCCTCTCCGTGTGTCGCGCAGCGTGCTTTCTTATTTCACGTATCATCTGTGAGAACCTGGTGAGTCGTGCCCGAGAATCCATCCCACGAAGGTTGCCAAGGAAAGGAGAATTGAATCAGTGCGCGAGTTGAGTCTGCTGAGATTCGAGCCGTCCCACGACGCCGATCATCTCGCGGCGGTCGCGGGGAACAATCGCGCGGGGCGTATCAGAATGCGGATTGGATCAAATGGCCTCGGCTGAGTGGCAACGGCCGGCCCTGGCGGTCATGGATTTCCGTTGCCGGCGGGAAGCCAAGGCAATGGAAGATCGTCGCGGAGACGTCCTGTGGGCGAACTATGCCTTCAATGCTCAATCTGCATCCAGTCCGGGGCGACCGCTTCGTATTTCGAGTACAGGTCGTCGCGATCGACGGGGCGAAACCCGATTCCCGCGTCCCGCAATTCGCATTCCAACAACTCGATGACGCCGGGCAGCGTCAGGTATTGTCGGCAAAGGCAACTGCCCTCGGTATCAAACGCGGTCTTCTCCGCGTAGACCATCTCGAAGTCGTCGGGATGGGACCGCAACATATGGGTCCAGAATCGACTCAATCGCGACGAAAAATCGCTCTGGGCTTCGCCGGGTCGGGACAATACCGTAAGGCAGACGTACTCGTCCAAGATGGCTTCTCCGTGTTGGTGACAGTTCCGAGGATAAGTTATACGGCTCGGCTGACCATGTTTCCGCTTGAACGAGGGCTCTTATCGATGCGACTGGTGCTCGCCACGCGCAACCGCAAGAAACGGGTTGAAATCGTTGAGATACTTGGCGATCTCGGATGGGAACTCGCGGACTTGTCCGATTGGCCCAATCTGCCGGAGGTCGAGGAGACCGGCGACACGTTCGAGGCCAACGCTCGGCTGAAGGCCGTCGCGGTCGCGACGGGGACGGCGAATTGGGCACTGGGTGAAGATAGCGGCCTCGTCGTCCCAGCCCTGGGTGGTCAACCCGGTGTGTTTTCGGCGAGATACGCGGGACGTCAAGGCGATGACGAGGCCAACAACGACAAATTGCTATCGGAACTGGCGCGGCTGCCCGATGAGCAGCGAACGGCCTATTACGTTTGCACGGCGGCCTTGAGCGACCCATTGGGCCATGTGCTGGCTGTCGTCGAAGGCCGCTGCCAGGGCAGGATCATTCACGAGCGTCGCGGTCGCGGCGGCTTCGGATACGATCCACTGTTCGAGATTACCGAATATCACCGCACGTTTGGCGAATTGAGCGCGACAGTCAAACACGCGCTCAGCCATCGCGGTCGCGCCTTGCGCTTGCTTCGCCCATTCCTCCAGGCCATTAAAGGCTAAGGGCTGGCCCTGACGGACCAGCCTCGCCGTAGCCTTTGCCGAGGCCAAAGAACGAGATATGAGTTTTCGTTTTCGTTGGGACTCTCGAACCTGTATACTCCTAGGCCGACAATGTGAATCGTCGACCTGGCTGGCGTCGGCTATCTCGCCTCAATTTCAGAGAGGTCTTCATGGCGCTGATTTTCCGATTTCATTCACTGCGAGCCAAGTCCAGCTAGCGGTGCCCAACAATGTCGGCACGATTGCGACTCGAACGCCTCGAAGATCGCGACGTACCGGCGACAATTACCGTGACCAACCTCAACGACTCCGGCGCGAATTCCTTGCGAGCAGCGATCACGATCGCCAACCTCGATGCCCCGGTCGATGACATCGTCTTCGATTCGTCACTGTTCGGCGGCAAGATCACGCTCACGTCCAACCTGCCTCAATTCACTCAGTCGGCGAATATCATTGGCCCCGGATCGGCCGCCAACGCCATCGTCATTGATGGGAATTCTTCATTTCGTACAATCGATGTCGCGGCCGGCAGAACGGTCAGTCTCTCGAATCTCACTCTGACGAGAGCCTTTGCAACAACGTCGGGCGGGGCGATCACCAACGCCGTTACGATGACGCTCACGAACGTGGATATTGCCAATTCACAGGCGTCGGGCCTTACGACGAATGGAGGCGCAATCTTAAGCGCCGCCGGAGCCACGATGACGCTACGAAATTAAGTGTTGAGCCATAACACCGCAGGCTTCAGCGGTGGGGCTATCCGCAACGGTGGCACCTTGAACATATTCGACTCGCGTCTCGAAGATAACCTGACATCGGCAAGCGGCGCGATCCTCGATAGCGGCACCCTCACCGTGGAGCGGACCCTCATCGCGGGGAATCGAGCGACAATCGGTGGCGGTCTCGATTTGAGTTCGTCATCAGCCACGACAACAATCCTCAACAGCACGATCGCCAACAACCTCGGAACGAGCGAAGGCGGTGGCCTGCGGATTAACAAATCCGGAGCGGTGAATATCTCGAACACGGCAATCGTTCACAACCAAGCGGGAAGCGGGGGGATTGGCGGCGGCGGTTTCTCGATGGGACTGGCAACGACGACCCTGGTCAATGTCACCATGGTCCGCAACAGCAGCACGAGCACCGACACGGGCAGCGCCGGTGGCATCAACAAGGTTAACGGCACACTGGTCGTCCGCAATACGATCATTTCGGAGAATACCCAGGCCCCCGGCGGCGTGAACGACAACGTTGTCCCAGGGGACATTAACACGAGCCAGTCCAATTTCCTTGGCGGCATTCCGCGTCTTGGGCCGTTGCAGAACAACGGTGGCCCTGTGCCGACCATGAAACCCGGTGCTTCAAGCCCCGTTGTCGATGCCGGTAGCACTGCCGCTGCGACAAACGCGGGTCTCACCCGTGACGCTCGCGGTTTCGAGCGCTTCGTCGATGGCAATCTGAACACGGCTGTGACGGTCGATATTGGCGCGGTCGAATTCAATCCCGGCATCGAGCAACCCATCGTAGTGGGGACAGATGCGGGACCCGAAGCCGAGGTCCGCGTCTTCGATTTTGCAGGCAATCTGCGGATGGATATTCGGCCGTTTCCCGGATTCACCGGCGGCGTGCGAGTCGCGACCGGGGACGTGAACAGCGACGGCATCGCGGATATCATTGCCGCCGCCGGTCCCGGCGGCGGACCGCAGGTTCGCATCTTCCATGGAGCCACAGGCGCCGAAATCCGTAGCTTCTTTGCCTATGCTCCGGGCTTTGGCGGCGGCGTCTACGTGGCGAGCGGCGACACCAACGGCGACGGGTTTGCCGAGGTCATCATCGGCGTGGGCGTCGGCGGCGGACCCCACGTGCGGGTTTGGGATGGACAGACCGGCGCCGAGCGTTACGGGTTCTTAGCCTAATATCCGGCGTTCCTCAGTGGCGTCATCGTCGCCGCGGGTGATTTTGATCGGGACGGCCGAGCGGAGGTCATCACCGGCGCCGGTCCCGGCGGCGGGCCACACGTGCGGGTCTGGAACTCCGAGAGCACGACCGAGCGGTTCGGTTACTCTGCCTATTCGCCGGCGTTTCTCGGGGGCGTCTATGTTGCCGCCGGAGACATCAACCGCGACGGGCGCGTGGAGATATTCACGGCTCCGGGCGCCAGTGGCGGACCTCAGATCAAGGTTTTCAGCGGTACCGGAGTTGAGCAGCAGAGCTTTCTCGCCTATGCGGTGGGGTTCACCGGCGGTGTCCGAATTGGTGCCCAGGACATCGATGGCGATGGCTTGGCCGACATCGTCACCGGAGCGGGACCCAGCGGCGGGCCGCACCTGCGAATTTTCCGTGCCTCGAACGGCTCCGAGATAAACGGGTTCATGGCCCTGGACGTGAGCTTTCTGTGCGGCGTCTATGTCGGATAGCGAATAACGCGAGCCGCGCCGGTCGCCCGTTGTGGCCCAAGGCAACGGTCCGACCTGCCGGTTCGAGCTTTGCCGCGGCAGGAAATTGTTTTCAAATTAGACCCGGGGCAGTTATTATCCTAATGTTGGGGAATAACGCCAGCGTTGATAGATTCCTGGCAATTGGCTCGCTCATCGCCCAGGGTCGCGTTAATGACCACCAACGGCACTCTCGATCCCAACGTGGGAACCCAACAACCACTCGCTCCGGCGATTGGCCGGCAACTGGGCAAGTATTTGCTCACCGCTCGCCTTGGCCAAGGCACCGAAGGTTTCGTGTTTCGCGGATTGCATCAAGGTCTCAAGTTCGATGTCGCCATCAAGGTGTTGCGACCGACTGATCCCGATGATGCCGATTATCGCCGCATCAAGACCGAAGCGGGGCTATTGGCCCAACTCAACCACCCCAATATCGTTCGGCTGTTCGACTTCGAAGACGATCCCTCGCAGCCTTACCTGGTCATGGAATTTGTCGAAGGGCCAAATCTTGCGGAGCTGATCATCCAGAGCGGCAAGATCAGCCCGGATCGGGCCCTGCGGATTCTGCGTCAGATGATCAGCGGTCTTCAGGCAGCGTTGAAGTTTGGTGTCATTCATCGAGACATTAAGCCAGCCAATGTCCTCATGACCCGTGATGGCACGGTAAAGCTCGCCGATCTGGGCACGGGCATTCGCCTGCGACCCGACGGCATCGATCCCGCGTCCGAGGATGCGGGATTGATCGTCGGCACGGCGGCGTATATGGCCCCTGAGCAGTTCACGTCGCCAATCTCCGTCGATCATCGTGCCGACATTTATGCCTTGGGCATCACTGCCTATCACATGCTCACTGGGCGAATGCCATTTGACGGTATGACACTGCGCGAGGTCATGGTCTGGAAATGCCATAACGAGATGCCCGTATCGATTTGCCCGCCTGTGCATCAGGTAGAACCCAGCCTTCCCCTCGAGTTGAGCGGCCTGATCGAAACCATGATGGCTCGCAAGGTCCTCGATCGGTACGCGACGTACGAGTTGCTGCTCAGCGAAATGAGTCACGTCGAGTCGCTGATTTCGCCAGTTGCGGCGCCAACGGCGTCGTTGCGGCGTTCGCTGTCACTGTCGTATTTGAAACTGCATCCCTCGACGGTGATTGGTGCCACGAACACGACGCGCACAACGCAAACGGGACCGGTCGCCGATCCGCCGACGGACGCCGCCGCTGCCGCGGAACTCTTGCACAAGAGCAACGACGCCGCCCAAGCGGGGCGCACGGTGGAGGCCCGAGAACTACTCATTAAAGCTCGCGACCTTGATCCGGGCAACGAACAGATTTGGCTCGCCCTGGCGGGGCTGTTTACATCGCCGGCGGAATCCAAGGCCTGCCTGGCCGAAGCCGTCAAGCGCATTCCCGATAGCGAGCGATTGCAGAGCGCCTACCGCTGGTTCGGCGGCCGGGTTGAGCCGCAGTCGGGCAAACGCTGCCTCCTCTGTGCTTTAGCTGCCGACAAACGCGAGGACCGGTGCAGCCGCTGTGGAGCCATCGACCATTTACGGCTGCCCGATATTTGGTTTGGTACATCGCCGCTGGGCAAACCGGAAATGATGGCCAAGGCCGTTGCTCATTATGAACGCATGCTCGTGTCGAACCCCGACCCGCGCGTCGGCACGATCTTGGCCATTGCGTTGCTCAATTCCGGCCGATTTGAAGAGGCGCTGGTCCACTTGCGTGAAGTCGCCAAAGCACGACCGGAAAGCCGAAGCGTCCCGGCCCAAATCGCCGCCATTGAGCGGTATTTGGAAGGCAAGGTCCATGCGCCCGCGGGTCCCAAGCCCGTGGTTGTGGTCATCGACGACAGCGCCACCATGCGCCAGCTCGTGACGGCGAAGCTCCAATCGTGCCACTGCGAGATCATCGGACTTCCCGACGCGAACGACGCCATGGAACGACTGCCGCAGTTGAAGCCGGCGGTCATTCTCTTGGACGTGAAAATGCCAGGCGTCGATGGCTATGAACTTTGCCGATGGATTCGGCGTCACCCCGACCTGTCGGCGGTCCCGGTGATTTTCGTGACGGTCGCCGACCGTGTCGTGGATCGGGTCCGCGCTCGTCTCGCCGGTGCCACCAAGCACATCGCCAAGCCATTTGATGGCGACGAACTCATGCAACTTGTCGATCAGTATTGCCCGCGCCCCGCAAATTCCAATTGATTTTTCATCGTTGGGGGCACTGATTACGCCAAGCCCTAACGCCACTGGGGCACCATGCGCGGTCGCCCAGAGCGTCGGATTATTCGCTACAACTGAAACTCACGGCAACACCGCTAGAACCGGTTGACTTCCCGAGATGCTGAATTATCGTTGCAATAACTAAGATCCGACCCTTAGCCAACCCCCCATTTTTCGCTTCGGCGAGCCTGGGCTTTCCCCTATTGGAATCCGCGTCGGGGCTGCTTGAGACCTTTGGTGCCCGTCGCTGAATCTGGTTGCTGATGAGGCAATGATCTCATGATCCTCGTTGTCGATGACAGCCCGAGCATCCGCCGATTGGTCACCTTGATTCTCGAGCGTAAAGGCTACCGGGTCGCCAGCGCTTCTAGCGTCGAAGAGGCAACCCATTGGATTCATTCCCAAGGCATCCCAAGCCTGATCCTGCTCGACATCCACTTGCCGGGGTGTGATGGCATTCAGGCTTGCCGCGACTGGCGAACCGAGCCAGCCCTTCGCGATGTTCCCGTTGTCATCTTTTCTGGCGGCAATGAGATTCTGGATCGAGAAGCCGCGTTCGCCGCCGGTGCGACGGCTCATTTGGCCAAGCCGTTCACGCCCGAGAAGCTCTATGAGGCCGTGGCGAGTCAGCTTGAGGCCGCCTTGATGCCGCGGCAATGAAGTTGATGCGTGGTCGGAAGGTGTTTTACTTGTTGGACTGGTGGATCTCTGAGGTGGCCGGATGAATCTCGATTCGCAACGTCGTGTTGGCGATTCCTCAGCGGGACTGTTCCCGAACGCTGCGACGTCTCAGCCGACGAGGACGCCCGCCCCCACAGGCGTTCCCGACTGGCTGATTCAAGAATTGAGCGACA
Organism: uncultured Alcaligenaceae bacterium; assembly: GCA_964515185.1. Classification (GTDB taxonomy): domain Bacteria; phylum Planctomycetota; class Planctomycetia; order Gemmatales; family Gemmataceae; genus CAZESP01. The sequence goes on from CAZESP010000001.1 coordinate 120,918, forward strand.
GCAAGCTGGTCCTTCGTGACGCCTTGGTTCCGTTACGCGTCGCGGGAAACGTTCCGCTTGCGGTTGTCGGCTCGATCCCGGACTCAGCACCGGTTTCCCTCGCCCCCGAAAAGCCGATCGTCCGTATGACGATGTTGGCACCGCGACCTTGCGCCGTCGGCGAAACCGCCATTTTTCAGCTCATGATTCAGAATTGCGGGAACGGCGATGCCACGGGAATTCGGCTTCGTGATACGCTTCCACCAGGGTTGAAACGCGTCGACGGCGGGCAACTGAATCTCGATTTGGGTAATCTTCCCCCTGGCCAACGCCTGCAGGTTTCTTTGCCAACCGTTGCGACTCTCGGCGGCCCACAAACGTACCGCGTCCAACTGACTGCCAATGGCGACATGCGTCATGAAACTGAAGCCATCGCTCAAGTCAGCGCTCCTGTATTGCAGCTGGCGCTGGACCCGCCCCAGGCCGCGGTGATGAATGAGCCGTTCAATTGCCGTTGGAGTGTCGTGAATCGCGGAACCGCGCCGGCCCATGGCATCGAGTTCGCGGTGATGGCTCCGGAGAATGCATTTATCGTTAAAGCGAACGGCCCCATCGAGGTGGTTCACGCCGGCCGCCCATTTCGATTTCGTTTGGATGCGTTGCCCCCCGGCATGATCACTGGAGGCGACATCGTCATTCGGGCCACAGTCGCTGGGCCGTGCGGAATCGTGTTAACGGCACAGAGCAACAACGGTGCGGGTACCATTGCGCGATGTCCCTGCAACGTCGCCGATCTCACGATCACGCCACCGCGCATGTTCCATCGCACCGACGATTCGCTGCCCGTCGAGTCTGATCCCGCGGCCGGTAATTGCGAAACCCCGCGGCTCGCCGACGAGCCGCCAGCGCCGGTATCTCTTGCCGATTTCGTGCGACGCGAAGCACCCGCCATTCGATCCATGCTCCAGAAATTTCGCGATCAACCCGATCAGCGCGAGCTATTGATCGAATCGCATCTCCGTTTTTCGGCCATTCACAAACGGGCATCGGCTTCGGAAAACGTGGCCTTGGCAAATGCCTGCAAGAGCCTCGCACGCGCCGTGAATCTTGCCATTCAAGGCACGCTCGCGGCCGATCGCCGCGTGATCGAGACGCTTCTACACGCGCTGACCTGTATCGAAAAATACTCAAACAATCTTGTGAATGGCAACGCGGACGATGGACCGTTACGGGGCATCGCCACCGGATTTGAAAGAGTTTGCGATGTGGCCGCAAGGTCAGCGAAACCCGCCGCCGTGCCTCCGCCGGCTGTCGCAGCCGTTAACGACGAGGTCCGCGAGGTCTTCGCCGCCGAGGCCGAAGACCATTGCCGATTGTTGCACACGCTCTTGAACGGCCTCGACAATGAACCGGCGCCGAAATCTCGCTTGCGGCAGATTCATCGCATTGCCCACACGCTGAAAGGTACGGCGGGAACCGTCGGCCTGCAACCGACCAGCCATTTGGCTCATCGCGTCGAGGAACTTATCGGGCGATTGCACGAGCGATGTGAACCTGTGAGGCTCGACCATGTGCAGTTACTCCGCGAGGCTGCCGACGCTATCGAGGCCACGGCGACAGGGAAGCCCCTAGTCGAGAATGTCGCGTCGATTCATAACCGGCTGGACGCATTCCTTCAGGCGATGCCGCCCGCGACACGCCGGCTCCCACCGTCACGATCCTTGCCGGCGACCATCGTTAACGCCCACCGGTCCAAGTCGCGCTTCACCCGTGTGCCCGTCGATCGGCTCGACCGGCTGAGCCAGTTGCTTTCGGACCTGCAGGTTGCCCACACCGACCTTCGCCGGCAAGCCGCGGGTCCCGACGAGTCTCATTGGGCGCGACAAACTGAATTGATCGGCGAGATCAACGACACGTTACGCCGACTGCGCATGCTGCCTTTGGACGCCTTGGCTCAACGCTTGGAGCGAACCGTGCGCCATATCAGCGACTACGAAAACAAGCTGGTGGCCTTTGTCATGGATGGTGGGCCAATCGAGGTCGATTCGCGTGTCTTGGATCAGTTGGCCGATCCATTGCTCCACCTTCTGCGGAATGCAGTCAGTCATGGGATTGAAGACCCCATGGTGCGGGAGACCCAGGGTAAGCCGCGCCAGGGAAACGCAGCGATTCGCGCCCGCATCGAAGAACAGCACTTGATCCTTGATGTGACCGACGACGGCGCGGGCATCGACACGCTAGCGATTCGCGAAAAAGGCATCGAAAAAGGCTTCTTGACGCCCGATGCCGCCGAACGCATGTCCGATGACGAACTGCTCACGTTGATTTTCTGGCCGGGATTCAGCACCGCCGCACGCGTCAGCGAGGTTTCCGGTCGCGGAATCGGACTGGACGTCGTTCAAACACACATCCATCAGTTGAATGGGACGATCCAGGTGGTTTCGGAATTAGGCCGCGGTACGACGTTCACGATTCGCGTGCCGCTCTAGCGTTGGCCGCCGTTGCGATGGGCGAGTCGCCTTGTCACGGGCCATGATCGCGGTATGATGCGAGAATTATGACCCCACCGCGAGGAACGCATGGCCAAGACAACCTGCTCCATCACCCGTCCTGAGTTTCGCGAACACGCCAAGCCCATCAAGATAACCATCGGCGATGTACCGCTCCTGGCCGAGGTTAAGGAATTCTCGACTGGCTCTCTCGGCTGGTTCGTGAACGGAAAGACCACGCTCGAGGTTAATGGGAAGCCGGTGACGGTTCAGATTGGCCTGAACATGACGATCGTGGGAAGTAAGGACCTGCCCGCCGACGGCGCCGCTGATTAGTACAGTCCGTCGGACAGGGTCTGATCAAACAACTGCGTCAGCATCTCTCGCACTCCGGGTTCGCCGACACGATGGATGGCCGAGGGCAACGTCAGCCATTGCCGTTTGCGTAAGCGCCGTTCCGGCCAATCGGTCGCGACTCGGGTCACCTGCATCCGAAAAACTGTTACGACACAGGTTCCGCCATACTTGGCATAGTTAAACGTCCCCAACGGGATTGGATCGAGGACGCCGTCCAGACCCGCTTCCTCCCACGCCTCTTGGAGCGCGGCTTCGCTGGGCGTCATTCCATCGTCGATCATCCCCTTGGGAACGATCCAGCGTTGCCCGCTGCGATTGGTGATGAGACACACCAAGCCGTCCATGATGGGAACGACGGCTACCTGCTGAATCGTGATGGTCGGCATGACCTTTTTCTCGCCGGTAACGCGGTGCGTACCAACAACGAATCCGTACCCGACATTCGCTCACTAATCTTCTATCAGCGCCTGCGGGCGGTTTCCATCAAGAATCCGTGAAGATATTCCCCGAGTCTGGTGGGAGGCTCCGGGTGTTCGCGGGGAATTGCCGTTATCGCTGCGCATCACCGTGGGTGGATCGGTACAATCGTCATGGGCAAGAATTCGAACGTCATGGCTACCGCGAATTCGCTTCAATCGCTCGATCGGCTTACCCGCGGAGGGCGGGGGTGAGACCCCGAGGATCCATGAACCACTCTCGTTTCTATGGCGTGCTATTGGTATTCGTCACGCTTGCATGGCATTCGAGTGCTGATGAATCCAAGACATCAGTAGGCTTGAAGCCGCTCACGGAAATGTCGGCAAACGATCGATACAAGGGCGAAGATGGAGGGCTGTACGGAGCCGGTCGGAACACGCCTCCCGAGTCCCACGCTCGTGCTGCCGTTTCGGAACTGGCCAAGATTCAACCGCTTGACGCTGACGGTAAACCGGCTCCGGGCGGCCGCATCGGTTTCATCTCCATCTCGATGTCGAATGCGACCCAGGAATTCTCGATGTTCAAACGATTTGCCGACAATGACGCCGCCAAGTCGGCGAAAGTGACGATTGTCGATTGCGCTCAGGGAGGCCAAGCGATGGCGGAGTGGGTGCCGCCGCAGGCTCAGCCCTGGGTCATTGCCGAACGCATCCTGACCAAGCATCAACTGTCGCCCAAACAGGTGCAGGTTGCCTGGATCAAGCTCGCCAACAAGGGGCCTCGCGGCGACTTGGCCGAGCACGGCAAGAAACTGCAAGTCGACACCCTTGCCGTGATTCACAACGCCAAGACGCGATTCCCCAACCTGCGAGTCGCTTTTTTGTCGAGCCGAATCTACGGCGGCTACGCGACGACGCGTCTGAACCCCGAGCCTTACGCCTACGAGTCGGCGTTTGCGGCGCGGTGGCTGATCCAGGATCAGATCAAGGGAAACGCATCGCTGAATTGGGATGCAGGCCAAGGGGCCATCAAGGCTCCGCTGCTGCTGTGGGGGCCATACCTTTGGGCCGACGGTACTAACCCGCGAAAGGCCGACGGATTGATGTACGCTCGCGAGGACCTTGCTCAGGATGGAACGCACCCGTCGATGGCAGGCCGTGAAAAAGTCGCCAAGCTGATGTTGGCGTTCTTCAAGTCGGACCCGTTCGCGAAGCCATGGTTTGTCGGCGAAACGAAGTGAAAGGCAAGGCCGCGGCACCCGCCATTGCCGGCGCCGCGGCCCACTGAATCAAGCGGCCTATTTGTCCTTATCGGGATCCTTCTTCAGAGCCGGGTTCATCGCCTTCTTGAGTGCATCGATTACGCCCTTGCCATAGTCAGATTCGGAAAGCCGTTTCACTTCCTCGCTGACCTTTTGCTGCGCCGGCATGAGGTCGGGGAGATACTTGGTCTTGATGGCCTCTTCATCCGCCTCGCTGGGCTTGCCGAGTTTCATCATTCGCTGGCGTGAATCCAAGAGCTTCTTGGCAATGGCCACCATTTTGGGCGTCGCGGTTTTGGCCGACTTCTCATCGGTGATGCTTTCGAGGACTTTGCCCAGATCCTTCACGTTGGGAATCATCTCCTTGATGACATTCTCAAACGTGTCTTTGCCTTTTTCCTTGTTCTTGGGGGGATCATCAGCGGCATGAGCGAGCGCGGACAATACCAAGCCGAGGGTCAATGCCCCGAGGATGCGTTTCATCGTTCACCTTGGAGGGAAGTAAGGAGGGAGCAGCCTTCCCGCGGAAAGCTGCAAGTCGTTAGTGTGGCAGAAAACGATCAGCCGACAAGAGGAGTTTAGGGTACGCGCGGCCCGCTGCGGATGGTGGTTCCGGCTGCCTGAGCCGCCAGCGGTGGCGGCGTATCGGACCGATCCGTCGCGGTCGGGGCCTCGAAAGCCGGTGTGGCCGGCCCAACCTTGCCCGCGCGAATCGCAAAGAGACGCTGTACCGAACGAGACTCGCCGGTCTCCACGAACAGCCGGAAACCAATCGAGTCCGGTTTGTCGAATCGGGTGCCTACAACAACGTATTCATTCATCGAAACCGTCAGCTCGAACTTGAGGCTCGCATAGGTTTCCATCGGCCGTTGCCCCTGTCCGGGCAAGGCCATGGCTGTCGGAGTCCAACCGCGTTTTTCACCATGCTGGATTTGTGGGAGGAAAGTCAGTCGTACTTTGCCGTCAGGCTGCAACGCCGGCGTCACCTCAAAGCTGCACTGGGCCTGGCCGAGGGTGACGCTCTCCGGTTTACCGTCGCGGACGATTCGGAAGGTCATCTCGGGGCGCAACCCGCCCAAAGGTAGGTTGGCGCTGTTGCCCGATCGTCGTTGGAATTGCCGCCCGTTTCCGTTGGATCGTTCGGAGGTCAGCAGCTCTTGCAAGCCGGGCGGCACCAGGCCGCCGATCTGGCCGACGCGAAGGCCGTTATCCTCAAGTGCCACCTTTACCTCGGGGCTAAGCACCTGTTCGTCGGCGTTATCCCAGAGGTCGCGGTTGATGTACTTTTCGCCGATGGGCCGTTCGATGGTTGCGACTTCAAGGGCGACGACATTGCTACCCGCCGGCCCTGCGAATGGGCGCAAGCGATCAAGCCATGAGCGTCGTTGTGCCGCGGTATCGCTCAAACAGCCGGCCTGAGCCACGGCCAGCAGTCCAAGGATGCCAATAAGCCACCGACGCATGATCGCGACCCCTATGAGCGCGGAAAATCCCCAGCGATTTCAGGCCGTATAAGAGCGCGGCAATAGCCTGTCAAGGCGAATGTGCCGGCCATGCTTGCCGCGGCTTGGGTCCGGCCTGGCGAGCCGGCGACCCTGCTGCCGGAGTTGGAGTGCGGCCGGGACGGCCGCGCTCCTTGACCGCCGAGCGCCATCGCGTCAAAATCACACAAATGCTCATTCGGTCTCGAGGTGTCGATTTATGTCCAGGAGCGATGACCGCGTGGAGTGCCGCACGCCGACCCCCAACCGTAAGCCGACGCGAATCGATCGTACCAAGTTCGATCTGATTCGCCGTTCAATCCTGCGGCTTGTTCCGAAGAGCGGCGACGGAGTGGCCTTTTCCGATTTGCCGGAGCTGGTCGCGGGTGACCTGACGCCGGCGCAGGTTGTGGAAATCGGCTCGATTCCCTGGTATGTCACGACCGTGAAGCTGGAGATGGAAGTCCGCGGCGAACTCGAACGGGTCCCCGGTCCGTCCAAGCAGCATCTCCGACGATGTAAGTCAAAATAGCCCGCTTGAACGGCCCGCAGCCTCAGGTTGTAGCCTGCGTATCCAGGTTTGTCATGGATTTCGTTCGAGCGCCCAGAACTTCAGCTTCTTCTCTTCGCCGTAGGTTATCATCGTCTTGCCGTCGGGGGTGAACATGATCTCCATTACCTGACCCACGGCCAGCGTCTTGCCGTCCGGGGAAAAATCCACGGTGCGCGAGGTCAGTTCGGCGATGGTTTTTTGCGGTCGTTCGGGTCCTTGGTGTCGAACGCGACGAGGTGATAGATATTACCGACCGTTCGGAACAGCAGTAGCCAGCGCCCGTCTGGGCTGAGGTACGGCGCGCCGTCGATCAGAATGTCGTTGGTCCGCGCGAATTTCGCTCGTTCTTTTTGCGTCGCGAGATCGTAGACAACGTAGACATACTCGGCATAGACCGCGAGTGTGGACCCGTCGCGCGAAATGCTGCGGGTGTTCTCGCCGGAAAGGACGATCGGAACGACGGTGAGTCGCCGCGGCACCGGCGCTTTCAAAAGCTCAGGCGTCGGGGCACTGACCTTGGGTGTCGGCCGTGGGGTTTCAACCGTCGAATTGATCCATTCGCAAATAAACCCCGGATTGTGCTGGTTTGAGCGGTCCGGTTGATCGGACCACACACCTTTTTGAACGGCCCATAGCAACAGATAATGCTCGACGTTGCCCTTGTTGTTCGGCTGACCCGGACCCCAATTCTTGTAGGTCATCGCGCTGCCGTCCACCCAAACCCACGTCCCCTCTTTGACCTCATCGGTCGCGCCGAGCCAGGCTTCGGCCTTGCCCGTTGTGGTCACCAACTTGGTCAGGAAATCGTTCTGCTGTTTCCCGGTCACAACGGCGAGTCGGCCGCCGAGTTCCTCACACTTGGCCTTGGCTTCTTTCCAGGTCATGATTTCGGGGTAGAACTTGTACGATTTCCCATCGAAAGTTGTTACGTCTTTCGGCACAACTTCACGCCATACGAACACCCCACAATGGCTTTTACTTGTGGTGCGGATTTCCTAATCCGCCTCGCTCCGATCGTGGTGCGGATTTCCTAACCCGTCGCTGGCAAAGAAGCGGGTTGGGAAACCCGCCCCACAATACAACTTCACCCAACATTAGCGCGAACATGGCACGACGCGTGGCGGTCATAGGTACAACCTCGGCGCTAAAGCGACGGACGGCGGGTAAACCCGCCGCTAACGTCTTGCATATAGCGGCGGGTTTACCCGCAGCTAACTCGAACTTACCCCAACGCGACGGTGACGGTCTTCACCTCGGTGTAAAGCTCCAGGGCGTATTCGCCCAACTCTCGGCCGATGCCGGACATCTTGTAGCCGCCGAACGGAGCGGCCGCGTCGAACACGTCGTAGCAGTTGACCCAGACCGTGCCGGCGCGAAGGCTGTTCGCCAGGCGCATCGCCTTGCTGATGTCGCGCGTCCAGACCGCGGCAGCCAGCCCATAAAACGTGCGGTTGCCGCGCTGGATCACCTCGTCGATGTCCTTGAATCTCAACACATTCATGACCGGGCCGAAGATCTCTTCTCGGGCGATTTTCATCTCGTCTTGCACGCCGGTAAAGACCGTCGGCTGAACGAAGTAGCCACGGTCGCCCACAGTGCCGCCGCCAACGAGCAGCTTCGCCCCTTCGTGCTTGCCCGCTTCGATGTAGCCCATGATGCGATCGCGTTGCTCGGCCGAAATCTGCGGGCCTTGATTCGTATCCAAGTCGAACGGATCGCCGACACGTTGCCCCTTGGCTTTGGCGACCAGCTTCTCGACAAATTGGTCGTGGATGCGTTCTTCGACAAAGAGTCGGCTGCCGGCGCAACAGCATTGACCTTGGTTGAAGAAGAGGCCGAAGTAGGCGCCCTCAACGGCGGCGTCGAGGTCCGCGTCGGCGAAGATGACGTTAGGCGACTTCCCGCCGAGTTCGAGGCTGACCCGTTTCAGGTTACTCTGAGCGGCCGCCGTCATGACGAGCTGCCCTGTGGTGTGTTCGCCGGTGAAGGCGACCTTGTCCACGTCCATGTGTCCACTGAGGGCCGCCCCCGCCGTCGGGCCATAACCCGGCACGACGTTGATGACGCCGTCGGGGAAGCCCGCTTCTTGCGCCAGCGCCGCGACCCGCAAGGCGGTCAACGGAGTCTGTTCCGCCGGCTTCAAGACCACCGTGCAGCCGGTCGCCAGCGCCGGACCCCATTTCCATGCTTGCATCAAGAGCGGGAAATTCCACGGGATGATCTGGCCCACGACGCCAACGGGTTCGTGGCGCGTGTAGCAGAAAAACGGCCCCTCGATCGGGATCGTCTTGCCGTGGATCTTGTCGGCCCAGCCGGCATAGTAGCGATAACATTTGATCGTCAGCGGAAGATCGGCCGCCAGCGCATCGCGAAGAGGTTTGCCGTTGTCGAGCGTTTCGAGGGCGGCCAGTTCGTCTTTGTTCTGCTCGATGAGGTCAGCGAGTTTATGGAGCAATCGGCCCCTCTCGGCAGCGCTCATGCGCGGCCACGGCCCAGACTCGAACGCCTTGCGGGCAGCCTTCACGGCAAGATCGATGTCGGCCTTGTCCCCTTCGGCGACGTGGCAGATGACTTCGCCATTGGTCGGATTGAGCGTCGGAAACATCTTGCCGGAGACGGAATCAACCCACTTCCCGCCAATGAGCATGGGCTGTTGTTCTTTGACTCTGGGTGGTTTGACGGTTCGACTTGGTGCGGTAGCGGTGGCCATGAGAGCATCCTCCGGATGGTTGATGGTGGCGAGACGAGATGGAGGCAATTGTAATCGGTGAGCCCTTTAGTGTCACCCGGCGAGTTGTAAGCCGTCGATCTTGTATCCAAGATGCCCGCTCACCACAATAGGCTCGTTGCTCTCCCTCATGCTCGGCCGCCACGGCTTCCACCAACAAGGACTCTCATGCTCCTCGCATTCGTCCTCCTGCTGCCACCGGCCGATCCACCGACGGCCTATCGGTTGATCCACTCCCGCACTGGCAAGGAACTCACGCTGGCGCAACTGGCCGACGAACTGGCCCAGCGAGACATCGTCTTTTTCGGCGAATTGCACGACAGCGTTCCCGGCCATCAGGTTTATGCACAACTGGCGCGGCTATTGGCTGAGCGGCGCCCCGATCTGGTCATCGCCATGGAAATGTTCGAGCGCGATACACAGGGCGTTGTCAATGACTATCTTCGCGGCCGCATCGACGAACCGATGTTTCTTCGACATAGCCGGCCATGGAAAGACTATGCGCGTGACTATCGGCCCCTGATCGAATTGGCTCGCGAACGCAAACTCGACGTCATCGCCGGAAACCTGCCTCGGCCGGTGGCCATCAAGGTCGCCAGCAAGGAAGGATCGTCATCACCCTTCTTGCCGCGAAGCACGACGGCTCCGATGGATCGTTACCGAGATCTTTTCGACGAGGCCATGAAAGGCCACCCGGTGGCCGATGGCGCGGTCGATCGGATGTATCAGTCGCAGTGTGCCAAAGACGATGCCATGGCCGAGGGCGTCGCAGAATACTTGCTTTCCAACCCCCATCGAAAGCCGATGGTCATCCATTGCAACGGTAACTTCCACAGCGATTATGGCCTTGGCGTCGCGACGCGCTTGGCTCAGCGAGTGCCCATCGCCCAGCAGGCGATTATCAGCATGGTCGGTGTTACGGACGTGGAGAAAGCCGACGTTACCAACGATCGTGGCAAGGCTCATTACCTATTGGTCGTCCCGAAACCGCCGCCCCCCAAGCTTCCCGTAGCGCCGAAACTGGCACCCATGCCTCCTGCCAAGAAGCCCGTTTGAGGCCCGTGAGCGGGTTCATCGATGCGCGACCGAAACCCAAGATGACCGGGATCTAGGCGAACTCGATTCGCACGCGGAAGATATCGTGGGCGGTCGCGTCCAGATGCACGGTATCGCCGGAAACGGTAAGCTCCGTCCCGACGGAGCCACCGGGACCAATGACATATGCCCGGCGCGGATTGCGCACACAGCGAAGCTCGCACGCCCCACCGAAGCCGCTGCTTTCCAGGAATTGGGCGACGATTGCGCTACCGCCCTCCTCGCCCACGGGCGCCGGACGAAGGCTGGTCAACAGGAGGTTCGTCGCGTCGACGTGAAACAGCCAACCGCTCGGGCCAATGTGCGGTGGCCCTTTGGCCGTCGGCACACACGTCACCGGCGTCGTCAACCCAAACGCGGTCGGAACCGGATACTCCCGATCCAGACCCAACGCGAGATCGAAGCAGGTCGCAGCCTCACCCTCGGGAACGAGAATTACGTCGAACATGCGCCCGCCGTGCCGCTGATGAAACGGCAATCCTCCGGGAAACAGAACGACGTTCTGCCCTCCCGAACGCAACTCGATGAAATCCGGTGTTACGGGCCGGTTATGGTTGCTGATGTGGCTCGAACCATTGATGCCCCTCAGAAGCATGCTCCGCTCATCGCGCCAAGCGAACCTCGCGCCATAGTAGGCATGCCAGGGGTAGCCTTCGGGGCGTTTCTGCGGGAATAACTCGATACGCATCTCCAACAGCGGTCGTCCCAGCCATGCTCGGAACCGTTGACGGAACGTGGCAAGCGTGGCCCCCGTGTCGTCGCAAATGGCTCCTTCGCTCGTCACTTCGCCCATTGCAGGCCCAACACAGGTGACTCGTACCTCCTTCGCCTTCATGACGCTGCCGGGATTGAACACCAGCTGCTGCCCGATCCGGTTGATACGCGTGCGCGGGTCTCGAAGGCCCCGAAGCCCGCCGGTAGCCGGATCCACTTCGGCCTCAAAGAACTCGTTGCGGACGATGGTGCCATCCGCCAATCGCATGCGGGCCGCTGGAGGCTTCGCGCCGGCCTCGCCGCGCGGAAACCATGCGAAGCCCAGTTGAGGAACCTCAACGACAACGCGAGCCGTGTCGCCATCAAATTGCGACGCCTTGACGGGACCGCCCACGGGAATCGGGCCAGCCTCGCCGGGCAATTCGACGGCGACTCGACGAATGAAGCTGCACGGATTCAGGACCATGTAACCAGGCGAGGCGCCCGTCGCCCGTGCCAGAAGCCGCTGAGACAATAGCTCGGCCGCTTGGGTCTCATCGGACTCAGGATCAACCGACCCATCCCCGGCTTCGAAGCGATTCTCAGTAGCGAGCACCTGCCGCGTGAGAGCGTCGACGGTTGCCGGGTCGCCCCCGAGTGCGGCTCGAATCGCGGCCAGCGACATCGCGGCATCCACGCGGCGGCGCCGGCGGACAAAGCCCGCGAAGCCGCTCACGGTATCGGGCAGCCGTTGGCCGGACCGTTCGTCGAGATAATCCGTGAAAAACTCATCGATCGTCGAGGTTGGTGCATACTCTCCAGCCATGGCTTCGGCGAAATACCGGCCGAGGGTTGTCCACTGGCCCAGCACCGGAGCGAATTGGCTCAGCGCCACCCACTCCGCATAGCCGACCGCGGCCGGTCCTTCGGAATGAAGCAAGCCAAGCGTCGCCGCACTATCTTGCATGATCGTCTCGTGCAACGAATGCACGAGGTTGAAAAATGTTTGCGGTTGATGCGCCAGTTGCGGTGAACGGGCAAAGGCATCCAGCGTTCGCCCGTCCGGCCCCGACCAATTGATGACCGTCGAGCGATGCGACGGCACAACCGCGCCATCAAATGCAAGGAAGACCGCTTTGTCGAATTCCGTCGCGTGAAGGAACTGCGGTGTCTGAGGCCCAAAGGCAGTGCGGCGACGGCCGAATATGCGCACCTCGGCGCCGAGCAATTCCTTAACTGAAGAAGACGCTCGCCGAAGATTCCACAGTTGCGATTCCACCGGCAGTAGGGTGTCCTCACGCTCGCGATAGGCGCCGGCCACGATTTCGAGCGTGTCCCCTCCTGCCCGATGTTTCAATTCGGCGAATCGATCCGGCAACTCGTCGCGCAGACGTTCCAGAAGTTGCCCCGATGCGATCAAGCTGACGGGATGGTCGCCGGCGAACGATGGCACCGTGTCGGACAACCGGCGCGGGTCCGGGACAATCAGGTCGATCAGGTGAATCGTCGTCGGGTAGAGAATCTCGCGAGCGGCCAACAGTTTCTCGGCAGCTGATTTCAAATGGGCTTTGACGGCGCCGACATCATGGGCGCGCCAAGCCGCGATCGCCGATTGCACGTCGGTCCAAAAGGCATCGGCCGACAATTGGTGCTCATGGTGCATCGCATCGAACAGAGATTCGACGGCCCGATACCCGAGGCCGACGCCACGAAAGGCCAGCCCCACGTCATCGCTGACGGGCGGCAGATCGGGGAACGCTTGGTGTAAGGAGGCCAGGGTCGTTGGCCAGTCACCGTGACTCGTGAACGCCACGGCCCCGGCTTGGCTGAGACGTTGATCCCAATCTTCAGGCAGGTAAAGCTCGGGCTGTTCGGGTCGGGCGTAAATGTGCGCCGGCTTAGGTTGTTCATGGTCATATTGGGAATCGATGCGAGGCGGCCCCTCGGCTCCTTCAATGAGGGCCGGATGCCACAGCGCGAGGTATCCCGTGAGCCATGCCGACATTTCGGTATCGCCGAGCATGAGCGGATGGTCGGTCGGGAGTTGATATGGGCTGAGCAAAACCGGTTGGCGTGGGGTCATACCGAGGGTTTATGAGCCGAAGCGTCGGGCCGCAAGCACTGACCGGTCATTTCGTCGTCACGAATGTTCCGGCGTGTGCCCAGGACACGACCGGGAAGCTCCTGCATATACTACTCTTCATGAGTCAAAAGCCTTAAGCATGTGAGGCAAGGCGTGGCGAAAAACCAGGCAAGAATGGCCCAGGGACGCGATCAGCAAACGAAACTCAAAGTCGCGATGCGTCAGGATCAGTATCACCAGGCGCTGACGCTGGCAAGCCAGATTTATCGGGCCGATCCGACCGCTGAAAACGCGACCTTGGTGTTCACGAACACCGTCGCTCGAGTTCGACAGCTTCTGGACGCGAAAAGGTGCCGCTACGCTTTATCCGTGTTGAATGCATTTGTGCCAACGAGTTGGATGCTCGATTCTCAGAAAGACGAGATATTAGGTCTCTATGGGGAACTCGGGCATCTTGAAGCTGGGCTTGCGCGGTTTCCCGATTGGCCTCTTTCTCCGGCCGTGTTCGGCCTGTTGGTGGATGCGGCGCTTGCCAACGGCGCCGAAGGCCGGCAACAGTTGCCGCCCGACCTGCAATCCGGTTTCGACGTCGTGCGCCGGGCATTCGTCCACCTGAAGGCCGAGCAGGACGAAGCGTGCCGTGAGGCTCTCGCGTCGATTGGATTCACCTCGCCTTATCTTGAATGGAAACTGTTGATCCGGGGATTCCTCGCTTACTACGCCCAAGACGACGTCAAGGCCCTCGAAAACTGGTCGAGGCTGTCTCCCAAGCGATTGTCGTTTCGATTGGCGGCGCCGTTGCGTCAGGAGATTGATCCGGCGTTTCGAGCCAGTTTGGATGTCCAGCAACAGTCTCGGCTTTTCGAACAATGGCGACGGCTTCGCCATGGCCCATTGCAGGCCGCACTCTACGAATTGCACGATCAACTCACGAAGAATGTCTCTCTCAAGTCAGCTTTTTTCGCGGCCAAGAGACTTCTACCCAGCCTTCGAGAGATCGCTCCGCACCTAATACCGCGTCTGGCAAAGTGCATGTATTCGGTGATCCAGACACGGGGAATGCCGGACGACCTCGATGATTATGAGACTGTTTTTGGCACGCCACCGGATGACCCGAAATTCGACCGGCTGATCGCGACGATTCTCGAGGGGACCGAAGGCGGACTTCTTGAGGCCAATCACCATTGGAAGGCATTTTCCGAATCCCTGAAGGCCGACCGTTGGCCCGGCGAACAACTCGCTCGTGCCAAGGCCATCATTTGGTTGCGAATGGGCAACAACGTGGCCACGGAAGAAGATCACATCGATGGAGAGTTTCAAATCGGCCGCAGCCGAGCGTTCAAGCCGGACTCGATCAGGTGTTTTCGCAATGCCCGTGATCAGGACCCGCGTCTTTTGGAAGCACACATCGCCCTATTCAATCGGCTGCTCAAACTGGGATTTTTCGACGATGCCATCCGCGCCGGCAAGGCATTACTCGAACAATTCCCAGATCAGTCTCCGATCATATCCGTGTTGGCCGACCTTCAGATTGAAATGGGAAACATGAAGGAGGGTTGGGCGCTGCTCGAACGAGCGTGGCATCAAAACCCCTTGGACCAGAGCATCCAGAATCGTATGGGTGACGCGAAACGGCGTATGGGTCGGGCGCATGCCGCGACGGGGAAATTTGACGAGGCCGCCAAGGCGTTTCGTGAGTCGCTCGAATTCCGCGATTCGGGCCACCACTTCCACACGCGTTGTGCTTGGGCCGCCTCCGAGTGGAAGGCCGGCCATGCCGCTGAGGCCGAAGCCATTCTGGCAGGAGTCGCCAATGACCCCAGAGCGCCGGCCCTTTGCGCTCGAATGGTCGTCGAGTGCAATCACCTCAAACTGCCGAAGTCGATCAAATCACGATTTGACAATGAGTTGAAGTCACTCTTCAACGATAGTCCTGATCCTCCTCGGCTTATTGCCCTGTTACGAATCCTCTCCGAACACCGCCGATTCGCCGAGACATACCACGGCCTAAAGTCCCATGAAACCAAGGCGATGGCGCTCACGAGGCGAATTCCCGTGAGCGGCTTCAGCGACGAACATCTGAAGACGATTTGCCAGATCCTCTTGGACTACCCGAAGCCCAAAGCCTTGTTTTGCGTCGCGCGATTGGCACAGACTCGATTTCCGGAAGATCCCTATTTTTCTTGGTTTGAAATTGAGAGTCACTTTGACGGCGATCGGCTTGTCGGTCGCATGCCAGATACAATCTTGCAGCAGGTTACGAAGTTGATGGCGCGCGTTGCGCAAATGCCGAAATCGGATGCTCGCGATCGGCTCCTTGCGTCCCTGACCCAGCGCGAGAAACAGATACGCGAACTCATGCCCGACGTGAGTTTCTTATTCCGGCATCTCCGCGAGATATTCGACCGGCCGGATAATACTTTCGACGAAGCGGAAGAAGAGTTCGAGGATACGTCATGGTAAGCGATCCCTATGAGGTGTTGGGCGTGCCCGCCAGCGCCGACGACGAAACGATTCGGCGTCGCTATCTGGAATTGGTCAGAGAATTCAGCCCGGATCGATTCCCGGACAAGTTCGCCGCAATTCGAGCCGCCTATGACGCGACGAGGGACCTGACCACGCGCGTACGATCCCGGTTGTTCGATACCGGCAAGCGCGAGGCTTTGGAATCATTGATTGAGGAGATGGCATGTCGGACCCCACGGCAACGGGTATCACTGGAGACCCTGTTGCAGGTCACGTCGCCGCGGAGTTGAATCCCGATCGGATCGAGGCCATTCTCGCGGAGTTTCGGGCATGGCTGCAAGAGATGGCGTCGGCGGCCCCTGAGCCGCCCGTGGCTTGTCACCCTCTGCCGCAGGTCGATTTGCACACCCTCGTCGCCCAATTCACGGCTCTACGACACGAGGTCAACTTACAGACGCGAGCCGTCCGAACTCAACACGAGCAAAACGCCGAAACGCTGCGACGCTATGGCGAGCTGCTCGACCAGGTCTTGGCCGGGACCGGCGATCGCGACATGCCGGCGGATGATGTCGCCAAGCCAATGCTCAATGCGATCATCGAATTGACCGACTCCCTACTGCGAGCCAAACGGGAGTCCGACCGGACTTGGGAGGCACTCGAACCGGTGTTGCAATCACTGGCCGCGCCGGTTGCGGAGCCAGCGGCGGTCGAGTTGGCCGGCGACAATCGGGCGCCGGCGTCCGATGGCTCCTCGACCCTTGTCGTCGTTCGACCTCCAGGTTTCTTGGCTCGACTGCTCGGCATCAGCGACCCAAATGAATCACTCATTCGGGCGCTGGCCGATGAACGTGCCCGACTCGACAATCAACGCCGCGCCATCGACGCTGCCATCGCATCCTGGCGCTCCTACCATCAGCAGCGGCACGTCGCGGCCGATCGAGCACGCCAGGTGATCGCCGCTTTGCGAGAGGGCTTCGACATGAGCCTCCAACGAGCGGAACGCGCCTTGCGCCAACACGGACTCGAGCCGGTGGCTTGTGCCGGGTTGCCGTTCGACCCAGAGACCATGGAGGTGCTCGAGGTCGTCAGCGACCCGACGCAAGCCGGCATCGTCATCGACGAAGTACGCCGAGGATATCTCCGAGATGGTAAACCGTTTCGATTCGCCCAAGTTCGAGTCGCGAAATAGCCAATTGTTGGCGTGACACCTGTGCTCAAAAACGGCCGAGAACTGTCCAAGGTGAAGTCATGAACGAAACGATCGTCGGCATCGATCTGGGCACTACGAATAGCGAGATCGCCGTGATCCGCGACGGGAAACCGTTTGTGCTGCCCGACGAATCGGGCGAACCGATCCTGCCGTCGTTCGTCGGCATTTCCGAAGACGGCAAGCTCCTCGTCGGAAAGCCGGCTCGAAATCAGTGGGTCCTGGCGCCGGAGCGAACCATCAAGTCCGTCAAGCGCAAGATGGGCGACGCCGTAAAGCTGAAGCTCGGCGATCAGGAATTCGCGCCACAGGAAATCTCGGCGATGATCCTGCGCTCGCTGCGTGACCGGGCCGCCAAAGTCCTTGGGCAACCGGTGACAAAAGCAGTCATCACGGTGCCGGCCTTTTTCAATGACGCCCAGCGCCAAGCGACACGGGTCGCCGGCGAACTTGCCGGGCTTGAAGTCGTGCGAATCCTGAACGAGCCAACCGCCGCGGCCCTTTGTTATGACCCGTCGCAACGCGAGCTTCGCAGGACGCTTGTCTACGACCTGGGCGGCGGGACCTTTGACGTGAGCATCGTGCAGACTCAGGACGGCGTTGTTGAAGTGCTGGCCAGTCACGGAGACACCCATCTCGGAGGCGATGATTTTGATGATCTCCTCTTGGCACACCTCGCGGGGCAGTTCGAGCAGCAACATGGAATCGATCTGCGGGCGAATCTGGTGAGCAAGTCGCGACTCTTGCGCGCCGCCGAAATGGCCAAGCGCCAACTCTCTGACCATCCATATGCGCGTGTCGAGGAAGAGTTCATCGCCGAAAAGGATGGCGTGGCGTTGCACCTAAACGTCGAGGTCGCCCGCACGGAATATGAGGCTATGATCCAGCCGTTGTTGGAGCGAACCCTGGACTGTGTGCGGCGTGCCTTGGAAGATGCCAAACTCACGCCGCGCCACATCGACAAAGTGGTACTGGTCGGCGGCAGCACGAGAACGCCAATCGTCCAACGATTGCTTGAAGATCGCCTGGGTCAGCCGGCCCACTGCGAGGTCAATCCCGATCTGGTCGTGGCCATGGGTGCCGGAATACAGGCTGCGTTGATCGCCGGCGAAAATGTCGGAGCCGTGCTTGTGGACATTACGCCACATTCGTTGGGGATCAAGTGCCTCGATCCGTTGACCGCCCAATTCGGCATGCCGTTTGAGCATCGCTTTCAGCCCATCATTCACCGCAATACGCCGTTGCCGGCCTCGCGCAGTGAGGTGTTTCGTACCGTCGCGGATCGCCAGCCGGTCGTCGAAGTCGATGTCTACCAAGGCGAAAGCAGCGACGTTCGCAACAATCACCGCGTCGGGCGATTTCTGATCGAAGGCCTCGCTCCCGTGGCTGCCGGAAACCCGTTAATCGTCCAACTTGACCTCACGCTGGATGGCACGTTGAGAGTGTCCGCCAAGGAAAAATTAACCGGGTTGCAGAAGCAGATCACCATCGACAACGCTCTGGCTCATTTCGCCCGCGATGAGCGAAACGTGGCCCGCGAACGACTGGATCAATTGTTCCTGGGCATGGGCGACGAGGATGACGAATTCCAAGACGATGACACGTTCGATGATGGCGAGGCTGATGACGCGGTCCCGATGCCGGAATTGGCGCCCGGACCACGCGAAGGCCAGCGCGAGGCGGTTCAGGCCAAGGCGATGCTCGAAAAAGCCGAGCGGCTCTTGGCCAGCCTCAGCCCCGACGACAAGGCCGAACTCGAACGGCTCATGGCCAAAGTCCGTGAACGCTTGATGGACCGACAATGGACCGACCTGACCGCCGCCTGCAACGAACTCGCCGACGTGCTGTTCTATCTGGAGGGGTGATTTCATTCTCGGGGCTTCGTCGCAGGCTCGGGCCGCACGGATGGCCCGCGACGGCAGCGACGAGCGATTTCGAAACAGCTCCGCACGCCAGCAACAACCGAACTGTAGACTCGACTTCACTGAATCCTTCCCCTAGCGGGTAGATTCAGGGAGTCGAGACTACCATTTGCCGATTCGATCATTGTTGTTTGGCTGGGGAGTTTCCTAGCTGCACGTCATTCGGTAGCCGGGGTCGGTCTTCTTGATGAAGAACTTCACCGCGATGTCGCCGGGAAGTTCATCGGCGTACTGCGGCACACGAGCTGTCAGTTTCTTCGTCATAAGAAGAATGTCTGCCTCGGTCAGGCGTGTGCATTCCGAGCCGCCCGTCATCCCCACTCCGATACCCTTGATGTCATGCATTGAGTTGTCGATCTGTGCCTTGTTGTGCATTAGTTCGTGAAAGGCGTTGACCCCCAACTTGCGCGCCGGAAAGTTGTTCTCGACGTACACCTCGGAAATCACGCCGGTCGCGTCCCAGGGCGTATTCCATGTCGTCAAACCTCCGAGCGGTTTGCCCTTGGCGGCTTTGATCGCGTTGTCCAAAGCAGCTTGGCCGAACTTCTTCTTGATGACGCTGCGTTGCATGTTGGCTACGAAGTAGACGACCAAATCGCGATCGGTGAGGTCGTTCCTGGTATAGGTCCAACTGATGTCCGGGGAGTTTCCCACCAATGACGATCGTTGGAGGATGGGAAATAGGAATTCCCACATGACGAACCGAATCTCATTCACAACCTGGGCGTCCACATTCAGGCGTCGCATTTCATCAGCGGATAGCAACATGCCCAGTGCAATTTTGATGTTGGGAGCCGCCATGACTGATCCCTCCAAGTGCCGTTACGAGATCGGCACGATTTCGCGTGCGATCGGCTTCGACCGACCATCAATCCTAACAAACAGATCAAGCGATAGAGAAGGAGAAATGTTACGCGATTTGAGCTTAGCCGATTGTCGGGGCAAGACATTTCAGGACCGATACCTGGGCGGGCGGCCGATTCATCCGTGGCATGAAGTAGCAAAGTCGGCCGGAGTGACCTAGAATTGCCGGTACCAAGCACGAATTCGTTGGACTTAGTTGAGGAAGGCTGAGGGCTTATGGTCAACGCCCCTGGGTCCTGGCAATGGCTTGCCGATGAGTTGTGTGCCAGCTATCTGGTTGCGCCCGAGACCTTACACGCCACGGCTCAGCCCTATCTTGATACCCATCCCAATGCCGCGGCTGAAGAGCTGGGCGAGCATCTGGCCGCCGAGGGCCTTCTCACCCCGTTTCAATTGGATCGCGTCATCGCCGGTGACGCGAGGCTCTTGGTCCTGGGGCCTTATGTCTTGACCGAACAGATCGGCGAGGGGTGCATCGGTGTCGTCTACCGTGCCACCGGCAAGGCCGACGGAAAAACGTATGCGGTCAAGATTCTTCCCAAGCGCGACCATTGGAACATGCGGCGCGCCCGGATCCAAGTACGCAAATTTGCCGGGATGCCGCCGAGCGATGTGATCGTGCCGATCGTCGATCTCGGCGCTGCCGGCCAGCGCTATTACCTCGTCGCGCCATTCGTCGAAGGCGAGTCGCTCCACAATCGCGTCAAGAGTGCCGGCCGACTTGCCCCGCGCGAGGTAGCCCGCATCGGCCGGATCATCGCCGAGGGCTTGGCCGGCTCCCACGCCCATGGCCTTTTTCACGGACTGGTAAAGCCCACGAATGTGCAGCTCGGCGCCGACAATCAGGTGCGCGTCCTCGATTTCGGTGTCGGTGCTATCCTCGCGGACAACGACACCCAATCGCTGCTCGATACGTCTGCAATTGCCGCCACGACGATTGGGATCATGGATTGCGCCGCGCCGGAGTTCATCC
This sequence comes from uncultured Alcaligenaceae bacterium, assembly GCA_964515185.1. Taxonomy (GTDB): domain Bacteria; phylum Planctomycetota; class Planctomycetia; order Gemmatales; family Gemmataceae; genus CAZESP01. The sequence goes on from CAZESP010000001.1 coordinate 141,486, forward strand.
TCGACGCCGCCAATCAAAGCCCGGCCAGCGATCAATATAGCCTCGGCTGCACGCTCTATTTCGCAGTCTCAGGTCGATACCCGTTTCCCAACGGGACGGTGTTCGAGAAGATGGTTTCCCATCAGAAAGAAGTCCCGGTCCCGCTGCGAACCGTGAACCCTGACGGTCCGGCGGAACTGATCGCCGTCATCGAGAGACTCTTGGCCAAGGCCCCCGGCGAACGGTTTCCCGATATGGCTGTCGTCCAAGCCGCCCTGCTGGCAATTGAGTCAAATCCGAAACTGACGCCGGCGCCGGGAAAGAAGCCCGGCCTGCGGTTCTCTCTGCCCGGTGTTCCGGCACCTCGACCGGCGGCGCCCGTTGCAGAAGCCCCTCCCCCGTTGCCAGAGGATGTTCCGTTGCCTCCGGCGAACCCCGGTCCGGACTTGCGCCAGTTTCTGAATCGTCCCCTGGGAGATTCCGGCGACGGGCCGGTGATTGGCCCCGCCGTCACCAACCACATTCGCGTTCCGCTCGAAAACGCTCCCGGCGGCAAGCGATCGAGAAAGCCGGCCTTGGCGATGCCCGTCGCCCTGCCGCGAAAGTCCGTCATGATGCGTCTTGTGGAGCTGATGGCGTTTTGGCGCAAAGAGAAGGACGACGTCGTTTGCTCCTTGGTGTCGCCTCCGATCGTCCATCCGGGCGAGTCGATCACGCTCTCGGTCGTGCTTCATTTGCCTGAGCCGTTGGAGTCAGCGGCGTCGATCACCGGGACGGCTTTGCCCAATGCCGTCGTCCGCGCGTCGGCCCACCTGTATCGGCCGATCGGCAAAGGCGAACCGATTTCGCTTCAATTGGCGATACTTGGTGTCCGCGCCACCGACCCGCAAGTGGTCTCGTGGGAGGCGCGCGGCCAAGCGATCTTGTTCACGGTCACGGTTCCGCCCTCGGTATCCGGCGAACTCGCAGGCGCCATTACCGTCGGCGAGGAAGGCGAGATTCTGGTGCGACTGCCATTCCGCGTACCCGTTGCTGGTGTTATCAGCTCCTGATCGCCCGATGCTCTCCGAGCCATTATGTCGTCGTTGCGCCTCGCGATCACGGCCGATCTCCATTGGGGCATCCGCGCCGAGGGTGACGCCGCCACCCGACAGGTACTTGCACACCTTTCAGAATGTCCGCCGGATCTTCTGATTCTGGCCGGCGACATCGGCGCCGGCGACGATTTTGAGAGATGCCTTTCCTTGTTCGATTCGCTGGCGTGTCGCAAGGCGTTGGTGCCCGGTAATCACGACATTTGGGTGCGCGACGACGACGATCGCGGCGACTCGTTTCAGGTCTATGGCGAGCACCTTCCCGGTGTGAGCGCGGCCCACGGATTTCATTACCTCGATCACGCGCCGCTCATTCTGGCCGATCACGGGTTGGCGATCATCGGCTCGATAAACTGGTACGACTACTCGTGGTCGATCGACGAGTTGCCGGCTTTCGCCGACGACTGGGCCGACCGGCTTCGCCAGATGCGTTTCACACGTGGCCGTCACAATGACCGCCGATTCGTGCGTTGGGAGACAAACGACCTGCGATTCACCGATTTCGTCGTAGCCCGCATGGATCGACATTTAGGCGCGAGTTTGAGTCAGGTGCCGGCCGCCATCCTCGTCACTCACCATCCGACATTTCAGGGTTTGAACTACCCCGCAGAGGGGCCGGCGACCTTGGACCGAATGCTGTGGCGGGCATTCTCGGGGAATCGGGCGTTGGAGCGCGTCGTGGAAGCTCACGCCGGAAAGGTGGCGATGGCCTTTTGTGGTCATACCCACAAGGCGACCGAAAGTGTTTTTGCCGGCGCTCGCGGGTACAACATTGGCGGGGACTACCATTGGAAACGGCTGCTGGAGGTCGATTGGCCCTCTGGGAAGGTGACGGCACGTGAGTTCCACGCCAGCGGCGCCGGCGAGCCATCGGCGTGAGTATCAAGGCGACATTCGATGTTCCCGGCTGCCCCGCGTATAACGACGGGGGGCCACCATGACCGCGCTCAACCGGAAACTCGTTCGCGAACTCGGCCACACCTGGGGGCAGATTCTGGCCATCGTTTTGGTGATGGCTTGCGGAGTCGGCGCCTATGTGATGGCGGTTAATACCCTTGGTTCCCTTCGCCGAAGTCAAGAGGCCTACTACGACCGCTACCGATTTGCCCAGGTCTTCACGCGACTCAAGCGGGCGCCCGATTCGTTGGCGGCTCGTATCGCCCTCATCCCCGGCGTGTCGCAGGTGCAGACGCGGATCGTCGCGCACGCCACGCTCGATGTTTCGGGCATGACCGATCCAGCCGTGGCCCGGCTCGTGTCGATTCCCGATCGTCCGACTCCCGGACTCAACGCGATTTACCTGCGAGCGGGCCGGTATGTTGAACCGTGGCGGGCGCGCGAAGTGCTCGTCAGCGACGGGTTCGCGGCCGCCCATCAACTCAAGCCCGGTGACACGCTCTCGACCGTTCTCAATGGCCGCAAACATAAACTGCGCATCGCCGGCATCGCCCTTTCACCTGAATTCGTTTATCAGATCCGCGAAGGCGACCTGCTTCCCGACGATCGCCGCTACGCGATTCTCTGGATGAGCCAGACAGAATTGGCGGCCGCTTTCGATATGCGCGGCGCCTTTAACGACGTGGCGCTGTCACTGACCCCCGACGCCTCCGAGCCGGAAGTGATCTTGCAACTCGATCGACTGACCGCTCGGTACGGCGGCCTGGGTGCGTTTGGCCGAGCCGATCAGCCGTCGCACCAATTCGTCGAGAACGAGATGAACGAGCTTCGCGGCATGGCCAGCGTCGTGCCGGCGATATTCCTTTCCGTGTCGGCTTTTCTGCTGCACGTCATCATGTCGCGCATGGTCACGGCGCAGCGTGAGCAAATCGCCGCCATGAAGGCGTTTGGGTACACCCCCTGGAACTTGGCTGGCATTATCTGAAATTCGTTTTTGTGATCGTCGCCCTCGGAACGCTGGCGGGGACGGCGATTGGGGCCTGGCTGGGGCGAAACGTCACGCTTCTCTACGGCAGGTTTTTCCATTTCCCCGTGTTCGCGTTTCACCTCGATCCGCTGGTCGTCGCCGAGGCATTGCTCATCACCGGCGCCGCGTCGGTGGGCGGCACTCTGATCGCCGTGCGACGTGTCATGGTACTCCCGGCGGCTGAGGCCATGAAGCCCGAGCCGCCCGCTCGATTTCAGGCCACACTCGTCGATCGGCTCGGCATTGGACCCATGTTGGCGACGGCGACGCGAATGATCTTCCGCTATATCGAACGGCGACCGATTCAGACCCTGCTCACTGTTTTCGGCATCTCACTGGCCACTGGCGTCGTGATCCTCGGCAGCTTCAGCGTGGACGCGATCGACCATGCCATGGAGATTCAATTCAACCTGATTCAGCGACAAGACATCGCGGTCGGCTTGATCGAGCCGTCAGCCGTCGCGGCGCTGGACGACGTTCGCCATTTGCCCGGTGTTCGCCGCTGCGAGCCGATTCGAACTGTCGGCGCCCGACTCCGGCACGGGCATCGCTCGCGTCGCGTCGGCGTCGTGGGCCTGCGGCCGGGCGGCGAACTGCTGCGGGTCATTGACATACATGCCCGGCAAATCGAGCTTCCGTCCGATGGCATCGTCCTGTCGAAGAAGCTGGCCCAACTTCTCGACGTTCGTCTCGGTGATCGAGTCGCCGTCGAAGTTCTCGAAGGGGAAAGGCCCATCCGCGACGTGATCGTGACGGCTCTTGTCGATGACTTCGCCGGCACGACCGCTTACATGGACCTGCTGGCCGTTCGCCGGATGATGCGCGAGGGCGATATTATCACCGGCGCCTACATCGCGGCTGATACCATGAAGCTCGACGATCTTTATCGCGAGTTAAAGAACAGCCCGCGCGTGGCGAATGTCGCCATCAAGTCGGCGGCCGTCCAATCGTTTCGCAAGACCATCGCCGAAAACCTGCTCCAAATGCGGATGTTTAACATTGCTTTCGCCGGAGCGATTGCGTTTGGCGTCGTCTACAACAGCGCCCGAATTGCCTTGGCCGAGCGAGGGCGAGACTTGGCGACTCTGCGAGTGCTGGGGTTCACCCGGGCCGAGGTGGCGAGAATCCTGCTCGGTGAATTGGCTCTGCTGACGATCATCGCCGTGCCGTTCGGGTTGGCCCTGGGCTATGGCATGGCCTACTTCGTCATTCACATCGCCTATGACACGGAACTGTTTCGGCTGCCATTGGTCGTGAGCCGCTGGACATTTGGATTCGCGGCGGCCGTGACCCTGTCGTCCGCGGTGTTGTCCGGGATTGTCGTTGGTCGTCGAGTGGCCAAACTGGACATGGTCGCCGTCCTCAAGAGCCGGGAGTAATCGCCTAATGAAGTCTCGCCTGCAAGCGATCGTGTGGGGCGTCGTCGGCCTGGCGATCATGGCGGCGGTGGCGTTGGCGTTTCGGCCGGTGCCGCTGGAGGTAGACCTGGGCACCGTGACTCGCGGAGCGTTGCGCGTGAGCGTGGACGCCGAAGGGAAGACGCGGATCAAGGAACGGTATGTCGTCTCGGCGCCCTTGGGCGGGCAACTGCAGCGCGTGACCCTTCACCCTGGCGATCAGGTGGTGGCCGGCAAGACAACCTTGGCCGTCATTGAGCCGGGCGATCCTGGGTTGCTCGACGCCCGCATCCGTAACCAAGCCGAAGCGAGAGTGCGTGCCACCGATGCGTCGCGACAACGAGCCGAGGCCATCGTCACGCGATCCCGGGAACTGCATCAGTTGGCGGCCAGTCAACTCGATCGGGCGCGATTGGCACGAGCCAAGGAGGCCATTTCTCTCGAAGAATATGAGGCTGCGGAAACTCGCGAGCGAGCCGCTTCGGCCGAGCTTCGAGCCGCCGAGTTCAGCCTCAAGGTCGAGACCTTTGAACACGAACAATCCAAGGCCGCCCTCATTCGTCTCACGCCGCGAAATGACCGCCTCCCCCTTGAGGATCGCCTACCGATCATCTCACCGATCGACGGCAAGGTCCTTCGCGTGTTTCAGGAAAGCTCCGCAATTGTCACCGCCGGCGCTCGACTCCTGGAAATTGGCGACCCAGCCGACTTGGAGATGGAGTTCGATGTTCTCTCAACGGACGCGGTCCAAATCCTACCGGGCGCCAAAGTGATTGTCGAGCATTGGGGCGGCTCGACCGTGTTGGAAGGGCGTGTCCGCGTCGTCGAGCCGGCGGCGTTTCTGAAAATCTCGGCCCTGGGAGTTGAGGAGCAACGGGTCTACGTCATTGCCGATTTCATCGGCTCGCCCGACCAGCGCCGATCGCTGGGTGATGCCTATCGCGTCGAGGCTCGAATCGTAACTTGGGAGGCGAGCGACGTCCTCATTGTTCCGGCGGGCGCGTTGTTTCGCAAGCAGGATCAATGGGCGACTTTCGTATTTCGCAACGGCCGCGCTCGGCTGACGCCCGTTACCGTGGGGCGATCGAACGGATTAGAAACCGAGATTCGCGAGGGGCTTTCCGCCGGTGACCTTGTGGTGCTGCATCCGTCCGATCAGATTTCCGACGGCCGAAAAATCCAGCCTCGATGAGACTCGGGCAATGGCGGCGGCCGGCATGCTCGCCTCGCGAACTCCCTGAACAATCGTCTTGCATCTGTGTCCCGTCCGGGTATCTTGGCAGAATCGTCGCTGATCCCAATTGTTGCCATTCTGGAGACGTGGCTAATGCGCCAAATTCTCGTTGCGCTCGTGGGACTCCTTATCGCGCTGCCCGCGCGGGCCGGACTCATCGAGTACGTCCAGAAGCCCGATTCGGCCTTCGCGTGGAGCATCAAGGAATCCAAACAGCTCCCCCAGGGAACCGTCACCGAGATCCGGCTTGTCTCGCAAGTGTGGCAAGGCATCAAATGGGAGCATGGCCTGGTGGTTTACGAACCCGCCGGCGGTTCGCGCGCTGCGACAATGCTGCTGTTCAACACGGGCGGCAACCCGAATCCGACCAACCATCTGCTCGGACTTGAAATTGCCAAACGTGTTGGCCACCCCATCGCGTTCCTGTTCAACATTCCCAATCAACCACTGTTCAACGGCAAGAAGGAAGACGCCCTGATTGCGGAGACTTTCGTTCGATTCCTCGCCGACGGCGGCAAGGACGAGAGTTGGCCGCTGCTGTTCCCCATGGTCAAGAGCCTCGTCAAAGCGATGGACGCGCTACAGGCGTTTGCCAAGGATCAGTGGAAGATGGAAGTGAAAGACTTCGTGGTCAGCGGCGCGTCGAAGCGTGGTTGGACGACTTGGTTGACGGCCGCCGCCGAGCCTCGCGTCAAGGCCATCGCCCCCATGGTCATTGACGTCCTTAACATGCAACCTCAGATGAAACATCAGCTCGAGTCGTTTGGGGCCTACAGCCAGATGATCCACGACTACACCGAGCGTCAACTGTTGCCGATGCCCGACTCTGACGCGGCTCGCCGGCTGTGGCAAATTGTCGACCCCTATTTTTACCGCGATCGCCTCACGATGCCAAAGATGATCATTAACGGCGCCAATGACCCGTATTGGACCGTTGATGCACTCAATCTGTATTGGAGCGACCTGAAGGGCGACAAGAAAGTGTTGATCGTGCCGAATGCGGGCCACGGCTTGCGGCAGAAGGTGAATGGCAAGGAAGAGCTAATCCCGCTGCGAGCCGTGAACACCTTGGCGATCTTCACCAAGCATCAGATCGAAGGGAAAGAGATGCCGCAGCTTTCGTGGACGCATGACGACAACGGTGGGAAAATGCGGCTGGCCATTACGCCGAATCGCTCGCCCAAGGCCGCGCGGCTCTGGGTCGCCGACGCCAATTCGCGCGACTTCCGCCCGTCGGTTTGGAAGGAGATAATCGCCGCCAGTGGACCGAATCAAATGGTCGTGGGGTTGGCGGATCGTCCGGGCAGCGGGTATCGGGCGATGTTCGGCGAACTCGAATATGAGATTGACGGGCACGTCTACTACTTATCGACCCAGATTCGCGTTACCGGCGGCAAATAACCTCCGCGCCGGTCGCCATTCGTGTCGGCTTGGTTGTTACTGGGTAACCGGATTCCCTGCTTCCGCATCCAACCGAGGCAGGGAATCGCCGTTTGCGCAGATCGCGCAAGCCAGTATCATAATCCGCGAGCGCCCGCCGGTTTAAGGAGATCAACTCAATGTCATGGCTTCGTTCACCTCGTTTTTGGATCCTGACCGTCGGTTTTCCCGCGCTGATCGTGGTTGCCATCGCTACGTTGCCGCGCTCGCCAATGCGCCTGCCACCTCTTTCGGCCGCCGACGAAAGGCAACTTTCCAAGGCGCCTGAGCTTGAAGGAGGCATCGCCTGGCTCAACTCCGCGGGACCCATTAGCATTCACAAAGATCTCAAGGGAAAAGTCGTCGTCCTCGATTTCTGGACCTTCTGCTGCATCAACTGCATCCACACGCTTCCTGATCTGGCCAAGCTCGAAAAGAAGTATGCGAAGGAGGTCGTCGTCATCGGCGTGCATAGCGCCAAATTCGAGAATGAGAAGAATACCGAGGCGATTCGCAAGGCGATCCTTCGCTATCAGATTCACCATCCGGTCGTCAATGACGCGAACATGAAGATTTGGGACGCCTTCGGTGTCAATTCCTGGCCGACGCTCGCCGTGATCGATCCCGAAGGAAAGCTCCATGGCGCGGTTTCCGGTGAGGGGCAAGTGGATGTTCTCGATGCCTACATCGGCAAGATAATCAAAGAGCACAAGGCTAAGAAAACCCTCGACGAAACACCGAAGCGATTCGACCTCGCCAAGTTCCGCGACGCCCCGGACACGCCCCTCTATTTTCCCGGCAAGGTCCTGGCCGACGAGGCGAGCAAGCGCCTGTTCATCGCCGACAGCACGCACCATCGAGTTGTTATCACGGATCTGAGCGGGAACAAGATCGCCATCGCCGGCACGGGCGAGCCTGGCAACGTCGATGGAGACTTCGCGATAGCCCAGTTCGACGACCCCCAGGGCATGATCCTGAGGGGCGACATTCTCTATGTCGCCGACCGCAAGAATCACATGATACGGGCACTCGATCTGAAGGCGAAGACGGTGAAAGCCGTCGCGGGCACTGGCACCCAGGACCGAGAAAACCGCGGCTCCGGCGGCCCGGCGCTCAAGACTGGCATGAACAGCCCCTGGGATCTTCTGTTGGCCCCCGACGGCAAAACGGTCTACATCGCGATGGCGGGGCATCATCAGATTTGGACACTCGATCTCGATGAAGGCCGGCTTGATCCGTACGCCGGTGATGGTCGCGAGAATATCAAGGACGGCTCGCTCGCCGGCTCGAATTTTGCCCAACCGAGCGGATTGACCACGGACGGCAAAAGGCTCTACGTCGCCGACTCCGAGGTGAGTGCGATTCGATCGGTCGCCTTGGGCGGGCGCGGTGATGTCCGGACGCTCATCGGAAAAGGGCTGTTCGTTTTTGGCGACAAGGATGGCACGGGTGACGCGGTTCGGATTCAGCACGCCCTGGCCGTGCTTCACCACGAAGGCAAATTATTTGTTGCCGACACCTATAACAGCAAGATTAAACTGCTCGACCCGGCGACTCGCGAATGCAAAACAATCCTGGGGGGCGACAACGCCGGCTGGCTGGCCGGAGCGTTGTTCAATGAACCAGCCGGCTTGAGCTATGCCGCCGGCAAACTCTACGTCGCGGACACCAATGCCCACCGCATTCGCGTCGTGGACCTGAAGACCAAAGCTGTGACCACGCTCGAGTTGAAAGGTGTCGCGCCGGTCGTGAATCGCTAGCCGTAGCGAGGCGCTTCAATCGAAGCGCCGTGGTTATGAGCCATCCTTCCGGCGGTCACTGAGGATTTCTCGATGAGAATGCTTCGACCCATCTTCGCGGCAGGGATACTGCTCTTGGTGCCCTTGACGCCGGCAGTCGCGCGTGAGACGTTCGACAATGTCGCCAAGGTCAAGGTAGTCGTTGATCCGCCGACGGCTCGCCCCGGCCAGTCGGTGACGTGGAAATTGACGCTCGACCTGGCGCCGGGCTGGCATTCTTACCCAACCAAACAATCCGCCGATCCCGACTCCAGCAGCGTGACCGAATTCACCTTTCCGAAGCCGGATCAGGTTGTGTTCGTCGGCAACGTCGCGGAACCGCCTCCCGAGGTCAAGATTCGTCTCGGCAAACCGCAAGACGAATACGAGGGAAGCCCGGTCTTCCAACGCAAGCTGATCGTCAGCCCCAATGCCAAATCGGGAAAGTTCCCGATTCAGGTCGAGGCACGCATCGTCGTTTGCAACGAGAACAACTGCTTGCCGCCCAAGACGATCGTCACCAAGGCCGAAGTGATGGTCGATGGTCAACCGATGGAGTTGGACGCCGCGACGAAAGCCGAATTGGCGGCGGCCATGTCCGCGTCCAAGCCGCCCGACGCGCCTAAGATTGATGGCCCGGCCCCGGCGCCGGCCAGCGGCGGAAGCCAGACTCACGCGGCCTCTCCCGGCACGGCGGCCGCCGCTCCTGCGGCAACTCTCGATGAACATCGAATCGCCCTGGAGGCTTTGCGGAACGAATTGCCTCAATGGTCCAGTTCCGGCGGCAAGTCGGCCCGAACCGGGTTAATCAACTTCCTTATTACCGCTGCGTTTTGGGGAGCCGTCGCGCTCATCACGCCCTGTGTCTTTCCCATGATTCCCATTACCGTCAGCTTCTTCCTCAAACAGAGTGAGCGCGAGCATCACCGGCCGATCGTGACGGCCCTGGTCTACTGTCTGACGATTATTTTCGTGTTGGGAATCTCGGCTCTGACTTTGCTGACGTTTTTCCGCAACCTGAGCGTGGCGCCGGGCACCAACATCGCGTTGGGGCTGCTGTTCCTGGTGTTCGCGCTAAGTCTGTTCGGCATGTACGAAATCACGCTGCCCAGCAGCATGGCCCGATTCACTTCGTCGCGTGAGGGCAAGGGCGGCATGCTCGGCACAGTCTTCATGGCGCTTACCTTCACGGTTGTCAGCTTCACCTGCGTAGCGCCATTTTTGGGAGGCTTTGGCGGCATGGCGGCCTCCGGCCAGTTTACAACGGTCGAGCTGGTTCTCGGCGCGCTGGTGTTTTCGACAACGTTCGCGGCTCCGTTTTTCGTCCTGGCCATGTTCCCTAGCCTCTTGAAGAAACTGCCCAAGAGCGGGTCGTGGCTGAACAGCGTCAAGGTCGTCATGGGCTTTCTCGAATTAGCGGCGGCCCTGAAGTTCTTCCGCACCGCCGAGCTTCGATTGTTGCCCGTCCCGGCCTATTTCACCTACGACCTGGTCATGGGTATCTGGGTTGCCCTGGCCTTGCTCTGCGGCCTGTACCTGCTCAACCTTTACCGGCTGCCGCACGATGACGCGACGGAGAATATCGGCGTCGTGCGCATGCTCCTGGGGCTAGGTTTCCTGAGTTTGGCAATCTACCTCGTGCCGGCGGCATTCAAGACGAGCAGCGGCGAAAGCCAACGGCCGGGCGGCGTCGTCTTCGCCTGGGTCGATTCGTTCTTGTTACCCGAGCCTAGCGAGCATGAACTGCCCTGGTCGGCGAACTTGCCGCGGACTGTTGCTGAAGCCAAAGTAGAGGCCCAGCGATCCGGCAAGAACCAGCGCATCTTTGTCGATTTCACGGGTGTGACCTGTACCAATTGCAAGTACAACGAACGCACCGTCTTTATCCGCGGCGACGTTCGGCAGTTGTTTCAGTCGTATCGGCTGGCCCAGATGTACACCGACGAAGTTCCCGGCCCGTTTTATAGTTTTGCCGTCGACCGTTCACGCCGCCGGGGAGAGGCTCAGGCCAACCTTGAATTCCAAAAGGATCGGTTTGGCACCGAGCAACTGCCTCTCTACGTTCTGCTCAACGCGAAACCGAATGGCAAAGTCGAGATTCTCGACGTATACCTTGAGGGCAAGATCAACGATGTCACGGGTTTCGTTGAATTCCTCAAACGCGGGCTATCATCCAGTAACTGAGGTTTGTCATGAGCTTGCTCGGCAAGATATTTGGCACTAGCGGCGATGGTGGCGATCCAACGCCCGGTTTGGTGGATGGCCTGCTCGGGATGATTCAGCGGCAAGCCGGCGGCCTCGACGGATTTCTTCATCAGTTTCGCGAAAAGGGGCTGGGAGAGATTGTGGGGTCCTGGGTTCGCGTCGGCGAGAATCTGCCGATTACCGCTGATGATGTGAAAAAAGTCTTCACGATGGACCAGCTTAAGGAAATGGCCGCCAAGACCGGCACCACGGTGGAAGCCGTGACGGCCAAGCTCACCGGCATCCTGCCCAATGTGGTCGATAAACTCACGCCGGGCGGCGCCGTCCCGGATGGTGGCTTGCTGGATCAAGCCATCGGCCTGCTCCGCAGCGCGCTGGGGAAAAAATAGCTGGCTTGAGAATCCCCCCGGTCATTTCCCTGGGGATTCTCGCTTTGGCTCATCAGCTCAATTCCCAACCCTTGCGATATTCGCGACCGACCAAGGCTTGGGCGGCTTCGGAGTTTCGCACCCTCATGGCGGCGTGGTCCCATTCCAGACGCTGGCCGACGCGATAAGCAATGTTGCCCAGGTGATTCGATTCGGTTAACAGTCCGCTGTAGCGGAACGGGCAAGTAGTCGGCTCGCCGGTCTTGCATGCCCGGATCCATTCGGCGTGATGGCCGATCGAATCGGGGATGGTCGTTTTCGGCCGTTGAAACCCGGCGAACTCCTTTTCCGGCAACAGGACATGCTTGCCGTAATCGGCGAGCAACATCCCGCGGCTGCCGACGAACAACACGCCGTTACCCCATGACGGGATCTTCTTCTCGGTCAGCATCGCCGGTTTGAGGACACCTTGATACCAGGTGAGTTTGAGGGGCGGGCGGCCTCCAGCGGCGTCGAAGTGGAAGGTCGCCGACATGCTGGCCGGCGCCAGTTCCGGGTGAGGCGGAGGGCCAGATGCTTCGATGATCGTTGGAGCTTGTAGATCGAGCGCCCAGAACGGCAAGTCGATCCAGTGGGCGCCGAGATCCGACATCGTTCCGCCGCCAAAATCCCACCACCGATACCATTTCGGCCCCGGCACATAGTCGCCATGGAATGGCCGCGTCGGCGCCGGGCCAAGCCAAAGGTCCCAATCGAGATTCGCCGGCACGGGCATCGCGTTTGTCGGCCGATTTGCCGACCAGAGTAAGTCCTTGTGCTGAGCCGCGTCTTCTTTACTCTGCCAACCCCAAGCACGCGACACCCAGACGTGAACCTCGCTGACCGCCCCGATGGCTCCGGCACGAATGAGTTCGACGACCCGGCGATAGTTGCCGCTGGCGTGAATCTGTGTGCCCATCTGGGTCGCCACGCCGGCTTGTTTGGCCGCTTCGGTAATGAGACGAGCCTCACGGAGATTGTGTGTCAGCGGCTTTTCGCAATAGACGTGCTTCTTACGCTTCAGCGCCGGCAGAGTCGCGAAAGCGTGGGTGTGCTCGGTGCTGCTGACGACAACGGCGTCGAACTCGCTGTCCTTGAGCGTGTCATAGAGCTTGCGAAAGTCACGGAATAGCTTCGCGTTCGGGGCGTTCTTGGCGGCCTGATTCAGGTTCGATTCATTGACATCACAGAGGGCGACGATATTCTCGCCGCGCATCTCACGCATGTTGGCGGCGCCGCGACCGCCCGAGCCGATGATAACGACGTTGAGTTTCTCACTCGGCGCTCGGGACGAGACGACGGCCGGGGCCATGGCAACGGCGGCCCCAGCGGCCGCAGCCTGACGGAGAAATGCGCGGCGTGACGGATGATGCGAGCGGCGGCGGGTCATGGCATGGCTCCCATTGTGATGACGGAGGATCGAGGTTTCGGAGAGTCCGAGGCGTTTGCCCCCGGAATCATTTCGGCGGGTCCGGGCGCGTGAAATCCAGGGCGGGGTTGTACTCAGGGGGCGGTTCGTCCACATGGCGCCGGCGCGGCGGGGCCGGGGGCGGGCGGCGGTTCATGCGACTCGCCCACCAGCGTACCAAATTGTAGGCCGTGAGCAAGCCCGCGAGAACCAAGCCGATATTCAGGTTGGGCCCATCCCCTAAAAGGTCGCCGCGACCGCTGACCTTGATCGCCAACAGTACGATTGCGATGAATACCCAGAAAAACGCCAGCAACAGGTTGAGATTCACGAGCTACTCCGTCCTCGCGCGCCGGCCAAGACTCGGCGTTCGTGTTCAAGCAACCATTCTTTGCGCCATAGCCCGCCGCCGTAACCGCCGAGTTTGCCGCCGGCGTTGATGATTCGATGACACGGAATCACGATCGCCACGTGATTGCGCCCGTTCGCCTGACCGACCGCCCGCGACCCCAACGGCCGGCCGACAGCTTTGGCCAGATCGGCATAGCTCCACGTGTCGCCGAACGGAATTCGGCAAAGCTCGCCCCAGACTTCGCGTTGAAACTCGGTGCCCGAAAAGTCGAACGCCACGCCGAATGTCGTCCGCTCGCCGGCGAAATACTCGGTCAATTCGGCCTTCAACTGGTCGAGGTGCCGATTCCGACCGGCCGACACCTTGGGGAGATCGCCGTCGCAGAATTCGACACGGGTCACCCCGGCCTCGGTGGCTTCCAGGAACAGCGGCCCCACGGGGCTTTCAAATATCGTCGATGCGGTGGTCACGGTTTGTCGCCTTTCTGTTTCTTGGCCTCGAATTCCTTGATGTATTTCTCGGGGTTCGCCCGAAATTCGTCGCGACAGCCGGAGCAACAGACGTAATAGGTCTTGCCCATGTGAGTGACGGCAATGGTGCCGGTGCCTCCGCTGACGATGCACTCCGGGTTGGCGTTGCCGCCGACCGCGAAGGGCTCGCCCTCTTTGGTGGCGCCGACCTGCCACACTCGCCGAAACGCCTGCTTGTCCGCCGCGCGCGTTTCATAATGCCATATCACGCGATTGGAATGCAATAACCGTAGGACGATCCGTTGCATTTCTTTCGTCGTTTCGTCGGTACGTTCGAGCGTGAGGCGTTGGTCTTTCAACTCGCCGTCGAAAGTCAGCGACTGTTTGTTGGGAGTGGTCGCAATGAGGCGGAATCGACTGGGTTGCGGCAACGGCCGTAGTTCGGCGTGCGTAAACTGCTTGCCTCCTGCGGATTTGAGCGCCAGCCAGACGTCGGCCCCTTTGAATTGCCATTCCCAGGCTTGTGATTCGGTCCAGAATCCGCGTTGGCGTTCCTCGCGATTGCCCTCTGGGGTGCCGGTGGCGCGCCAAGTACCGATCAGGTCGTTGAAAGGCTGCAACGCCTGTCGTGAATCGGCCGCCGGCGCGACGGAGGTCAGCGCCAACAAGAGGAGCGTGGATGACATGGTGCGGTTCTTTATCTAGTGCCACCTTCGATGATCGCCATTGTACCGAATCATTAAATCCCGCGAACGGGGATTAGTTCTGGTTAGCCGGCTAGCGACGCTTCGAAGAAGCGAGAGGAAACATGGTGCTTCGGCGAAGCGTCGCTAACCCCGTGGTTTGCCTGGCGGTCACCCCGTCTTGACGCGATGTATCGGAACGGGGTATCCTTCCTACCGATAGTTCCTAGATTGACGCTGTTCCCAAGGATGGTTTCGTTTCCCCTCAGCGAAAGGAATTCGATGCACCCCCTTTTGGTAACCGGCGGCTGCGGGTTCATCGGCAGCAATTACATTCGCATGCTCCTGGAAGACGATCCCACGATCTCGATCGTCAACCTCGACGCACTGACCTATGCCGGCAACCCGGCCAACCTGAGCGAATACGAGAACCATCCGCGGTATCGATTTGTGAAGGGTGACATCACCAACCGCGACGATGTTCGCAAGGCCATTGGCGATGGCGTTTGCGGTATCGTCAACTTCGCCGCCGAGAGCCACGTCGATCGCAGCATCCACGATTCCGGACCATTCATTCGCACGAATGTCATCGGCACGCAGGTCTTGCTCGATGCGGCTCGCGAGTTCAAGGTGGCGCGGTTCCTGCAAGTCTCGACCGATGAGGTCTACGGCAGCCTCGGCCCGACGGGGTTGTTCACCGAGACGACGCCGTTGCACCCGAATAGCCCGTATTCGGCATCAAAGACGGCCGCCGACTTATTGGCGCTGGCCTATGAACATACCTTCGGGTTACCCGTCGTCATCACGCGATGCTCAAACAACTACGGGCCATTTCAGTTCCCGGAGAAACTGATTCCCCTGTTTATCAGCAACATCCTGAAGGACATTCCCGTGCCGGTCTATGGCGACGGCATGCAGATACGCGATTGGATTCACGTCCGCGACCACTGCGCCGGCATCGAGGCCGTGCGACAAAAAGGGCGCATCGGCGAGGTCTACAATCTCGGCGGCAAATGCGAGAAGCCGAATATCGAGATTACCCACCTGTTGTTGGACATTCTCAACAAACCGAGAACGTTGATCAAGTACGTCCAGGATCGCCCCGGTCACGATCGCCGTTACGCCATCGATTGTTCGAAGGCCGAAGCCGAACTCGGCTGGACCCCGAAGGCCCGGTTTGATCAGGGGCTGCGCGACACGGTCAATTGGTATCTCGCCAATCAAGCCTGGGTCGAGAAAATCCGCTCCGGCGACTATCTGAAGTACTACGAGCGCCAATACGGCAAGGTCGGATAGGCGTCGAAGCGTCAAGCGACGCACCCGAAATCCGTTAAGCAACGCTTCGAAGAAGCGTAACGAAAGGAACGTCATGGATACTCGCGGCGTGATTTTGGCAGGCGGCAAGGGAACGAGGCTCGGCGAACTGACGCGGGTGACGAACAAGCACCTGTTGCCCGTTGGCCCTTACCCGATGGTCTATCACCCGCTCAAGAAGCTCGTCGATGCGGGAATCAGCAACGTCTTGCTCGTGAGCGGTACCGAGCACATGGGGGACTTCGTCGAGCTACTCGGGTCGGGCAAGGAGCATAAGTGTCAGTTGACGTATCGCGTGCAAGACGAGGCCGGCGGTATCGCTCAGGCCCTTGGGTTGGCCGAGTTGTTTTGTCGCGACAGCCGTTGCGTCGTGATTCTCGGCGATAATATCTTTTTTGATCCACTCGGTGAAATGATGGTGGCCTCGAACCAAAAACCCGACTGGGCGTGGGTGGCCCTGAAACGTGTCCCCGACCCGGGCCGGTACGGCGTCGCGGAGTTGGTCGGAGATCGCGTTGTCGGTATCGAGGAAAAACCGAAACACCCCAAGAGCGACTACGCCGTTGCGGGTATCTACATCTATCCGCCGGATGTGTTTGAGGTCATTCGCACTCTCCGGCCGTCCGGCCGCGGCGAGTTGGAAATCACCGACGTTAACACCTACTATCTGAAACAGGGCCGTCTCGGCTGGTCGTCATTGAAGGGCTATTGGACCGACGCCGGCACGCCCGAGTCGCTGCTCCACGCCAACGAATTGGTCCGCGAGCAACCGCCGGCCTACGGCGTTCGCGCATAGCCGCCGCCAAAAGGCGTTTCGCCGATGCGTGTCTCGAAGCGTCACGGCAGAGTCGCCATGGCCACTCGCACCGCCGCGAGCAGCTTCGCGCGCACCTCGGCAACGGTGCCCGTGAGCGTCGCCCCCGCCGCGCGCGAATGCCCGCCGCCGCCAAACTGCTCCGCCAGCCTTGCCACATCGATCCGGCCTCGCGACCGAAGGCTTACCTTCACCGATCCATTCAACTGCTCGATCAACAGCAACCCTAGTTCGACCCCGTCGATGGTCCGCGTGTGTTGAACGATATCCTCGGTGTCGAGTGGATGGGCTTGCAATTCGGGGAAATCGCTGACGTAAACTTCGGAAACGACGGCGAAGCCATCGAATTCGCAGCGCAGCCGTTCCAGCGCTCGGCCCAGGAGCCGGATTCGGCCGAGGGGATTACGCTCGTACAAATGTTCAAAGATCCGGTCGGGTCGTGCCCCGGCCCGATTCAGTCGCGCCGCCAACTCAAAGGTCTCCGGCCGCGTCTGGCTGTGACGGAACCAACCGGTATCCATCGCCAAGGCGATGAAGAGTGCCGTCGCGGCCTTTGGTGAAATCTGCGCTCCCATGGCATCGGTCGCCTCGACGACGAGCCGGCCGGTGGCTTCCGCGGTCGTATCCACCAGCCGCGTCGCGCCGAGGTCGTCTTGAGTCAGATGATGATCGATGACGACTTTTGGCCCCGGCATCGCCTTCATGGGCGCCCCACATGCGCCGAGTTGATTCCAGGTGCCGGTGTCTAATACGATCACCGCCTGCGATTGAGCGAATGCGTCGATCGATGGCGTGAAACGTTCGATGCGGCGATCCGGGTCCATGAAGAAATAGCGTTCCGGCAAGTCCGAACCGATGACGATGCGAACCGACTTGCCGCGTTGCTCCAAGGCATCCGCCATCGCCAATTGCGATCCAAGGGCATCGCCATCGGGGCGAACGTGAGTTAACAGCAAGAAACGATCGTGACTTCGAACAAGTTCGACCAACGGCGCCCAATCGAGGGGCATGGCTGCCTCCAACAAAGGTGAGATTCTCATGATGCCGGAACGAAAGTCAGAAGGTCAATCTGCGGCGGCGACCCGACGCGAATCGGCGGGCCCGACGTGGCTAATCCACGCGACACGAATACTTGGGTTCGCGGGCCTTGAACGAGTCCGTGCAGATACTTATTCCCAAAAGCCGATGGTACAAACGGCGCCCAAATGCCCGGCAGTGTAATCTGTCCGCCGTGGGTATGACCGCTCAGAACCAAATCAACACGCGGGTCGTCCAGCTCTTCGACGTAATCGGGATTGTGGCTGAGCAAGATGGTGCAATCTCGCGGCGAGGCGTCGTCAAGCGCTCGCACCAAGTCTTGATGCCCCTCCCAGAGATCATCGACACCCGCCAGCCTCAATCGTGCGGACCCGCGCTTCAACCAAACCCCGCGATTGGTCAACTCCTCAATGGCGTTTTTTCGCATGAGGTATTGCGTCTGGGGCGCGTCGTACCAATGGTCGTGATTGCCGAGAATCGCGTAGACACCCAACGGAGCCTTGAGTTTGCCAAGGACTTCGAAGCAAGGCGCCAGAAACCGGCGGCCGCTGTGGGCATAGTCGCCGCCGAGCAATATCAGGTCGGCGTTCAGCGACAAGGTTGTTCGAACGATCCGCTGAACATAGTCGATGCTGGTGTAAGGGCCGTGATGAATATCGGTGAGGAAAGCGGCTGTCAATCCACGGAATGCCTCGGGTAACCGAGCCACGGGCAACGTGCGCCGGCAGACGTGAAAGAAATACGCTTCCGCGAAACCGTACCCCACGCCCATGAACGGCGTCGCGGCGAGGGCCGCCCGTTTCAGGAATCTCCGTCGATTCATCCGCGTCAACCCTCGATGCCGTGGTTCCGAGGCAAGGTTAGGTCATCCCCAAGGATCTGAAATGGTACCAAATCTGGCCATTGCCGGGGAGGCCGAGAATGCCCTGCGCCGTGTTCCGGCCAGCCGCGGATCGCTAAATCAACTCTTACCTGGAGGTTTTTTTTATGCGATACCTGACTACCCTCGCCGTACTCGCCGTGGTGGCGTGTCCTGCGTTCACCGACGAAAAGCTCGCGGGCATTGCCTGTCGTTCGGTCCATCTCGGCTACTCGGCACCCGCGTCAACGGCTTTCTATAACGAAGCTGCAGTCGTTCGGTCGTCGCCGGGCACCTACTTTTGCGTCTGCGGCTTCAACCATGGATATTACGGCATCCAAGAACTGGCCAACGGCAAGAAGCTCTTGATCTTCTCGGTTTGGGACCCAGGCCGGCAGGATGATCCCAAACAGGTGGCCGCTGAGCGCCGCGTGAAACTGTTGCATCAAGGCGAAGGCGTCCGCGTCGGCCGATTCGGAGGCGAGGGCACCGGTGGGCAGTCGTTTTACGATTTCGATTGGAAGATCGGCGAAACCTATCGGTTTCTGGTGACGGCGACGCCCGACGGCGACGAGCGCACCGCGTTCGCAGGCTATTTCTTTCACCCCGGCAAGAAGGCATGGCTCCATCTCATCACCTTCTCGACCATCACCCGCCACAGACACCTTGGCGGTTATTACTCGTTTGTTGAAGATTTCCGGCGCAATCGCGTGTCGGCGACACAGGCGCGAAAAGCTTACTACGGCAACGGGTGGGTAAAACCAGCGACGGGTGATTGGATCCCATTGGTGAAAGCGACCTTCACGGCCGATTCAAACCCGGCCACAAACATTGACGCCGGCCCCGATGGGATGCGGTTCTTTTTGACGACTGGCGGCGACACGAAGAATCAGACGACTAAGCTCCGGCACGTCATGACCCGCGAAGCCGGAGGCCGGCCACCGGCTGACTTGCCCAAGTGAGACAGCGTTCCGCCCTTCGTGGCTCTCGCGGCCGAATCGCCGCCCAAGGCGACGCGGCGCGTTGTCCTCCGCCGGAGCAATTCAACGAGACGGCTTGCTTGGTATTGGTGAACGTTGTGCGCCGGCGGCATCGTCGCCGAAGCGATCATCGAAGTTGAAGTTCATACCTTGACTGCATGTGAACGCTCATGCAGTCGAGGTTGAACCATGCCCCCAGGCATCGAGCCGAGTCATCGCCACTATCGCTGGCCCGTCTTACTTGGGCTTGTTGGTCTCGATTACTTCAGCACGCTGGCGTATCAGCCGTCCATCGCGGCCGAATTCGCCGGTCCGTTGGCGCCGCTGGCGACGGCAGCCCTCGTCTTGGTTACACTGCTGGCGGCCTTGCCGGTTTATGCCTACGTGGCTCGGCGCTCACCGCCGTGGCAGGGCAGCATCTCGATGTTGGAGCGGTTGATTCATGGCTGGCGCGGCAAGTTTCTCGTGCTGACATTGCTGGGATTCGCCGCGACGAATTTTGTCTTCACGCGCACGCTGTCGGCCGCCGACGCCGCCGTCCATTTGGTCCAAAACCCGATCCCCGAATGGCAGGTACAGCTCGATGAGTGGGCCGCTTCCGGAGGCCAGTTCCGCGAATGGTCGAGTTGGGGCCTTTGGCAATCGATCTGCAACTTCTGGAATCGGCAGATGGTCATCACGGTCATTCTCTTGCTCATCGGAGTATTTCTCTGGCCCCTTGTCTGGTTCGGGTTTACGCGACCGATGATCTGGTTATCGGCTCTCTTAGTCGGGGCCTATTTATTTCTGACGGTCGTAATAATCGGCAGCGGCTTGACGCACGTCATTGGTCGTACCGATCTGGCGTCGACGTGGTGGCAGCAGGTGACTCGGGGCGAATGGTGCATCAACGCGCCGCATTGGGCCGGCACCGACGGTTGGTCGATCGCCGGAATGTGCCTTTGGCTCTTGCCGAAAATGGCCTTGGGTTTGAGCGGTTTCGAGATGAGCCTGGTCGTCATGCCCCTGGTGCGGGGCAAACCCGGCGACGACCCGGCGAAACCGGCCGGACAAGTGACCCACACGCGGCGGCTCCTACTTTGTTCTGCTTTGGTCATGAGCACGCTGCTGATTGGCTCGGCACTCATGACCACGATTCTGTTGGGTCCGGCTCAACTCTTGGCCGGCGGCGGTGCCCACGAGCGAACGCTTGCCTATTTGGCTCATGGCGGCAGCCTCGTGGACGGAACGCCCGCGACGGCCGTCAACCCGCTGTTCGGCCCAACCTTTGGCAGTATTTACGACGTGCTGACCGTCATGGTCCTCTGTTTTGCCGGCGCCAGTGTTTCGCTCGGTTTGCGCAGCATGGTCCCCCAATACCTGTCGCGATTCGGCATGGAGTTGGAATGGGCCGGCATGATCGGGCTTATTTACCTGCTGTTCAGCGGTGTGAATCTTGTCGTCACGATGGTTTTTCGGGCGAGCGTTTCGGCCCAACGATCGGCTTATGCGACCAGCGTCATTGTGCTTCTCGCCGCGGCGGCGTTGGCTACGTCGATCGACCTGGCTCGCTGTCGCGGCTGGCGTCGCCTTCTGTCGCTGCCATTCACGGCGATTACGTTGCTGTTCGTCTGGATCGCGGGGGCCATTGTCTGGGCCAATCCGAGCAGCATCCTGATCACTCTCTTGTTCATTGTGACGATCATCGTGACCTCGATGCTCTCGCGATGGTGGCGTAGTACCGAATTTCGTTTCGAGGGATTCGAGTTTGCTAGCCCCGACGCCGAGCAGAAGTGGGACGCGATTCGCCGATGGGAAATCTCTGTGTTGGTGCCTCATCGGCCCGGCCAATTCTCGATCTCCGAAAAGGAACGAATGATCCGCTTCCGGCACCGGATACCGGCCGAGATTCCGATTATCATTCTCATGGTCGATCTCGGCGACACGAGCGATTTCTCCCAACGGCCTCTGCTGAATGTTTGCCGCGAGGAAGCCCGGGACGTACTGCGAGTATCACGCTGCGTGTCGGTCGCCCACGTCATCGCCGCTATCGGTCTGGAGTTTTCCAAGGTCGGTGAGCCGCCCGAGATTCATTTCGGTTGGAGCGAGGAAAGTCCATTGTCTGCGAATTTGAACTTCCTCTTGTTCGGCCAAGGAAATGTTCCGTGGCTCGTGCATGACTTGTTGCGACGCCATGAGCCGGACCCGACCAAGCGACCGCATGTGATTATCGGATGATCGCCGGAATAACGTCAGCTCTCAACGGCGGAAAGGACAACTCGATTGCCAATCGAAACTGTCGCGATTCTTTGCGGTCTGATCCTCATGCTGGCGGCTTTGTACGGTTCGGTCGGCCATGCCGGCGCCTCGGGTTATCTGGCGGCAATGGCTTTGATGGGAATCGAGCCGGACGTCATGAAGCCAACCGCGCTCTGCCTCAATATCTTCGTCGCGTTCGTGGTCACGTTCAAATACTACCGGGCCGGGTTCTTTTCATGGGTGTTGTTCTGGCCATTCGCGGTGGCGTCGTTTCCCATGGCTTACGTCGGCGGGTTGATCCAACTGCCGGGGGATTACTATAAGCCCTTGGTTGGAGTGGTGCTGTTGGTGGCGGCGACTAAGCTCATCGTCGCGCCGGGCGGAGCAACTGTGGCGGCGACCCGACCTCCGCGACTGCCGTTGGCGCTGGCCCTCGGCGCGACCATCGGCCTCCTCTCGGGCCTAACCGGCACCGGCGGCGGGATCTTCCTCAGCCCGGTCCTTGTGTTTCTGGGGTGGTCCGATGTGCGGCGCGCCGGAGGGGTCTCCGCGGCCTTTATTCTCGTCAATTCTGTTTCCGGACTGGCGGGGGTTCTGCACCACACTCAATCACTACCAAGGGCGATCCCGCTCTGGGCGCTCGCGGCCGTGTTGGGGGGCTTCCTCGGATCGCATTATGGCACTCGGCGATTCGGCAATACGACCCTGCGCCGGCTCCTGGGATTGGTCCTGGTGATTGCCGGCTTGAAGTTGATTGTGCGCTTGTAAGGGGCGTATCCTGGACGCGGTGGCCAAGATCGGCGCGTCACAACTTACACCTGATCCTCGCGCTCTCCGTGGCGGAACCGAAGAACCTTGGTCACGCCTCGTTTGGAATTGCGAACGAAGGCGACAAACTCGGCGACGACATCGACGCCGCCCAACTCACGCTCGACTCGCTCCAAGGCATCGCCGAGCATGAGGTCGCGCAGGAAGACGATGCGATACGCCTCGCGAACTGCGTGAATCTGATCCGAGGTGAAACCCGCGCGACGCATGCCGACGAGATTCACGCCTCCCATGCGATTGAAATCTTGCTGGATGACGAATGGCGGAATGTCCTTGGTCGTAGCCGACACGCCGCTGAGCAACGCCAATCGACCGACCCGGCAGAATTGCCCGACGGCGCTATTGCCCGAGAGAAAGACGCGATCCTCAACGACGGCGTGACCCCCGACGAGCGCTCCATTGGCCAGAATGCAATGGTTGCCGATGATGCAGTCGTGAGCGATATGGGCGCCGGCCATCAAGAAATTCGAATCACCGACAACCGTCTGGCCGCGAGCTGTCGTGCCGCGATGAACGGTCGCGTGTTCGCGAAAAACGTTGTGGTTTCCGATGATGGTGCGCGTCGGTTCGCCCTTGTATTGCAGATGCTGAGGTCGGTCACCGATGACGCACCCGCTGCCGAAGTCGTTGCCCTCTCCGGCTACCAGCGGGCCAATCAACTGAGCATAGGGCCGCACGATGCAGCCTGGCCCGAGCTTCACGGGGCCTTCGATGAGCGAAAAAGGGCCGACGACGACATCCTCGGCCAATTGGGCGCTTGGATCGACTACGGCTGATGGATGAATCTGCGGCATTGCGGCCTCCTTGCCGCGGTTACCCGGTGTGAGAAAATATCTCACCACGGGCGACGAACAACCCCATGATCGAGGGAGCGGAGATCATACCGTTTCCCGCCCGTGTCGTGCTAGAGCAACTTTCCACCGACAGGATATAACGGAATTGCCGGACGATTCCTTCATCGTGAGGGGAGTTCCACCGTGGGTATCGCGTTGCGATTGGCATCATTGACCGTCAAGCCGCTCCTCGACGGAGCGGGCCACGCCGTTGGCATGACCGCAATCGGGGGAATCACCCAGGCCGTCTCGGAGTTCCTTTGCGGGCACCTACGTGATCACAGCAATCGGCTCAACGATGCGATCAAGAAATCCCACGATCGAGCATGGCAAACCGTCGAGCTAACCCTCGCCGGAGATTCCCTTTGGGACAAGGGGCAGGCCATCTTCGCACCGGCTGAGACCAAAGCGTTGCGCGACCAACTGAAGGCGTTTCATGCCTTGACCGGCGACCCGTTTGCGAACGAGACATTGCGCCGCGCCGCCCGCGACGAGCTTCGCCAAGCGAAAAAGAAAGGCCTACTCGCCACCAGCCCGCAACCGGTCGAAGAATTGGCTCGTGCCGCCGCCGGGATCGCCCGCTTTGACGACCCCACCACCGCATTGGACGCGGAACGGGACGCGATGGCAGCCGTCGCGCACGAGTTGCAGGCTGCCGGCTTCCCCCATCTGGCCCAATGGCTCGTGCCTGCTCAGGGTCCGCCGTTACTGGTCGTCGCCTCACGTTATTTCTTTCGCCGCGCCATCGAGGAAGACCCCAAGCTCTATCAAGTTTTGTCGTTTGCTCGTCTGGAACAACTGCAAGCCGGCCAAGAGCAGGCGTTCGCGGGATTGCATGATGCTTTGTCCAACTACGGCGACCGCTTCGAGAAGCTCTTCGATCAGCTCCAACAGACGGTCGAGGCGACCTACGCCGCCGTTCTTGACATCCGTACCGAGCAGGATCGGGTCGGCCGCCAACACGAGGAGTTATACGCCGCCGTTATCGCCATGCAGCAGAAGCTCGATTTGGTGCGATCCACCGTGCGTCCCCAGGATAGTTTGTCGATTCGGACCGACAATGAACGGCGACTGGTGAAGGATCTGATCGCCCGCTACCGCGCGATGCCGGATTCGCAGCGTCAGAATCTGCCGGCCCTGCTGAATGCGGTCGGCCAGCTCGAAGTGGCGTCGGGACTGTTCGCCGAAGCGAGGCAGGACTTCAACGAGGTGGCGGCCATCGTTGCCGATCCCGGCGCAAAAGCCGAGGCTCACCGCAACGCCTATCGGGCCGCACTTGAACAGCGCGATTTCGATACCGCTCTGTACGAACTCGTCGAGGCCGCCAAGATCGATGGCCGAAAGTACGCTCCGTTTCCGGTCGGCAAGTATCAGCCTCAGCGAATCCTCGGCGCCGGCGGATTCGGCGTCGCCTTTCTCTGCCACCATCGCTATCTCAACGCGCCGGTGGTGGTCAAATCGTTGCTTACCGATGAACTGGCGATGGACATTGACGCGGTCTTCACCGAAGCTCAGGCGTTGCGGCAACTCGATCATCCCGCGATTATTCGGCTCCAGGACTGTGGCTACGCGGACCCGGCGTCGCGTGATCGGCCTTACGTCGTCATGGATTATTTTGATGGCGTGACTCTGGAGGAATATGTCCGCGAAAACGGGCCATTGACCCCGGATCAACTGCGCGCGATTTCGGAGCCGATCGCCGCCGCTCTCCAAGCCGCCCATGCCAAGGGAATCCTGCATCGCGACGTGAAACCGGCCAACATCTTAGTACGGCCCGCCGATGATGGTTCGGGCTGGGCCGTTAAGCTCATTGACTTCGGCTTGGCGCTGCGTTCCGAGGCGTTGCGCGACACGACCCGACGAAGCAAGACCGTCATGGGCACCGCCATCGCCGGCACCGTTGATTACGCCGCGCCCGAGCAAATGGGCAAACTCGGAGCACCCGTGACGGCAGCCTCGGACATCTACGGATTCGGAAAAACGTGCTGCCATGCCCTGTTTCAGACGACCAACCCGTTGCCAAAACATTGGAAGAGCATCCCCGAGTCGCTGGCGAGTCTGTTGGAGCGATGCCTGGCCGAAAACCCCAAGGAACGTCCGGTGAGCTTCGAGTTCGTGGGTCGAAGCCTGACACGGCTTCGCGAAGCGCCCGTGGCCCGTCGCGATGCTCCGTCGTCGCGGCGTGAGCCGGTGGCTGTTGCGAGGCCCGTGGCCCCGAAGACCGCGCCGGATTCGCGTCGACGAGCCGAAATGCCCCCCGTTGCCAAGCGCGGCGGCATCCCCAAATGGGCCTGGATCGCTGGCGGACTTGGCATTCTGGCTCTTATTTGCGCCGGCGGCCCCTTCCTGCTATTCCGCGGCATGTTCTCATCCATGCCCGGCGCCGCTGGCGGATTCGGCGGTGGATTGGGCGGCGGCAAGAGAATCATCCTCAACCTCAACAACGTCCGCAGCGAGGCCCACGCCGACGAACTCAAGCCCAAAATCGCCGCCCTCGCTGACTCGCCGCCCGGAAACGTGCAGTTTCTCGGTTTGGGCAATACGCGAACCGTCTGGCTCACGTCGGTCGGCGACCTGCAGGCGGCGGCCGCCAAGATCGACTTCGGCCGCGTCACCAACTTCGACGACTTCTTCCAGAGCATTGACGTGGACGTGAACGTCGAGCTGGGCAATTCCGGCGACGTCTCAATCTGGCTGCTGAACGTGCCCAATGAGGCCGCCGTCGCCCATGCCGAGCGAACGCTCGCTCTGGCCAGCGACCTCCGCCCACCGCCGAAGATCACCGCCAAGGGCAAGGGAACATCGCGACTGTTCATCGTTCCCGGCATTCAGCAACTCTCCAACATTCATCAGAAGATCCATGTCGGCCGTGTTGTCGGCTCGAACACCGCCCATCGCACGATCCGGGTCGATATGGCCGGCATCAAGTTCGACACGCAATCTCCGGCTCCGCCCTCGATTCCCGGCACCGCGACGCCGACGCCACCCGCATCGGACACCGTTGTCACGACCGTGACCATCGACGGTCTACCCGATCAGGTTCTCGGTCACGAATTCATCACCGAGCGACTGAAAACGTTCGTCACCGGCCCGACGAATTTCTGGCTCAAGACCGATGGCGGCAAGACCATCGTTGGCCTGCGCGGCGTTCGCGACCGCGGCGATCTGATGCGCGAACTTGCGACATGGGGCACGGTACTGGATCAGACGAGTCAGTTGGCTGTTACGATCGCGCCGACCTCCGCCCAGACCTCACAGTCGCCGCCGCCGCCGGTAACCGTGGCGTTAAGCGATGCGGAGAAGAAGCAGGTTCTTGCCGACCTGGAATCGAACCTCGCGACGTCGCACCGCCGGGCCGCCGACCTATTGAAATCGCGGAAACCCGACGCGGTTCATCAGCCCACCATCGCCGAGGCGCTGCATCGAAACCTGACCGGAACACGCGGTGTGGATCGCAACGCCATGCTCGACGCCCTCGTCGTCTGGGGCAACGCTGAGTCGATCGATCGAATCACGGACCTGTTCCGCTCCGAACGCAGCGCCATTCAGCGGCGCCCGATTGTTCAAACGCTGGGCAAAATGAGAAACCCGAAGGCGATCGCGGCGATTGCCGAGGGCATGATCGACCCGTTCATTCGTCGCGAAGCGGAAGCCGCCATGGCGTTGGTCGCGGCGGCAGGCGAAGCGGAGTTGGTCCAACTCCTCAAGCATTCCCGATTTGAAGTACGCGTGATCGGTGCTCAGCAACTCAAACTGTTCGGAACTCGCGCCAGCATCCCGCCGTTGCGGGCCTTGACATCGGATCCGGAAAAGCGAGTCGCCGACGCCGCCTGGGATGCCTGGCGCACGCTGGCCTTTCGCGGCGAGGCGAGCAGGTCCGGCGGATCGTCTCCGTCGGGAGTTGTCGCACGACCCAAAACGCCCCCGGATTTGGTCGTCGTTTTCAGCGACCTGCCCAACGACACGATGGCCGTCGAGTTCCTGGAAGCCAAGTTGGCCGCCGCCGCCACGCCGCCCCTGAGAGTCTTCTCCAGCCGCAACGGGACAACACTGTCCGTTGATCTTTATGGTGTTAAGAATCGCGACGACGTTATCCGTCAGATTCAGGGTTGGACGGCAGTTCGCACCGAGGGGAATCGGCTCGAATCGACGCTGATCCCGTCGCCGGCGCCTGTCGTGGCCGTCCCACCGCCCGCCACGAGCATCGCCATGCCCGACAAGGAATTCAAGCTCATCATGAAATGGCTCGTCGGCCTCGATCCGCAGAAACACAAGGAGGCCGCCTTCGCTCTGAAACAGCGAAAGGTTAACCCCGATCAACAAAAGGACATCCGTGACTCGCTCCATCGAATTGTCGCCCTCAAAGACGCGGGCGCTCGCAACGAGGTGCTACAGGCTCTCGCGGTCTGGGGCGACGACTCAACCGTGGAATTGCTCATTCAGCTCTTGCGGGCCGAACCGGACAGTCTCGGGTCGCACAATCAGTACATCGTCGCCCTGGGAGGTCTGCGCAGCGCGAAGGCGATGCCGATCCTGTTGGAGCATACGCAAATGTTCTTCAATCAGGGGGAAGCCGAGAAGGCGATTCGATTAATTGGCCCCGATGGCGAAGCGGAACTGGCCAAGGGCCTCAGCGACCCGAAGCCGGGCGTTCGCACCAAAGTCTGCGGCTACTTGAAGGAATTCGGCGGCCCGAAGTGCATCCCGGCTCTCAAGACCGCGACCCGTGACGCCGACAACGGAGTCGCCCAGGCTGCCTGGGATGCATGGAAGGTCGTGGCATTGCGGAAGGTGCAGACACCGGCCGAATAACACAACATCCCCGGAGCCACATCGCATCCGGGGACGCAGCGAGACGAGGCCGGCATCATCCGCCATCGACCGATTGCGGGATTCCCAAATCGGGGCGTGGCGGAAGGTTTAAGACCGATTCCGGGAACAGCTCGACCAGGAAATCGACAATGTCTCTTACGGAGAGTACGCCGATCGGCATACCGGTCTCGTCATTAATGGGAATGTGACGATAGCCTCCGACGCTCATCTTGTTGAGCGCGTAAGCAATGGTGTCCCCCACCGAGAGGGATTCCGGGTTGGGCGTCATCACATCGCCGACCGTGAGCATCCGCGACTCATCTTTGTAGATGACCCGAGTCAGGACATCACGCTCGGTGAAGATACCGACGGTCTTGCCGTTGTCGGTGACGAGCAGGCAGCCGATGCGGTTGGCGTTCATGGCGGCCACGGCGTCGGCCACCGCCGTCGAGGTCTTCACCTGCACCGGTTGGCGCAAGTTGAACTCGCCGATCAACGTGTTGAACATCACCCCACGGATACGTTGTTCGTCTTCATAGGCATCTTCGAATTCGCTGCCCGGCATGGCGTCACCCCCTGGACCGAATCGTTGAATGGGATACCGCACGTGATCTTGCGGAACGCTGGTCGCTGCATGGTAACGTTTCCGGTTATCGTCACGCAAGAGGGTAGTGGCTACTTTTTTGGTAATTTCAGCGGTAACGATTCTTCGGTGCGGGCGACAAGAACGTCGGCCAGTAGAGGGTGCCTGCCAATCGGTTCGGCCAAGGTGAATTCGACTTCGCTGAACCGCCGCTCTAAACGCTCGGCTGCCGCGGTAAGGTCTCGCCGCACATGAACGCCGGCCGACAAGAAATAGGGAAGCAGCACGACCCGTTTGGCTCCTTGATTCACGCATATTTCCGCCGCCGTGTCGATGTCCGGCTCGGCTAATTCCAAGAAGGCCGCTTGCACCAAGGGGAAACCTCGCTCGCGGAGGCGCTCGGCCATGTGAAACGTGTCGTCATTGGCATCGGAGTGCCGACTGCCGTGAGCGATCAGGACCAATGCAAGTGTCATGAAGGTATCTCAGATTCGAGCGAGAATCTTTTCGGGAACGACTCGCAAACGATTTTGTACGATAGCTGCGCCCTATTTCGGAACGGATGACGACCTTTATCAGTATGAACCGACCGCGGCTCATTCCACGAGCCGTTCCTTTCCGTTGCAGGAGACGATCATGCGTTTTCGGTTGCTGTCGACGGCTATGTTGTGTCTGCCCTTGGCCCTTGTCCCGACGGCTCGCGCCGACGAGGTGCGCGACATTCTCGACAAGGCCATCAAGGCCCACGGCGGACCCGACGTCCTCAAAACTCGCCGCTGTACCCACACGAAGAGCAAGGGCACGATCGACATCCTCGGCGGGCTCGAGTTCCGCTCCGAAGTCTCTGCGTCGCCGCCCAGGAAATTCAAGGAAGTCGTCGAAATGAACGTCATGGGGCAAGACGTTAAAGTCATCACCATCAGCAACGGCAAGGACGTCTGGATCAACGCCAACGGCATGAATGTTGAGTTGCCCAACGACAAGATCAAGGACATGTTCGAGAATATCGCGAACCTTTCCGAGATCATGCAATTGGTGACGCTCACCGACAAGAAATACACCGTGACTCTCATCGGTGAGGCCAAGGTCAACGACAAGCCGGCGGTCGGCATCAAGGTGGCCGTCAAGGATCGCCCCGACGTGGACATTTATTTCGACAAGGCCACGGGCCTGATCGCCAAGACCGAATCGAAGTCGGTCGAGCCGATGTCCGGCAACGAAGTCACCGAAGAGCGGATCATCCTGGAATATCAGGAGGTCATGGGCCACAAGGCCGCGAAGCGACTTCGCATCAATCACGACGGCAAGAAACACGTCGAAGTCGAGATTCTCGAGATGTCGTTCCCTGAGAAATTCGAAGACGCCGAATTCTCGAAGCCGTAGACACATGCCCGCCGTTCAGCGACGCTTCGCAGAATCGCTAGATCGCACGCTTCTGCGAAGCGTCGCTGAACGTCGGCGCGAAACGGCGTCTCCTAGCGCGCCTCGATCGCCGAATGCGCACCCAGGCGATAGCCCACCGCGAATGCCGCCGCCAACCCTAGCAGCATCGCCGTTGCGGTAACCGCGACCACGACGATGGCCGGCCACCGGCTGCCGCCGTGCTTTTGCCGATCGAATTGGCGCACGGCAGCCGCCACTCGGCCGATCCGTTGCGTCGCGACCGCGTTCGCCGGATCAGTCTCAAGAACGTTCAAATATGCCCAGACCGACTCGGCTAGGTCGCCGGCTTTCAGGCTCGCGTCGGCCTTCGCTAATTGCTCGTCAAGGTTGCTCATGTAATCGACCAACAACGAGAGATCGGCACGGCAACGCGGACAGGTCGGCGTCACCGGCTCCAGGTCCTTGCGGCACATCGGGCAAGTCAACATCGTACCCCGCATCACAGCAAGTAGGCGTAATTCAACAGCCGGTCGCTCAAATTCGAGGCCGTTTGAATCATCTGCAACTTGTCGCCGGCGCCCATCGCTTGCCGCACCGCCCGGCACAATTCCTCCAACTCGCGCCGATCCGCATCGCTCTCGAGACGCGGAATCACGTCCTGCTCGGCCTTCTTCAAGGCGTCGATTGCCTCGCGATATTCAAACGTCCCTTCAAGCTGGCTGGTGCGGTTCACTAGGTCTTCGTTGATGCGTTTCATGCGATCGATCTGGGGTGCCGACAACTGATCGGCGCTGGCTTGCTGAATCGCGAATCGCTGGCGTTTGTTGGAGAAAGGATCGACAATCTGCACGGTCAGGATGCCATCGTCGCCGTACTCGAAGGTCACATCGAGAGCGCCGTCCCGTTGCGATCGCGGCGGTCGAAATTCCCAGGGAATCTCGGCCAGCATCACATTCTCGGGGGAGTCCGGCTCGTTGTAAACGTCGCCCTCATAGACGCTAATCAGCACGCGCTCGCATGGGTCCGCAACCGGATAGTAGGTCTTCGTGTAAGAACACGGAATGTCTGACCCGCGCCGGATGATCGGATCGAGATAGACTTCGTTGCGCTCGTTGATCGGATTGGCGCAGAGGGAATGTTCGAGCTTCACGCTGTAGGCATAGCGATCGAGGCCCGGCGCGTTTTGCAGAATCGCCGACACGATGGCGGCGCCCTGGGCCACGCACGTCAACGGGTCGGCGCGCTCGAACGGCTCCGGCTCCTTGCCGCCGAGGCGCTCCGCGACGAATCGCCGAATCAGCGGAATCTTACTCGTGCCGCCCACGAGTAAGACGCGATCGATGTCGCGCGTCGTCATCTTGCGACGAGCCAAGGCCTCGTCGATTGCCTCGCCCGATTTCAGGACCAGCGGCAAAATCGCCTGTTCGAGCGTGTGCCGGTCGAGTTCCTCTTCCAGACTCAGTTGCCGATCGGGTACGAGCAACGGGTGACGGATGAACGTGGACGCAGCCGTTGAAAGGTCGATCTTGCCCTTTTCGACAGCGAGCAGGAACGGCGTGCGATACGGCGAGTTGAGAATGTCGTAGCCGGTCTTCTGCTGAAATCGCGCCGCGACGATTTGGCCCAACAGCAAGTCGATATCGTCGCCGCCGAGTTTGCCGACGCCTTTGCTCGTGAGTTCCTCGAAGATGCCGTGATGGATGCGCAGCACGGTGACGTCGAAGGTGCCACCGCCGAAGTCGTAGACAAGGATCGTCTGATCGTCGCGTGTGTTGATGCCATAGCTGATGGCGGCGGCGGTCGGCTCGTTGATGAGGGTCAGCACCTGCATGCCCGCGGCGCCGGCGCAGAGCTTGGTGGCGTTGCGGGCCAACCCTTTCGAGTTCGCCGGAATGGTGACGACGACCTTATGAAATGCCTCGTTGAGGGCGGCCTCGGCGTCTTTCTTCAAGAGGCTGAACAGCATGACGGCCACTTGTTCGGCCCGTAACGGCTGACCGACGAGGTTGACCTTTTCGAGACTGCCTAACAATCGTTTGATCGATCGGATCGACCGGTTTTCGTCGAAGGTCTCCTTCGCCTCTTGCCCGAATGCCAGCGAGCCGTCGCGGCGCAACGTGACAATCGACGGCGTCCAAAGATGCCCCTCGTGGTTGGGCAACACTTCGGCGCGACCGAAGGAGAATTGGGCGACGACCGAGTTACTGGTGCCGAAATCGATGCCAACATAGGCCATGGCTGCCGTCCCTCGCGCCGTGCTATTCGGAGATCAATACTTTGGGCCGGCGCAGCACGAACTCCGGTTGCTGGCTGGCGTAACCGCGTTCGACCTGTTCAGCGACGAGCAGCGGTCCCATGCCCTCGATTCGCTTACTGCCGACCCGTTCATGCAGAGCCGGAACATAGGCCGAACCAATAACCGCATCGTAAGGCAAGATCCCGTGTCGTGCCAGCATCGCCTCGACCTTGCGCGTCAAGACCGCGACCGATTCGCCCCAGGCGTCATGAGCGGGGCCGTCGCTCACGGGTCGCGCCGACATGATCCGGGCCAAATCGAGCGCCACCTCCAAAAGCTCATTCTGCAACGTCAGGCTGACTCGCTTCTCGGCGTGAAGCTCGGCCCGCAATTGCTGATAGGCTCGCGTGGAATCCTGAACGAACTGCCCGAAGCTTACCTGCAACTCGTCGCGCGATTTCGACAGGGCTTGCTCGAAGAATCGCAGTTGGCGCGTCGTGTGCTCGCGCAGGACGATCATCTCCTCACAGAGCCGTTGCAGCGTCGCGGGGGCGACGGCGCGATCGGGAATAGCGTTCAACGGATTCGCGTCGTTGCTCATGGCGTCCCGTCGGGCTGAAGGTCCGCCCACGGATCAAGGGGGGCGTGGGCCACCTCGCTCCACAGGCGGTCGAGAGCGGGAATTACCACCGGAATCGCGGGGGCCGTCACCGCGGTTTCATTCTCGGCCGGCAGCGTTAAGTCATCGGGGCCGATCGATCCGGGCGGGGGCGGCTCCGACGGGATCCAGCCAATGGCTTCTGGTTCGACCGGCCCGTGACGAAGCATGAGTTGCCGAAGTTCGCCCGAGGCGATGTCGGGATTGAGGCTTGTCACGTCCGCGACGATCCGTTTGTCGCGGTCGTTCAACACCTCGCGAGACCAGTTGATGTCCTCCAGCGGCACCGAAATCTGTTTCGTTCTGGCCCAGATGAGTCGTCTGGCCCAATGGGCCTCGATTTGCGCGGCATCGGCATCTTTGTCAACGCCGAGGATGAGAAACGGCCCAATTTGCTCGCGCGGCAATGGGGCGAGTTCAAGGACCACGGGAATCACGTCGTCGGCCATGGCTAGTTTTCCTCGTCTTCGAGCCGTTGAACGATGGCCAGTTTGCGATCGAGTTCGCCGCCGAGGTCGTTGAGTTTTTGCCGCAGCGTTTCGCGAACGTTGAGCTGGGCTCCGTAACGGGCGGCCTGCTTGAGTCGCCGAAGATCGCGCTTCAATCGCCGCAGCTCGCGGACGCTCTCGACCCAGCCATAGTGATCGTATGCGTACTTGCGATGGTCGTTGCGCAGTTCTCGGAATCGGCGATCCAATTGCTCAGCGCGCGATTGAAGCGCCGGAAACACTTTGGACACGGCAAGGTCTTGGGCGTTGGGGTCGGCGGCGTGCGTGTCCACGGCGTGATACAGCGCGTCGAGAAGCTTCTCCAGGGCCGACGCGGAATTCACCTCGATCAACTCAAGTTCGTTCAAGTCATAGACCATGTTCTTCGGGTTCATCTCGCGAAGCCGTTGCAGCGTGACCCGTGCCGGGGCATGGTGACCGAGAATCGCTTGAAGATGGAACAATCGCTCCGCGGTCTCGACATGCGCCGGCCTTAGCTGATGCGCCTTCTCGAAAAAGCCCAGGGCCGCTGGGAAATGGTCGCGATCGTAGTGGCGATTGCCCAATCGGCGCAAGACCTCGAATCGCAGGTCACGATGATAATCGACATGCCCCGCCGGCCTGGGCACGACGTCGAGCCGATCAAGGAACCGCGACCAGCAGAGTTCGGCCTGATCGTCGTCGCCTTGCCAGGTAAATGCGAGAGCCAGATTCTGATGAACGCGCGGGTCATCGCCGGCGAGTCGTAGTGTTTCCTGAAAATGCAACACGGCCGACGCATAATCCTGGCTCAGGCAGGCACAGACTCCCACGAGATTCCGAACAGCCCCCACGGGGCGCGACTTGATCAACGGCAGTAACAGACTCTCGGCGGCCGGCACGTCGCCGCGATCGAGGCGTTGCTTGGCGAGTCGTAGGCAAGCAATCGTCTGGGCGTCTTTGGCCACGGCGCTGGCGGGCCGAGCTGTCACAAGCAGCCCGAGCAATGGCACGGTCAACTCGAGGCGGCCCAAGGCAACAACTGCCGAGACCAACCGCTGTTCGTCGTCGTCGGAAAGGTCGGCCAAAGCCGCCGACACCGCCGGGCCACCCTGGAGAAGCGTTCGCATGGCCTCCAAGATTCGCCGTTCGATTGACCGATCGGCGCGTTCAATAACGTCGCCGGCCAGGGCCAGCGCCATCGCGGTGCGACCGAGGGACAAGTGAGTCCAGAAAAGGTTGCGGATCGTTGTCGGTTCCGCCGGCTCAAGCTCGCGAGCGTGAATGAAATGGGCCTCGGCATCGGCAAGGTCGCGATCGGCCAAGGCGATCATCGCCGATTCGCGCCGGGTCGCGGCCGTGGGCGGCGCCGCGCGATGGAGGGCATCACGAGCCTCGGTCAGTCGCCCCTGAAGGCGATGGAATCTCGCCAGCAAGATCGCCGCCAACGACTGGTTGGCGCCCACGGTTCGGCTGACCTTGTCGAGCAACGGCAACAGGTCCGCGGTGGCCGTGGGGTTATTCTCTTCGAGTGCAGCGCGGCCCGCGAGTACCAAAGCCCGTTCGTGGAGCGCCGGCAGTCGCGCATCAGGCCAGGCACCTTGTCGCGCGAGTCCGAACCATTCGACCGCGTCCCGGTGACGGTTGCCGCGTAGAGCTTGCACCCCGGCTATCATGGCCGTGCCGGGGAGTATTCGCGAGATGTCCCAAGCCTCACGCAAGGGCGGCGGCACCATTTGCCAATACCGAACGGCGTCACCGAAATGATTATGCTTAAAACAACCCTGCCCAAGCATGGCCCGAGCATGAGCCGCCACCATATCGGAGCCGGATTGAGCCGCCACGAAATGGTCGCGCGCTGCGGGCGAGTTTTGACGCGTGTGAGCGATCAACCCCAGCAGATGGCGTGCGTCGGCCTGCCACGCCGGGTCGAGAGCCGTTCGCCGCACCGCCGGTTCGGCCGCGTCAAGATCACCCGCGGCGAACAAGATCGCCGCCATCACAAATGAGGTCTTCGCATCGGTCGCCGCCACCGATGGGAGCCTTCCCGAAAGGGCTGCCAACCCATCGAGGTCCTGCTTCCGCCAATAAGCCAGTGCCAGGTGAATCACCGAGTCCTGATCGAGTGGAGCCTCCGACAGGAACCGAATCGCTTCGTCCACGCGATCACTGGCCAACATGATCCGCGCCGCGAGCCGAGCTACCGTGGTCCGCGTATCGCCCGTGGACAATGCCATCGCCCGCCGCAGGAGTTCGTCAATGGCGCCGGTTTCTCCGCGCCGGAACTCGACAGCCGCCAAACGAACCAACGCCATCGGATCGGGCGGATCCGCGGCAAGCAACTCGCGAAGCCGGCTGGCTGCCTCGTCGAAGTCGCCTCGTTGCCATGCCAGCCTCGCCAACCGATCGAGAATGCGTCTGTTATCCGGTGACAATCGGGCGAGCAGAGCGATGGTCTGCTTGGCGGTGTCGGCGTCTCCCTTGGCCTCTTGAGCGGCCGCTTGATCCAGCAGTTTTCGCTCGATTCTCGCTGCGTAATCGTCGCGCAACCCCTCGGGAACCCGTCCCGGATTCTTTTCGGACCATCGTTCCAGCATCAAGCGTTCGACGGCGTCCAGGTTCCAATTCTGGCGCGCGAAATAGTCGCGGGCCGCCGGCTCCTGACGGAAGATGCGCACCAAGAGGTCCAGGTCGTTCGCCAGCCGAAGGCCGTGCGTCGCCGCCGCTTGACCATAGAGAAACGTGTGAGGCGCGCGGATGGCGTCCGGCATAGTCTGATAGAGGTGATCGAATGCCGCGGCCGCCGCCGGATCGCTCGCGCCGAGAGCGACGAGGGTGTCGCACAGCCGCAACTGTTCCTCCACGGGCACGGGCACACCGATCGTACGAGCCTCGGCGTAGACCCCGCAGGCCAGCCGCGCTGCCTCGGCATCGACGGGAATCGGAACGTCGATCAGTTGCCGCACCGCCCAACGGACGTTTGCCGGCCGATCCTCTTCGCGGCTGGGTCTGGCCTTCACCGAGCTGAACGCCAGGTAACATGCCGTCATCGGGTTCTTTGGTTGCTCCATTTCGGCGGCGGACCGCAGATGGGCAAAGGCGTCGTCGTGACGTTCGAGCTTCACCAGGGCGATGCCGAGGTGCCGCAAAATGGCAACGGTCGGCGCCCCTTCCGCCAGGAGTTCCTGAAAGACCGAAGCTGACTCGGTGGCCCGATCGAGTCGCAACAAGGCTTGCCCCAGCGCGATCTTCGCTTGGCGCACCATTCCTGGGACACTTCCGCCAAGCATCGGACAAATGAACGGGGTTTTGGCGGCGAGTTTGGCGACGAAGGCGTCCTCGCCGAGACACTCGGCCCAGAATCGATCGGGCGTCGCCGCCAGGGCCGGCATCGCCGATGGGGCTAGCGCTTTTTGCAACGCCCTCACGGCAAGCGTGGCATCGCCGCCCACGACGACCAGAGCCGTGCCCAGTTGCCAGCCAACCAGAGGCGAGTTCGGCGAGAGCCGATTGGCCTCGGCCAGTGCGCGCAAACCGTCCTTCGTCTTGCCATCGCGAATCAGGACCATGCCAAGGTAGAGATAAGGCTCCGCTCGCTTCTGGTCCGATGTCTCGATGACGGTTCGAAATGCCGTCGCCGCTTGGTCGAAACGGTTCTGCCTCAGCGACAGGATCCCCTGCCAAAACGCGGCTTCCGGACAGGGCGATTGCAGTTGCGTGGCACGATTGATGAGCTTGGCCGCCTGCTCGTCGGCACCCGCGGCGACCCGCGCCCTCAACTCGGCAAGCAGCGATTCGAGGACTCTCTTTCGCCCGTCAACGGCAGCGGCTCCGAGGAACTTCGCGGCTGTCTGGGCATGGTGCAGGGCCTCCTCGAACTGGCCTTGGCTTAGGGCTACGTCGGCCGCGAGCCGATGCACTTCGCCCTCGACGTTGTCGGCTCGGCCCAGCCACAAGGGGGAATTGGTGCCCAGCGACCGGAGCGTGCGAACCTCGTCGCGAGCCGCCTGCCAATTGCCTTGAAGCAGAAACTCGCGGATCCGGCGATAAGCCCGATGGCGTCGCGGTCCCTTGCCAAAGAGCCGCCACCACCCGATACCGCCGACCAACACGAGCAGAATTGTCACGCCACCCGCCACTGTTGCGATTCCGGCGGAGCCGAACGCGGCGAGCACGGTTGGAGGATACGAGGCAACGATCATCGGCGCGGAATGTTCCGTGACTTGCGAGGGCGGAGGCTAAGTTTCTCTGTTGACACTACACGGAAAGCCCATGGGGTTCAAGCCGCCGCGCGCGAGCAAGTGACCGCCGACACTTGCTGGCGCCGCGTGCTGTGCCGATGACGAGCACGCAGCGCGAGCAAGTGGCAATAGACCTGAGCGTTGTTCCTCGCGTACAATAAAATCAGGTCGTCGCAACATGGATTTTCCGCGAGGGGTCTCATGAAACATCTGTTTCTGGCCGTGACGCTCATCGGGTTAGTGGCGGTTGTCTGCCTGCCGGCCGAAAACCCAGTGCGGCGGGGACCCGATGCCAAGGAGTGGAACGACGTCGTTGATCGAGCCATCGCGTTTCTTAAGACGACGCAAGCCGACGACGGTTCATGGTCGAAATCGAAAAGCCCCGGAATCACCGGAGTGGTCCTCACCGGTGCCCTCGAGACCGGCCGTGTTCGTGCCGGCGACGATCTCGCGGTACGATCGCTGAAATACATCGAATCGCTGATCAATCCGAAAGCCGGCCACATCGCCGGCGCCGATGCGAAAGTTCAGTTGCAGAATTATGTGACGTGTGTCAATCTGATGGCACTGCAAGCGTCGGGATCCGAAAAGTACAAGGCCGTGGTTGCCGACGCCGCCAAGTTTCTCAAACAACTTCAGTGGGATGAAGGCGAGGGCAAGAACCCCGACGACGATTTCTTCGGCGGCGCCGGTTATGACAGCAAGTCGCGACCCGATCTGTCCAATACGCAGTTTTTCCTGGACGCATTGAAGGCGGCCGGCATTCCTTCCGACGACCCCGCCTACAAAAAGGCCGCTGCCTTTGTCAGTCGTTGTCAGAATCTCAAGGGTGAACACAACGATCGACCTTGGGCCGGTAAGATCAACGACGGTAGCTTCATCTACACCGCGGCGGGCGGCGGTGAGACTAAGGCCGACAATCCCGAAGGCGCCTTGCTCGGCTACGGGAGCATGACCTACGCCGGCATCAAGAGTATGATCTATTGCGGAGTTTCCAAGGACGACCCGCGTATGGTCAAGGCCAACGAGTGGATCCGCAAGAATTACACCGTCGAGTCGAATCCCGGCATGCCGCCAGCGATTAGCCAGCGTGGCTTGTACTACTACTATCACACGATGGCCAAGACGCTTTCGGTCATGGGGCTGGACGAAATCGACGACGCCAAGGGCATCCGGCACGATTGGCGGGCTGAGCTATTCGCCGCGCTCAAGAAGCGACAACGCCCCGACGGGAGTTGGCTCAACGAGACGGATCGCTGGTATGAAGGCGACCCGAATCTCGTCACCGGTTATGTGCTCATGGCCCTGAGCCACATGAAACCTCGAACGAAATAGGCGGCGTGATGCGAAGGATCGCGCCCGATCTCTGGCTCGTTGACGGCATCTTGAGCGGCTTCTTTCCTTATGCGCTCAACGTCTATCTCGCCGGGGACG
The DNA here is from genome assembly GCA_964515185.1 of uncultured Alcaligenaceae bacterium. Lineage (GTDB taxonomy): Bacteria > Planctomycetota > Planctomycetia > Gemmatales > Gemmataceae > CAZESP01. The sequence goes on from CAZESP010000001.1 coordinate 180,554, forward strand.
TGCTCGTCGATGGGGCAACCCGTCTGGGTCGCGGCCGTATGCTAAGCCAGTTGCGCGGGCGGCGCGTGAACTTGGTCGCTCTCACTCATTGCCACCCGGATCATCAGGGGATAGTCAAAGCTGCGTGCGAGCGTTTTCACGCTCCGTTGGCTTGCCACGAAGCTGATGCGCCCGCCATGGAGGGGTCGGAGCCGTTCGCGCCGGCGAGCCGCATCATGACACTGGGCCGATGGACGATCGCGGGTCCACCGCATCCGGTGGCTCGGCGGCTTCGCGACGGTGACCATCTCGGGCCGTGGCGAGTGATCCATGCGCCGGGACATACGCCTGGGCACATTTTTTTCTTTCGCGAATCCGATCGCGTCACCATTGCCGGCGACGTACTCCGTAATGTTAATTTCATCACCGGCCGCGAAGAACTAGGCGAACCACCCCGCATCTTTTCAACGGACCCCGAAGAGAATCGTCGTTCGATCCAACGTTTGATCGACCTTCGTCCTTCTTTGGTATGCTTTGGCCACGGTCCCCCTCTTCGCGACGTTGATCGCATTACCAGATACCTCAAACGGCGGTTAGAACGCCGCGCGAGCCGACCTTCGGCGTAACGGCCATTGACGACCTTGCCGCGCCGATTCCTCGATCAACTGGCCGCCGTTCGCCAGGCCGGTTAGATTAGCCGCACTTTCTCTTCCATTACTTCACGCGGGCTATTCTTATGAGTCTGGATCGTCGCGAAATGCTCACCGCACTGGCTGCTCTGGGAGTTGGGCCGGTGGTGTTTCATCGGGCCATCGTCGCGGTGGCGCAAGAATCGCCGAAACGGCGAGGCGTTACCCCCGACATGATCAAACAAGCCGAGTGGATTGCCGGCGTCTCACTAAGCGACGATCAGCGGAAGATCGTCGCTCAAACCGTCGATGGAGCGATGCGAACGGCGGAGACGGTTCGCAAGATCGAACTGCCGAATGACGTTGGCCCTGCGTTTCGGTTTGATCCGTCGCCCGGCGCCGCCTACCAAGCCGGCCCTCGAGGCACGGTCCTGGCGACGGCGGCAAAACTCTCTCGACCGGCGAAGGCCGACGACATCGCATTTCTCAGCATTGCCCAACTCGGGCACCTGCTTCGCAGCAAGCAGATGTCGTCGGTCGAACTCACGAAGCTCTATCTCGATCGTCTCACCAAATACGGCCCAGCGTTGAAGTGTGTCATTACGCTCACGGATGAGTTGGCGTTAAAGCAGGCGAAGCGCGCCGATGCCGAGTTGGCGGCCGGCAAGGATCGCGGCCCGTTGCACGGCATTCCGTGGGGGGCGAAAGATCTGATGGCCGTCGCGGGCTACAAGACAACCTGGGGCGCCGGGCAATACAAGGACCAGACGCTCGACGTGACGGCGACCGTGGCCAAGCGGCTGGAGGATGCTGGGGCCGTTCTCGCTGCGAAGCTGAGCCTTGGAGCGTTGGCCTATAACGACGTCTGGTTTGAGGGTCGCACAAATAATCCTTGGAATATCCGCGAGGGGTCGAGCGGCTCGAGCGCCGGTTCGGCCTCCGCCACGGTTGCGGGACTCGTTGCATTCTCGCTCGGCAGCGAAACGCTGGGGAGCATCGTTAGCCCATCGACGCGTTGTGGTGCGACCGGTCTGAGGCCGACGTTTGGGCGCGTCAGTCGTCACGGGTGCATGGCGCTCGCCTGGACGATGGACAAGATTGGCCCGATCTGCCGTTCCGTCGAGGATTGCGCCTTGGTTCTCGGCTCGATCCACGGGGCCGACGGTCTGGATCCGACCGCCGTCGATCGCCCGTTTTCGTGGCCCTCAGCGAGGTCGCTGAAGGACCTCAAGGTCGGCTACACCGGGAATCAGGGTGAGCGTGCGGAATTGAAGATTCTGAAATCGCTTGGAGTGACGTTGATGCCGATCACGTTGCCCACGCGACGGGCCAGCGAGATTGTCAACACGATTCTGAACGTGGAGGCGGGCGCCGCCTTTGACGAACTGGTTCGAGCCGGAAAGCTCGACCAGATCGGCAACCTCTGGCCGAATCCGTTCCGGGCCGCACAGTTTATCACCGCGGTTGACTACATTCGAGCCAATCGCCTGCGTTCGTTGTTGATGAGCGAGATGGCGAAGGCCATCGAACCGGTCGATCTCTACGTGGGCGGCAACGACCTGACAATCACAAACCTGACGGGCCACCCGACCGTTTGTCTGCCCAACGGTTTCATGAAACGAAACGACGCCATGGTGCCGACATCGTTGACTTTCAGCGGCAAGCTCTTCGGCGAGTCGGAGTTGTTGACGGTCGCGAAAGCCTATCAAGACGCGACTGGCCATCATCTGAAGCGCCCGCCGCAGGAACAATGGGTCGTGGAGGCCGGGAAATAGCCGATCCCGAGTGCCGGCGGCAAGCGTCGTCCGCCGGCACTCGGGATTAAGGATTGCCCGGGTTAGTAAACGAATTGCAAACCGGTCGAAAGCGCCCACGGCTGGTACTTGTCGAGGACGCCTACACGCGGACGCTGATTCTCGACAAGGGCGACGCCGAAAATCTGGCAGTGATCGCTGAGATTGAGGGTGCCCTTGAGAACACCGCGATGTATGTCCTGATCGTGGGTGGGAATGCCAATTTGTTGCGGATGGTAGAAGCCGTAGTTGAGATCGACTCGCCAACGATCGCCGCGAAAAGCGATGCCGTTGTGGAAACCGACGCCATAGATGGCCACTTCGTCGCCGATGTAGACGTCGCGACCGTATAGGCTTCGGATGCCGAGGTTGAGCTGATTGCCGAAAGCGTTGAAGTTTCTCTTGAATCCGTGCCGGTCACCGACGACTTCGCCATACGCCAGCCAACGGCCAAATTTGGCGGCCCAATCGATACCGACGAAGTTGTTCTCTCGCTTGTGGAACTCAGAGCTGATGCCGTCTTGGAGCTTGATCGACGTACCAATAGTCAGGATGTCGCCGTTATACCCGACACGGGCGAGAAGACCCTTGGACGAATTGGTGTCGAGGTCGGCTTCACCATTGACGACGGCAACGTCGAAGGCCAGCGGCCCTGGAGTGAAGCTGAGGAACAAGCCGGTCTCGGTGAAGCCGATGATCTCGGTTCGCAGAAACGGCGCGTCAAAGAGGTTGTTACTGTACATTTCCGAGTCGTATCGGCCGAACGGTGTGCGAACGCGGCCGATGCGGACCGCGACGTCGCCGTATTGAGCCTTGGCGAACGCCTGGAAGACTTGGAACGGCGGCAACGCGCGGAGGGTATCGCGATAGAGGTCACGCTCGGCATCGCTGAGAATCGAACTGCCGGGCTGCTGATTGACGAAGAGTTCGGTTTCGGCGCTGAGGATCCAGCCGGCTTCGCGAGACTGAACAGCCGTGCGAAAAATGCCTTCACCGCCGAAGGTCGACTCCAGACCGGACCATTCAATGCGCTGGTCGTGGCGATAGAAACCGCGGATCAAACCCTCGATATGAAGGTTCGAATTTTCCCGCAGTGGGAAGTCGATGCCCCGCAAATCCACGATGGGATTGGTTCCGTTGGGCGCGTTGACAACGGTGCCTTCGAGCAAGGGCGGAGGGGAAGGCGGCGGAGGCGGGGGCAAAGATCCAGCGGCGTTTCCAGCCGTGCCGTTTGAGGCCGGCGGCTGGGCGAAACTCGGCAACGCGGAAGCGACGATCACCGCCAGCAGCGAGGCGGTCCAGCGATGCGCCTTCATTCTCATCCCCCTCTCAACAAGTCGAATATTCACTTATGGGGCCATGCGCCCACTCAGGGCGGCCCCGGTCTTTCTCTCGAATATCATCGGCGGCGGGGTCCGGATAATTCGGTTATTTGGGATGTGCTTGGGAAGTTTTTTCGGTTTCGCCGCGAGGAGGAAAAAAGGGTAAAGTGGCGGCGAGCCAGCAAGCTCATTGACGATTGACACCCCCCGATGCACTGTTAGAATCACAAAAGGAAATTGCACCACGAACTTCCCGAGGTACGTATCGATGAAGTGTCAGAGGTGCTCGAAACAGGCCATGCTTCACATCACGGAGGTCCTCGGCGACGACCGCTTCGATGAGTTGCACCTCTGCGAGCAATGCGCCCACGAATATTTGAACGAATCGCCGCCCAAGAAGAAGCCGAACGATGGGCCGGCCGACGACGAGACCGATGCGCTCAATCGCCGCGAGTGCCCCCATTGCGGGATTCGGTTTATCGAGTTTCGCAATTCCGGCCGGCTGGGGTGTCCCCAGGATTACGACGTTTTCGCCGAGGAACTGACCCCGCTCTTGGAGAGCATTCATGGGGAGGCCGGCCATGCGGGCAAGACGCCCAGAGGGTTGCCGCACCGGCGCGAAACGCAATCGGAACTAACCAAGCTCCGGCGTCAGTTGCAGGTAGCTGTCAATCAAGAGGCCTATGAGGAAGCGGCGAGGCTGCGCGATCAGATTCGGATACTCGAACAAGGGTGACGGTGCCACCGGCGGCCGAACGATCAGGGATGACACGAACCAAGGACCACGCCGATGAAATGCCAGTTCTGCGCCAATCCGGCGACGGTCCACCTGACAAAGATCACCGACCTCACCAACAAGACCGTCGTTCATCTGTGCGATGACTGTGCCAAGAAACAGCATCTGCTGCAGGAGCCGAAGCCGGAATTGAACCTGCCGGCACTGCTCCATTTGCTGCTCGGCCCGCATCTGAGCCCGGCGAGCGAGGAGTTGTCGCGGTTGACGTGCCCTGCTTGCGGCATAAAGTACATGGAGTTTCGGGGAGAGGGCCGGCTGGGTTGCCCCGCTGACTATGACGTGTTTCGGTTGGGGCTGGAACCGATTCTCCAGCGTGTCCATCGAGCGACGGAGCATGTCGGCAAGGTTCCGCCAAACCGCCACGCCAACGCGGCCCGGCAGACCGAATTACTCGACCTGCATGCGAAACTGCGGGAAGCGATCCGAAACGAAGCATTTGAGGAAGCCGCTCGACTGCGCGATCTGATTCGAGCGAAGGAAGTCGCGGATGAATCTCGATAGTCTGCTCCCCACGACCGGCGAATGGCTTCGCGGCACCGGACCTGAATCCGATGTCGTCATCTCTACCCGCATTCGTCTGGCGCGAAACCTTGCCTCGTTCCCATTCACGAATCGGGCTACCGCGCATCAAAAAGCCGAGATTGAATCGCTCTTGCGTGAACGGGTCACCCGACTCGAACTGGCGCCGCCGCTGCAATATGTGAACGTCTCGACCTTGCTTCCGCTCGATCGACAGTTTCTTGTCGAGCGTCAATTAATCAGCCGCGAGTTAGCTGGCTCCGAAGGCCCGCGGGGGGTCGCCTTTGACTCGCGTGAAGCCATCAGCCTCATGGTCAACGAGGAAGATCAGCTTCGCCTTCAAGCCATGCACAGCGGCTTAGCCCTCGAGGATACTTGGCGCGAAATCGATCGTGTCGATGACATGCTCGAGGCCAAGGTCAGCTACGCGTTTCACGACCGCTTCGGCTATTTGACCGCGTGCCCCACCAATGTCGGGACCGGCATGCGGGCCAGCGTCATGCTCCACCTGCCCGCGTTGGGCCTGACGCGCCAACTCGAAAAAGTCTTCCGCGCTTTGCAGAAAATCAATCTCGTGGTTCGTGGCCTGTACGGCGAAGGAAGCCGAGCCTCCGGCGACTTCTTCCAAATCTCCAACCAGATTACCCTCGGCAAGAGCGAATCGGACGCCTTGGGGGAGATTCGCGACACCATACTGCAAATCCTCGACTACGAGCGCAAGGCGCGCCAGAGCCTGTTGCGCGAACGCCGACAAGAACTGCACGATCGCGTCTCGCGCGCGTTGGGTACGTTGCAACACGCCACGATGATGACGTCCGACGAAACCATGGAGTTGCTTTCGAGCGTACGCCTCGGGATCAACTTGGGGCTTATCGACGATATCACATGCGCCACGATCAACGAGCTATTTATCCATACCCAACCGGCTCATTTGCAAAAGCTGATCGGCTCGAGTCTGGATGGCGAGGAGCGGAACGCCGCTCGTGCCCGCTATCTCCGAAGCCGGCTCCGCGAGATGGGTTTGCGATAAGGCCCGTTGCAACGGGTCGCGGGATATCTCCGCCTTTGCCATGATCTCGCAATTCCGGTCGGCACGATCAAGCGAGTCCGTCCGCCGTTGCCGATTGCCCGACCCCGTTGCCTTCGCCGATCGTCAATCTTGCCGTGAACTCCCTGGCTTTTGCAAGCAGATGGCGCACAGTTGCCACGCACCCCGGACACGGACGTCTCCGCGCGGAGCGCGGTCCGGGTCACCCGCCGATGGATCTCCCTCCCATGAAACGCCTCATTCTCCTCGCCTTGCTGACAGTTGCCGGACTTGGGATCTTTCAATCGCAAGCTCATGCCTTCGGCCGGCATCACGGCGTTGGCTTCTGTGAGCCGCGCCCCCGATGGTTTAATGGTCCGGTCTTCTATCCGACTCGTGGATTCCTTGTCGATTACAGCGCCTATTTCGGCCAACGCTATCCGCACATCCATGGCGGCGGCGGGCCGATGGTGCCGATGGGACACGGACACTAATCGTATCGTTTCTGCGGCTCGTTGCTATATCGTCGCGTTTGCCGCCGTTATCGTCTCGGATTGCGGCGCGAATTCCGGTTTTCCACTGGCCGGCGATTAAAGCATGAGGAATCATTGCGCCGTGCCGGAGTGCCGTGGGCGCCGGGCTTGGCGGCGTGAATCTAACTTCGAAGGAGTGAAACCAGCATGATGCGTCGAACTTTGATAATCATGGCGATGTCGGCGATGGCGGCCTTTGCGGCTGCTTCGTCCGCTCGCGCCGATGGCCCGGGCTGTGGCCCCGGCGGCTGCGCGACCGCCTCCTGCGCCGCCCCCTGTTACGATGGCGGAGCTTGCACCACCGGCGATTGCGGTCGGGGCCGGACGCGCCTCATCACCGGCGGCCTACTTCGCAACATCGCCGGACCGTGCGCCGGCGGCAACTGCAACCATGGTCGCCGACTGCCGTTCATGACCTATCCCTGGTACGTCTACTGGCCGTATGATGCCCACTTCCAGACACCGGCTCCGATCGGCGCCCCGCACTATCCGCCCCACATGGGCGGCCACGCGGGCATGGGCCCCTACGGCTTCGGTGGCGGGTTCTAAGGCTCGGGTCTCAACACACAGCACAATCAACGCGAGCACGCAACGCCGGCAAGTGTCACTTGC
>CAZESP010000001.1:187863-193501 GCA_964515185.1 uncultured Alcaligenaceae bacterium
TGCTGGCGCTGCGTGCTCGTGTCACTTCACTCCAAAAGCGGCAGCGTCACTCGTCGCGGTAACTCGGGCTTCGCTTCTGGTTCGAATCGCGATCCCTGACGAGTTCCGCGGCGCTTGAACTCTGCCTCGATATCCGCCAAGAGCGACTGCTTTTCGAGGTTCCACAACGGCGCCACGAGGTACTCCGGCGGCGCGTCGCCTTGGAGTCGATGAATGACCATGTCCGGCGGAAGTCGCTCGACAAAATCGCAGACGATGCCGATGTACTCGTCTCGCTCAAGCAATTGCACCTGCCGATCAAGGTACATGCGCTCAAGCGGAGTTTCGCGAACCACATGAAGGTTGTGGATCTTCAGACCTTGCAAACCGGCATGGGCACAGGCATCAGCCGTGGCGAGCATGTCCTGGCGCGACTCGCCCGGCAGGCCGAGGATCACATGAGCGCACAAATCGAGATTGCGACCCTTGGCCCGGCGGATGGCGTCGAAAAAGGAATCCACGCCATGCCCCCGGTTCATCCACTGCAATGAGCGCTCGTGAATCGACTGCAGGCCGAGTTCCAGGCAAACCCAACGGTTGCGGGCATAGTGAGCGAGTAGGTCGAGAACCGGATCGGGCAGGCAATCGGGTCGGGTGCCGACAATCAGGCCAATGATCGCGGGATTCGCCAACGCCTCGTCGTAGAGCCGTTTCAATCTTTCCAATGGGGCATAGGTATTGGTTCCGGCTTGAAAATAGGCCAGAAATCGCTCGGCACCGTATCGCCGATTCAGGGCAGCGATCCCGTGGGCGACTTGCTCGCGCACCGGCCGCCGGGCACTTCGTCGATATGGGCTGAAGCTTTCGTTATCGCAAAAGACGCAACCGCCGGTCGTCACCGTGCCGTCCACATTGGGGCAGGTAAAGCCGCCATCCACCGCGACGCGCCAAACGATTCCGCCAAAGCGCTCTCGAAGAAATCGACTGAACGGGTAATAGGCACGGTCTCGCGACATTTTTCCGACTATCCGATTCCCCTGGAACAGGGCTTGGGGTATAACAAAAGAGGCAATATCTGTCTTACGCCCGGACGGAGTCAATCTATACCATCTTACCGGGCGGGTTCGAGGCGAGGAGTCAATTCATGTTGGGACCGAACGGGGAACTCATCCCGAACGGCGGCGGTGACCCTATTCCGTTGAAGCGCGCGAATCTTGTGATCGGCCGGCGGGAGTCTTGCGACGTCTGCCTCAGATTCCCAAACATTTCCACCAAGCATTGCGAATTAGCCTATCGCGATGGCTACTGGGTGATTCGTGATCTCGACAGCACCAATGGCATCAAGGTCAACGGCCAGCGATTGCGATACCGGCCGTTGCGACCCGGCGACGTCGTCACCATCGGCAAGCGAAACTACACGATTCAGTACGAATTGCCGATCGATAGCCGTAACGCTCTGGAAGCCGTGCTTTCCGAATCCGAAGACCTGACGTCGCAAACCTTGATGGAAAAAGCCGGCCTGGCGCGCAAGCGTCGCGACTACGACGACGACGATGACGATGACGACGATGACGATTAAGCTATCTCGAACTCCCACGCGGGATTTCGATACCGGCATGTCGTGACGGGAACCACGGGCGGGGATTGGGAGCGACTCCCAGTCCCCGTCATTTTTTTCGGGGGCAGGCGATGGGGATTCTCTCGGGGAAGGTCGCCCTGGTGACCGGGGCGTCATCGGGCATCGGCCGGGCGTCGGCGATCGCTCTTGCCGAAGCCGGCGCCGACGTGGCCATGAACTATTACTCGCTCCCCGATGCCGCCGAATCGGCCGCCGCCAAGATTCGCGAAATGGGCCGAAAAGCGTTGCTGTTCCCGGTGGATATTTCCGATCAAACCGCCGTCGAAACGATGGTCGCCAGGACCGTCGCGGACCTCGGCCGACTCGACGTTGTCGTTTGCGCTGCCGTCTACAGCGACCGCGAACTGTTTCATCTCGCCGACATGAAGGGGTTCCGCCGCACGATCGACGTATCGATGTGGGGCCCGTATTTTTGCATCCGAGCCGCTGCCCAGGTGATGATCCCACAAGGCCAGGGCGGTTGCATGATCATCGTCAGTTCGCCTCACGCTCATCTGCCGATCCCAAGTTGCATGGCCTACAACATGGCAAAGGCGGCCAACGACATCATGGCCCGCACTGCCGCCGTTGAATTATTGAAGCACCGGATACGGGTGAACATCGTGCATCCGGGTTGGACCGACACGCCTGGCGAGCGCAAATTTTTCAGCGACGACGTGCTGCAACAAACAGCCCCGACCCTGCCCTGGGGCCGCATGGCCAAGCCCGAGGAAATTGCCCGTGGCGTGTTGTTCCTCGCGGACCCAGCCAGCGACTACGTTACGGGGAGTACGCTGACGATCGACGGCGGCTCGCAATTGCCCTACTGGTCGCGTCGTGGCACGGGTGAGTTTTGATCACGACAACGCCCATTAAGACGCACCGCCGCGCATCTTTCATACTTCGGCAACTCGTCATCGCCTTAATCGCGAATGCCGAATACCTTGCGCAGCTCGACGAACGGTCGCAATCCAACGGCCTTGGGATCGGCCGGCAGCGGATGCCACTCGATGCCGCCAATCTTCTTGGCCACGACGTATTCGCCTAACAAGTTGTCCAGCAGCAAAAATACAGCTCCGCCGATTGCCTCGTCTTCGGGCGACTCCATGCCGCGAACATAAAGGTCGAGGTCTGTTTTTCCCTCGCCACGATGTGCTTTGAACCAGATATCGTCGGCCCCCAAATTCTGGTCGGCGAACGAAATCGTCGCCTCGGGATCACCCGGCTGGCGGAAGGCGGCAATCTGCCAATTGGGTAGCTTGGGGGCGGCGGCCACAAGACGCTCCACCGCGGGAAACCGCTCCTCGATACCGTCGGCGCTGATGTACAACTCGCGCACGTCGTTGGGCGGGCCGATCTCGAATACCAGCCCTCGCTCGATCTTAGACAGTTGCCGGCCGAGTTCTTCGAATAGGGCCTCTTGGTTATCCTCGTCGAAATCGTGGAGGCGATCGGAATTCTTCGCGAACCAGTCCCAAAACCGTTGCTCGCGACTGCGCCAGTCAAACAGTGACATCACGGGTCTCCGAAGTATCGTCGGGCGCCGAGGATTCAAGGGCAGGGCGAATCTTATCGAAACGCAACAGCCTTGGGACAAACTCGTCCCGTCATGGTGAGCTTTCGAGCCTTATTTCGGCTCAGCGAGTTGATTCCGGCAGGGCATGTCGAAGCGTCGCTGGAGCCGGTGGAGAGTGCCGCGGAAACGAGGGAGGCTCAATTTTTCGGTCAAACCGGTTTGACCCCCCCTAGGGCAGTTGCTACGATGACTATCTTCCCTTGCTCGAAACTGCGCGAGGGTTTCGGTTATTGGAGGTGGTTCCATGGCATCCCATAACACTCGTTTGTCGTGCTGAAGGCGGGAGGACAGGGCGTGTCGATTGTGCAAGTCAAGGATCTTATTGAAGCGGGTGTCCATTTCGGACATCGAGCCAGCCGTTGGAATCCGAAGATGCGGCCGTATATCTTCGGGAAACGCAATCTCATCCACATCATCGACCTACGCGAAACCGTCCGGGGCATGCTCCGGGCGCAGCGATTCCTGTCGCAGACGGCGGCCGCGGGCAAGCTCGTTTTGTTCGTCGGAACCAAACGGCAGGCCAAAGACCTCGTCGAGCGCGAAGCCAAACGTGCCGGCATGCCCTACGTCAACGAGCGATGGCTTGGGGGAACCCTGACCAATTACCGCACGATCCGCAATCGCCTGAAGCGATTGCAAGAACTCGAAGCCATGTGGTTGGCGCCCAGCGACAACCCCGCTCGTATCGACGTCAACGCCCACATCATGTCGATGATGAATGAGGCGGGGAAGCTCGATATTACCAAAGCCCCGGAGTCGGCGGAGATTCGCCGCTACAGCAAGAAGATGATCTCGACGCTCAGCCGTGAGTTGAGCAAGATTCGGCGAAACCTCCAAGGCATCCGTGACATGAACCGGTTGCCCGATGCGCTGATCGTCATCGATCCGAAGCGCGAGCATATCGCCGTCAAGGAAGCTGCCCGAATGGGGATTCCGACGATCGCGCTGATCGACACGGATTCCGACCCCGACATGGTTGATTTGCCCATCCCCGGAAACGACGACAGCATCCGCTCGATCGAGTTGATGCTGGTGAAGCTGGCCGAGTCGGTGATGGAAGGCCGCGCCGCGGTCCCGCCCGATCAAGCCGGCCCGCGCCCCCGACCCGCCCCGGTCGGCACGCCGAACCCCTGACCCCAAGACCGGGTCTTCCTCTCGCTGGCCCCCGCGCCTTTGTCGCCGGGGCGCCGGCGAGTCGCATTATGCCCCCTTGATGTTGGAGCCTGACGAGTATGAGCCAGATTAGCGCCGCGATGGTCAAAGAGCTGCGAGACCGAACCAATCTGCCCATGATGGATTGCAAGGCCGCGCTCACCGAAGCCAATGGCGACATGGACAAGGCCATCCAGATCCTACGCGAGAAGAACGCCAAGGTTAGCATCAAACGCGGCGATCGCGAGACCGCCGAAGGCCGCATCGCTGCCTACATCGACCCGGCCCAAAACGTCGGAGCCATCATCGAGCTTCGCTGTGAAAGCCCGATGGTCGTGAAGGCGGACGCTTTTGTTCAGCTTGCCAACGAACTCGCAAAACACGTCGCGACCAACAACCCCGCGACCGTTGACGAGATGCTTGCCCAATCGTTCGACGGGGCCAAGACCGTCAAGCAACGGATCGACGAGGCGATTGGCCTGATTCGCGAGAACATGACGATCAAGCGATTCAGCCGCCAGACCGGGGTCTTGGGCGAGTATTGTCATCACGACGGCACCGTCGGCGTGATGCTCGTCGTCACCGGCGCCGATAAGGCCGACCCGGTGGCCTTGCGAGATGTCTGCGCCCACATCGCGGCGTTGCAGCCGGCGTATCTGAAGCCTGGCGACGTGCCCGCCGAAGTTGCCGATCGCGAAAAAGCCTTTGCCAAGCAGCAAGCCAACGAGCAGGCCGCCGGCAAGCCCCCTGGCGTTATCGATAAGATTGCCGAGGGCCGGTTCCGAACCTGGCTCGAAGAAAACGTGCTCACCGAGCAGCCGATTGCCAACCAGATGAAGTATGGCAAGAAGGCCGTGAAGGACGTCCTGAAGTCGGCCGGCGTGGTCGCCTCCAAGTTCATCCGTTACCGTGTCGGTGACCTGACCTAATACCCCAAACTCTGATCTGACCTGAGAGGACGACGATGCCCCATACGGAAAGCGCCAAGAAGCGAAGTCGGCAGAGCGAGAAACGCCGCGTCCGCAACCGCGCCGCCAAGAAGGTGCTGAAAAACCAGCTCAAGAAGTATCTCGACGTGGTGAAGACGGGCACCGCCGAGCAGGCCACCGAAGAGTTGAAGGCCGTCGCCAAGCGCGTCGATAAAGCCGGCGCCAAGGGCGTGATCCACCCCAACAAGGCTGCCCGGTTGAAGTCGCGCACCGCCCGTAAGCTCAACGCGAAAAAGACCGCCCCCGCCAAGTAAAAAAAACATAGCCCAGGGCTTGCCCTGGGCATCTTCAGCCCTGGGCTTGCCCTGGGCATCTTCAGCCCTG
>CAZESP010000001.1:193601-299320 GCA_964515185.1 uncultured Alcaligenaceae bacterium
GGGCTTGCCCTGGGCATCTTCAGCCCTGGGCTTGCCCTGGGCATCTTCAGCCCTGGGCTTATTGCTTATTGCGTTTTACGCTTGGGAAGTTCGCATCTGAATTCCCCAACGCGACCCATCACGAATAATCGATCATGTCAGTGGCATCGCATCGCCCGATCTTCCGGCGTGCCTTGAAGCCAGCGTTCGCTTTCGGGTGAGATCATAGGCAGATAAACTCAACGCCGAGCCTCAAAGCGTCAAGAACACGTCGAACGACTAGACGCCGATGGCCAAACAGGCAACGGCCGACACAAGTAGAACCACGCGGCGTAGACGAAATCGCGACATGGGCCAAACTCCTGGCTAGGATCATCTCGCAGGATAACGAATTGGCTGCGGAAATCTCCTGAAAAAGGCGATGGTGTCGAACCGCGTGAATTGTCATGGGCGCTCGATGGAGGCCACAAGCACCGCACTTGCCGCGAGCCGGTCGATCTGTTCGATAGATCACCCGGCGGCGGCGCGGCGTTCTTCTTCCCATTTGTTGAGCTTGTTGTAGAGCGTCTTCAGACTGATTCCGAGTTCCTCGGCGGCGACCTTCTTGTTGCCGTTGTGCTTATCAAGTACGCGCAAAATGTGCTCCATCTCGATCGCCGCAAGGCTGCCGCGATTAATCGGCGCGGCGGCGGGTGCCGGGGCGGCGACGGCGGCGCTTGGCGGCGGCACCATGTTCAGGACTGGACGCGGGCCGACGCGGACGTGCGACGGCAAATGCTCGGAGCGGATCGGCTGCCCACCGGCGACGATGTACGCATACTCCATCGCGTTCGCCAGTTCGCGGACGTTTCCCGGCCAATCATAATTCGCGAGGGTATCAATCGCGCCGGACGTGATCAGATCGCGCACCTGATCGAGCGGCCTACGCGCCGCTCGGGCCAGAAGGTGACGAGCCAACGACGGAATATCAGTACGCCGTTCCCGCAGTGGCGGTAGGCGAATCTCGAAGGTGTTGATGCGGAAGTAAAGGTCCTCGCGGAACTGGTCGTGGGCCACCATCTCGCGCAGGTCTCGATTCGTGGCGCACAAGACGCGGACGTCGGTGCGGAACGGCTCATTGTCGCCAAGACGCCGGATCTCGCCCGATTCGAGGAACCTTAGGAGTTTCACCTGAATGTTCTTGTTCAACTCGCCGGTCTCGTCGAGGAACAAAGTGCCGCCGTTGGCCACCTCGAAGAGACCCTTGCGGTCGCGGTCGGCGCCGGTGAAGACGCCTTTGCGATGACCGAACAACTCGCTCTCGACCAGATTCTCGTTGAAGGCGCCACAATTGACGGGCACAAACGGCCCGCCCGCTCGGTGGCTATTGAGATAGATCATGCGGGCGACCAGTTCCTTGCCGGTGCCGGTCTCGCCGAGAATTAACACCGTCGAATCGGTCGGGGCGACGGTCATGATGAGCCGGTGGACGGCGGCCATCGCGGGTGAGTCGCCGATCAAGACGCTCGGCCCCTCGGCGGCTTGGACTCGATTTTCCAAGGCGAGGGCCTTGTTCGTCAGCTCGCGTTTCTCGGCGATTCGATGCAGGATCGCCTCGATCTCGGCGAGCTTGCACGGCTTGGTAATGTAATCGAAGGCGCCGAGTCGCAGAGCCTCGACGGCGGTGTCCTGGCTGGCGTAACCGGTCTGAATGATCGCCTCGGTGTCGGGCGCCATCTGTTTGAGCCGATGCAAGACTTCGATACCGGTCATGCCGGGCATTTGCAGGTCGAGGATGGCCGCGTCGAAGGTCTGCTCCTGCAACACGCGCAAGGCGGTCGGCCCGTCGGGGCAGACGGTGACCTCATGCCCTAACGCGGGCAATTCGATGCGCATGAATTCCTGCAGCGATTGCTCGTCGTCAACAAACAGGACTCGCAAGGCTTTATGCGGCGGTGCGCCCACGTCTCTCCTCCTGAGCGTTCGGTGCGACGGCATCGGCCGGCGGGTGATAGGTTAGAGCGCCAACCCCATCCGCCGCCGATCCTTCAGCCGGTTGCAATGGCACTCGCACCCGGAAAGTGCTGCCTCGCCCCGGACCGGCGCTCTCGACTTCGATCGTTCCGTTGTGTTGCGTGATAATCTGATGGCTGATAAACAGCCCCAGACCCGTACCCTTTCCCGTGCGACTGCGTGTGTAAAACGGCTCGAAGATGTTCTCCAGCACTTCGGCCGTCATGCCGCAGCCCGTGTCGTTGAATACCAGCTCTGCCGATGACCCGCGCGGTTGCAACGTGATCGTCAGCACGCCGTTTTCGTCCATACTCTCCAAGGCGTTCACGACCAGATTCAGAATCACCGAATTCAAGTCGGGACCATTCACGAACGCCACCACATGGGCGTAAGGCTGGAAGACGATCCGCTTTCCGCGGCAGACCGGCAGATGCTGGGCGACCTCCAGGACCGACTTGACCAGCTCCGTCAGGTCGATTGGCTCGCGCCGTTCGCCGACCCGGCTGAACTCAAGCAAGCGTTGAGTGATACCCTTGCAGCGGAATGCCTCTTGCTGAATCATGCCGACGTATTTGCGAACGGCATCGGTCTCGTTCTGAGGGCGACCGGCGAGTAACTCGTCCAGACGCCGTTCCAAGCCTTCGGCACAAAAGGCAATACTGGCCAGCGGGTTATTGATTTCATGGGCGACGCCGGCGGCCAGGTAGCCGACGCTGACGAGTTTCTCGGATCGCACCAGTTGCCGGCTTCGCTCGTTTACTTGCCGAGCGAGGTCTTTGTAAGTCGCCTGGATTCGAGCCGTCATGGTGTCGAAGGCGTCGGCCAAGACCTGTAACTCGTCGCCGGTCTTGAGCTGAATGCGATGATCGAAGTCGCCGCGCGCCAGATGCTCAACGCCCAATTGCAACCGGCGAATGGGAAAGAAAACCCATCCATAAAAGAAATACAGGATGCCGGTGACGAGGAGCACCGCGACGAACCCGCAACTGATGACGATGGTTGTGCTGCGTCGCTGGTCGGCCTTGGCCAGCGAGATTCGCCGATACATGTCGTCGTAAATGGCGCGGCGAAGCTCATCGGTAATCATCGTGAGTTTGCCGTGAGCGGCCTTGAGTTTCGGATCATCGGAAAGCGACCTTGGCGACGAGGGATCGACGACCTTGGGTTGCAGGGCTTCGGCGAAGGCTTGGTCGAATTTCTCGAGCCAATGGGCCATGTCTTCCAGAAGCCGGCTTTCCTGAAAGCCATTATCCGGGTCTCGGCGACGGCGAAGGGTGTCTTCGAATCGTGCCTGGTACGCATCGACCTTGGAATGAACGAGCTGCAATTGCGAACGGATTCTTGCGGGTTCATCAACCGGGACCGGGCCATCCAGCGGCGCGCCCAGACCCGTGACCACAATCTGTAATTCCTCAACGGCCTGCAACTCGCTGAGCTTGCTGTCAGCGGTCTTCATCGTGGCGACGTATGACGACAAGCCCTGAAGCGTACCCAGGAGCAGCGCCGCGATGGCTCCGACGACAAGGACCAGCCCGAGCAGCAGCTTGTGCCGCAAGCACCAGGGACGTGCCACGTGCCGGCCTCCATGCCGTGAACTTGCCGCCAGCGCCGGAACGCCATCCGTAGCGATTCCGATCCGCCGATCAACGCTGCGAATCTACCAGAACCTTTCTTACAATTGGATAGCAACTTTTTCCGATGGCCGCCCGGCAAAGGCGACCCGTGCGTTAAACGACACAACCTTGCGAACTGGGGTGAACCCGCGCTTGTATTTTTGGGAGGTCGCCGTTGTCGAAAACGCCGAATGGGTTGGCTAAAATTCTATCGGGTCGGGCCAAGCCATGTCGAGAACCAGGACCTTGCCGTCGCCGATGCGGCCGGTGCGAGCGACCTTGACGAGTTTCTCCGCCACGGTCTCCGCTTGATCGCGACTGACCCAGACCGAGATTTCGACCTTGGGCAAAAACACCAGGGAGAACTCCTCGCCGGCGTAGCGCTCCAAATAGTTCTTCTGTCGCCCGTAACCTTTGGCGTCTCGAACGGCACATGCGGCAACGTCCAACTCGGCGATGGCCTCCAGCACCGCTTTCGCGACGAACGGCCTGACGATGATGATGAGTTGCTTCATGAACGTGCGGAATGTGGCAACGGCCCGAGGAAGCGCCCGTTGTTAGAACCAGCCGCCGGTGATGGGCAACGTGGCTCCGGAGATGTAGCCGCTCTCCGGCGAGGCCAGGAACAGAACGGCATGGGAGACGTCTTCGGGCCGGCCAACGCGCCCGACCGGAATCTGCTTCTCGTATTCGGCCAACACTTCGGGTCGCATGCCGTCGAGCATCGGCGTTCGAATCACTCCCGGAGCGACCGCGTTCACCGTGATCCCGCGGCGGGCAAGCTCCTTCGACATCACCTTGGTCAAGGCAATCACGCCGGCCTTTGCCGAGGCATAGTTCGCCTGCCCGTGAAACCCGACGACGCCGGAGATCGACGACACGTTGACGATTCGGCCGCCATCGCGCATGACCTCGGCTCCAAACTTGGAGCAGTAAAACACACCGTCGAGGTTGGTTTGCAAAACGCTGTCCCATTCGTCCAGCGTCATCTTTTTCACGGTGCGATCGCGGAGAATACCAGCATTGTTGACGAGGATATCCAGGCCGCCGTGAGCATCGCGAATCCGATTCATCAGTGATTCGACGGCGGCGGGATCGCGGACATCGGCGTCGAGCAAATAGACGATTCCACCGGCGCCGCGAATGGCCTCCGCCGTCGACTCCGCGTCCTTGCGATTCTGGCCATTGACATCGGCGAAATAGTGAAGCAGGCTCGTCGCGCCGGCTCGGGCGAACGCGTCGAGGATGGAGGCTCCCATCCCGCGTGAGCTACCGGTAACGAGGACCGTTTTGCCGGCGAAATCGAATCGCGTCATGGAACGGTACCGGGATCGGCGTTACTTGTTCGGGTACGGCTTCGCCCAAAAATTCTCGCCGCTGATATTGAACGCGGGCCGAGTCTCGATGGTGACGTCGCCTTCAACGATTGTCTGACACGACAAGCGCATTTCGTCTTCGTGGCCAATGACGGCAAACGAAGTCACCGGGTGCAGCGTGAAGTTGACGGTTTCCAAGAGCGATTTCGAGCTGAGGTTCTCCATGCCTTTCTTGACCAACACCTTGCAGGTGCCGCACATACCCAGCCCGTGGCAGTTCAGATATTTCACGGGTTTATCGAGCAGCCCAAACGCCGGCCCGAGGACCGCGTGGGTCTCTATGCCGGCGTCGAGCAACGCCCGGCGAAGAACGGTGCCCGCGGCAACATCAATTTCTCTCTTCTCGTTGACGATTGTGATCTTCGGCATGGATACAACATCCTCACGGTAGTGCAATGCGGCGGCGAGTCGGCGCCGGCGCAGAGATTTTACGGAGACAATGCGGATCGGTCCATCGAGTCGGCCAGGAACCACGCCAAGATCATGTCCCAAAGCATTCGCCTTGCCCATGTAAGCGACATTCACCTAACGACTCGGCCGCTCGGGTGGCGAGCCGGCGACTTGGTCACCAAGCGGGTCACAGGCTGGCTTAACCTGCGATTCCTCGGCCGTGGCTATCGGTTTCGTCGCGGACCCAAGATCCTCAAGGCGTTAACCGCCGAGTTACGTCAACGACAACCGGATCACGTCGTCTTTTCCGGGGATGCCACCGCTCTGGCGTTTGAAGCCGAGTTCGACCGGGCGGCGCGAGCCTTGGGTGTCGGCGATCCCCAAATGCCGCCGGGCTTCGCCGTGCCGGGCAACCACGACGTCTATGTGCGCACCGCCGCTCGACGCGGGCTATTCGAGTCGTATTTCGCGCCATGGCAGCAAGGGGAGCGAGTCGATTCGCAAACGTATCCCTTCGCCCGTCGTGCCGGCCCGGTCTGGTTGATCGGCGTCAATTCCAGCACCTTCAACCTCGCCACTTGGGATGCTCGCGGCCGAGTGGGGGCCGCACAACGTGATCGATTGCAACGGCTGTTGGCGTCGTTGGCGCCCGGCCCGCGAATCCTCGTTACGCATTACCCCGTTGCGCTGGCCAATGGGCAGCGAGAGCATTCGTGGCGGCGTCTTCGTGATGATCGTGAGCTAATCCGCATCGCATCCGAGGGAGGTGTCTGCTTATGGTTGCACGGCCACCGGCACCGGCCGTATCATTTGCCTGCCGGCGCCGCCGCGCCATTCGCGATTATTTGCGGTGGAAGCACGACCCAGACCGGCCTGTGGACATACGCCGAGTATCGAATCGAGGAGTCGCGACTGTACGCCCGGCGCCGCGTCTACGATCCAGGAACTGCTGGTTTCGTGGATGGCGAGGAGTTCGAGCTTGTGTTGGGTTCGACGCCATGGGTGAAATCATAGATCAGAAACGTCGTCGTCCGATCGACGGGTTGGCGTTCTCGAATGAAGCTCTTGAGCCGGTCGAGCGAAGGGAATGAACTCGGCGGGCCGTAGATGAGTGTTGTACTCACCGCCAGGAATCGACCCTTAACGAGCGCCGGAATCTCCCCGTCACTTTCCGGGGACTTTAGCAGTTCCAACGGCCTTTCGCGAACTCGCGGGTCCGTGCCGAAATACCAGACCGGCAGCGATTCGACCTGATGGGTCTGTGCCCAGCCGCGGAGTTCGAGTAGTCCCTGGCCCCAGTCGTAGTTCGCTTCACTTACGAGCTTGTACCCATCCGTGGTGCCTCCCCACAGGGCATTGACGTAGCTGATTCCGTGCGGCCAAACGGCCAGCGTGGCGGCGACAGCCCACGCAACGGCTATCACGGCATAGCCCGCGGTTGCCAATCCGCGAATGCGGTCAGCCGATCGGGCCGCCGACACCAGAGCTGGCGCGATGCCCGTGATGAACAATGCCACGATTGGAAAGATCATCCGAATACCAATCTGAACTCGAAACGTCACGCTGTAGACCATCAGCACTGCCACCGAGATGAGCACTCCGTTGAGGAGCAACCGCGGACGGACAAGGGTGACCATGATCGGTGCCAACAACAAAGGGACCGTCAGTTTAATCGATGTTACAACGAAGAAGTAGTAGCGGAGATAGCGAGGCGACTCCACGCCGAGTAGATACGACCCGTGCCCGCGGAAGTTGTGCTGAATCTGATAGCCGATTCCCTGACCCGCGTTGCCGAAGATTTTCAGATGTTCGGCCACCCAAACGCTGGCGTCACGCAGAGGCCCTTCGGGCAGTTTCTTGGCCTCCTTGATAAACGAAGGATCCGCCTGCCAGTCGCAGCCGCAATAGATGAAGGTAAGAGCCAACCCGCCGAACATGATCCAGCGGAGATCGCGACGGTAGGGGACGAACTGCCGCCATGAATTGCGAAGCCAACCGGTGCCCGGCGGCGGTTTCAGCGCCCCGATGCGATAGAGGCGCTCCCATTCCATGACTGCGAAACAGAAGATGCCAAAGACCAGCCCGGACGCCTTGGCGAGAATGGCGGCAGCGTACCAAATCATCGGCCAACCGACGCGGCGACGCCAACCGGCCGCCGGATCCTCACGACCCGCGCGGTAATGGTAAACGAGCGCCACGACGCACGAAGCGACGGCGATGTCCGTGGTCGCCAAGCCGGCGTGGGTCATCATGCTCGGCTCGAAGGCCATCAGCGCAACGGCCAGGCGCCCCGCCCATGGCCCACCGAGGCTTGACGCCAGCCGAAAGCCATAGATCAACAGAATCCACCAGAAGACGAGCGTTCCGGCGCGGGCTACCGGGAGGCAGATGGCGATGTCGCGCGGGAACTCGAATGCCTCGCCGCGCCAGCGTTCCCAGATATACAGGGGCAACGTCTGCACGTCCGGGGGCAACGGCATCGTCCCGGATCGCAGCAACGGCAAATGGCTGCCCGTCCGCCAGAAATGAAGCCCGCGCTCAAGATAGACGGGCTCATCAAAGGTCGCGCTGAGGCGCGAGGCGCCGGACACGGAAAGAAGCGAGGACAGACTCGCCACAAGGACCAGCCATAGCCGATCCGGCCACGGATTGGTGCGGGTCGTGGGTTGATCAATCATTTCTTCGGCAGCATCCGGTTGGTTCGGCTCGCGAATCGGTCGGCCATCCCTTCGGGCACGACATCATCAAATACGTCGATATGTGTTGCCTCGACGATCGGGTCACCATCGAGGCGGCCGGCTTTGGAATCACCCGCGCAAATGAAGGCCATCGCGTAGAGCGCCAGACCCAACGGATACAGGCTGCTGTAGCCGAAGTACATCGCGTTGTATTCGAGGAAGCCGCCGAGCATGGCCCCGAAAAGATTGGCGCTGAGCGTCTCACCAATCGACCCGCTCCGCGACAACTCGCCGGAAAAGATCAAACCGGCACAGAACAAGGGCAATGTCAGAACGAAGAGGAAAACCAGTTTCGGTAGCGGAATTACGGCGGCGGCATCCGGCAGGCGCGTCAGACCCCAACCGAGCATGAGGCTCGCGGCGAGCAGGCCGAAGGCCAGTCGACCGCCGACCGGTCCGCGTTTCATCACCCAGCGATTCGCCAAGTAAGCCATCAGCAAGATTCCGCCGACGGCAATGGCGACGACAGACCAGGTATTTCCGAAGACTAGGCCCAATTCGGTAATGACCTTGGTCTCGACGAGCATGAATCCGGCCCCGAGGAAAAACGCTGTTCCGCCCCGGGCCGTCGTGAGCGTCGGTGCCCCGGCATAGCGCCGAACCAGCCATGCCGACAACGCCAGCAACACCGCCAGCATGACGAGGTAGGTCAGCGGGTAGGTACGCTCTTTCATGTAGAAAAACGGCCAATTGTCGGTGGCAACTTCGACCCGGCTCGGCGCGTCGCTGTAGTCAGCCGTGATTTCGTTGGCGGTCGCGACCCGTGCCGGAAGCCGATCAAGGCCCGGCCCCGTAACGAACGTCGTCCCGCCATGGAGATTCGCAAAGGCTCGCGGCGTCACACCCGGAAAGGCCTCCGCAAGCATTGAGTACATCCGGTCGCCCTGCAACGGATCAAGCAAGAGATACGAGACGATCAAAACGCCATCGGAAGAGAGTCGCCGAGCCGCGTCGCGAAAACCCTCAACGGTGTACACAAAACTATCGATGCGAACGTTGGCCATCGATCCAAGATTCGTGTGACTATCCAATAGCCCGTAAATGATTGTGTCGAATCGTTGGTCAGTCTGGCGAAAGAATGACCGGGCGTCGTTGACGACGGGCGTGACTCTCGCGTCGGCGTAGGGTCGTTCGGGGTGAATATGTCGTCCGAGAAACAGAATCGCGGGGTCAATTTCAACCGCGGTTACCGTGCGAGCGCCGGCTCGGAGCGCCGCGGCTACGTCGTTACCGGTGCCCGCGCCGACGACGCAGACCTCGCCGGGTTGCGGACGAAGCTCAAACGGGAAGTTGTAGTATCGGGCGGCCGTCGCGTTTCGCGCGCTGGCGGCCACCGCAGACGGGGAACAGTCGAACACGTCTTGATAGAAGCAGTGATTGACCTGAATCGTCGGCGTCGGCAGGCGGTCGTTTCGATTGGGCAGCCGCAGGGCGATCACTTGATACGGCGAATAGTAACGCCGATCAACGGGTCGCTCCGATAATCCGACGGCGATCAGAATGATGGCGACAGAGGCCGTGCTGACTGTGGCCGTGCGGCGCCCACCGAGCAGAAACGGAGCCAGCAGCAAGGCCAACATCCCCAGCCATACCGCCGGACCGGTCCACAATAGAGACAACCCAAAAAACGCCGCGATCCCGGCCAAACCACCGAGCAGATTAAGCGAGTAGCCGGAGCCGCTGGGCACGCGCGACATGAGCCGGCCCGCCAACTGGCCCATCGGAACAAACATGACCGCGTTCAACACAAAAACGAGCGCCAAGAACGCGTTCCCCTCGATGGCGCTCCAAACCGACCATTTGTCGCCGAGCGTGCCCATCACGAGTTGCTCCGCGACTGGATTGATGCGCCGGCCGCCCAGGTTGGTGATCGAGAGCAATCCGAACAACAACACTTGAACGGCTAAGAGCGGAAGCACCGCAGCCAGGGCCATCTGCCGGCGTTTCGCAATGCCGAACCCGATCCCCAGGCCGAGGAAACATGACAACAGGCTGACATTTTTGAAAATGGCGAACGCATGAAAGCAGGTGCCGTGCCAGCGCACAAGCACCATTTCCGCGAAGAGACTCAGGGCGCTGGCGAAGAAAATGGCCGGGCGAAGCCACTGATCGGGAATCCGGTCGATGACGTCAGTGACTTCGTCATGGGTCGCATTCCACCAATTTCGCCACGAACTCATGGGCGCGGCCTCCTTGCCACGGTACGATCTAGCGCTACGGAAAACGGGAATCCTACCCGATGCGCGGGCCAGGGGGGAAGGGCAACCGAGCGATTTTCGATCGGTCGGGGTCCCCAACGTTTATGCAATGGCCTGCAACCTGCTTCCACAACGCGGCGAAGTATTGAAAGTGAACAACATGCCGGAACCGATTCCCGATCACCTGATCGATCTGTTGGCGCTCACTCTGGTGCCGGGTATGGGGCCGAAGACCACCGCGGCGTTGCTCGCCCGATTCGGTTCAGCTTCCGAAATTCGCCGGGCCGGTGAAGATGATTTTCGCCAAGTACCTCACATTGGCGATCGATTGGCGCGGCAATTTGTCGAGTCTCTGAGGACCCTTGATCTCCAGTCGGAACTGGCGGCTCTTGAGGAGCATCAGGTCTGGCTGCTTCCGCGAAATGCACCGGACTACCCGCAAGCGTTGGGGCAAATCAGCGACGCGCCGCCGCTGCTCTATTGCCGAGGGACGCTCGTGCCGGGTGAGCACAAAATGATAGCCATCGTAGGCACCCGCCGGGCCACCGCGTATGGCCGGCGCATGACCGAGAACATCGCCGGAGGTTTGGCTCGGGCCGGTTGGACCATCGTCAGCGGCTTGGCGCTGGGCATTGATACCGCCGCGCATCGAGCCGCCCTCGATGCCGGGGGCCGTACCATCGCCGTGCTTGCCGGCGGCTTGAGCCGAATTTACCCACCGCAGAATATCGACCTCGCACGTCAGGTTGAACATCAGGGCTGCCTGATGACCGAGACGCCTATGTCGGTGATGCCCCAGCCGGGGATGTTTCCCGCTCGGAATCGAATTATCAGCGGGTTGTGTCGGGGCGTGGTCGTCGTCGAGGGCGACCGGCGAAGCGGCGCGATGATCACCGCTCGAACGGCCGGTGAACAGGGCCGAGACGTTTTCGCCGTGCCTGGGCCGGCTGATGCCGATTCGAGTGCCGGTTGTCTGATGCTGCTCAGGGAAGGAGCCAGGTTGGTTCGCAGTGCCGACGACTTGCTGGAAGACCTCAACGGCATCCAGTCGCCGGCGCCCGTTGCGCCGCCGATTTCTCCTGCGGGTGAGCCTGCCCCGGCATTACCGCCGCCTGAATTGGATGACGATCAGCGCCGAGTCTGGAGCCTCCTCGAAAGTGCCCCTCGCCCCATCGACGAGTTGATTCAATCCACCGGCATCGCCGTCGCCCGGATGAACGTTATTCTGATGATGCTCGAAATGAAGAAGCTCGTCCGTCGATTGCCGGGCAACCGCTACGAGCGCCGCTGAGCCATCACCGCAACGTTTCGAGGGAAAAGCCAGCCCCTGTCTCATTTGCATGACCCCTCATTGTGACCTACGTTTTGGGTGTGAAAGAACCTGAGGCGACAGCATAGGCATGCTCGCTCCCGTGGCGCACGCGCGCTGCAACGACCTTGTTACGCCATGAGGCCCCGCACATGAAGGGCGTCGCAGTCATCGGTCTTGGATATTGGGGCCCATTGCTGGTTCGCAATTTCCATAATCTGCCCGGCCATCCGTTGCGAATGTGCTGTGACGCCGACCCGAAACAGGTCGCCGCCATCGCTCGTGCCTATCCATCGATCCAGACAACGACGTCTCCCGATGCCGTCTTCGCCAATCCCGAAATCAGCGCGGTTGCCATCGCGACGCCGGCCCATACCCATTACGAACTCGCAAAAAACGCACTCCTCGCAGGTAAGTCGGTCCTTGTCGAAAAGCCGTTAACCACAAACAGCGACGATGCCGCGGAACTGATCGATCTTGCCAAGCGACAAGGCTTGGTGCTGATGGTCGATCACGTCTACGTTTTCAGCCCGGCGGTTCAGAAAATGCGCGAGCTGATTGACAGCGGGGACCTTGGCCAGTTGTTCTTTATCGACAGCGTTCGAATCAACCTCGGCCTGTTCCGGCGCGACGTCAATGTCGTCTGGGACCTGGCGCCGCATGACCTGTCCATTATCGAGTATCTGGTCGGCCGAATGCCGCGGAGCGTCGCCACGTTCGGGGCGGTCCACGCCACGCGCGACCAAGAAGACGTCGCTTATCTCAACCTTGACTTCGGCGAGGGGCTGATCGCCAATATCCACGTGAATTGGCTGTCGCCGGTGAAGATCCGCCATATGCTCGTGGCCGGTAGCCAGCGAAGCATTATTTTCAACGACCTTTATCCCGAAGAGCCGGTGCGAATCTATAGTGCGGGCGTGAACGTGCATCACGACGACGCGGAGGATCGGCGGCGCTTCCAGATCGAATACCGCACCGGTGACGTGTGGGCGCCGCACATCCCACGTTCGGAACCCCTTCAGAGTGTCGCGAGGCACTTTCTGGATTGTGTCGAGGACGGAACGACGCCGCTGACCGATGGCGCCGCAGGTCTTCGCGTTGTGCGCATCCTGGAGGCGGCCCAGCGAAGCATCAAGGCGCAAGGAGGGCGAATCACCCTATGAGCGCCCCGGATTTCACGCGGATTGCCGCGGATGTGAAACTCGGCGATGGCGTCCACATCTTCGCCTTCGTCAACCTCTATGGCTGTTCCATCGGCGACGGCACCCGGATCGGCACCTTTGTCGAGATTCAGAAAAACGCCGTGGTCGGGCGCCGATGCAAGATCAGTAGCCACACTTTCATTTGCGAGGGTGTGACCATCGAGGACGAGGTCTTCATCGGCCATGGAGTCATGTTCATCAATGACCGCTATCCTCGAGCAACCGCGGATGACGGCGCACTTCAGTCCGAGGCCGATTGGCAGATGATTCCCACGCGAGTCAGGCGGCGCGCGTCGATTGGTTCGGGGGCGATCATCATGTGCGGCGTGACCATTGGCGAGGGCGCCCTTATCGGCGCCGGCGCGGTCGTCACGCACGATGTCCCGGATGGCTCGGTCGTCGCCGGAGTTCCCGCAAGGCTTCACGCTCGGGCGGCTCGAAATTAGGAGGAGTTGCGATGGACCTTCGTGGCAAGACGATTCTCGTTACCGGGGGATGCGGACTGATCGGATCCACGATCACCGACTTGCTCATTCGCGACGAACACGTCCGGCGGGTCATTGTCCTCGACAATCTGACGCGCGGCACAATGTTGAACCTCGAATGGGCGATGGAACATGGCGACGTGGAGTTGGTTCGAGCCGACATCCGGGACTTCGACGCCATCCGGCCGCACTTTGAGGGGGTGGACCTGGTGTTTCATCAGGCGGCTATCCGCATCACTGCTTGCGCCGAGCAATGGCGCGAGTGTCAAGAAGTTTTGGTCGATGGCACTTTCAACGTTGTTGAGGCGGCCGTGCAGGCTGGCGTCGGCAGGCTGATCGCCGCAAGTTCGGCTTCGGTCTACGGCATGGCGGACCGGTTTCCGACCGACGAAACCCACCACCTCAGCAACAACCGCACCCTCTATGGCGCCGCGAAGATTGCCAATGAGGCTCAGTATCGTGCGGTCCACGACATGACGGGCCTACCCTATGTGGCGCTGCGATACTTCAACGTCTACGGGCCACGCATGGACGCCTTTGGAAAGTACACCGAAGTGCTGATTCGGTGGCTCGACTGCCTTGACGCCGGCACGCGCCCGAAGATTTTTGGCGACGGCCTTCAGACGATGGATTTCGTGTTTGTCGAGGACGTCGCCCGTGCCAATATCCTCGCGGCGCGCAGCGACGTGGCCGACGAGGTCTTCAACGTCGCGTCCGGCACCGAAACGAGTCTCTTGCAACTGTTGCACACACTTTTGAAAGTCACGGGACGAAACGATGTCGAGCCTGAGTTCCTGCCGGAGCGAAAGGTAAACCCCGTGCCGCGTCGGTTGGCCGCGACCGAGAAGGCGCGGCGATTGCTTGGATTCGAGGCCAAGACCAGCCTGGAAGATGGTCTCGGCCGGCTTGTGTCGTGGCGGGCCGCGGTACTGGAGCGCCAACAACGGAGCCATTATGATCCCCATTACCAAACCGTCGGTCGGTGACGCCGAAGTCGCCGAGCTGGCCGGCGTCGTGGCGAGCGGCTGGCTGACGCAAGGGCCTCGCGTCGCGGAATTCGAACGCGTCGTTGCCGACTATTGCGGCGCTCGACATGCCGTCGCCGTCAGCAATTGCACCACCGCGCTTCACCTGAGCTTGCACACGCTCGGAATCGGGCCGGGCGACGAGGTAATTGTCCCGTCCATGAGCTTCATCGCGACGGCAAACGCGGTGATTCACTGCGGCGCCGAGCCGGTTTTCGCCGAGGTCGATCCGGCGACGTTTAATCTCGACCCAAAGTCTGCCGAGGACGCGATCACGCCGCGAACCCGCGCCATCATGCCGGTGCATCAACTCGGCCTGCCGGCCGAAATTGACGCCTTCCACGCGATCGCCAAACCTCGCGGGATCCACGTTGTTGAGGACGCTGCTTGTGCCATCGGATCGCGGTATCGGGGCCGGCCCATCGGCGGTCACTCCGAACTGGTCTGTTTCTCGTTTCACCCTCGCAAGGTTATTTGCACGGGTGAGGGCGGCATGATTCTAACCAACGACGAAGCGATGGCCGTCAGATTAAGGTTGTTGCGCCAACATGGCATGACCTTGCCGGACACGGCTCGTCACGGCGCTCGACGGCTGGTCATTGAGCAATATCAGGAAGTCGGCTTCAACTATCGCATGACCGACCTTCAGGCAGCCATCGGCATCGCTCAGATGAAGCGGCTTGATGCCATTGTCCATCGCCGTCGCGAGTTGGCGGCTCGATATTCTGCGGCCTTGCAGGATCACCCGTGGCTCGATGGCCCCGTCACGCCAGATGACGTCGAGCCGAATTACCAGTCGTACGCCGTCCGTGTCAGCCCCGAGAGTCCATTGACGCGCGACGCGATTATCCAATATCTGCTTGAACGTGGCGTCGCGAGCAAGCCGGGCGTGATGACGGCTCATCGTGAGCCTGCCTATCGCAATCGCGGGTGCCGTGTCCGGTTGCCCGTCACGGAATGGGCCAGCGATCATTCGCTGTTGATCCCACTTTACCCGGAGCTAACCGGCTCCGAACAAGATCAAGTCGTGGCGGGGTTGTTCGAGGCCTTCCAGCTCGATCCGGCGGGGGCGACGGTATGACCGAGCCGGCGCGATGGTTCGTTTTCGGCGCCGGCGCCCAGGGCCGGGTCACGCTCGACCTTTTGCGCGCCGCGGGAATTCGTGACTCGGTAAGCATTGACGATAATCGGTCGCGGGTTGGACGACTCGACGCGGGCCTAAGGGTTTATGGCCGCGATTGGCTGCGTGAAATTGATCCGTGCGAGTGGCGGGCGATCGTCGCCATCGGCCGCAACGACACTCGGCTTCGCGTGGCCGGCGAGTTGGCGGAGAGCGGCGTTCGTTTCGGTGTCGCGGTCCATCCGGCGGCGACAATCGCAACGTCGGCCATGGTGTGCGACGGAACAGCGATCATGGCCGGCGTCATCGTGAACACGGGGGCCGCGATCGGTTCTCACGTCATTCTCAACACGCGAATCGTGGTCGAGCACGATTGTGTGATTGGCGATGGCGCCTCGCTGTCGCCCGGCGTGGTCATGGGCGGCCGAGTCATGATTGGCCGCGGCGCGTTTATCGGAGTTGGTGCCGTGCTTTGTCCGCGCGTCGTGGTCGGAGACGGAGCCATTGTCGGAGCGGGTTCCGTGGTGACGCGTGACGTCCCCGCCGGAGTCGTTGCCTACGGCACGCCGGCGAAGGCGATCCGGCCCGTAGCGCCGGATGCGGACTGGCCGAAGCTGATGTAGGGGAGTGATATTCGTGCAGTTGTTTGACGATCACATTCCGCTTCTAAAACCGTGGCTGGGCGAAGCCGAGGCTGAGGCCGCCCGCCGCGTCATTCTCTCCGGGTGGGTGACGCAAGGGCCGGTCGTCGCGGAGTTCGAGAAGGCGGTCGCGGCACGATTCGGCGCCGCCCATGCCGTTGCCACGAACGCAGCAACCACCAGCCTTCACCTTGGCCTTGTCGTTGCAGGTATTCAGGCTGGGGATGAAGTCGTCTGCCCGGCGACGACGTGCATGGCGACAGCGAATGCCATTTGTCACGCGGGAGCCGTGCCGGTTTTCGCTGATGTAGACCCGAACACGTTCAACCTCGATCCGGCTTCAACGGAGTCCGCAATCACGTCGCGGACACGGGCGATCATGGTCGTGCATCAGATCGGCCTGCCCGCTCCGATCGGTGTTTTCGAGAGAATCGCGGAGAAGCACTGCCTGACGATCGTCGAGGATGCCGCCACGTCTTTCGGGGCGAAGTACCAGGGGCAATTTCTCGGTGCTCGTGGTCACCCGACGGCATTTAGCTTTCATCCGCGGAAGATCATTACCACGGGCGAGGGCGGGATGCTCCTGACCGCGTCGCCCGCTCAGGCGGAGCGTGCTCGGTGCCTGCGAGCCACGGGGGCTTCCATCTCGGATCTCGATCGGCACCATGCCAAAGGCCGATTGCAGCAGGAATACTTCGAAGTCGGTTACAACTATCGGATGACCGACATTCAAGCGGCCATTGGATTGGTGCAACTCGGGCGACTCGATGCCATGCTCGCGGCTCGCCGTGACCAGGCGCGATATTACGACGAACGCCTGAATGACGTCCACGAGATTCAGTGCCCTGTCGTGCCGCCGGGCGCCGAGCCATGCTACTCGTCGTATTGCATCAAGCTGCGGCCTTCGGCGCGGCGGACGCGCGACGAAATCCTGGAATCGATGGCGGCTCGCGGGATATCGTGCCGTCGTGGTATCCCGCCGCTGTATTCCGAACCATATTTTCGCCAGCGATACCCCGGTTTGCGGCTGCCGGGCGCAGAAGAAGTCTGGGAAACGACCATGTTCCTGCCGATCTTCCCGGGCCTCAGCGAAAGCGATCAGGCACGCGTCGTTCGGTCGCTCAAGGAGTCCCTCGTTGACTGACGTGACGCCAACGGCCGGCCAACCCGAGTTGAGCGTCGTGTTGCCGGCGTTCAACGAATCGAATGGACTGCGCGCCGCGGTGAGTTGTTACCTCGCGGAGCTATCCGCGGCCGGTATCGACGGTGAGTTGATTATCATCGACGACGCATCGACCGACGGCACGGGGGCTGTCGCGGATGAGCTTGCGGCGAACGACGCGCGGGTTCGGGTCGTGCGCCACGAACGCAATTTGGGTCAGGTCGCCGGTATCCGCAACGGTTTTCGGCATGCTCGCGGGGCGATTGTCACACACAACGGCGTCGATCTGCCGTTTCATCCTCGCGACACCCGGCGAATGATTGAGGCGATCCGCGCGGGTTCCGACGTCGTTGTGGTGCAACGGGCCAGTCGTGCCGCCTACGGGATACGGCGGAAGGTCATCAGTTGGGCGAACATTGGAATGTTGAAGTTGTTGTTCGGGTCGCCATTCGTGGATCACAACTTCGTTCAGTTCTATCGGAGCGAGGTCACCCGTCGCCTGCCGATTCGATCGAACGGAGTGAGCACCGTGACGCCGGAGTTGATTTTTCGAGCGATCCGCGCGGGCTATCGAGTGACGGCCGAGACCGCCGAGTATCACGAGCGGCGGACCGGCACCAGCAGCATTCGGCTTGGCAAGGTGCTGCATGCCTTTGGCCAGACGATTCGACTTTGGGGCTTGCTCCGCGGCGAAACGCGGGCATCGAAAATGCGGCGGGAACCGAAGATGGGGGCCATTTCATGAGAGACGTTCCGTTCTTGGACATCACCGGGCAGGATTCGGGGATCGTCGAGGACATTCAGACGAGATTCGGTGAGATTTGCCGGAGCGGGCGATTCGCACTGGGTCCCTTCGTGGAGGATTTCGAACGAGACTTCGCGGCCTATTGCGGCGTGTCGCACGCGGTCGCGCTCAACAGCGGCACGAGCGCCTTGCACCTCGCTCTGCTTTGTCTGGATGTTGGCCCCGGCGATGAGGTCATCACGACACCCATGACGTTTGTCGCGACGGCCTGGGCCATCAGCTACGTGGGGGCGACACCGGTTTTCGTGGACATTGACCCGGTTCGCCGGACGATGGACCCGGATCGGTTGGAGGCAGCCATCACGTCGCGGACCAAGGCGATTCTTCCGGTGCATCTGTACGGCATGCCGGCCGACATGACGCCGATCTGCGAGATTGCGACCCGCCACGGAATTCCGCTGATCGAAGATGCGGCCCAGGCCCACGGCGCTCGCTATCGCGGGCGGCGAGTTGGCGGCTTCGCTGACGCCGGTTGTTTCAGCTTTTATCCCGGCAAGAATCTCGGAGCCTATGGCGAAGGCGGAGCGCTTGTAACCAACCGATCCGACATCGCGGACAAGGCTCGCATGCTTCGCGATCATGCCCAGCGTAAGCGTTATCTGCACGAATCGATCGGGTTCAATTATCGAATGGATGCCTTGCAAGGCGCGGTGCTTGGCGTGAAGCTGGCACATCTCGACAACTGGAATGCGGCCCGGCGACGTCATGCCGAACACTATCGCGAGCGTTTGATTGACGCGCCGGGCATCAAGTTGCCGATCGATTGGCATGATTGCGAATCGGTGTGGCACCTGTTCGTGGTCGAAGTGGACGAGCGCGAAAGAGTTCAGCGCGAAATGCTGGCGGCCGGCATCCACACGGGCCTCCATTACCCGACACCGGTTCACCTGCAGCCGGCATATCAGCACTTGGGCTATTCCGAGGGCAGCTTCCCGAATGCCGAACGCCTGGCCCGTCGTTGCCTAAGTTTGCCGATGTACCCGCATCTTTCGCCGAATCAACTGCTGCGCGTCTGCGTAGCTTTGGCCGAAACGCAAGGTGTCCCGTCATGGTACGTCGCCCCCCACGATGACCCGGTACTCCGACCTGATATCGCTGTCGCCGAGGAGCGGGCATGAACCGCCGTAGCGTCTGGCAGCGACTCGACCGGCCGGGCCTCGCCGCGCTGAGTGTCGTCGCTTTGTACATGCTGACGTGGTGGAATCGCTATTTGTCGCCGACGGTCGGATTTGAGTTGACCTTCGCGACCGAGGCCGCCCGAGGCAACCTGCCGTATCGCGATTATTACTTCCCCGTGCAGCCCGGCTGGATTCTGGCTTCCATCGCCGGCACGTCGCTGTTTGGTCAGAAACTCATCGGTTTCTGGGTCGCCGGTGTGTTGTTGCGGCTGGCCGGTGTCTGGTGCGTCTATCGCTGGTTGACGCGAATCTGCCCCGAACGATGGGCGGCGTTCGCGACCGTCGTGACGTTCTTCATCTCCTGTGGGGACATTGCCGATTTCCCGGCATGGTACAACTATCTGACGTTCGTCTTTGCGATCATGGCCGGTTTCGCAGCCGCGAAATCGACGGAAGGCCACTCGATTCGGGGATTGGCGTGGGCTGTCGTTGCGGGGTTGCTCCTCGCGGTCAATCTCATGACGAAACAAACAACCGGCGTTCTCGCGGGTATCGCGACGCTCTTGGCCACCACCGTGGCGCTTTATGGCCGCCACGGCTGGAATCGCTGCTTGCGAACGCTAGGCCTGATGGTCGTGGTCGCCGCCATGCCGTGTATCGCCACCATGTGGTGGATGATGCGGCGAGGAATGTGGGCGGGGTATGTCGATCAGGTCTGGTTTAGCGGTCCATCGAGCAAGGGCGGGGCCGCCGGCGCCGTCAAACGTTTGGTGACCGGCACGTTGGAATCGACCGAGTTGCTGCACGCCCTCATTATGGCCGTCGTCGTTGCGACATCGGCGATCTGCGTATGGCACGCCCAGCGTTCAACGGAAGGGCGCCGCCGTAGCTTCTTGCGAATCGGTGGAATCACTCTGGTTGCGGGCATCGCGGTTTTTTCCATGGCTGCGATTGGCAGCCCTTGGGTATACGTCGTTCGAACGCCGTTGCTGGCCGCCGTCAATGCCAGCCAGTTCGGCAGCTTGGTCCTGTGCTTCGGCGCCTTGGTCGTAATGCTTCGGGGTCGCCGAGACGACGTGACGCTCAACACCGGAATGCTCGGGGCTATCGGTTTCGCGGCGGCGTTCGCCATGTCGCTGTCATGGCCCAATTTCGAGCCGATGGTCTGGCCCGGATTCGCGCTGGTCCTTGCCTTTGCCTGCCGCCGTTCGCTCCTGGAAGCGGGGCAACAATGGCTTCGACCTGCCGTCGTTGTCGGGGGCCTGGCGCTGATGGCGATTTCAGTCGAGCGCAAGTTGACATTGCCCTGCGGTTGGGGCAAATGGAATGAACCGCCTGTTTGGACGGCCTCGACCTCGCCGACAACGCCCGCGCTGGCCGGCTTCCGATTGTCGCCCACGACGGCCAACTTCTTCGATGAGGTGACGCGGCTGATTCGATCGCACAGTTGTTCCCACGAACCGATCCTGGTTTATCCTCACATGCCGATCATCTACGGCCTGACGGATCGGCCACTAGCTACATTTGCCTACATGCATTGGATGGATGTGTGCCCCGACCACGTGGCTCAAGCCGATGCGGAGCAGCTTCGGCGCTCGCCGCCGCGGATTATGGTCGTCATGGCCATGAGCGACGAAATGTATGCCGGGGAAGAGGCGGCCTATCGCGGCGGGCGGATCAGCGGCCAGCGCCGGCTTCAAACGGCGATTGACGAACTGCGTCCAAGATATCGGCTTCTCTATTCGTACGAGGTGCCGGGGATGACGTTGCCCATCCTCGTCCTCGAACGCGTGGATCAAGAATCGGCGGCGCCATAACGCCACTCACGGCAGATCGGCCTCGTATTGCGTTCCCTGCCAGAGCATCGGCAGTTTCAGTCGCCGGTCGCGGTTCGGGTTCGCCTGCTTGTTCCGATAAACGTCTAAATGGACGCCCTCGAAGACCTGGCTCTTGCCCGTTACCGGAAATCGTCGCTCCAATTCGAAGCGATCGGGATTCGCCTTCAATACCTCGCGGAGTCGCAACGCCATCGGCAGGCGAAATTCAACTGGCGGCTCCTCAACAACGATGTACTCAGGGTCGTAACGCCGGATCATTTCGAGTATCTCGCCATCGGTCGTCACCCACTCGCGGTACTCGGAGTGTGGGTCGCTGTGGACGGCATAAAAGAGCTTGTCTCCGCGAAGGATCCAAAAGCGTCGCTCGGGGTCGTATCGCCGAATCTGATAGATGAAATTGCCGTTCAAAAAACCATCCATCAGACAAATGCGAGAACGTTGCGAATGATCGACGACGTAGCGAGCGGCTTCGGCGTAGCCTCTCGCGAACGGCGCCGGCGATAGAGTATTCACGAAGACAACGGCGACTGATACCACGGCCATCGAGAGGGGAACACCGCGGGGAATCTGCCTAGCGACGTAGACGATCCCGATTGCTGCCAGGACGCAGATTGACGGAACCCAGTAGATCGCATGCCGCAATACTTGCTCGGCCAAAGGCGTAAACGTCAAGTAGGTGGCGGCGGCGAGAGCCAGCCAAGGGGTCATGCGGCGCCGGCGATCAGAATCACCCATGACGAGCAACAGGCCAAGAGCGGCGGCGATGGCCGTTGACCAGCCGACCTGTTCCGGAATGCACGACGGGTAGAAGACGATATTCTGAAGTGCGAACAAGTGTGTCGCGGTCGGGTCGGCCCCTTGCGTCATCGTCTTGTGCATTGACCAGGTGAGTTCGCCATAGGCCAGCCAATAGAACGGCAACGTCAATACGATCGCGCCGGCAATCGATGCCCAGACGACGGGCCGGCGCAGAACCCGCCACCGCCGCCCGTCGAGGAGCAACAGCCCGAACATCGGCAACAGAAAGACGCCATCGTAGCGGGTCAGCGCCGCCATCGCCGCCGCCAAGCACGACAACACGGCATCGTAACGGGCCGCCCTTTCGACGTAGCGGTGAAAGTGTACCAACGCCATCATCGACAGCGCCAGCGTGGGAATCTCGAGCATGACCTGCCGTGAATAGTCGAAAACCAAGGGCGAACCGGCGACCATTATCGTCGCCAGCCACGCCTCGGCGCGCCCGATCGTTCTCAAAGTCAACTGATAGACGTAGAAGCAATTAACGACGGCGAAGACGGCCACGAGTAAGCGAGCCGATTCATACGACGTGCCGAAGACTCGCATCCAACAACCCGCGATTGCGTAAAAACAGGGCGGCCACGCGACCAGGCCGAGTGCCGGATATTGCAAGTAGTAGCGGATCGCGTATTGCTTCGGATGCGTAATCGGCACGTCGGCGAGCGCGTCGTGAAAGAAGACGCACGTCATCACATGGCGCGTTTCGTCGTTGTAAAAGAACGGCTCGCTTGGCTGATGAGCGATACCGTAGACGGTGCCGATCAAGCCGACGATCACCGCCAGGGCGATGAAGTCGCGCCGCGTCATACCGGCACCTGGGAAGCCGGCCTTGGGGGAATTCGCGGAAATGCCCTGTCGGCGGTGGTCCGGCGCGTGTGTAGCCGGCCCGATTCCTCGGCAACGGCAGCGTGTTCGCTCATCGTTTGCAGGTCGAAGTTGGCCGACAGTCGGTCGATGATCTTGCCGGTGAACTCGACCTTCCGCGCGCCGGGCAACTTCATCGCGGGAAAGAAATCAAGCCCCTGAACGTCATCGCCGCCGAGAAAGTCGAGCGGGTGGAGCAACATCGAAACAGACGTGCCCGACCATCGACACAACTGCAGCGCCGCTCCGAAATAGGCATGGGCCAAACGCTCGGAAAAGCTGCTCAAATAAAGCAGGTAGCTGACATGAAACGGCAGTTTGAACAACGGCATGGTGGAGACGGGAATCTCGACGATCGGCCCATCGGAAGTTTGCCAGCGATACGGCGCCAGCGGGCGTAACCCTTGGCGGAATCCGCCAAACAGCGACTTGCGCCGTGCGGCGTCTCTGTCTGACATTTGTCGAACGGTCATCATGTAATAGAGTCGGGCGAGCGGCCCGATGTACATCGGCAGTGTCGAGGCATCGTAGCGGTAACCGCGACGGGCGAGGATGCGCAGAATCGCTGGTGACAAACTGTAACCCGGCCCGCGAAACCCCACCGGTCGCCGGCCAGTGGCTTCTTCGAGCGTGTCTTCAGTGCGGGCAATTTCAGCCTCGATCTCGGCGTCGTCGTATTCATGCATCCACGGGTCATGGCGAAACGAGTGGTTGCCAATCTCGTGGCCGGCGCCGGCAATGGCGCGAAGGGCCGCCCGGCACTCCGGCAACGCCGCGTCTTGACCGACAACGAAAAACGTGATCTTCAGCTT
The DNA here is from genome assembly GCA_964515185.1 of uncultured Alcaligenaceae bacterium. Classification (GTDB taxonomy): domain Bacteria; phylum Planctomycetota; class Planctomycetia; order Gemmatales; family Gemmataceae; genus CAZESP01. The sequence continues at coordinate 217,067 of CAZESP010000001.1, forward strand.
CCGCGCCGCCAAGAAATCGAGGACTCGCGGCACAAGCAGATCGAGATACGACGGAAACGACTCCCAGCCCGCGTCGCCGTGAGTCTTCAGATACGACCAGAGATTATCCAGATCGAGCGACAGGCTCCCGATCGGTTTCGCGCGGCTCATCGGGTCACCTCCGCCGGTCGATGGTCAGGCGTTTCCGTGGTAACGATCGCGTCAAAGGCTCGTTCGGCCAGTTGCAGCGTCTCATTCACGTTGAGGGTGCCATTCACGATATGGGCGGAGTTCACGAGGTAGACGCCGGGCAATGACGTTTTCACTGGCGGCAGATGGTCCGAGTAACCCATGGTCGCGACGGCCAAAACGTGCCGGACACGCGAGACACGAAAGGCGACAAGGTCCTCTCGCTTGAAATCGGAGTACATTCGGGCCAACGCCGACACGAAACGTTCCTCGATTTCCGAATCGGGCAAATCGAAAATCGGATCGTCCGGCGTGACATATTTGGGCAAGTAAACCAGGTGCCGGCCGCCGAATTGAGCGGGAATGACCAGCGCGGTCATCTCGATGACCGCGGTGAACGGCACCCAATCATCGGTGATGTTGGTGACATAGAAGTTCGCCAGTGGCTTCTTCAGGAGCAGCGACGCGCAGACGATTCCCTGATAGGTGACCCCATTCAGTTGCTGGTGTTCGGCCGTGGTGAGATCAGGGCAGAGACGCGAGGCAAGTGGAGCGGCCGCTGTGACGACGATATTCTCATGTTCGTCGATGCTTCCGTCGGCTCGTTCGATTCGCCCCGAGTCGACACGGCGAACCGGCGCCTGCAAGCGAATCTCGACGCCCGAGTCGGTAAGAGCGGAAGTCAAGCGATCGAGAATGCGGGCGTAACCGCCGCGAACGTAGCCGAACATTTCGCGCTTCAACCCGGTTCGGCGCGCGGCATACATGCGGGCGATGATGGCCCAGATGAACGACGCGGACGCGACCTTGTAATTCTCACCAAGTTTCGAGCGTAACAGCGGCAGCCAGAGCTCTTCGAACGCGCGGCGTCCCGACCACCGCCTCAGCCAATCCGCGACGGGTATCTGTTCCAGTCGCCGGCCGTCGCGAATCTTCGACGCATAGAAGATCGTTAGACCGAGACGAAGTTTGTCCAGCAATCGCAGTGGCGGAAACGTCAGAAATTCCCAGGAATTCGAGACCGAATAGAGCTTCCCGCCGGCATAGACGCCGGTTCGCGTGGTCACGAATTCCGTCTCGGATTCAAGACCGAGGTCGCGGATCAGTCCGCGCAGGTGAGTGTCCGATAGCAGCGTGACGTGATAGTGGCGATCCCAGACGACGTCGCCAATCTGCCAGGCGCTGGCGAGACCGCCGAGGGTGTCGGCCGCCTCATAGACCGTCACCGAATGGCCGGCCTGACGCAGTCGCCGCGCCAGCGACAGACCGAGGAGTCCGCCGCCAACGACAGCCCAGCGTTCGGGGTTGGAATTCTGCGCCATGGCCACCATGACTCGTTCAACTTGGGGGAGCCAGTTCGATAACGCCGTCGGGGCCGATACTGTACGGTAAGCCGCACACGCGACAAGCGACGGCTCGGGTCTGTTCGGGCAATTCGGGGCCGAATCGAGTCAGCAATTGGCCGCAGCGGCAAACCGCGCCGCCGATTCGGGCCGGGTTGCCCATCACAAGCAGGAACTCACCGACCGGGCGCGTGACCACCGATCCCATGCCGATCATCGCGAATCTCCCGATGGTCAAGTCGCAGCCGATCGTGCAATTTGCGCCGATTGAGGCGCCGGCGCGTACCAGGGTTTGAAGCGTATGTTCATCCGGGTCGGACGGCCGCAGGTGGCGCAAGTCCGGCGTGCAGGCCCGCGGGAAACGGTCATTGGTGAAGATCGTGCCCGCGCCGATCATCACGCCCGTTTCAATCGTGACCGCCGTGCAGACATAGACGAAAGCGTTGATCTTGACCCGATCACCGATCGAGACGCCATAGGCGATGTAGGTCTTCTCGCCGATGATGCAGTCGGCCCCAATCGTCGTGTCGCGGCGAATGTGGACGTTGTCCCAGACGCTGGTTCCTGGCCCGAGACCGACATTCGATTCGACGATGGCGGTCGGATGAACGCGTGCCGCGGTCATGCCCCAACTCCCGCCAGATGCGCGTCGCCTGCATGGGCCACGGTCGTCCAGCGCTGATGCCGCAGCGACTCATAGGCGGCCTCGATTACCTCGACCGATGCGACGGCGTCGTCGGCGTCGATCAACAGTCGTTCCTCGCCACGAATGGCCCGAGCGAAGTTTCGCAACTGGCTCTTGAACGCCTGCACCTTGTCGTAGCCTTTGCCGAACACGACCCAATCGCGGCTCGATGACTGACGATATTTCGATTCCTTCCAGCCCACTAACACAGTACCTCGCTCGCCATAGAGACTGACGAAATGATCCTGCTCCTTGTTCAAGCTCCAAGAAAGGTCGATGCTGCCCATGACGCCGCCGGCGGTTCGCACGAAGAGTCGAACCGTGTCTTCGACGGGCAAGCGTTGCACTCGCTTGCCTTCGACGGCTTGGACTTCGTCGATCGGTCCGAGCAGATACCGGACGATATCAACGGAATGCGTGCCGTTGTCGATCAAGACGCCGCCGCCGCTGATGGCCGGATCGGCGTTCCAACGACCCGCCATCTCGACCCGTGCCGCGAAAGTGTTTTCGAAGAGGATGATCTCGCCGAGAATGCCCGATTCGAGGATGCTCTTGGCGCGAATGAGGTCTTGCACATAGCGGAACTTCGACCCCATGCTAAGTCGCAGGCCGGCTTCGGCGGCCATGTCCTGGAGACGATGCGCCGAGACCGCTGTCGTCGTGAACGGTTTCTCGCAGAGGACATGACGTTTCAGTTTCAGGAAATGGGCGACAATGGCATCGTGGGTTGTCGGCGGCGTGCAGACGACGACCGCGTCAAATTCTGGACCATCTTCGGTCAACTCAGTGTGCGACGCAAAGGCGCGGCAACCGGGGAAGCGCTCGGCGAAGGCCGTTGCGGAGTCGATCCGAATGTCGGCGACGGCGACGAGCGTGGTCTCCGACCCGTTCTCCAACGCTTGGGCGTAGCTTTGAGCAATCGCGCCGGTTCCGATCAGGGCGACTCGTAGCGGAGTCATGGTGAATCTCTGGGAATCAGGAAGCCAACGCCGCGGCCCCGTTGCGGACGGCGGCGGCAATGTACTCGACGTGCTCGTCGGTGTAACGCTCGGTCCACGGCAACACCAGCACTCGCTCCAAAGCGGCAAATGTGCCCGGGAACCGCTCTTCGCGATAGTCCACGGCCTCGGGTCGGGCCAACGTAAACGGCCAACGGCTCTTGCCGAGGGTGCGTTGATCGCGGAAAACCTCACAGCGAAACGCTGGCTTCTGAATGTAACGCGGTGCACTCGCGATGCCGCGATCCTTGAGGAACTTGCCAAGCGCCGGCGACCCGCCGCGGAGAACATTTGCATCGACGTATAAACAATACTTCCAGTAGGTCGGTATGTCGCTTGGGCTGTGCCATGGCGTTGCGACGCCACGCAGACCTTGCAGGAGTTCGGTTAGCCGTTCGGCGCGAGCGATGCGAATGCCGGCGACGTCTTCGAGTTTTTCGAGCTGGGCAACGGCGACGGCGCCTTGCAACTCGGTGAGGCGATAATTCAGAGCGAGGAAATAATGATCCGGGTTCGGGTCGCCATAGCCCCACGCCTTGTTGACGAAAAGGGTGACGCGGCGAGCCAGGGCCGGATCATTGGTGGCCACGATGCCGCCTTCTCCCGTGGTGATGTGCTTGCCCTGTTGCAGGCTGAAGCAACTCATCGAGCCAAACGTACCGGTGATTCGCGACCGATGCCGTGCCAGAAACGCCTGGGCGCAATCCTCGATCACGGGAATCTTGCGGTCATCGGCGAGCGCCATGATCGCGGTCATGTCGCACGGCACGCCGAAAAGATGCGTGACGATAATCGCCTTGGTGCGATCGCTCAGCCGATCGGCAATCGTCTCCGCGGTCACGTTGCAGGTTCGCGGATCGACGTCGGCGAAAACGGGGATGCCGCCTTGGTAAAGGATCGGGGTCAACGCGCCCATGTCGGTGATGGGGCTGGTGACAATCTCGTCCCCCGGCTCGATATCGAGAGCGGCCACGGCGCAATGGACAGCGGCTGATCCCGAGGCGCACGCGATAGCGTGATGGACGCCCAGCATGTCGGCGAAGCGTCGCTCAAACGTTTTGACGAACGCTCCCTTGGTGCTGGTCAGGGTGCCGCTGCGGATGACCTTCGTGAGGAGTTCGATTTCTTCATCGCCAAGAGTTCGGCCGGAGGCGTCCTGATCGGAAGGTAGCGGCAGAATGCCGGGGGCGGCCGGCGAAGTCGCGAGGCGGGTCATGCACGTTGCCTTTCTACGGTGTCCGTGGGAGATTCTACCACGATCGGTTGTGCGGTGTTCGGGCCGGCGTGCTGAGCCTGACCGAAGCGGGCCGCCGTCAGCCGCGCCATTAGTCGCAAATGACCCAGGATGGTCCGAACGGTCTTCATCTTCGATCGCCCGATCATGCGAACTTCCAGCGTTGCGGGATACTCCACAACCTTGGCGCCGCGAAGCAAGAGGCGGCCCAGAAGCTCGGTCACGCCCAAAAAATTACGCTCACGCAACTGTAGGTCACAAACAGCGGATCGGCGATAAACCCGAAAACAGCTCGTAAACGTGTGCAGCGGCTGGTGCAGGACTCGCCGATATAGCCACGACGCGCCCTTAGACAATTGCAGTCGCCATGCCGGGACGTTGCGAACATGGCCTTGGGGATGGTAAGGCGATGCCGTGACCAGATCGACACCCTCAACGAGCATCGGGATCATGTTCGCCAATTCGTGCGGGTCGTAGGTGCAATCGCAGTCAATGGACGCAACGATCTCGGTTTGGGCCGCGCGGATGCCTGTTAGTATCGAGGCCGCGACGCCCTGGTTAACGTTGTGCTTAAGCAAGCGACAATCGGCCCATGAGCCGAAGCTCTGTTGCAACCCATTCCAGGTGTGATCGGTGCTGCCGTCATCGACAAGAAGAAACGTCAAGTCATAGTCATTGGCGAGGCGTTCTCGAACGCTCTTCAGCGTGTTAGCCAAATAGGGCAGGACGAGTTCTTCGTTGTAGCAAGGCACGACGATGCTAACCGGCGTGCGGGTGACGGTTCGCCGCGATGAGGGCATCAAGATCGGGAAGGGCGTCGCGGTTCGCCGCGCGGGTGCCGGGCCGGGTTCGACGACCACGGGGCTGATGCCCAGGTAGTCGGCAATGCTGGTAAACGTGTATCGGGAAAGGAAGTATTCGATCCGCGACTCCATGCGCCGAAGGTTTCGATAATGGCGCACGCGCGTCAGGAACGACCCAGCGCTCAGCATCGGTTGCTCCGGGTCGAGTTCCCATGTGTGGAAATACATCACGAATGGAGCTTGCGTCGATCGATCCCAGCGAGCGACGGCGCGGCGAATGAACCCCGGCGGAAACTGCCGGAAATAGTTGCCGCCGGCGATCGGCACGTCGAGGCCGAAGATACGCACCGTTGAGGGCGGGAATTCCCAAAGCGTCTGTCCGTTGGCCTGATGCTGATGGGCAAAACGTCGCCACGGTTCCCGAACGAATCGTCGCAGCAGAGGGCAGATGCTCGAATCGTAACTGTAGCCTTCCGCAGAAAGGACGTCGAGCGCCCAAAGATCTTCGGGGCCAAACCAGTCGTGTGCCACGCGAAAACCGTGGACCCGGCGGCCGCTGGCGCGTTCGATCGAGTCGCGAGCCCTGGCTAGGTCATCGCGAAACTCCGCGGGCGTCATCTGCCGAATCGAGCGGTGGTAATAGCCGCGGCTGGCGATTTCATGGCCTGCGTCGGCGACCCTTCGCACCAACTCCGGGAAGTTGTCGGCACCCCAACCGAGGACGAAAAACGTCGCCTTGACGTTGTGCCGTTTCAGCAACGCCAGAGCTTTCTCGGTCGCGGTCTCAAGGCGTGTCTCGAAGCGATACCATTGACCTCGTTGGATATGCTGGTTGAACGCGCCGACCTGGAAATAATCTTCCAGCCCGATCGTCAGCAGATGCCGACGCGGGGGCGTGGTCGCGATCGTGGCTCGGGCGTCGGTTGTCATGGATTTACTCGGGCGACCCCCAAGATTCTTGCGATCGTTTGAGCGATGCGCCAGCCGGCGTGACCATCGCCAAACGGATTCGCCGCAACACCGGTCCCAGTCATGACGCCGAGGCCTTGGTAGGCATCGTCGAGTGCCTCCGCCAACGCCTGCGGGGTTCCGGTGAGTCGAGCGACTCCGGCCTCGATGGCCTCGGGCCGCTCGGTTTGCTCACGCAGCACGAGCAGCGGCCGGCCCAGCGAAGGCGCCTCTTCTTGAATCCCGCCGGAATCTGAAACCAACAGCCATGCCGACGACATCAGGCCGACGAACGCCGGGTATTCCAACGGAGCCGTGATGATGATTCGCTCACGCCCGCCCAAGCTCGCTTCGGCTGTGGCTCGAACCGATGGATTCGGATGAACCGGGAATATCAGCGCGACGTCGGCGTGCTTCGCGACGAAGGTGCGCAAAACGGCGAGGTGGCCGGTCATGGTCGCCCCGAAATTCTCGCGGCGATGCGTGGTCAAAACGATGCGTTTCTGGCCCGCGGTCTTTTCGAGAAGTTCGTTCAGGATCGGCGATGTGGGCCGGCGGTCGCGGATTCGGTGGAGGGCATCAACCACGGGATTCCCAGTCACGAAAACCCGGTCTGCCGAAGTGCCCTCGGCTAAGAGTGTCGCTCGATTGCGCTGTGTCGCGGCGAAGTGCCAATCGGCGAGTCGCGAAATGAGACGACGGTTCATCTCCTCGGGAAACGGCAGCTTCGGCGTCTCGGTTCGCAAGCCCGCCTCGACGTGGCCCACCGGCACCTTCCGATGAAAGGCTGCCAGCGAGGCTGCCAATGCCGTGGTGGTGTCGCCTTGAACGATCACAAAGTCCGGATTCGTTTCCGCGAAGACCGCATCGAGAAGTGGCAAGAGACGGCCTAGGACCTCGTTGGGTGTTTGTCCCGGGCGCATCACACCGAGGTTGCGATCGACGCGAAGGCCAAAAAGATCGACGAATGGCTGAACCAGATCGGTATGCTGGCCCGATGCAATTACGATGGAACGCACCGGCGACTCGTCGAAGGCGGCCAAAACCGGCGCGAGTTTGATCGCTTCCGGTCGAGTGCCAAAGACGGTTGCCACGACGGGCCGGTGTGCGGCTTCAGTATCAAGGGTCGCGAAGCCGCCCGAAGATCGAGCGTTTTCCAGGTCCATGTCCCGTTCTGGTTTGGGTAGGCTAACAAGATAAACTTAGGGCGGAATCATGAGAGGAGCAAACGGCGATTCGCGCCAGAGCCGAATTCTAGCGGGAATCGAGTAGGAATAGATCGCCCGAAGAAGAGTTTCTCGCAAAGGCGCAAAGGACGCCAAGGTAGAAAGACCCATTGCGTCCATTGCGCCTCTGCGAGAAACTCTACTTCGCCCCTATTTGCCCTTAACCATGTCGCGGAAGGCCTCGCAAAGCAGAGGCCCGGTTTCGGGGCCGAGGCTGTTGATTTCGCCGTAGGGCGCCGTCTTGCGGCCATAGGTGAATGGCCTTTGTTCATCCCAAAGGCGCTTCGGCAGGATGTAGCCAATCTCGTCACATGCCAAGCCGATGAGCATGCGATACCGGCCCGAAAACTGCGCATAGATCGCCGGCTCGATTGCGGCGTCCGGGAAATCGGCTCCTTCCGGAGCGGGGATCGGCACCTTGGCTAGGACCAACTCGGGGTAAATTTCGCCAGGAATGGCAGCCACATCAAGCTCGCCCAATTGAAGCCAGCCAATCTCGGTATGAATGGTGATCCGCTGCGAATTGTCGCCATTTTTCGGATCGCCCGGTTTGGTCGCGTCACCCGCCCATGGCATTGCCTCGCGACGCAGGACGCCGACCTTTCGAGCAAGCTGATAGATCTTGTTATCGACCGGCAGGTAAAGGTCGCGCCGGCGTGTGTTGAACGGCGTCAGCGTAACCGGCTTGGCGGCGGCAAGGGCTTTGTCCGCGACCTCCGCGAGCAACAGGCCGTAGCGCTCGGTCTTCTCAAACGTGCCGTCTTTGAGCAATGTCCCGGCCTTGTCGCGAATCTCGACGTGCAGCGAAGTCATCAGCCCCCCGACCGTGCCCGTGAGATAGACCACGGGGCATCCGTGTTTCGCTTGCAGAGCCTTCACTGTGTAGCCAACATAGTCGGCGCTCATCTTCGTGTTCTTGCTATCGAGCGTCTCGGGGTGGCAATTCCATTGCACGACGATCCCCACGGGTTTCGCGGCCTTTTTAGAGGCAAAGCGAATGGCGACGAGTTCGTCGTGTTTGACGATCGGCTCGCGAGCGTCGTGCAAGAGTTCCGGCGCGTTGGCGGTCCCAATGGCGGCGGTGACGGGCGACAAAGCCGCGTCGGCGTCGCGGATGGCTTGTACGATCTTTGATTCGACGAGTTTCAGATAATCCGGGTCGGCGCCATAAACGAACGGTGACGAACCCCAGAGGCCAAGCGTATCGGGGCCTTCGTGGTTGTGCGTGCTGGAGACGAGGACGTAATCAAATCCCGTGAGTTGCTTGCGGACGGCTTCGACGTTCGGGAAGAAGAATCCGACGAGGTCCACCGAGACAAGAGCGATCTTCTTGGTGCCGTCGTGAAGTACGACCGCTCGTGCCATGATCGGGTCGGCCACTTCGGTTGCCTTGCGGTTGTGCCCGAATCCGGCAAGGTAAACAGGCTTTCCGCCTAGTCTTGGAGTGGCATCGGCTTCAGCGAAGCCGGCTCGCAACGCCGCGGCCTGTGTGGCATCCGCCACAAAGGTCAGCGCCGCGATGATGGCGATTGGCTTTAGAATTCGCATTATGGTTGTTTCCTCGTTGAAGCGCTTCTTCGAAGCGTTGCTAATCGGGTCTTAACCGTTTCGCGCACGAACGCATGTAGTCGATGCTCTGGCGGGCGATCGTCTCGGGGTCCGGCGTGTAATCGAAGACCTCAACTGAGACCCACCCGGGGTAGTTCGAGTCGCGCAGAGCCTGAAAGATCGGCACGAAGTCGATGGTGCCGAACCCTGGCCCGCGACGGTTGGCATCGTTGGCGTGGAAATGGCGCGTGCGTGAGGCGAAGGAGCGAATCAGATCCGGTATTGGCGTCGCCTCCGACGACATAGCCTTGACGTCTTGATGCAACGCGAAACTCGGATGGGCCAGTCGATCCAAGACGATACTTGCTTGGGCGCAGGTGTTGAGGAACATCGTCTCGGAAGGCCCGAGCGGCTCCAGGCACAGGGTGACGCCGCAATCGGCGAAAACCGGTGCGGCTCGCCGAAAGGTGTCGACAGAATAGTCAATCGCTTGTTCGAATGTCGCGCCCTCCGGTATCGGCCGCTGACTGGGCGAGCCGAAGACCAGAATCGAGCCTCCGAGGTCACGGCAACATCGGGCCAGTTCACCGAGATAACTGGCGGTGCGAATGCGGGTGGCTTCGTCCGGTGCCGTCAGTTGAAAGCCTGTCGTCTTCGCCAATAGCCAGTGAAGTCCGATGATCTCGATGCCGGAGTCCGCCGCCTGTTGTCGCAGGAGGCGCCGGCGATCGGCGGTGATGTCGGTTACGGACGGGGCCAACGTGAACGGGGCGATTTCCAGCCCCGTGTAGCCAATGCCGGCGATGAATCGGCAAATACGCTCGTGATCCCAGCCCTCGAACGTCTCGTTGCAAATCGCGTAACGGAAGCTCATCGGAGAGTGACCTTGCGAGGCTCGGGGAGATCGTGGATTGTCAATTCGAGCGGTCCATTGGTTTTCTGTGCGGCGTCGGCGAACTCTTGCGGAGTTTCGACGCGCTGGCCATTGACCTCGATGATCAAGTCGTTGTTGGGCTGAAGTGCCGCCCTCTCGGCGGGGCTGTTGGGCATGACCTCGCGAACCACAACGCCGGGCGGGATGCTGTCGCGGGGGCCGCCGTCGGGCCTCACGAGGATGCTTGAATAATCGACGCGAAGGCCGCGAATCGGAGCCGGGCGATTGGCCGCGATCAGCGGGCGCTCGCGTGGGACGTAATACTTGACGAGTCGCGGCGTAACGACTCGCTGTAAGCCGAACCCGTTGCCCACGGTGATGCGCACCATCGACCCTGGTGCGCGGGCGCTAATGGCCAGAAACAGGTCATCGGGTTCCTTGATCGCGACGCCATCAATCGCCATGATGCGTTCACGGGATTGCATGCCGGCCTTTTGTGCTGGCGAGTTGTGCATCACCTCATAGGTCAGGTCGCTGCCGCGAAGCGGAAACGACACGCCGAGAAAGCCATATTCGACCTCTTCGCCGCGCCTGAGCGTTTCGATGACGCGGCGATAGATGGCGTCCATCGGCATGGCGAATCCGCCGGCCGTTTCGCCGCCGGTCAGGGCCGCATGCGACGAAATGATGCCGATGAGGTTGCCGTTGAGATCAATCAATGCCCCGCCGCTGCACCCGAGTCCCATGCGGGCGTCGGTCTGCAGCAGTGTGCCGTAGTAGTGCAACTTGCGCCGACGTTGGAGTTCGTCGTATTCGCCGGGAACTCGGCGACGCACGTTGCTGATAATGCCCCAAGACGAGCTTGGGCTGCCGTCCCGAAAACCGGCCGCGAACGGGTTCGACACCGATAGCACCATCTGCCCCTTGCGGGTGTCGTTGCCGTTGCCCAGCGGTAAGGCGACCAAGCCCGGCGGCGGAGTGATCATCTTCAGAACCGCCAGATCGGAACGCTCGTCGGCGGCGAGTATGTCGGCGTAGGATCCCTTTTGCCCCTGCAGGCGGACGAAGATTTTCGCCGCGTCTCGAACAACGTGATAGCACGTCAGCACCTTGCCCGAGGTGTCGATGACGACGCCGCTGCCGAACGATTCAGGAACGTGATTGGGGGCGGAGAGATCGAGGCGTTCAGCGACCTCGCGCCGGCGCTGATCGAACAGACGAGCCGGCCCACGACGGAACCCCATATCGGGGTCGGGACGATCAAACCCGCCGAGCTGTCCTGGTTCGCGGGTTCCGGAAATGCCGTCGAATTGTTTGTATTCCGTACTGCGTGAGACGAGGATACAAGCGACCGCGGGTTCGACTTTCGCGATGGCCCGCTGCATGGCCGATTCGAGATTGCGTGCCGCTGTCAGGTCATCGTCGCACTGGCCCGCCGCGGTTACGAGCAGCACGAAGGCGATACTGCCCAGGCAGGCACGACGGCACATCACGGCATCCTCCGGGATCGAGTGGACTCCTCAATCTGTTGTAACGGAGGCGCGATGGGGAAGCAACCAAATGATGAGGCGAGCCGGGGACGTAACAGGCGAGCCGGGGACGTAAGCCCCTGGAGAAAAGGCCCGCGTCCGGTCTTTTCTCCAGGGGCTTACGCCACTCGACTCGCCTCGTGTCGGTCTCGTGCTACTCGCCTGCGGCGGCGGCGCGGCGACCACGTGGGGTCGGCACCGGTGCGACGGGTGCCTCGTCCGGTTCATTGCCGGCGGCCGGCGCCGCTTCAGCTACCACCGGCATCGACACGCCACGCTTCTGAAGAACTTTCGCCCGCAATTCCTCAACCACGGCTGGGTTCTCACGCAAAAAGGCTTTCAGCGACTCGCGGCCCTGAATGCGCTCCTTGCCGATCGTGAACCACGCCCCGCTCTTTTCGATCAGCTTCTCCTCGGTGGCGAGGTCGATCAGGTCGCCTTCCCAACTGATGCCGCGATCATGCATCAGATCGAGTTCGCAACCACGGAACGGCGGGGCGACTTTGTTCTTCACGACCTTGACGCGCACCCGTGAGCCGACGGTCTCTTCGCCTTCCTTGATGCCGGTGATCTTGCGAATCTCCAGGCGCACGGAACTATAAAACTTCAGGGCCAACCCGCCCGAGGTTGTCTCCGGGTTGCCGAACATCACGCCGACCTTTTGCCGAATCTGGTTGATGAACACCATGCAGGTGCTGGTGCGGGCGATTGTTGGATTGAGGATGCGCAGCGCCTGGCTCATGAGCCGAGCTTGCAAGCCGACGTGCGTGTCGCCGATTTCGCCTTCGACCTCGGTTCGCGGCACCAAGGCAGCCACGGAATCGATGACGATGATGTCCACGGCGTTCGACTTCACGAGCATTTCCGCGATTTTCAGAGCTTCTTCGCCGCACGACGGTTGGCTGACGAGCAACTCTTCGAGGTTGACGCCGATGCGTTTGGCCCAACCCGGGTCGAGGGCATGTTCGGCATCGATGAAGGCCGCCACGCCGCCGGCCTTTTGGGCGTTGGCGATGGCGTGCAAGGCCACGGTTGTCTTGCCGCTCGACTCCGGGCCGAAAATCTCGACGATGCGGCCTCGCGGCAACCCCTTGCCGCCGAGCGCCATGTCCAGGCTCAACGCGCCCGTCGGAATGCCCTGTACGTCGAGCAAGCTATGCTCGCCGAGGCGCATGATGGCGCCTTTGCCGATTTCCTTTTCGATTTGGGCGAGTGCGTTTTTCAGGTCCTTGTCGGTGCCTTCCGCCATGATCGATCCTCGCTGGAATCCAGAGTTCCCGGGATGGTGAACAATTGTGTATTCGGTTAGTGAACGTTTGTTACTTTAGTCGCGGCGATGAAAACAACCAAGGTCGGTTGCCGATTTCGTTCCGAAAAAATCGTTCTCCTCGCCGCCGTAGTATTGTAATGGTCGTCGCCTTCAGAGTCTGAGCGATAGAGAAGGAAAATCCATGCCGACCCGCGTTTGGCTGTTTCGCCATGCCGAGACTGCGACCCCGCACTTGTTTCACGGAGCTGAGTCCGACGTGGGTCTGAGCGACCGCGGGCTGAATCAGATTCAGATTCTACTGCCGCATATCATCGCCGCACGGCCGGACCGCGTGGCGTCTTCGGCGATGCGCCGCGCGCTGGCCACAGCGGAGCCGATTGCTCTCGCATGCGAACTGCCGCTTATCGTTGAGCCGAACCTGCACGAGCGCCGCGTCGGATCGCTGAGCGGTAAGCCTCACGCTGACCCCGAAAGCCCCTGGCCGGAAACCGTGCGCCGATGGATCGCAGGCGATACCGCCTACGCCCCGCCCGGCATGGAGTCATTCGACATGATCCGCGACCGCGTCGTCCCCATCTGGCAACGCCTGACGGAGCGCCATCGCGGCGAATTCCTCGTGGTTGTCGCGCACGGCATCGTCATCCGGGTCCTGCTGTTGAGCCTGTTACCGAATCGATCGAGCGCCGACTGGGACGCCCTGGGCCGGGTGCGGAACCTATCGCTGAGTGAATTGATCGAGGAGCAAGGCCAATGGCGAGCCGCAAGGGTCGCCGAGATGCTGCCCGGGTTGGAGTGAACAACGTGAATTCGCGGATCATTTCGAGTTGCGAGAAGATCAACCGCCAAGGCGCCATGACGCCAAGGCGGTCTGATATTGTTGGCGTCTTGGCGTCTTGGCGGTTCAATTCTCGTTTCTCACCGGTGGCCCCGGAAAGCGGCGGCGAGCGTGGGCGAACCAGCCGGCGGTGAGCGCGAACGCCATGCCCGCGACGATGTAGCGAACGTCCTGGTTCGGCGGTTGCATGCCGATGAAAAGCAAGCCCAGGCAGCCGATGGCGGCGACCACGGCCAGTGGGCGGAACCAGCGGCCCAACTGCCACGGCCCCATCTGGGTCCAGGTGTGGTTGAACGCCACGGCCCCGAGGATCGCCGGTAACACATAGGAGATGTAGAGCAGCACCGCGGCGGACGCGGCGACCGCTGAATACGGGATCATCGCCAGCATGACCGCCGCGGCGCTCACCAGCCAGACCGCGACGATCGGCGAGGCATATGCCGGGCTGATGAGCCGCGCCACCTTCGGCAAGCCGCCATCGCGAGCAAAGGCGAACGCCATCCGCGACGCGCTCGTCACCGTTGCCAACCCGCATAGATATTGAGCCACGGCGATGCCGGCGATCAACACGGCGGCGAATCGAGACGCAATCGCTTGTTTGAGCGTCCAAACAAAAGCCTCATTCCCCCGAGCGGCAGCCTCATCGAGTGACGGCATCGCCAACACGACGGCGATGAGCATGGCCCAGCCGAAAACCCCCGAAATCAGCACCGACCGCACGATGCCTCGCGGCACCCGCACCGACGCCGAGACAGTCTCTTCGGCAACATGGGCCGAGGCGTCGTAACCGGTCAGGGTGTAGGCCGGCAGCAGGAAGCCGAGAATGAAGAGCCACGCCGGCGAGTCCGACGAGGGCAACACGTCGCCGCCCGCTGAGCCGCTGAAATTGGCGAACGTCACCAGTCGCGACAGGTCCCATGACGGCGCCGCGAACATTAAAGCGATCGTCAGAATGATCGATACCGACAGGATCAACCAGCCGCTAAAGTCGGTGAGGATGGACGTGATGCGGATGCCGAAGTGATTAAACAACGCGTGCGAGAATGTCACGACGGCGATGGCCAGGGTTGTCTGCGTCCAAGTGAGCGTGAGGCCCAAAGCGCCGGCGACGAAGCCGACGGTGCCGGAGTTGATGGCGGCCAGCACGGCGATCAGACCGGCGAGATTGAACCAGGCGGTGACCCAACCCCAGCCGCGACCGCCGAGGATGGCGGCCCAATGATACAACCCGCCCGCGGTGGGAAATGCGGACGCGATTTGGCCCATTGTCGCGGCGACAGCGAGGGCGAAGAGCGTCACCAACGGCCAGCCGATGCCGATGGCTGCTCCGCCGGCACCGCAGAAGCCTTGCGCGAACGACGTCACCCCGCCTGCAAGGATGCAGATAATCGACAGCGACACGGCGAAGTTGGAGAAGCCGCCGAGGCGTCGGCGCAGCTCTTGCTTGTAACCAAGCCGGGCCAGTTGTTGTTCGTCGTCGTGCATCAGTTCGAGTCTTCCTTCACAGTCACGCCGCTGGCCTGTCGCCGCATGAGGAGCGCCGTAAGGTCGAGGATGCGCCGGGCTGCGTCGGCATGGGATACGCCGCGGGCGTGGATGTTCGAGATCAGGTTGCGGTCGGCGTCGGTGTGGCCGGGTCGAGGGCGATAGGCCATGTACGCGGAAAGACTCTCCGCCGTCGCCAGCCCGGGCCGTTCACCGATGAGCAGCACCACAACAGCCGGATCGAGCAACTCGCCAATGTCGTTGACGACGCCGACGCGGCAATACCGGAGAGCGATAATTCGGCCGTGGCTCCAACCTCGCTCGGCGGCGCCGGCGAGCAAGAGCGGTACCAGTGGCGGAACCTGGGCGAGAACCGCGGGCACGGAAAGGCCGTCGCCGATAACCAGTTGTAGGTCGGTTCGTCCCGGGCATTGTTGCCGAATCCGCTCGGCGGTCGCGGGCGCCAGTCGCCGCCCACGATCGGGACGGAGCAAGAACTCGGTCTTCGATTCGACGAGGGTCGATCCCGCGACGACGGGGAAATGTGGTTCAAGGTCACGAATCGGGTCGAATTCGGCAAGGACCGCATCTCGGGCGGCGGCATGGTCGCGTCGCAATTCGAGCAAGGTGGCGGTTCGATACGAAGTGCCGGCGCGGCCGGTGAGCAATCGGGCCGGCGTGCGAGCGCGAATGGCTTCGATTAGCGAGCGGTCGGGGGAGGTCGCGGGTAGGGGGTCGTCCATCGCCCCAGATTAACGAGGGAGATGCGCGACGTCAAATGACGCCCGTGTCAAGAGCGCGACGCAAGAGCACGCGGCGCGAGCAAGTGTCACTTCACACTTGCTTGCGCGGCGTGCTCCGAATGCGTTGGCGCGGCGTTTGGGAATTACTGCCACGTCAGATTGCTGCCGAGACCGCCGTCGAGGATGTCGGTACCGTTGCCGCCGATGAGCTGATCGTCTCCACCACCGCCGGCGATCGTGTCGTTGCCGTCCTCGCCCCAGACGTGATCATTGCCGTCGCCGCCGTCGAGCATGTCGTTGCCGGCGCCGCCGAGGATACTGTCATCGCCGGCTTCAGCATAAACGGAATCGCTACCGTCGCCGCCGACGAGAATGTCGTTTCCGTCGCCGCCCCAAACCTTGTCGTTTCCGGTGCCGCCCCATGCCACGTCGTTTCCGGCGCCGCCAACGATCTCATCGTTGCCGTCGCCGCCGATCATCACATCGTTGCCGGTTTCTCCCCAGATCTTGTCGTTGCCCAGTTCACCCCAGGCTGTGTCGTGACCATCTCCGCCGCGAATCTGGTCGTCGCCGGATCCGCCAGCCAACTGGTCATTGCCGGCATCGCCAAACATGATGTCGTTCCCGTCGTCGCCGAAAATCTGATCGTCGTCAAGCCCGCCGCGCATGACATCGTTGCCGGCTTGGCCCCAAATGTAGTCGCTGCCCGAACCGCCGTCGATTTGGTCGTCGCCGATACCACCAATGAGTTGATCGTTACCGGCATCGCCATTGACCGAGTCGTTTCCGGCATCGCCATAGACCAGGTCATTGCCATTGCCGCTTCGGATCAAGTCATGGCCGTCGCCGCCCCAGATGATGTCGTTTCCATCACCGCCATCGAGCGTGTCGTTGCCGGTTCCGCCAATAATCTGATCGGTGCCGGTGCCGCCCGAGACGCTGTCGTTACCCTCGGCGGACCAGACCGAATCGTTGCCGGCGCCAGCGTCGATGGTGTCGTTTCCGGCACGGCCGAAGAGCCGATCGTTCCCGTCGGCGCCAACAATCTTGTCGTTGGCGCTGCCACCCCAAATGGAGTCGTCGCCCACGCCGCCATCGATGGTGCTCGCGATGGCCGTATCGTTGACAGCCGTGTCATTGCCGGCAAGCATCATTACGTTGAAGCCCGTGACGGCCGACTTCGCGTAGCTGCGGGACACGGTCGTCGCGCCATATTGCAGCGTCACGGTGAACTGCGTGCTGTTGGTGGGATCGTTGGCGATGAAGACGCGATCGGCGCCCGAGGTGCCTTCCACTTGCACCGTCGAGCCGACAAGCGTGATTCCGGTACTGGGCAAGGAGCGAACGTCGAGTTGGACCATTCCCGGCTTGAACTGGGTGGGGGAGGGCATGCGAAATCCTTTCACGCGGGGTAGCCGCAATTGGCCGACTTCGACCGCCCCTCCAGGGCGGACGCTGGTGTTCGCATCGCCGGGCGGTGGGCACGGCCCGTCAAACTGCTGGCCTATACGACGAACGGCCAATGTTTGTCAAGGCGGGCTGTTACCCGTTGCAATTGCGAAACGCCGTTGACCGGCTACCCTTCATCGGCATCGTGGAGTGGGAGCTTTACGGTAAATGTGGAACCCTTCCCCACAACGCTCTCCGCGCGAATCCGACCATGATGTTGCTCGATAATCTGTCGGCAGACGCTCAACCCCAAACCGGTTCCGCCGTGGCCGTGTTCATCCGGTTCCTTGGTGGTGTAAAACGGCTCGAAGATCATGCGCAGTTGCTCAGGCGCGATGCCAACCCCGGTATCGGCGATGCGAACCTCGGCCATGCGCGTCGATTTGTTAACTCGAACGTCGATGCGAAGCCGGCCGCCCTGCGGCATGGCCTGCCGAGCATTGATTATCAGATTCACGAGAATCTGCTCGATTTGCCCCGGAACGACGGGCGCCGTCGGCCGATCATGGAAACGCGTCTCGACCTGGATTCGGTGCTTGCTCAGGTCTTTCTCGGTCAGCAGCAAGACCTCTTCGACGAGGCGGGCCAAGTCGGTCGGTTGCTTCTGCGTGGACTGATTGCGGGCGAACCCAAGCATGCTGTTGACGATCGTTGCCGCTCGCTGGCTCCCCTTCAGAATTTTCTCGAAGGCTTGCGTTCTCATGGCCGGGTCGTTTTCGGCTCTCAATCCGAGCCGGGCGTAATTGATGATTGTCGTGAGTATGTTGTTGAATTCGTGCGCCACGCTGGACGCCAAGGCACCCACACTACTGAGCCGCTGGGCCTGCAATAGTTGCAAGCGCAACTGCTCGGCTTCGTTCGCGGCGGGCACGAAGACCTCTCCATGGGTCATGCGCTATCTCCCCATCCGGCATCAGGCGGACCTGTGCTTGGCCGTCCCAATTCCCCCTTCCGGCAAAAAAGGTATCGACCGTCTCGTGCGGCACTCTTCATCCGAAACCAAACCCGATTCTCATCATTTCGCGCCAGATGCCAAGGGACGCAAGATGGGAAACGACGTCGTGTTCGCTACCTTTCTTCGATTGCCTTGACCGCGCAAAGTTCTTGTAAGTGGCAAGAGCAACTTGGATGATAACAGCATGAACGAAGCCATCCCAATGCTTCAGTTATTGCGTGACCCGGATCGAGGCCGGCGCATTCTCGATTCACTGGCCAATCGCCACGCCGGCGTGTTTCGCGAACTCCTTGATGCCCTCGAGAACCTTATTCCCGATGCTCATGACCCCGACATGACGCTCAACAACCTGGAGCGATTTCTCAATGCAGCGCCGGAACGCATTCCGGCGCTGCTTGCCCAAGACGCCGCGGGCATGGCCAATCTCGTTCAGTTGATCGGCACAAGCCAATTCTTTGCCGATGTCCTTGTGGCCGACACCGACTTCTTCGACATGATGCGCGTGCCGTTGCGCCAAAGCCCGACGTTGGATGAGCTACGTCGCGAGCTGGAAAGCGAGGTGGAAGGGGCAACGTCGGACGCGGAATTACTCCGGGCTTTTCGCCGATTTCGCCGGCGGCATGCCCTGCGGATCGGCTCCAACGACATCACGCGTGATCGGCCTCTGGAGGAAATTACCGCGGACCTTTCGACCGTTGCGGACGCGGCCATCGGCGTGGCCCTCGATGTCGCCCGGCGCCATTTCACGAAACGCTATGGCGAGCCGCGAACCGCCGCTGGAACCGTGGCGCGATTGACGACTTTCGCGTTCGGCAAGCTCGGCGGGCGCGAGCTGAACTATTCCAGCGACATCGATCTGCTCTTCGTCTACGACGAGGACGGATCGACTGGGAGAGTCGACAACGCCGAGTTCTTCGCCCGGGTCATTGCGGAGTTCGTCCGTCTGTTGTCAGCCCATACCGATCGCGGTCAGGCGTATCGCGTCGATCTTCGGTTGCGTCCCGAAGGCGAGCGCGGCCCGTTGGCGCGTTCCTTGGCGAGCACGCTTTCCTATTACGATTCCTTGGGGCGCACTTGGGAGCGGCAAGCACTCATCAAGCTCCGGCCGGTTGCTGGCGATGAAGCCCTCGGCGCGGAGTTCCTCCGACTCGTCGAGCCGTTCGTTTATCGCAAGTATCTCAGCTTCGCGGAAATCAACGAGATCAAGGCGATGAAGCGGCGTATCGAGCGAAAGGCAACCAGCGGGGGCGGTGACAGGTCCGATGTCAAGACAGGTCGCGGCGGCATTCGCGATATCGAATTCACAGTTCAGTTTTTGCAGTTGCTCAACGGCGGCGACCTGGTGGCCATGCGAACGCCCAACACGATTCTGGCAATGCAAGCTCTCGAGGCCGCCGGATGCCTCACGTCGGCGGAGTTTCAGATTCTGGATGACGCCTACCGTTTCTTGCGCCGCACCGAACATCGGTTGCAGCTTCTGTTCGATTGGCACACGCATCGCCTGCCGAGCGAACCCGACGCGTTGTGGACGCTGGCTCGCCGCATGGGATATCGGGGAAGGCTGGATCGTCAGCCCGGCCATGCTCCGCCGGCGCGAGCCTCACGCCGCGGGCCGCGCGGCAGGCGGGCCCCTGTGTCCGACGCCCCGCCGGCGATTCTCGATACGCGCAACCTGCTCATCGAACCGCTCGATCTGTTTCTCCATGATTTCCACGAGAAAACAGGGCGAACGCGGCAAATCCTCGATCATCTGTTGCACCAGGCGTTTGCCGGCGCCGCCGAGGACGCTGAACCCGAGAGCGACTTGCTGCTCGATCCGAACCCGGACGCCGACACCGTCAACGCCGTCTTGGGCCGATACTCATTCAAGGACATTCCGGCGGCTTATCGCAACCTGATCCAGTTGGGCCAAGAGGAGGTGCCATTCCTTTCGACGCGGCGATGCCGCCACTTCCTGGCCAGCATCGCTCCGGCGCTGCTGCACGCGATCGATGCCACGCCGGACCCCGACGCCACGCTGACAAACCTCGAACGGGTCACCGCGTCGCTTGGGGCCAAAGCTGTTCTTTGGGAGTCGTTCAGTTTTAGCCCGCCGAGCCTGCGCCTGACCATCGATCTCTGTGCCCACGGGCCGTTGCTGACGGAAATCCTCATCAGCAACCCAGGCATGATCGACGAATTGCTCGACAGCTTGTTGCTGAATCGCCCGCGAACGATCGACGAACTCGCCGGCGAATTGGCCGAACTTTGTCGCGGCGCCGAAGACCCCGCGCCGATTCTGCGAAGCTTCCGCGATAAAGAACTCCTGCGCATCGGTATGGATGACATGCGAGGACGAACAACGATCCATCAGACAAACGCGGCTTTGAGCGATCTGGCCGAGACGATCTTGCGCCAGGTGTTGCGGATGCAGGAATACGAACTGCAAAAGCGCTATGGCGTGCCGCGGGTCGGCGATGCCCCGTGCCGATATGCTCTCGTGGCGCTGGGGAAGCTCGGCGGCCAAGAGATTACCTATCACAGTGACCTTGACGTGATTCTGATCTACGAAGGCGATGGGCAGACCGCGGGCGAGACGCCGACGGATAACTTGCACTTTTTCACGGAGTTGGCCCAGCATCTGATTCGAGCGTTGGCTGCCGGCGATTCCGGCAAGCTCTACGCGGTGGACATGCGATTGAGGCCGACGGGAAAATCCGGCAGCTTGGCGACGCCCTTGGCGGAATTTCGACGCTATTATGCCTCGCCCGCAACGCAAATATGGGAGAGGCAATCGCTGTTGCGAGCCCGAATCATCGAGGGCGACGCCGCGTTCGCCGCGCAAGTCATCGAAGCGATTCGCGACGGCGCCTATGGAATGCCGTGGTCGCCGGCGATTGCCGCCGACATTCGTTCCATGCGCGATCGTGTGGCGGCCGGCCGGCATCTGCGCGACCTCAAGCGCGGTTTGGGAGGCATCATCGACATCGAGTTTCTCGTTCAGTTGTTTCAGCTCAAATACGGCCGAACGCATCCGCCAATTCAATCGCCCAACACCGTCGCCGCGCTCGACGCGCTTCACGATGCCGGCCTTCTCGATGACGCGGACCACGCCGGTTTGCGGACCAGTTACGAGTTCCTCAGACAGGCCGAGAGCCGGCTACGAGTCGTCACGAATCGAACGCTCGACGAACTCCCGGAATCTTGCGATGAACTTGAACGGCTCGCCAGGCACCTTGGCTATGAGCCGCTCGAATATATCTCGGCGGCCGGCCGATTCCTGGCCGCCCTCGATCGACACACCATACCGACCCATGATCGTTTCAACAGACTCATCGACCGCGAGCGAGAGTGAGGACCGCATGTCGATTGCATCGAGAATCCCATGGATCACGGCGACCACCATCGGTTGCCAACTGATGCTGGCCGTTCCTTTCGTTCGCGGCGATGACGCGCCACAAATCACCCGCTATCTTCGCCCCGCGGCCGGCAAGTTCGTACCGGAGTGCGAGTTTCACGTCGCTCGAACGGCCAGGGGCTGGAGCATCACCAGCAAGACCGATCGCGGTAGCGCCAAACTCGAAATCGAGTCCGTCTACGATCGCGGCGACCGGCTTCTTTCGGCTCGCGTCACTCAAACCGGCGCCCAATCTCGAACCGCTACGGTGACCGTGGCTGATGGAAAGGCGACGGTCCAACGTCCGGGGCAGCCGCCGACCACGTTCGACGTTCCCCCAGGGGTCATCGTCACTTCGGCTCCCGATTGGACCGACATATTCATGCTATGCCGGCGCTATGATCGGCAGCGAAAGGGGAGGCAAGAATTTCCCGGCCTCTGGGTTCATCCCGTGCAGCCGCCGCAACGCCTCACCTTCACGATCGAGCAACGAGGCACGGACGTCATCGAGCATGAGCGGCAACGTGTCGAATTGTATCGCCACGAAATCCGCATCCGCGACAACAGCGGCTATCTGGCGTGGGCCGACGGCGACGGGCGGCTGGTTCACTTGACGACGTTGGCGGGGACAGGCGGTGTCCTGACTTTGGCGGGATTTGAATCATCCGCTGGGGGGCTGCGGCCGCGAAAGTAATCACGTCGGCGGATGGCCTACCGAAGACGACCCCGAGAAGATCGGCGAACGGGCATACAATCCCCTCAACTGGAGGTGGCGATGCGTGTGGCTCATTTCGATTGCTTCAGCGGCATCAGCGGCGACATGACGCTTGCGGCACTCGTCGATTGCGGCGTGGACCTGGACGCCATTATCCGCGCCGTTGCATCGCTCGATTTGCCGGTTCGCATCATCGCCGAAAGGGTCACGCGCTGCGGCATCGCGGCCACGCACATTCGCGTCGATCACGATGAGCAATCGTCGCATCGCTACTTGCCCGAAATCGTGGCCATGCTTGGCCGTGGCAGTCTGACGACGCCTCAGCGCGAGTTGGCCTTGCGCATCTTCCGCAACTTGGCCGAGGCGGAGGCCACTGTGCATGGCATCCCGGTCGATCAGGTACACTTCCACGAGGTCGGCGCGCTGGACAGTATCACCGACATCGTTGGGACAGCCGTTGGAATGTGTCTCCTCGGCGTCGATCGCGTCACCAGCCGCGCCGTGCCGACCGGCAGCGGCATGGTCAAATGCGCCCATGGCAACATGCCCGTTCCGGCACCGGCCACGGCTCACCTCCTTCGCGGCGTGCCCATCGCGCCGTCGCCGATCAAGATGGAACTGACGACCCCGACGGGCGCCGCCATATTGACCACATTGGCGAACGAATTCACCGATTCGCCGGTGATGACGATTGATCGCATCGGCCACGGCGCCGGAACCGCCGACCTCGCGACGCAACCCAACGTGCTGCGGCTCTTCGTCGGCTCGACTGCGGCTGCCGGCCCAAGTCCGGAGCGTGATACTGTCTGGATGCTCGAAACCAATCTCGACGACGTGCCGGGCGAGATTGTCGGATATTGCTTTGAGCGTCTCTTCGAGGCTGGCGCCCTCGACGTGTTCACGATGCCGATCCAGATGAAAAAGAATCGCCCCGGTGTGATGCTCTCGGTGTTGGCGCCGGCCGAGCGCATCGCCGACTTGGAGGCGATTCTGTTTCGCGAGACCGCGACATTTGGCGTCCGCCGTTTCCCCGTGGAACGCTCGAAACTTCAGCGGGAATCCGTCACGGTGGCGACTCCCTGGGGGCCGATTCGGGCGAAGCGCGGCCTACGCGCCGGGCTGGAAATCGTTACGCCGGAATTTGACGACTGCGCTCGCGTCGCGCGGGAACAGAATCGGCCGCTGCGTGAGGTCTTCGAGATCGTGCGTCGCGCAGCTGAAGCGGGGCGACCATGAGCCAGCGACGATACGGGCGCTTTTTTCCGCGACCGGTGCGATATGTTCTCATCACGATGGTCGTCTTTTTGAGTCTACTCATGTGGTTCGAGAATCACTTCGTCTACTTTCCCACGACGGCGGCCGAGGATTGGATCGAAACGCCGAGTCTGACCCATGAGGATGTCGCGTTGGCGTTGCCCGACGGCACGACGATCCATGCCTGGTGGTGCCCGAAACCCGGCGCGGATGGGGCGATTCTCTATGCTCACGGCAACGCCGGAAACCTGAGCCATCGCCACGAGACGTTTCGACTGTTGCAGGATCGTTTGAATGTTTCGATCCTGGCCTTCGACTATCCCGGCTACGGAAAGAGCGGTGGACAGCCGAGCGAGGCGGGTTGCTATGCGGCGGGACAGGCTGCCCTCGACTGGCTGACGACGGCCGACGGAGTGCCGGCGAATCGTGTCATTCTCTACGGCGAATCGCTTGGCGGCGGCGTGGCGACCGAGTTGGCCACGCGCCAACCGTGCCGGGCGCTCGTCCTTTTTCGCAGCTTCTGCTCAGTGCCCGACGTGGCCCGCGACACCTTTCCCCTGTTGCCCGCGCGGCTGCTGATGCGCAATCGCTTCAACAGTCTGGCGAAAATACGAACGTTGCGAATGCCGATCTTCATCAACCACGGCGATGCTGATACGATTATCCGTGTCGATCACGCGCGACGGTTGAATGACGCGGCCCCAGAACCGAAGTACCTATACATCGACCCCGGCGTGGATCATAATGACCCGGTGACGCCAGCGTTTTTGGATGCCTTGCGCGACTTCTTGAAATCGTGTGATAACGGCTCGAACCCCAATTCCTGAGGACGTGTCATGAGCAGTGATCATCCCGATGCCCCGGAAAACGTGCGACCCGTCGCCGATGATGTGCCGCCCGTCGAAATCGAGGCCAACGTCACCCAAGATGACAAGACGATGGCGATGCTCTGTCATTTGCTGAGCATCTTCACCGGTTTCGTCGGCCCGCTCGTGATTTGGCTCGTCAAGAAGGATCAGTCGAAATTCGTGGATGACCAGGGCAAGGAATGCCTGAACTTCAACCTGACGATGCTCATCGGCCACCTGATCGGCGGCGCGACGATCTGCTTTACGTTCGGCGTCATCAACGCGGCGTTGGGTGTCATTCAGATCGTCTTTTCGATTTTGGCGGCGCTCGAAGCGAACAAGGGTAAGGCCTACCGCTACCCGATGAACATTCGCATGATTAAATAGTCGCGAACGATAGCCGTCGTGTTGCGGCGACAGGGAACTCGATGAGGCGCCCGTCGCCGCAACAATCTCCTGTGGGTGAGAGTGTTCATGCCGACCGCGACCGAGATTCGCCAGCAGTTCATCGACTTTTTCTGCACCAAGCACGGGCATACCTATGTGCCGTCGTCGCCGGTTGTGCCGCACGACGACCCGACGCTGCTTTTTGCCAACGCGGGCATGAACCAGTTCAAGGACGTCTTCCTCGGCACCGGTTCACGGCCGTACAAACGGGCAGCGAACACGCAGAAGTGCATTCGCGCCGGCGGCAAGCATAACGACCTCGACGACGTCGGCAAGGACACGTACCACCACACGTTTTTCGAGATGCTCGGCAATTGGAGCTTTGGCGACTACTTCAAGCGCGAGGCGATCCGCTGGGCGTGGGAACTGCTCACCGAAGTCTGGAAGCTCGACAGGAGCCGGTTGCACGTCACGGTCTTCGAGGGCGACCCCGACAACGGCGTGCCGCGCGATGAAGAGGCGGCCGGTTTTTGGCGAACCGAGGCGGGGGTCGATCCGGCGCACATTCACTACTTCGGGAAGAAGGACAACTTCTGGGAGATGGGTGAGACCGGTCCGTGCGGGCCATGCACCGAGATTCACTACGACAAGACGCCCGACAAGAGCGGCCGCGGTCTAGTGAACAAGGGCACCGACAAGGTCATCGAGATTTGGAACCTCGTCTTCATTCAGTTCAACCGCAACCCGGACAAGTCGCTGACGCCATTGCCATCGAAGCACGTTGATACCGGCATGGGCTTCGAGCGCGTGACGGCGGTGCTGCAAGGCAAGGACAGCAACTACGACACCGACGTGTTCGCGCCGATCTTTGAGGCGATCCGCGACGTGACCAAGGGACCAAGATATGGCGGCCGGCTCGACGATCTGAAGGACACCGCTTATCGGGTCATCGCCGACCACATTCGCACGCTGACCTTTGCGTTGACCGATGGGGCGATGCCGTCAAACGAGAAGCGTGGTTACGTCCTGCGCAGCGTCTTGCGCCGTGCCGAGCGCTATGGGTGGCAACAACTCGGCACGAAGGAGCCGTTCCTGTTCAAGCTCGTGCCGGTGGTCGTCGAGCTATTCGGCACGGCATTTCCTGAGCTAAGGGCGAATCCGCAACGGGTCAGCGACGTCATCCGCGACGAGGAAAAGAGCTTCTTACGAACGTTAGAGCGTGGGCTGAAACTGTTCGGCGACGCGGCGACCAAGGCGCGATCGTCGGGGAGCAACCTCATCGACGCAAAGACCGCGTTCGACCTGCACACCGAGCAGGGCGTGTTTATCGACATCACCGAGCAAATGGCGGCGGAAGCGGGTCTGGGCGTCGATCGCGTCGGGTACGAGCGGTTGCTCGAGGAGTTTCGGCGAAAATCGGGCGAGGGGCGCAAGAAGCTCGTCATTACCGCCGTCCAAGGCGAGCTTCCGACATCGGATGATTCCGCGAAGTATGCCGGCCTTGACGCTTCGGGGCGCGTCATCGGTTGGGTGAAGGAAAACGCCGTCACGCGAACCGGCACGCTGACCGCCGGCGATGAGGCGGCCCTGTTACTCGACACCACGAACTTCTACGCCGAACAAGGCGGGCAGATTGGCGACCGCGGCGTCATCACCACGCCGACCGGCGAGTTTCAAGTTCACGACACGCAGAAACTCGGCGCCAGCGTTTTGCATCTGGGCGAGGTCGTCGACGGCACGATCAGCGTCGGGCAAGAGGCACGGCTTCAAGTCTGGGACTCGCGTGCCGACACCATGAAGAATCACACCGCGACTCATTTACTGAACCAAGCATTGCGCTATGTTCTCGGCGGTCACGTCGATCAAAAGGGGTCGCTCGTCGATGCCGAGAAGACGCGTTTCGATTTCTCGCACGACAAGGCGCTCAGCGCTGCCGAGATTGCCGAGATCGAGCGCTTCGTGAATCAGCGCATCCTCGTCGATCTGCCCGTGACCCCCGTGGTGATGCCGCTGGCGGAGGCGAAGAAGCTGCCGGGTGTGCGCGCGGTTTTCGGCGAGAAATACCCGGACCCGGTGCGCGTGCTGCTCATCGGCCCCGCGACGACGTCGGACGTGACGGCGAACGATTCCGTTGAGTTTTGCGGCGGCACGCACCTGAGCCGAACGGGGTCGGCGGGGTTGTTCAAGATCATCTCGCAAGAGGCGGTCGGCAAGGGCGTGCGGCGTCTCACTGCAATAACGGGTCGCGCCGCCGTCGCCGAGGTGCAGCGATTGACCGGCGTTGTCGGCGCCCTCACGGATCGGCTCAATTGCAAGGATGACGAATTACCGGCACGGGTTGAAGCGATGGCCGACGAGATCAAGAAGCTGCAAACCCAACTTCGCAAGGGCGCCGCAACGGATTTGCAAGCTGTCGCCGATCGCCTGTTCGCCGAAGCGGCCGATGTCGGCGGGGCGAAGGTGATCGTCGGCGAGCTTCCCGGCGGCACCATGGATCAGGTTCGCGCCCAGACCGACAGGCTGCTGCAAAAGGCCGGCAGTTGCGTCATCGTCTTGGGCTGGCCGGATGAGGACAAGGTCTCGCTTCGGGCCGTGGTGACGAAAGACCTGACGGCGAAGGTCCACGCGGGCAATCTCATCAAGGCCGTGGTCGAGATTGTCGGCGGTCGCGGCGGCGGCAAGCCGGACAAAGCCGAAGCCGGCGGCAAAGACCCGTCGCGCCTCGGCGAGGCCCTGGCCCTGGCGCGGATGTTGGTGATGGAGAAGTTGGGGGGGTGATGCCTCGAGCACGCGGCGCCATCCCCGAGCACGACGCGCAAGCAAGTGTTGGAGCTTTCACTTGCTGGCGCGTCGTGCTCGATGATGACGCCGTGTGTTATTTCAGTTCAACCCGCACGATTTGAGCTTGTTCTTCGCCGTTTGGGCCAGCTTGGTCCGTCCGTGGCGCTTGATGACCAGCCGCAAGAGATCGGCGCCGAAGTCGCGCAGCTTGTCGGTGTGCTCGGCGAAGTGAAAGCCGAGGTAGTAAAGCTCCTCGGCACCCAGCCAGGACGTCTTTGTCAAATACGACATGACGGCGGCCTCGTCTTGTCGCGCCAGCTCCGCGAAATGTCCTAGGCACGCGTCGTGGCTGCGAGCTTCGCGATCGACGTCCTTTGCCGAGATTTTCAAACCGCACGCTGCCAAACCCAACCGCAGCGGGAAGCCGATCGAGGGGTCGCGAGCGAGTCCGCGATACACTTGGTGGGCGGTTTCAAAGTCGCGTTTCTTGACCAGAGCCTGGGCTCGTTTTTCGAGACGATCACGCAGGTCATGGGCATCGGCCTCGCGAAGCACGAAGAACAACGGGTCGGCCATGCGGTCGCCGGATTCGAGATAGCCGCACGCTTTGGGGAACAGCTCATCGAGCCAATGTTCCGGGTCGGCTCGGGATAAAGGCGCGACAACTCGGGCGAGGTCCCAGGCCGCCTCGTATGAGGAAGCCTCTTTGAGCAATTCGCACAATGCGGCGCGGCCCTTGGAGGTGCCGGCAAGCCGCGCCAGTACCTCGTCGCGATACGCCCGATCCGAATGCCGAATCTGATCGAGCAACGCATCAACGATATCGGCACGGTCGCGGTCGCCAATCTTGCTCAGGGCCACGCGCCGAGCGGCCACGTCGGGGGCGTGAAGCAACGGCACCCATTCGGAGATGGTCTTTTCCGTGACGTTTAGCTTGTCGAGAATCATCAGCGCCGGTGCCACGATGCGGAAATCGCGCTCCGCGGCACATTGAAACAGCCGGTCACGCTCGTCCTTCGACGGCGACGTGACCCATTTGCCGAGAGCTTGCAAGGCAGCAGCGCGAGCTTCCGGCGGATGCGGCGGCAGGACGCGATCCCAGAACAGCACCGTCGAACGCGGATCATCGAGCAACCCAGCGAGTCGAAGAACAGCGGCTTCGGTCACCTCGGGCAGGCGAGTCTTTTTGTTGCCGGCAAGTTTGAGTAGCTCATCGGCGACAGCGCGGCGTTGCGGATCAGAGAGATTCGGAATGGCGGCGGCCAGTCGTCCCGCGGCGGCATCGACCACGGCTGGATCCTTGTCGAGCAGAATCGTCAGTTCTTCGATGTCACCGCCCGAGGCGCCGGCGCCGGCAAGCGCTGCGGCGATGTAGCGGCGAAGCCCCGGCGCGACTCGCGGCATCAGCTCGTGAAGAGCCTTTGGACCAGCCGAGCCGAGTCGGGCCGCCATGTCTGCCGCTGCCTCTGCCTCGACGCCACCGGCGCGGATGCGCTCCATCAGGGCCGGCACGGACTTCTCGATTCGCAACTTGCCGGCAGCACGAATTGCCCGCAGCCGAACCTCGCCATCAGCATCGGAAAGGGCGCCGATAACGGCTTTCGCAACCGCCGCGTCCCGCCCACCGACTTCGGCGAGGACCGTGAGAGCGGCGCTTCGCAATTCGACCGATTGCGATGGGTTCAACAGATTCAGGATTTTCGTGATGGGAACGTTCATGGAAATGACCAGCACATCAAGGTTGTTCGTGCGGTCATTTTACGAAGCTCGGCGCATCCCGGCTGGCGATTCCCAAAGCCCACGACCGGCCAGGCGCTTCAATCGCCGCGGTATCAGCGTCGAGACCAACCCTCGCCACGCTTGGCCGCACGGAGGAGAATGCCCCACGGCGCGAGCGTACCACCCCAGGGCCGCCGATCGCGACTCCGCACGCCGGGCCAGCGCGATACTGCAATACGTTTCGGCGAAACAACGGCGAATCAACGATCGCCGCAACCGACTCGATTCGGGCCGCGCCGTGAATCGACGCATGATCGACAATGCGATATTCAATCGCTCAACGACGCGCCGCGACAAGTTGGCGTGACCCGTCCGATACCTCGCCAGCGGCTCATCGAAATAATCAAAGGCGAACCGAGCGGCGACGCGAAGCCAGAGGTCGTAATCGATCGCCAACGGGATCGACTCGTCAAAGACGCCGCACTCCTCGAAGGCTGTCCGGCGAACCACGGCGGACGAAAAGCAGACGAAGTTCTGGCGAAACATGGCACCGAGAACGTCACCGCGAAACATCGCCGGCTGCCGATACGGCTTATCGCAACCTGTTTCGTCCATGAGCGTGCGGCGGCAATAGACGACTCCGACATCGGGATTGGCAAACAGCGGCAATTGTCGTTCCAGCTTTTGCGGCAGCCATTCATCGTCGGCGTCGAGGAATGCGATGAACTCGCCTCGAGTCGCGGCGATGCCGGCGTTCTTCGCCTTCGGTTGTCCCGATCGGCTCAACGAAATCAGCCGCACGCGCGGATCGGCCAGAAACGGTTGCAGGACTGTTAGAGAGTCATCCGTCGAACCGTCGTCCACCACGATCAGTTCCAGGTCGCCGAAACTCTGGCGCAGCACCGACTCGACGGCCCCAGACAAATACCGGCTGTAGTTGTAGTTCGCCATCACAACGCTGACTCGCGGCGCGGTCACAGCGTCACCGGCACTTTCGAGATGCAGAAGCGATATTTGCCCGATGGCTCCTGCGGAATCTCGTGCACGAATTCGAGATCGTATTGCGTGCGGTCGCCGAAACGCTCGCGAACCAGACGGTTCAGATGATGGAGACTCTCGTCGCCGAAGCCTTGCCCGCGCACGATGCGGAAACGGAATTGTGTGACGGCTTCTTGCACGATCTGAAGCTGGGCCACGCCCGGCAGGTGCATGGCAAAGTTCTCAGTGAGCGAGATCCCTGAAATGAGTTCGCCTCTCTCCGTCGTGACATAGTCCGACTCTCGACCGTCGAGGCGATCGATCATCGGCAAGCCGCGCCCGCAGGGGCAATGGCGCTCGCTCATGACGGCGACATCGCCGATTTTGTAGCGGATGATGGGCATGGCGCGATTGACCAGGTCGGTAACGACGACCGCGCCCGGCTGGCCCGGCGCTGCGGGCTTGCCATTGGCGAGAATCTCGACGATCAACCCGTCGGCGTTGACGTGCAGGCCGTCGTGAACCTCGCATTCCGACGCGATCAAGCTCACCTCTTCGCAGCCGTAACGATTCGTCACGCGACAGCCGAAGACCGTTTCGATGGCCTTGCGCTGCCAGTCGTGCAGGACCATCGCTGAGGTGATGATGCCCTTGGGCCGAATGTTCGCCGGGCCGTGTTTGTCCACATAGCTCGCCAGAAGATAGACCGAGTGTGCGTGGCCAAAGATCAGGCTCGGTTGGCGGCGGGCACAGCGAGCGGCGAATGCGGCCAACGCCGATTCGGTGAACTGCAGAGTGTCGAGATAGTCGGCGCGATCGAGCCAGTCGTTGCGCAGTCGCCCGCGGCAGCCGAGCTTGAGGTACTCCGGGTTGCCCCAAACCTTGGCGACGCGCTCGCCGAAGCGCCAGCCGCTCCACTCGTCGGAGCGCATCGTGCAAGCTCGCTTGAACTGCATGCCGGCTTCGTCGAGCAACACCCGTAACGGGACGCCGGTAGAGCCGGAGGTTTTCTTTTCGTGCAACGGTTGATCGCGATAGTTGCTTGAGCGTAGGTCGTCGAAACTGTTGCGAATATCGGCTTTCGTTAGCAGCGGTACATTCAAGAACTCGTCCCAACATCGAATTTCCGGTAGCCGGTCGCGATAGAACGGCACGGTGCGGCTCGCATGATCGACGATGGTGCGCAGCTTCTGAAACTGGCGTTCGCGGATCGTTTCCGGCGCGTCAAACTGCGTGCGGCAAAGGTCGCGATAATGGCGCAGATACGGGCTGCCCTCGCGGGCGGCCCAGAGCGGCGCGATCAAGTGGCGCGTAAGACGGCTCCGCCAGTCCATGGCCGGAACTCCCTTCGAGAACGATAGTTCATCACCGGTTGCTCGCGCATCAACGACACCGCGATGCCCACGAAGCCGGCGTACCAAACCCAGTTGAACCGCAGCAGATTGTGCCCAAACAATCCTTCGACGAGCAACAGAAAGACCGACATGCCGATGGCGCCGCTGAATCGATGCCAGAACGGATCCGCGTTGCCCCTGACTGCCGCCCGTCGCAGTCGCTTCATTTGGCGAACGAGCGTCACGAGGAATGTCGCGAACGCGATCAGGCCGAGCGTGCCGGTTTCCCCCACGAGTTGGCCGAACATGTTGTGCGACTGGAATTGGCTGCCCGTCGCGCGCATCCACACGCCCGGCCCGCAACCGCTGAGGGGATAGGTCGCCCAGAGCTTCAAGCCGTTGGTGATTCCCAGAAGGCGGCCTTGGCCGGATTCTTTGGCGTTTTCCGGGCCGACGTCGGGGTTGATGATCGTTTCAAATCGTGTTTGAAGATAGTCGGGCAGGGCCGCGAAGGCGCCCACAAAGAGCACACTGCCGACCAGCATGTATTGCAGTCGCCGCCGGCTTTGAAGCGCGACGATGCCCGCCCACACGACAAGCCCCAACAGCGACGACCGCGAACCGGTGAGCAGGATGCACATCGCCGCCAGCGCCGCGTAACCGGCGAGGAACAGCTTCATCAAGCGACCTTGAGCGTTCATCCAGAACAGGCGAATGAACGGCAGCGTGTAGACAATACTCGCGCCGAAGCTGTTCGGGTCACCGAGGGTAATGTCCACGCCAATGAGCCGCGTGATGCCCATGCGGAATGTGTGGCGCCCGTTGCGGAACTCCCAGAGCGAATGCAGCAGGTACACGGTCATGATGCCGAGGAACGCCAGCACCAGTTTGCGAAGATCTTCGAGCCGCGTGACAGACGTGACGAGCAAAGCATAGAAGACGATGTACTTGAAATAGTCCTCGACCGCGGGCTGCCCGAGATCGGCCCAGGGGCTGAGTACCCACGCGGTCAACACTGCGACGCAGAAGAATCCGACGGCGGTGTCGCATGGGCCGAATCGAATCCGCTTCGGCGCGACGACCCAGCACAAACCGGCGAAGAAGACATAGACGCGCTCGATGTGCATCTCGCCGAGCCACGGCCAGATTTCAAAGGGCCGATGGATGAACAGGAACATGTAGCCGATCAGGACGTATATCATCGGGAAAGGCCCTCGCAGCGAATCTCGAGTCGATCATGACCTTGACCATCGGCCGGCTGGCTCCGTCCCCCACGGGTGCCCAGCACGTTGGCAATGCTCGGACCTACCTGATCGCGTGGCTGTCGGCTCGCGCCGCCGGCGGGCGCGTCGTGTTGCGCATCGAGGATATCGACTCGCCGCGCGTCAAACCCGGGGCAGCCGAGCAGGCCGTCGACGACCTTCGCTGGCTTGGCCTCGATTGGGACGCCGGCCCGATTGTGCAAACCGAACGGCTCGCCCGTTACACCGACGCCTTGAGCGAACTTCGCCGGCGGGAGCTGGTCTATCCCTGCACCTGCACTCGCTCCGACATCGAACACGCCGCCAGCGCCCCGCATCTGGAACACGAAGGCCCGATCTATCCCGGCACCTGCACTCATCGGCGGTCGGCCGACGCTGATGGCCTCGCGTCCTTCGCGTGGCGATTTCGCGTCGTGGATTCGCCCGTGTTCGACGATCTCGTTCGCGGGCCGATCCACGTTGATCTTCGCACCGTCGGCGGCGACTTCGTCGTCTGGAAGTCGTCGGGCACGCCGGCGTATCAACTGGCCGTCGTGGTGGACGATGCCGAGGCTGGCGTCACTGAGGTCATTCGCGGCGATGACCTCGTGCCCTCGACGCCGCGGCAACTGCTGCTGTATCAATCGCTCGGCCTGACCCCGCCGCGATTCGGCCATGTCCCACTCGTGGTCGGTCCCGATGGCCGGCGCTTGGCGAAACGGCATGGCGACACGCGCCTTGTCTCGCTGCGGATCGCCGGCGTAGCGCCCGAAGCCCTCATTGGCTTGCTTGCATGGTCGTGCGGCTGGCAACCGGCGCCCGACCCGGTGACGGCTCGTGACCTGCTGTCGCGGTTCCGCCTCGACACGATTCCCCCGGCGCCGTTCGTATTGGCGCCGGAGCTGCTGCATCGCATCGGGTATCGGTAGCCTCATGCAGCGACTCGCGGCACCGTGGCCTGACGCTGCCACGCGATTTGCCGGGCCAGCCCTTCGTTGAGGCCAACGGTTGGCTGCCAATCCAGGTGGCGTTCGAGCTTGCCCGTGTCGGCGCCGGTGTGTCGTTGATCCCCTTCGCGAGCCGCGACGTTGCGGGTGATCGCTCGCTTGCCCATGAGTCTTTCGAGAATGCGAATGATGTCCCAGACCGTCGCGGTCTCTCCGCCACCGATGTTGTAGACCTCGCCGCGCGGCGACTGCACGGCCCGGACCGTGGCCTCAATGCAATCGTCGATGTAGGTGTTACCGCGGCTCTGGTGGCCGTCGCCGCAGACCGCGATCGGCTCGTTCTGAATCATCGCCTGGATGAACTTGTGATACCCCATGTCGGGCCGTTGCCGTGGGCCGTAGACGGAAAAGTATCGCAGCACCGTCAACGGTAACCCGCGTTCGTCGGCGTGCGCCCGGCAGAGGTTTTCTGCCGCCAGCTTCGTCACGCCATAAGGCGAGATCGGCCGCGCCGGCATCATCTCGTCGCCGGTCGCGTAGCGCCCATAGACCGACGAAGTCGAGGCGTAGACGAATCGCGTCAGCGACTTGTTGCGGCCGGCCGATTCGAGAAGCCGTTGCGTCGCGATCAGGTTGCAACTGTCGTACAGTTCGAAATCGGTCCAACTTTTCGGCAGACCGGCCATCGCTGCCAGATGATAAACGACGTCGATGCCGGTGGTGACCGCGTCGAGGGCGTCGTGCCGAAGATCGAGTTCGTGGAAGCTAAAGCACGGCTGCGCCCCGCACTCGGCGAGGTTCGCTTCTTTGATCGGTCGCGGATAATACGGGATAAAGGCATCGACGCCGATGACTTCGTGCCCGTCTCGCAACAGGCGCTCGCACAAATGGGAGCCGATGAAACCGGCGGCCCCCGTGACTAGGCATCTCATGGGACCGATTCCTCCTTGTTCGGTTCCGGCGCCACGGGCGAAAGGGCGGCAAGGCGGGCCTCGAGCGCCGCGACTGTCGCGGCCATCTCACGCATCGCTCGAACCATCTGAGCGTTGAACGCCGATTGTTGCCGGGCGATGGCGTCCACATAGGCGCGCTTGAATTGATGCAAGAGCTTACGTTTGATGGCGCGCTTCAAGCATGCAAGGTGGCCCGTGGTCACGTCGTTGTAGTCGGCGGGCAACTCGCTCAGTTCCTCGGCGGCGTCCAGGGCACAGCGCATGGCAACTCGTCGCGGCCGGCGCCGAGCCTTGACCCGATCCACACAGGGCCAGGGCGGAGCGTCGAGCACGCCCTCGATAAATGCGGCAAAAGCTTGTTCCCAAGCGGCTGGGGCAAACTCGGCAGCTCGCGCCAATCCACGGCGGCGCATCGACTCCGCCAGCGGCAGGGTCATCGACGCGAGGGCCGATTGAAGCCGCTCAGCGAACCGCGACGGCGACCCGTATTCGCGTGTGACGTAGTCGCGGCCTCGCTGGCCCTTAGCCCGAGCCGCGTCGCGATTGACGGTAATCTCATCGAGTGCCGCGGCGAAGTCTCGGTAACCGCGAATACTCCAACCACCACCAGAACGTTGCAGATGTCCGGCAAGGACACTGCAGCGGGCATCAGCGATTACCGGTACGCCCGCCGACCATGCTTCCAGGGCGACGAGCGACAGCGATTCGTTTCGCGATAACTGCACCAGGGCCGAGGCGCCCGCGACGAGTTCGGCGCGAGCTGACTCCGAGAGGAAGCCGCGATCCTCGATGATCGCTGATTTGGGGATGGCGACCTCGCCGCGACCGGCGAATACGAAACGCATTCGGCCGGCGTTCTCCAATTCGCACCTTCGGATGAACGTCAGAAGCTCCGGCAAGCGCTTTTCACGACAGTAACGCCCGGCATAGACGATGTACGGCGGCAATGCGGCGGCACGCGGCGTCGTTGGCTCGACGACGGTGCCGATAACGTGGCGATTCGGGTGATTGATGCCGAGGACCGTTTCGGCGAAGCGGCGTTCTTCATCGCTGTGGAACAAGATGCCGGCGCCCCGCGACATTAGCCGGGGAAGCCGCGGATCGCGGGCAAGCGGTTCGTTGTGAATGCAGGGCAACAACAGCGTCTGTTGCGGCATCGCTTCGGCGACGCGCCACGCCAACCCCGACGCATACGGTCCGGCGATGATGGCGCCGCCGCCGGCTGCCCATGAATGCAACGATTCAATCAAGCGGCTCGACGCGCGCGGATCGACACTCGGATGGTCGGTCGAGCGATGATCGTTTTCACCGTCGTCGGGCCGGAAACAGTGAACCGTGATCGGCCCGTCGTGTCGCGTGCCGTTTCGGTCAGCGAGAGTGAAGACCTCGACGGCGTGGCCCGACGTCGCGAGAGTTCGAGCGATGAGCTGCAATGATCGTTCGGCCCCACCCAAGACCTCGTCGCTGTATCCTGGAGTCACGATGGCGACTCGGATTGGCTTGGGTCGAGTCTTGGAGTCGAGCACGCGGGCGACCGTTTCCGCGAGATCGTCCGGGTCGTCGGCCGCGAACGTGAAACCGGCGCCGGCGACCGTTTCCGGCAGGGCCGTAGTGCGGGCCGCCACGACCGGCAGGCCATGCGCCATCGCCTCCACCACGGGAAGGCAGAACCCTTCGTGGATCGACGGCATGACGAACAGATCGGCGGAGCGATAGGCGTTGCTCAAGGCCTCGTCGCTCAAACGTCCGAGAAAATGAACGCGATCAGCGACACCAAGTTGTTCGGCAAGCCGGCGGCAGCGCTCGACTTCGGCGGCATAGACGTCGCCCGTATCGCCGGCAATGGCCGCATGGATCGGCGGGATTCGCCCACGCAGACGGCCTGTCACCTGAATGAGCGTCGCGAGCCGTTTGTTCGGGGCGATGCGACCCACAAACAACAGCACGCTGGCCTCGGATGGAATCGCCGGCCGGCGACGACCGGTTCCCGTTGCCGTCGCGGTGTCGGGTCGAACCAAGAGCGGCGCGATCGACACCCGGTTTTTTGGAAAGCCGGTCGCCCGACAAAGCTCGCGGCGCATGTAGCTGCTATGGACGACAACGGCGTCGGCGTGCCACACTAAGTCTCGCCGCCGCGCCCCTTCGGCGAGGGCGGCTCGGTCGCCCGACGCTCCGAGCGCCGCGGGCGTGACGCCAAAGTACTCGACGACGACTTTCGCACGGCCGCCGCTGATTTGCGGCAGGATGTCGAGCAACGGGTAGTATTGGCTGTAAGCGATGAAAACGAGATCGGCGGCCGCGATTTCCTCCAGCGGCAGGTCAGCTCCGACGACGCGGGTCATGGAGCAAAGGTCTGGGTGTAGTCGATCGGCATCTTCGATGTAGAGGCGAACGTCGGCATTGCGGTCGCGGAAAAAGGACGCCTTCGCCGCCAGTTGATTACCGACAGCGTCGCCATGCTTCGCGTTGTGGCTCAGCAGCGCAACCCGCATGGGGTGTCCTTCCGTGGACTCGTTCGAGAGAGGAAGAATCCTATCACCCCGCGCCGGGTAAGGGCAATGGGAATTTTGGGGAAGTACAACGAAGAGGCCCGAAACAGCGATTTTCCGCAGAGACACAGACGACATTGAGCGAAAATAGAATATCACAGTTGCGTGCATGTCGTGAATAGATCACTTGTTTTCCGCTATTTTCGTCCTTGTTTCCAGGTCGCGGAGCATTTAATTGATCAGCTCGGCCTTTTTGTCGTCGGGCTTGCCATCGATGGTTGTTTTTTTCTGGGAAACGTCGAAGAGGTCCTTTACCCAATGGCTGGCGCCTTCTTGCATCCGCGTGGTTAGAGCCGTTGTTAATGCCAACACGATCGCGCCGAAATGAACCGCCAACAGCCGACCAGTGGCAGTTCCGGTTGTTGTTCGTACACTTGCCCGCTCGAAGACTTGCTTCATGTGTTCAGAAAGGTCGCCGGAGTATCTCTTGCGGCATACGGCGAACAGATCGCGCAACTGCTCGTCGGAAAGGCCAGAAATATCATCGGGCAACCGGGACCAGCGACTCCGAAACACAGATGCTGCCCCCGCAGTGCGATAGGTAGCGATTGCGGCAATCACGCCAGATAGCAAGCCATGGCCTACCCATCGTGGGCCAAGGATAATCGTCATCATACATACAAAGCCAAGGAGTGTTGTCACCGCTTCCAACCATCGAGAACGGTGAGCGACCAAGAGTTCAAAGAGTTTGCCGCCGTCAAGCGGAACAATGGGGAGCAGATTCAAGAAATTCACCGTGACAAACATGGTTGCCGTCGAATAGAGGCGCGGCAATGGCGTCACAAGATCTATGATGTAGACGGTACATCCCAACAAAATCCCTGGCACGGGTCCCAGCAATAGGACGATTGCTTCCTGCCAAGGTTCCACATCCTTCTTCTTTCCCGTCACGGCGGCGCCAAACAAAGGGATGAAGAAAATCGTCACGTTGCTATACCCGAACCAACGCATGCCGAGATAGTGGCCGCTCTCGTGCAAAAAAATGACGCCTACCAGAATGGCTATCACTTCGGCAGATTCGACCAGCAAACCAAGCAAGATGAAGGACACCAAGGATGCGACAAGGATGACGAAGGCCGCAAACGGTTCGATTTCACCCGGGTTTTTGGCCTGCGCTGGTTTGATTGCCGTGGGGCCGCTGTCCGTGTCCACCGAATTCGCAGGCGGCCGACACTTCGAATGTTTGTACACCATCCACTCGTTCGCAATGCTGGAAAATATCAGAACGACCACGCCAAGAAAGAATATCACCCCACCGATTGCAATGACGACCGAATTGCTCGACATCGTACCTGAGATGACGACACCAATCGCCAAAAAAAAAAGGAGCCCAGCGAATACGAATGTGGGAATCATGTTTCGCCGAGCATGCGACTTGATTTCCTCAACAGTATGAGCAGCCGACCGTGGCGGATCGACGCCTAATAGCTTTGCTCGCACTCGTTGGAATCGCGCTTCGTCGCGTGGGGCGAATGGTTCGGGCATGGCTTCTCCTCGTGGGCTTGGGTCATTTGCTTTCTGGGATTTGCGGATCTCGTCTATTTGAAACCGAGGATGATTCTAAACGGCCGAGGTATCACGCACAACGATATTCTCCGAAATCTCGACGACGATCACCCGTTCGAGTTGGCCGTGGGGAACGCCTTGCACCTCTGTATAATCTCTTTCGATTCGTCTTGTCTGTCGGAGGCACTCGAAATGGCTCGTTGCATCGGGGCGATCCTGCTCATTCTGGTCCATGGCTCCGTTTGGGGGGCCGACACCGAAACGCCTGCCGAGCGTGGGCGGCGGTTTCTTCTCACTCGCAACTACAACACCGCGGGTTGGAAGCCGGAAGCCTATCAAAATGCCTGGAAACAGTGGGGCGTCAAAGAAAAACCCGCCGACTACGATCGCGCCTTCAACGAATACTATGGCCTGCATCCGGCGCCCTTTCCCAACAACGGCCTACCGATGGGGCTTCGACAAGGGACGTTCCTGTTTCAAAAAGGCCTGGCCACCGATTGCCTCGTCTGTCACGGCGGATCGATCCTCGGCCAGAGCTACGTCGGACTCGGCAACGCGAGCCTCGAGATTGAAGCACTCTTCGATGACATGAGCGCGGTGAGCGGCGTGCCTGCCCGGACGCCGTTCCACTTCACGAACGTGCGCGGCACCAGCGAAGCCGGCACGATGGCAGTCTTCCTCCTGAGCTATCGCAACCCGGATCTGTCGTTGCGCCGGCCGCGCCACGATTTTCCCTTGCGCGACAACATGTGCGAAGACCCGCCGGCATGGTGGCTGCTGTACAAGAAAAAGACGATGTACCACACCGCCGAGGCCGATGCCCGCTCCGTCCGGTCGATCATGCAATTCATGATGAGCCCGCTCAACCCGCCGACCACCTTCGAGCAGGCCGAGGCCGACTTCCGCGACATTCAGCAGTTCCTCTATAGCCTGCGCCCGCCGAAGTATCCGCATCCCGTCGATGAGACCCTGGCCGCCAAGGGGAAACGCGTCTTCACCGCCCATTGTTCGAAATGTCATGGCACCTACGGCGAGAAATGGACCTATCCCAATCGCGTGCTTCCGATCGACGAAATCGGCACCGATCGCAAGCGCCTCGACGGGTTCACCGAGGAATTCGCTCGATACTACAACACGACCTGGTTCGCGCGCGAGAAGCCGGGATGGTTCACGAGTGACTACAAGGCCCGACCTCGCATCGGGTATCAGGCCCCGCCTCTCGATGGCATTTGGGCGACGGCGCCGTATCTGCACAACGGGTCGGTGCCGACGGTCTACCACTTGCTGAAATCCGACAGCCGGCCGAAGATCTACACGCGATCATTCCGCACTGGTGCCGACGATTACGATCCGAAACGGCTCGGGTGGAAGGTGACGGAACTGAAGACCGGTCCGGATCCGGCGCTGCCGGCCGTCGAGCGTCGAAAGGTCTACGACACCACCCAACCGGGTCGCGGCAACAGTGGTCACAAGTTCGGCGACAAGCTCAGCGACGACGACCGCTGGGCCGTCATCGAATACCTGAAGACGATTTGAGTGACTCCGACGTTCATCGTTTTGCGTTGGCGGTCGAGCGCGAAACGATGAACCCCTTCATTTCACCATGACGAATTCGCTTGAATTGAACAGCGCCCAGCAGACCGTGGGCAGGCCGTGATCGCACGCGACCTTCACGGCGGCCTCACGTTCCGGGGCCTTCGGAGATCGGCCCAGGGTCAACCGATAAGCCAGCGCAACTTGTCGTTCGACATCGGCGCCGGCCTCACGGGTCACGCGCGCCGCCAGGTAGTTCGCCTGTCGCTGCACGAACGGGTCGTTCATCAGCGCCAAGGCTTGAAGCGGAGTCGTCGTCATTTGTCTCTTGGGCGTCACGGCAGACGGCGAGGGACAATCGAGCGCCGCCAGGAATGGGCTTTTCCCCGTCTGGATGCTCATGCGATAGAGCGTGCGGCGGTTGAATTCAGGCTCGTCCTTGTCGAACAGGTGATAAAAGTGCGTGTTGAAAACCGTCACCGTGAAGGGGCGGAAGCTCGGGCCACCGATTTGACGATTGAGATTGCCGCCGGCGGCCAGCATGGCGTCGCGCACGGCTTCCGCTTCGAGCCGCCGCGCCGGGAAGCGCCAGAGTAGGCGATTGTCCGCGTCGATCAGTTTCGCCTTCGGGTTCGCCGCCGACGATTGCCGGTAGGTCGCTGAAAGGACGATGAGTTTGTGAAGGCGCTTGATGCTGCCACCGTCGCGGATGAACTCGCTCGCCAGCCAATCGAGCAACTCCGGGTGTGACGGCCGGCCGCCGTTGTAGCCAAAATCGCTTGGCGTATCGACGATGCCGGTGCCGAAATGCCAGTGCCAGATGCGATTGACCATGACGCGCGATGTCAGCGGGTTTTCCGGGTGGGTGAGCCACGATGCGAACATCAGACGCCGCCTCGCTTCCGGAGCGCCGGGGCTTGTGGCGAATGGCTCACCGGCGACGCGAACGGCCGAGAGGACGCCGGGCTTCACGATCGCGCCGGGTTGCCGGACGTCGCCGCGGGTGAACATGACGCTTGGCTCGGGCTGGAATCGGGTCCCGATGTAGCCCATCGGCGGCTTGGCGGCGGCCAGGCGAGCTTCGACCCGCGCCAGTTCAGCGTTTCCGATTCGCTTCAAGGCGTCCAGCACGCCGCGCTCCAACCGGCTTGGCGGCACGGGCGATGATTCAACAGAGTCGAAGTGCCAAAGGGCCACGGTTGTCGAGTCGGTGGCGGGCGGAGCGTCGGGCTGACGCTCAAACGTTCGCACGACCTTTGAAATGCGCACCTCATCGACGATGCCATCGCACCCGATCTGGGTCGGCCCGTAACCGCCGATCCAGAGCGCGCCGCCGGCCTGATTCGCGTGGGCGCGGCGCACGGCCTGTTCGCGAACCATGCGGCCATCGACCCAGAGCTTCACCAGCGAGCCGTCGAAGGTCATGGCGACATGATGCCAGCGGCCATCGGCGATATCGGCGTTCGAGACGATATCGGCGGGCGCATACCCCGGCAGGTAAGCGCTGAAGAAGCCGCTATTAAGATGCGTGTAAATTTCCCAGTGATCCGCCGAGGTCTTGTCGAGATGCGCGACCATGACGTTGTAGCCGCGCTTGCTGTCGAGCTTGGTCCAACATTCAACGGTCAAGGGCGGCGTGCGATATTCGGGTTTCGGTGCGATTGTCAGCCGTCCATGGCGCGGGTCGAAGCCGCGCCCGAATCGCCCGGCGGCGAGGGATGCCGGCGCGGTTTTCGCTGGAGCCGCCAGGCGTCCGCCAATCATCGCCAGCGCGGACTTGAGTTCATCCGCACGCCGCTTGAGCGGGGCTGTCTGTTGGTCGAGGCCTTTCAACTGCGCAGGCGTCAGTAGCGGGCGACTGCCGTGATCGACGCCGTCAAACGCCGCTTTGATCGCGTAGTAATCGTGCTGCGGGATGGGGTCAAACTTGTGGTCGTGGCAGCGAGCGCACTGCACGGTCAGCCCGAGAAAAGCCTGGCTCATAGCCGCGACCAACTCTTCCTGCTGCTCCTCGCGGCAACGCAGTTTTTCGATGCGGCTCTTGGTGACGTTCTGAATCTCGTCCCAGGGTCCGGCGACGAGGAAACCCGTGGCGGCCATACCGTCCCGCGTGATCGGCTCCATGACGTCGCCGGCGACCTGCTCGGCGACGAATTGCGGATACGGCTTGTCGGCGTTGAAACTGCGTATCACATAGTCGCGATAGACCCAGGAATGCTCGCGCAGTTTGTCGTTCTCGAAGCCGTCGCTCTCGCCGAAACGGGCGACGTCGAGCCAGTGCCGCGCCCATCGCTCGCCATAGTGCGGCGATGCCAAGAGGCGATCGACGAGGCGTTCCGCGGCATCGGGCGAACGATCTTTGAGAAAGGCGTCGATCTCGGCCGGCGTCGGCGGCAGGCCGATGAGGTCGAAGGTCACCCGGCGAATGTAGGTCTCGCGGTCAGCCTCGACGGCCGGCTCCAAACCGTGGCTTCTGAGTTTGGCCAGAATGAACGGATCGATCGGATTCCGCGACCAAATGTCGTTGCTGACACGAGGAATCGTCAGGCGCTTGATCGGTTGCAGCGACCACCAGTCCGGCCCGGCGCGCGTCGGCTCGGCGGCGGGGGTCATAGCCGCGAGCGTGAGAAGAATGGCAGCCGTTATGCCGCGACGCGCCATTGATATCCTCCAGGTCCGAGCCGGCAGCACCCTCGGCGCACGCCGTGCTTGGAGTACGCCGCGTTCGGAGCACGACGCGCGAGCAAATGTATCTTGCTGGCGCGTCGTGTTCGCGGTCGGCACTCGCTCCCTTCAACGTACCCGGTTTACGGGATGATCGCTAGAGGCTCGGCGCCGGATCGCAAGGCCGGCGATTCGAAGTCGCATTGATTCTTCGCGAAATGACGGCCGAAACTTCGCTCTGGGGACACGGCTCATACTGAATCGCTCGCCGAATCCTATA
The DNA here is from genome assembly GCA_964515185.1 of uncultured Alcaligenaceae bacterium. Classification (GTDB taxonomy): domain Bacteria; phylum Planctomycetota; class Planctomycetia; order Gemmatales; family Gemmataceae; genus CAZESP01. The sequence continues at coordinate 260,225 of CAZESP010000001.1, forward strand.
AGCGAGCCGGACAGCATCGGAGAACTAATTCCAAGTCACTGTTTTGATGTTCAAGAACCTTCCGGTTGCGGGAGCCATCCACGAGCGCCGAAGGTCATGCGAATCTGTTCGTCCATGACAGCCGCCCCGGTCAGGTTCGCTCCGGTCAGGTTCACCCGGGTCAGATTCGCCTCGTTCAGGTTCGCCCCGCTAAAATCCACTCGTACCAAGACGCAGACCTCGCCGCACTCCGCAGCCGTGACGATTTTCAGAAACTGCTCGCCGAGTTGGAGAAGAAACAGCCCGCCGAGAAGGCCAAGCCGAAATAACGCGGCGTCATGGCTTCTTTCGACGCGGCGGTTTGATGCCGAGGATGGTGCGGCATTCCTGCCGGATGCGTTCGGCCCAGCGAAGTGCGGAAAGGGCTTGGCGTTTCGTCGCGTTCTTGCCGGGGTAGCGAAATTCAACGGCGAATTGCGTAAGAAACACCGTCCCGCGGCTGATACGCTTTAGCGATGAATGGGTCGGCAACAATTCATGGAGCAAATCGAGAAGATCGTGCGTTCGCGGAATCGATCGATCCAGTTCTTCCAATAGGGCCTTCAAATATTTCTCGGCACACTGTTGGCCGTGAAAGCAGACGCCGTCATGCGACGCCCCTTTTGCTTGTCGCAGAGTTTGGGCGTCTCGATAGTCGTTCTCGGCTTTTGCGATCCACTCGCCGGTTGCCTTTTTCATAGAGGAGTTTTCCCTTCTCCATGATCTCGACATAAAACGACTGCCGCTCTTCCATTCGCCATTTCATTTCCGCGGGGGTGCGAACTAGTAGATCCATCGGGAAAGGTGGTTCGAGAGTGAGACGGATTTTGATCGCCGTGTCAGTCGTGTTCCGTGCCGGCATCACGACGAGGATATCGACGTCGCTGTCTTCGTGCGGGGTGCCGTAGGCATACGACCCGAACAGAATGATCTTGTCGGGATCGAAACGGTCGGCGACGTCGCGCGCGAACTTACGGATGACGCGCATCGGGATATTGGCGCCTCGATACCAGCGCGGCTGCTTCTCAGCGGGTTTGTTCTTCGCGGCCATGAGAGTAGTCTACACCCGAACTCGCACCGACTCCAGGTTTCGTTACTGGCAGTCGTGGCGAGTCCCGATCACGGCTTCTTTCGACGCGGCGGTTTGATGCCGAGGATGGTGCGGCATTCCTGCCGGATGCGTTCGGCCCAGCGAAGTGCGGAAAGGGCTTGGCGTTTCGTCGCGTTCTTGCCGGGGTAGCGAAATTCAACGGCGAATTGCGTAAGAAACACCGTCCCGCGGCTGATACGCTTTAGCGATGAATGGGTCGGCAACAATTCATGGAGCAAATCGAGAAGATCGTGCGTTCGCGGAATCGATCGATCCAGTTCTTCCAATAGGGCCTTCAAATATTTCTCGGCACACTGTTGGCCGTGAAAGCAGACGCCGTCATGCGACGCCCCTTTTGCTTGTCGCAGAGTTTGGGCGTCTCGATAGTCGTTCTCGGCTTTTGCGATCCACTCGCCGGTTGCCTTTTTCATAGAGGAGTTTTCCCTTCTCCATGATCTCGACATAAAACGACTGCCGCTCTTCCATTCGCCATTTCATTTCCGCGGGGGTGCGAACTAGTAGATCCATCGGGAAAGGTGGTTCGAGAGTGAGACGGATTTTGATCGCCGTGTCAGTCGTGTTCCGTGCCGGCATCACGACGAGGATATCGACGTCGCTGTCTTCGTGCGGGGTGCCGTAGGCATACGACCCGAACAGAATGATCTTGTCGGGATCGAAACGCTTGGCGACCTCGCGCGCGAACTTGCGGATGACGCGCATAGGAATATCGGCGCCCCGATACCAGCGCGGCTGCTTCTCGGCGGGTTTGTTCTTCGCGGCCATGATGCCAGTTTATCGCATGGAGTGGCTTGGCAATGCAATATCGCCGGGGACGGGATTGGAGCGTGACAGGCGAGGTCTCCAACATCTCGCAACGGCGGCGATTTTGGTAAGCTATCCTGATGGCATCGATCCCCCAAACCGAGGCTTGGCGATGTATTTGCGGATGGCGAAACGGCTGTTGCTCGAGACCGACAAACGCTTGCTCTGGAAGCTGGCGTGGAACATGGGCTTCAAGGGCATGCTCTCGGTCGAGCGTCACAAACGCCGGCTGAAACGGGGCGAGGTCTTTCCGCCTTTCTTGTACGTGTCCGTCATCAATTCGTGCAACCTTCGCTGCCAGGGCTGTTGGGTCGATGTGGCGGCCAAGCAGCAGACGATCTCGCCCGAGGCATTCGCGAAACTCGTCCGTGAAGCCAAGGCGATGGGAAACGTCTTCTTCGGCATCGTCGGCGGCGAGCCGTTCATGCATCCGCGATTCTTTGAGTTGCTCGAACCGCATCGCGATTGTTACTTTCAGGTATTCACCAACGGCCATTTCATTACAGACTCTGTCGCGAAACGGTTGCGGAAACTCGGCAACGTCACGCCGCTGATTAGCGTCGAGGGAACCGAGATTATCAGCGACGAGCGGCGCGGCCGGCCGGGGGTCCTGAGCAAAACGCTCGAAGGCTTGCAAAACTGTTTGAACAACAAGGTCTTCACGGGGGTTTGCACGTCGGTTTGCCGGACCAATTTCGACGACCTCGTTCAGGAACGATGGCTCGATCGGCTGATCGACATGGGCGTGTTGTATGCGTGGTTCCACGTCTATCGACCGATGGGACCGGCCGCCAACCCGGACCTTTGTCTGACACCGGATCAGCAATTGGCGGTGCGAAAGTTCGTCGTGGAGATGCGAGCGAAGAAGCCCATCATCCTCATTGACGCTTACCACGACGGTGAGGGGCAGGCGTTGTGCCCCGCAGCGACGGGCATCACGCACCACATCAACCCTTGGGGCGGCATCGAACCGTGCCCGATCATTCAATTTGTCCGCGAGTCGATCCACGACACGCCGGAAGATCATCGCCCACTGCGGCAAAAGTTTCGCGAATCGGCTTATCTCCGGGAGTTCCGCGTGTTGGCGTTGTCAACGACGCGCGGCTGCATCGTTCTGGAAAGACCGGATTTGCTCAAGGAGTTGGTCATCCGTCATGGAGCCGAAGACGCGACGGTTCGAGGGACGGCGTTGGCGGAATTGGAGGCGATGACGGTGCGGACCTCTCAGTATCATCCCGGGTCAGAGGTACCGGAAAAGAATCCACTGTATCGCCTGGCGAAGCGTTTTTGGTTTAGCGACTTCGGCACCTATCGCGGGCACGATCACAGTCGCACCTCGGCGCCGGGGATCTTACGAGAGCCGCCGGCTATTTCTTCAAAACCTGACCCGGTTTTAGAACCTTCAGGTCGTTGATTTTTCCGCCGGTGAACGACTTCAAGGCTCCAACGAGACCTTCGGGGTCGTCGCTGGCCTTTCGCTGATTTGGTGCGGTCGCGGTCGGGCTGGCGGGGGCGATGGCTGCTGGCGACTTGCCGTTGCTCTTCGACGACGTTTCCGACGAAGACTTCGGAAGCAGCTTGTCGATCTGCTTGAGGTCGTTGACGAGAATCTCGGTACCGCTCCCGTTGCGGATGACCTGCCCCGTCACGCGAATGATCCCGCCGGCAAACGTCTGCGTTTCGGCGAATCCTCGCCTCTTGAGTTCATAAGCCAGATTGGGCGAAATGACGATTCGGAAACCCGTACCGCCGCCGGCGAACAGCAAGAATCCGCCGCCGCTGGGACCGGGCGACGCCGCCTTGACGACGAATTCCACCGTCACCGTCTCGCTGATCCGCTCGTGCGTCTGTTCCGGGGTCAAGACGGCGGCGATCGGCGGCGCCGGCTGAATGACGGGGACTTCGGGTTCCGGTGCGGCTGCGGTTGGCTTGTAGAGAAACGCCCCCACGCCAACGGCGGCCAATACGCAGACGACGGTTCCGACCGCGAAGATGGCCTTCCGATTGCCTAACGCCTTGGTACCGACGGCGACAATCTCTTTGTCCAGATTCTCGCCAATACGCTCAAGCGCCTCTGCAACAGCGGCCGCGCTTACCGGTCGCTTGATCGGATTTCGGTCGAGCAGCCGGTCGATCAAATCGGCCAACGCCGGCGACAAATCAGGCACAAATGTTCGCACTGCCGGAGCGTCTTGCGTCGTCTTTGCGGTCAGCATCTCGAGCGATCGACCGACGAACGGTAGGCGACCGGTGACCATTTCAAATAGCATGACGCCCAGGGCATAAAGGTCGGCACGAGCATCGCCGGTCTGACCGAGTGCTTGTTCGGGGGCCATATAACCGGGCGTTCCAGCCACGGTGCCGGCTCCTTCGTTGCTGCGGCCTAATTGAACGAGTCCAAAGTCGAGCAACTTGACGCGCCGGGCTAGGGCGTGTGGCGCCCTCGGACCTTGATCGGAGATTTGGCCGTTTTGACGCGGATCGTTGCAATCGGGGATCGGGTTGTCGAGCCACAGGTTCGCGGGCTTAATGTCGCGATGCACGAATCCCGATTGATGAGCGACGGCCAAACCGAGGGCGGCTTCGCGAACAAGCCAGATGGCTTGGGGCACCGTAACCGGCGCGCGTTTCAGACGCGTGTCGAGGGCTTCGCCGTGGAGCAACTCCATCGCTAAATACAGCGCGTTGCCTTCAGCGCCAATCTGATAGATCGTGGCGATCCGGTCATCTTTCAATGCCGCCGTTGCGCGCGCTTCACTCAGGAAAAGCTGGTAGGCAGCGTCGTTCTCGATGATGCCGGGCTTCATGACTTTCAACGCGACTTTGCGCTGCAAGTACTGATCTTCTGCCAGAAAGACACATCCCATGCCGCCTTCGCCCAGCAGTTCGAAGACGCGGTACGGGCCGAGCCGACCGATTTCGTTCGATTTTTGAGGCGGTCCAAGGAATGGATAGGGCGAAGTTGGTCCAGCGGGCGCCACGGGTACGGACGCCGGCGCTACCGGAGCGGGCGGCACGACAGGGGCGATCGGCCGGGCCGGTGGTTCAGCCGGAGCAATCGCGGCTGGCTTCGGATCGATCTTGGCCGTCAACGGTGGTAGCTTGGTTGACCTGCGACTTAATCCCACCAGGGGCGGTCGGGACGATGGCGGCTTGGCTTCCTCGACAACGGGCTTGGAAGGTTCCGGCGGCGGAGGAGGAGTGATTCGCGCTGCGGCCGGGACAATCAGGATCGACTGCTCGTCGTGAACCGGAGGAGCCATCGCGGCACCGGGTATCATTGTCCAACCCAATGCCGGCCGAGGAGTGTCAAGATCCGTGGCGGGGCGCGACGCGGGGTCACCCCAGGCATCGACGGGTGCTGCAATAGGGTCGGGCTTTGGATCCGGTCTGGCCATGATAAATACCTTGGCGAATGGTGGCGAAACGATGCCTCCATTACTCAACCTAGCTCACGATTCCGCTCGAAGCGATGTCCGAAATCCGGGGAATTCCGCATAACCGGATTCACGCAGGAGCATAAACGCCGTTCGCCGCGCAAAAAAAAGTGGGGCTTCCGACGTAAACAGGTGAGCCGGGGGTCTCGCCTCACTGTTTCAAGGGAGTCTTTGGAATGAAACGCCTTGTAGTCAGCGCGATGCTCGCCATCGCCGTCGTCACAGGTGCCGTGCCGTTGGCCGCCACCGTCAGCCAAGCCCAAGCCGCCAGTTGGAAAAAGGTTTACTCGTCGAAGTCCAAGAAGGACGCGGCCACGATGGCATGGAAGTATGAGAAGAAGGGCTACATGACGAAGACGATGTACATGGACGGTTGGTACATGGTCTACGCCAAGATGTAACGCGAAAAGCCTCGGCGACGCCCAGCGCCGGGGCTTTTTCTTCTTCGCGCGCAACCTTTAGGCATGGCCGGCGACGTTACCGAATAGCCACGTTCTGTTCTCGTTTGGGAGTATCGACCTCGACTCCAAGGTTGCACGACCTTGCTTGGAGTCGGCCGGTTTTCGTTTTTCGGTCAGCCGCTCCGGTTGCGGCTTGTCGCCATGCGACCCGGGTGACATGATGTACGAAGACCCCATCACCGATGAATCTGAACGAGGCGAGCATGCGACGGAACCGAAGGCTGTTGATCGCGATTTGGTCCGCCGTGCTCGCCACCGGTTGCCAGCCGGGCAGTTCGAATGTCTCGGTGACTTCTGGCCCTCCGGCGGCATCCCCGCCCGTGGTCATGCTTGCCCGGCCGGCGCCGCAAACATTGCATCGGCCGATCGAGCAACCGGCAACCGTTCGCCCGTTCGAAGAGGCGCCGTTGGTCGCCAAGCTCCCCGGCTTCGTCAAGAAGCGACTTGTCGATATTGGTGACCGCGTGAAAGGCCCGAAGCTCGATGCCAGCGGCCAAGAGATTGAGCCGGGGCAGTTACTCGCGGTTCTCGACAACCCCGAGTTGGTCGAAGAGGCTGCCCAAAAACAAGCCGTGGCGCGGCAAACAGACTCGGCAGTTACCCAGGCCATCAAGCACCTGCTATCAGCCGAGGCCATGGTCACCGTCGCGGCGGCGACTGTCCGCGAAGCCGAGGCCGGCCTCAAACGCGCCACGGCAAGTTTTGAGCGGTGGGACAAGGAATCCAAGCGAATCAACGAGTTGGTGCGGACGCGCACGATCGACGAACAGACCCGTGACGAGGTCGCCCATCAGGCGATGGCAGCCGCGGCGGCTCGCGACGAGGCGTCCGCCAAAATCGGCACCGCCCAGGCTACGCTCAAACGCTACGAGGCCGAGCGAGACAAGGCCGCCGCCGATGTCAAGGCCGCCGAAGCGGGACGCGATGTCGCACGGGCCGACGCGCGACGCATCGAGGCCCTCCTGCGGTATACCCAGATTCGCGCTCCGTTTGACGGCATTGTCACCAAGCGGCTTGTGGACATCGGGCATTTTCTGCAATCGATGGGAAAGCCTGACGTTCTTTTCGTTGTCATGCGACTCGACCCCGTTCGCGTCACCGTCGAAATACCGGAGGTGGACGCCGCTCACGTCAAGAAAGGGATGCACGCGACCGTCCGGGTGAATTCCCTCAATCGCGAATTCACAGGCACCGTATCTCGCAACGCTTGGGCGCTCGAAGGGGAGGCTCGGACTCTGCGCACCGAGATTGATGTTCCCAACCCGGATGGGATCCTTCGACCCGGAATGTATGCCTACGCCTCAGTCCGCGTTGAGTCACAAGTAGCTTATGCTGTTCCCGCCACCGGTATCGTAAAGCAGACAGATGCCCACTACTGCTTCATGGTCGTTGATGGGAAGGCCGTTCGCACACGGGTGCAGATCGGCCGCACCGATGGGAAACAAACCGAACTGCTTCGCAAACAGGCCGCCGGCGGCGCCTGGGAAGACATCACCGGATCAGACCAAGTCATCGCGTCCATTCCCGCGGGGCTGAGCGACGGGCAGCCCGTCTCATTGGCCGCTTCGCCGAAATGATGGCGAGCTTCCATTGGGGGCACATGGCCTCGGAAAGAGGCTCACCTTTTCAAGACGCGGCTTGACACAATCGCGGTCTTTTGCCTAGCATGCGTCCTTCACCAGATTCGCCAGCCGTCCATTGCCGGTGCCACACGGAGGTATGCACCTATGCGCGCTCGCTTCAGTTCGGTCATTGTCGTGGGTCTCGTGTTCCTGGCCGGCGTCACCTCGGCCCGCGCCGACTTGATCACCGGCTCGAACGGCCTCAACAACCTGGGTCGATTCCACGGCACGTTCAGCTATTCCTACTCCGACTCGAACCATGCCACGCTCGTTATTCAGTTGACCAACACCAGCGACCCCGATAACGGCGGCTATCTGACGGCTTTCGCGTTTAACAACCCCGGAAATCACATCACGGGCGCCTCGTTGCATTCGACCGACGGCGATTTTCGCCTCTTGGGGCGATCGTCGTTTCAGAATCGAATCAATGCGCCTCCCTACGGCCGATTCGATCTTGGCGCCGGAATCGGACGATCGTTTCGCGGCGGCGGCTCGCCGCATCGGGGCATCGCAGTGGGTGAAACGGAAACGTTTACCTTTACGCTCAGCGGCCATCATCTCGACGGCCTGACGGCGTTTACGTTTCTGACCGAACCTTCAAACGACCCGAAAAACTCCCAGGAATCGCAGGCGTTCGTCGCCCGTTTCCGCGGATTCGACGTTCGATGCCGCTCGGAAGACGATGTGGTCGCGCTCGACCCCCCGCCGCGTCCGATCAACACGCCGGAACCCTCGGCCCTGATTCTCGCCGGAATGGGAGTCGGGTGCGCCCTGACTGCCGCCTTTCGCTGGCGGCTTCAACGGGTAACGGCGGCCTGAATTTCTTGGCCGGGTCAAGCTAACGTCCTACAATTACGCCGATCCTGACAAGGATAGTCGTCATTGAACTCGCTCTTCCGCTTCTCGGAGATCTCTCATGCCGGAATCCAGAGCCTATCGCGGTCGTATCTATGACAGCATCACCGAATGCATTGGCCATACTCCGCTCATTAAACTCCGCCGGGTGACGGGCGACGCCAAGGCGACCGTCGTCGCCAAGATGGAGAACTTCAATCCGCTCTGGTCAGTCAAAGATCGAATCGGCGTGGCGATGATCGAGGCGGCCGAGCGCGACGGGAAACTGAGGCCGGACACCGTGGTCGTCGAACCGACCAGCGGCAACACGGGCATCGGCTTGGCGTTTACCTGTGCCGCCAAAGGTTATCAGCTCAAGGTCACGATGCCGGAGTCGATGACCCTCGAACGCCGTCGATTGCTCAAGGCCTTTGGCGCCGAGGTAATTCTGACGCCCGCTGAGAAAGGCATGAGCGGGGCCATTGCCAAGGCCGAGGAGATTTTCAATCAGTTGGGCGGCGAGCCTCTCGCTTTTATGCCGCAGCAATTCAAGAACCCCGCCAACCCCGAGATTCATCGCAAGACGACTGCCGAGGAAATTTGGAATGATACCGAGGGACGAGTTGACATTCTGGTCTCGGGTATCGGCACCGGCGGAACCATCACGGGCGTGAGCGAGGTCATCAAGGCCCGCAAGCCGTCGTACAAGGCCATCGCGGTCGAACCGGTCTCCAGCCCGGTGATATCGCAGAAACTCGCCGGCAAGGAACTGCAACCGGGACGCCACAAGATTCAAGGCATCGGCGCCGGCTTCATTCCGGGCGTCTTGAACCTCAAGATCATCGACGAGGTGATTCAGGTCAAGGATGAAGACGCCTTTGAGACGGCTCGGCGATTGGCTCGCGAGGAAGGCCTGCTTTGCGGCATCAGTTGCGGGGCCGCTGCTTGGGCCGCTTTGCAGGTCGCGGCCCGACCCGAAAATGCCGGCAAGTTGATTGTCGTCGTTCTGCCCGACCTCGGCGAGCGCTATCTCAGTACGCCGTTGTTCCCCGAGTAACGCCGCGCAATCTCGAATTGCGGGCCGGTGCGAGGCGTCAACATCACGTTGGCATCGCCGCCGCTGACCCGTGCCGGCCACCAGTTGAGGAATCCCGATGTTTCGGTCTTGTTTGGCAATCGTCGCCGTTTTCGCCGTGGCTTTCAGCGTCCATGGCGGTTCGTCCAACAGTTTGCTCGACGTGGCGCCCGACGGGTCGCGGCTCTTGGTCGCCAACCCCGACAATGGTACGGTCACGGTCGTGGATACCAAGGCTCGCGCGAAATTGCGCGAGGTTTCCATCGGCGAGCAACCCGAGGGCGTCGCCTGGATCGGATCGGGACCGTTGGCCATCGCCACGTGCTATCGCGAAGATCGCGTCGTGATTTTCGATACCGGCAGTGGCGACATCGTGGCGAAGATCGACGTCGCCGACGAGCCATACGGCGTCGTGACCGACAAGGCCGGCCGGCGCGCTTGGATCACGCATGATTACCTCGGCAGCGTCAGCGAGATCGACCTCGAGTCCAAGCGGGTCACTCGATCCATCGCTGTGGACAAATTCATTCGAGGTATCGCCGTCACGCCGGACGAGTCGCGGCTTTATGTTTCCGGGTTTCTCAACGGAGTTCTGTACGCGATCGAACTCGCTTCCGGGAAGGTCGTCGATCGCATGGTGGGGCACACGACGGATAACCTGGCTCGCCATGTCTTGCTGCATCCGTCGCGGCCCAAGGCGTATCTGACGCACATCCGATCGAAGGTGCAGAACGGTAATTCCCGCGGGGCCATTTTCCCTCAGTTGACCGTTTGCACATTGACCAACCCGCCGGCCGAAAAATCCGACGGTGCCGACAAACGGCGCGTGTCGATTCCGCTGGATACCTACAACGGCGTCTACGTTGTCACGAATGCTTGGGAGTCGGCGATTACGCCTGACGGCTCGCGCATTTTCACGATTTACGCAGGCACCGACGACATGAACGTTTCGCGAGTGATTGACGACGACTATCAGGAGATGGTCGGCATCGGCCTGCCGGTCCAGGTGGGCCGCAATCCGAAGGCCGTTCGCGTCAGCCCCGACGGCAAGTCGGTCTATGTCTACAACGCGATGGATTTTTCCGTGTCGGTCTATTCCGTCGATGGTCGACAAGCCGAGGCGAAAATCGCGGTCTGTGCGCCGCCCAAATCGCCCGAGTGGGTTCGAGGCAAGACTCTGTTTGAATCGGCCAAGCCGCCCATGACCTCGCCACGTTGGGTGTCGTGCTCGTCATGTCATCCGGCGGGCCAGCCGGACGGCCGCACCTGGCACAACCCCGAGGGGCTTCGGCGGACGACGGGCTTTTTCGGAATGGCTCACACGCACCCGATCCATTGGTCGGCCGATCGCGATGAGGTTCAAGATTTCGAGTACACCATCCGAAGCCGGCTCATGACCGGCCGCGGTCTCGTGGACGGGTCGATCAAACCGAAGGTTGGTTTCAACACCGCCGAACTCGACGAGAAACTGTCGGGTCGATCCAAGGACCTCGACGCCTTGGCGACTTACAGTAATTCGTTTTCGTTCACATTGTCGCCGCACATCCCGGCTCCGGGCAAACTCTCCGAAGTCGCCGAACGAGGCAAGGCGATCTTCTTCAGCAAGGAGACCAACTGCGCTTCCTGTCACAGCGGGCCCTATTACACGGATAGCACGATCAAAAAACCGTTCAACCTTCACGACGTGGGTACGGGCGCCGATGACCCGACCGAGAAAATCGGGCCGAAGTACGATACGCCAACCTTGCTGGGTGCTTATCGGCAAGCGAGCTACTTGCATCATGGCAAGGCGAAAACGCTTCACGACGTGCTGACCACGTTCAATCGGGGCGACAAACACGGCAAGACAAGTCACTTGAACGCCGGTCAGATTGACGATCTGGTGGCGTTCCTGAAGTCGCTTCCATATGAGACTCCGCCGGACGAGACGCCCAATACCGTGAGCTATCGCTTTAAGAAGTCGAAGTAGCTATTTCCTCGGGCCTTCGCGGTTGTTTCATCCCTTGGGCGGAACAATCGGCGGGACCACAAACGTCGGCTCCGGTAGCGGGGCGACGGAACGGGCGGGACCGCGATTCTCGAACGGGTCGGGCAGATTCATTCGCTGGAACGGCGCCGGCGCGACCCGTTGCGGCATGGAGCGAGCGATGACGGCCGCAGCGCTGGAATCTGCCGTCGGGTCATCGAGCGGAACGCGGTCGCCGAGGGGCCGAGCCGTCACTGCGGGAGCCGGAGGCTCCTCCGAATTGATCCCGGTTTGGCGAACCAAATACGGCGGCGGCAGCTCCAATCGTTGCGGCAATTCCGACGATAAATTGAGTTGACCAAAAGGCATGCCCTCGGGTAACGGTCGCGGGCGCATCGATACGCGATCCGCCAATGGCAACGACGGCAGACCTGGTCGAGGTGGCGGAAGCGGGATCTCGGGGCGCTCGATGGCCGCCGGTCGGAGTCGCGGCTTGGCTTCGAGCGCGGCATCCGGTGGCAACCGTGCTGGATCACCGGGACTCAGCATGCGGGCCAAGAGCTGGCCCCCAGAATCATCGGGGAATGCGAACGCATCGCCTTCAACGGCTGGCGGACGGTCCTGATTCGCTTCAGCTGCTTCTTCGACTGATTCCGGGGCCGCCGCCAGGACCGCGACGGGCGCCGAACGCGAACGCGGCGAACAGGCCGGCAACAACGCCAGGAACGCGCCGAACAATAGCCAAGAGCTTGAGACGCGCATTATGATTTCCCCACTTCGATGACCAGCTTGACCGGTGTGCCTTCGGGCGGCAACTGCGATTTGTTCACGTCGAGTTTGACGAATTTCTCGTCAGCCATGCTGAGAGACGACTGCAAGACCGTCTTGGCCGTGACGGGAAAAACCGAGACGAGCGTACCGCTCTTGTCGGCGCCGTAAACCTTGTCGGGCTTGTTGGGGTCGGGCTGAACCAATTCCGACCCGGTGAACCGAAAACGCACCGATTTGGGTAACGATTTCCCGGTCTTGTTATCCACGAGCAACTGGCTGACCGGCACCTTGCGCCCGCTGAATTCGAGATACAGGCTCAGCTCCGGTCCTGTGGCCGGTTTGTTGTTCGGCACATCGGCGGGGGCGCCGGCTTTCAGCCCCAGAGATTCGAGAGCTTTGTGAACGTCGCTCGGATTGGCCTCGATCACGACCATCGTTTCGTGTGCCTTTTCGCCCTTCGGATGAGGCCAACAGGCGACGACCTCAATCGGGTAGACCTGATCGAGGTTGGGGAGCTTCCGCGGCGCGATCTTGGCATCAATCGTGACGGTTCGCTTTTCCTTATCCACGACGACGCCGGCAGGGTCGCGGGCCATAATCGGCGACAGACCCACCACCAAGAGAGCGCCGGCGATCGCGATTCGATTTGTCATTCTTGTCTCCATCAGAGAATAACGTCACTTGGACCCGATGCAAACGATGACGGTCGGTTTCCGAGCGAACGGGCCGTCGAGGTTGCAGGTAGCGACATAGAGCTTGCCGCCGTGCAGAACCGGGCCGCCATAGATCATGCCTGGTGCCTTGACCGCCGGGTCGCTCCCGAGGTCGAGAGTCCACCGAGGCGTCCCGTTGGTAGCGTTGACCGCATGCACGACCCCTCGCAGATCGCCGGCATAGACGACGCCGTCAGCGACAGCCGCCGGCGCAAACAAGGCATATTTCGCGTCGTAAATCCAACGCCGTTCTCCGCTGGTCAAGTCGAAGGCTCGCACTTTTCCATCGGTGCAACAGGCGATCGCCATGCCGTCGGCCAGCGCGACTGAGCCAAGAATGCCCCCCGGTACGTCTTTGCGCCACAGAGGTTTCCCCGTCTTTAGGTCGAACGCCGCAAGGTCACCTTTGGCGCCTTTGACTTGGTTTGGCGAATAGTTGATGGTGCAGCCGGCGACCACCACGGTGTTCCCCAATACCGAAGCGCCGCCCCACGGGTTGAAGACCAGCGCCTGCCGCCAACGGACATTTCCCGTCTTGGCATCGAGGCAGAAGATGGCGCGATCGCCGGTCTTTTCCAATTCGAGAAACGACGAGGTGACCAACACGAGGTCGCCGACCACGTTCACCGGCGCATCGACGTGCCATTTGTCGGCGCCTTGTTGCCAAACCTTCACCGGGGCTGGTTTCGGCAACTGGTCCTCGTTGGGCGGCACTGCGAAGTCCGGGTCTTTCTTCTTGTCGGCTTCGTATTTCGTGTGCAGTTCCTTCCATTTGGCGTCGAGTAATTGCTGCACGGCGTCGGTGTCGAGTTCTTTGCCGTCGAGCGTTGTCCGGTTCAACTCGACGCAGAAGATTCCCGCATTCCCACCTCCGATATAGACGCGGCCGCCGGCGACGGTAGGGCTGCCTTCGAGATGGACGAGCGTGCCCGGCACTCGGAGTTGCCAGATAGGGCGGCCGTCGGCGCGGAGGCAATAGAGTGTGCCGCCGCTGTCCTGGTGCATGCCGTCGCCGAAGATCAGCCGGCCGGGCGGAGCCGCGGGGGCGCTGACGACCGCCAGCTTGAGAAACGGTGTCGAACGGGACCAAGCCGCCGCCGGCGTTCCGCTGCCATTGAGAGGAAACGCGGCAAAGCTGGCGACGTTGAATGCCCCTAATCCGCTGACGTGAAGGCGCTGGTGAGCCGGTACCGGCGAAGCGATGAAATGCTCAGCGGCGCGATGCACCCAAAGAACCCTCGGCGACGCGGGTCCGGCTTGGCCGTCGATACAGCCGGTTCGAGCCGCGTTGCCGCGAGCCGTTTCCCAATCGGCCGCCAAGCTCAACGAGGCCGTTATCAGCAGCCCAAGGCTTGCCATCGTCTTTCGGATCATTGTTCCTCCACGGCTCGCGACGGTGTGTGCGTCAATCTACGATGACGCGCATCGGTCGATCGGCGACGGTCAGGTCCTTCGAGCGCAACTTACCGGTCGAGTCACGGACCTCGATCTTGTAATTGCCCGGCGGCAGGGCAAATCGGGCTGCTGAATATCGTTGGCCTCCTCGGCCGTCACCGCCGGATACCTCGTGGACCGCCAGTGGCTTGCCGTCTTGGCCCACGACTGTTGCCCGTGATCCGACGGTTGAACCCTTCAGGGCCAGTGTCACCGCCGTCCGTGCCCCTGCCACCGGCTTGCCCAGTAGGAGAACCGACTCTTGGCCCTCGTTAGCCATCACCAAGTCGAGCGTCCCGTCCTGGTTCAGATCAACGAACATGATCGCTTGGGTGTTGAAACGCTTTTGGGTCAAGCCAATCTCTTCCGACTGATCGGCGAACCGGCCATCGCCGAGATTGCGCAGATAGCGGTTACCCGCACCGATGCAACCGAGGACAAGATCGAGTCGGCCATCGTTGTCGAAGTCGCCCCACGCGGCGCAGACAGCGCCAAGAGCCGACTTCGCGAGGTCACCCGTTTCCGCCGTGACGTCGGCGAATCTTCCAGTGCCATCGTTGCGGAACAACTTGCACCCGTTCGGGTGAGGGACGACAAGATCGGGAAAGCCGTCGCCGTTGAAGTCACCGAAAGTGGGGCTGACTTTCCCGGGTTGAAATGTCAGTCCACTGTTTCCGGCATCGACGAACCCCTGCGGAGTGTTTAGCACCAAAAGCCCATTGGCCGCCGCATAGAGGAGGTCGGACCGCCCGTCCCCGTTGACATCGGCAACGAGCAGAGCGTCCCCCTTGATGCCGGCCGCGAGACCGTTGGGGCCAAGGCCGGTACTAGCGGAAACATCCTGAAACCAGCCCGACGCCTGCATGCGTGGCTCGCCGGCCTTGAAGTAGAAGGCCCACTCGCCCTCGCCCTGACAGATCTTCAGGAGCAGGCGGTTCTTGCCGGCCTTGAGCTTCAACAGAAGCTGATTCTGATCCGGGGCGCAGGGGCGATCGACGTTTTCATGCAAGAGCCGTTCGCCGTTGAGCCAAACGGAAAGCGTATCGTCGCTGCCGAGAGAAATCGGCATCTCGGTGGCCGTGGCGCATTCGATTTCGCGCGAAAGGTAGCAGGCGGCCTGCGAGTTGTGCGGAAATCGCGCGAGGCTATGCACCTGACCGTCGGGCAGGTTCTCCTTGCGCCAGCGAACCTTGGTGTTACCCTTGCCGGGATATTCCTTCGTGAGATCGAACTCCTTCTCGGGTGGGTACGCGGTGTCGAAGCCTCGGCGACCGGTGTCATCGAAAGGACCGATCAGATTCCACTCGCCCAGTTTGGGCGGGATCATCTTGGCGGCGAGGTCGGGCGGAGGGTTGTTGCGAAACAGTAACAGGCCGTGGTAACCATTTGCCAGCAGGATGTCCGGCTTGCCGTCACCATCGGCGTCGATCCATGCGGCGGCCGTCAAGTTCCATCCCGGCTGGCTGGGCAAAAGCGAGGTGTCATCGCGAAACGTTCCGCCGAGGTTGGTGAAGAGCCGTGGTCCTTGAGCCGTAGCGAGGAGCAGATCGGGCTTGCCGTCGGCGTTGTAGTCGGCCCAAACGGCGGCCCGGCAGCCGCTCACGCCTGGAAGCGAAATCTCGCTATAGGCGTCCCCGCCGTTTTGAAGGACGAGCAACTTGCCGCCGCCGATCAGGCAGAGATCGGGTTTGCCGTCGCCATCGACGTCAGCCACTGAGATGGCCTGAGCCTCGGGATCGGCACGCCCGAGGGTGCCGAGGTGCGTGAATCCCGGCATGCCGCTCAGCGCCCGAAGATCCTCGCCGCCCCAACCGGCGAAGTCTCGCTTCGGGTTGTAGTCGAGCAGCTTTAAGCTGGCCTTGAGCCTCTGCACCTTCGCACGCTTGAGCGCGAGGTCTTCCTTGTTACCGTCGATCATGCAGGGGGCGACGACTTCCTTGCCGGCGAGGATGTCGCGAACCAAGGGAATCAGCTTCTCGGGCTTTCCGGCAAAGCTGCGGAGCAGGAACGGCTCGCCGTGGGACATATTCCACCAATCGCCGCCCGGATAGGCTTGATACCAGTAGTTGCCGATGCACGTTTCGCTGGCTCCGCCATTGTGAAAGAAGACGGCGATCTTGCCAGGCTCGGCCCACTCCATCGCGTATTGCCACTCGCGAGGATGGAATCCGGCGCGACCGATGTTGTGCCGAATCACATCGGTCGGGTGCTTGCTCTTGAGGTCTTCGAGCTTGCGAAAGATGATGAGGTTCTTTTCTTTGTCCACCTTCTCGACGACCACGGACATGATGTGGGTCGATTGTTGGATGACGCTGCCCAGGCTCTGCGGGGCCTCGACATAGGCCCACGTTGTTGAAGGGACAAGGCCGGCGAACGCCGCGGCGGCGACCCAGCCGAAGTATCGGAAACGGGACATCGGGTCGGTTCCTCCTACCCCGAGTCCCTGGGTCGATCTCGCAACGGGCCGAGGCCGACATGACGCGGGGTCTATCGAATAAGTCCACGCCGGCGAGCTTCAAAAATCTCGTCGGCTTTCCGAAGTTCGCCCCAAAACCGGCCGGCGAACGAGCCAATCACGCCCGCAAAGACAGCGGCACCCATCGCACCCAACGGAATCGCCACGATCGGGTTGACCTTGGCCTGCGACATCACCAGCCCGCCAATGGTCAGGCCGGAAAGCCCGCCGAGGAACGAGGTCGTCATGATGTACGCCTTGTCGTTGTCGCCGCAAATCATCGCCAGCCACCGGATGCCGCGTAGCCACCATGGGAAGAACGTATCGATCCATCCTGATAGCCAACTAAATGCGGCCCCGAACGAACCCCCAATCAGAGCACCGATGAACACCTTGGCCACGACCAATCCGGTCTTGCCTCCGAACAAGGCGCCGGCCATCAATGCTGCCGCGCCGATCAAGGCGCCGGCGATCATTCCATTCACCTGCCAGTCCGCGGGGTCAACCGTCACGACCGACTCAGCCGTGGGCGGGGCCGGCGTCGTCACCCGCGTTGCGGTGGACAGCGTGACACCGTAGCCTTCCGCGGCTGCTCCTGCGGGTTTGATCGTCGTCGCTGCTGCCGGTAAGGGCGGGGCAGCGCCCGGCAACGGCGGCGGTGAACCCGGCGTGATGCCCAAGCCTTGCAGGTCGCTCGGCGGGCGCCAGCCCATATAACGCGCCGTCGCCAATTGCTGAACCGGCCCGCATCGCGGGCAAATCGTCGCCCCATTGTCGGTGACCAGCGCCTGACCGCATCGCGGGCATGTCGATACTGCCGTTGCCATTATTCGATCCCCCGAAAATTGTTGATGCCGGGCTTCAGGCATCGTCTCAACAATGGGTCAGGGAATCGGCCCCGTCAAATCGGGGCGCCGCGGAGGCCTACTGAATCGCCGACATCCGCTCCTTGGCCACTTTGGCCCATTCGCCGTCGGGGAAGTCGCGCAGAACCCGTTGTAACAACCGTTCGGCTTGGACCTTATCTTTCATCTCGAGGTAGCTGCGGGCCGCCTCGCACAACGCGAGCGGCGTTAACTCGGGATAGTCGTAGGTGTGCGGCACAACCAGAAGGGCCGACGCCGCCTCGCCGAATCGTTTCTGCTCAAAACGGCATAGGCCAATCTGAATTTGAGCCTTAGCGGCGAGAACCGTCGTGGTGGCCGACGTCACTTGCGAGTAGGCCGCGACCGCTTCTTCATACTGTTTCATGTTCTGCCGCGCCCAACCGATGCCGTAGCGGGCGTCGTGGACCCAGGGGCTATTGCCGAACCGGCCGACGAGCACCTCATACGCTTGCCGGCTCGCGTCCCACTGCTTCAACTGAGCCAGAGCGAAACCCAGCCGAAGCAATGCGCGGTCGGTCAAGCCGGGGTGATTCTGAAACTCGCCGCGGTCGCGAAACACCGCGAGGCGTTTCGCGGCCTCGGCGAAGTCACCCTGGGCGATGAGGCATTCGCCGACACGATATTGGGCTTGCGGAAACGATGGGCTTTTCGGGTCGGCGATGGCGGCGAATTGGTCGAGCGCCGCCTTGGCGTCCTTCTTCGCGAACAAGCACGAACCCAATCGTAGGCGGATCCGGTCGGTCATCTCGGCGGGCGGTTCTTTATCAAGCGCCTCTTTGAGTATCTGAATCGCGGGGTCATGCTCGGCACGTTCGGCCAGTTGTTCCGCCAACTCAAGCCTTGCGTCGCCGGAAATGCTCAGGTCGGCGAAGTCGGCGATCAGCGCGCGATAACACGCACGGGCCTTGTCCTCGCTCGGCTGTAACGGGATCGTGGCGCGGGCAACTTCGGGGAGAGGAACCACCGGCGGCTTCGACCCCGGCGGCAGCTTCTTCATGGCTTCGTCGAGCAGTTTCTTCTGACTATCGGCTTGCAATTTCGCTCGCGTCGATTTCAGCTCCTCGTCGGCGACGAGTCGATACGCCCAGGCCGCGTCATACCACATGCGAGCGCGAGCTTCGATACCGGGCAACGGCTGCTTGAAGGCGTTGGCTTGATCTTCGAGGTATTTGCCCGCGTCGCGCACGGCGGCCAGCCCGTCGGCGAAGGCCTTTTCCGCCGCGGCTCGTTCCTCGGGCTTGCCGGCACCCAGCTTCGGTCGCGCCGCGTCAAGTCGTTGCCGACCGTCGATCAGCCGGCATTGTCCCGCTCGAAGCGCCGCCTCCGCCGCGATCGGCTTGCCGGCACTCTGCTGGATCACCTGTTCGAACAGTCCACGGGCCTCGGGGATCTTCCCCAATTCGAGCAACGCCACGCCATGATGGTATCGCAGCAATGGAATCTGGTCGGCCCGGGCCGGGTCCTGTTGCAGCCGGCCTTCGTGTTTTTGGCGGCAGTCGGCCAAGACCTTGACAGCCTCCGCGGGATTGTTTTGTTCGCGGAGCAGGGTCGCCAACCGGAGCAAAGCGAGCGGGGCGACGGGGGTATCCTGCAACTCGTTGGCGAACCGGCGCAACTCGTTCATGGCCCCGCCGCGGTCACCGGCAAGAGCCTGGCACTTCGCTCGCTCCATCAACGCGACGGCCGCCAGGGGGTTTTTGGGGAACGTTTGACGCAGTTTGTCATAGGCGGCTCGCGCTGCATTGAGGGCTGCTGCCTTTTCCTGTTGCTGGGCCAACAAGCCCGCCAGACGCTGATGGCAGTAACCGAGCTTCAGCAGCGCATCGGCCGTTTCCGGGCCTTGTGGATTTGCGCCGGAAAATGCGTCGAGCAATTGCGAGGCCTGAGTCAGTTGTTCCTGCAATCGACCGGCAGCGATGGCGTCGTCGGCCTTTGCGGGGGCCAAACGGAGGAGGCAATCCGCGAGTAAATACCCCGTCAGCGAAAGGTCCCCGTTGCGATCCGGTGCCGGGATCGACGCCAGCGCCTGCTGGGCCTTCTCAAAGTCGCCCTTGCGATGATACACCACGCCGAGACTGTAACGGCAGACGTTGATTCGCTCGAATTCGGGGTATTTGTCGATGACGGTTTGGAATCGCTTGGCGGCCTCGTCGAACTGACGATCGAGGTCAGCACGGTTGGCATTGGCGTTCTTCGCCAGTGCCTGGGCGGCAAAAAAGCCGTTTTCGGCACGGCGAAACAGGACAGCGGCCCGGAGGGGGCTTTGAGGATATTCCTGGAGGAAACGGTCGCACGTCTGGTCCGATCGCTGAAGGTCGCCGGCCAAGTGAAGGGCAGCGGCCAGCCGTTGCAATAGCTCTTCACCGCGAGTCGGGAGAGATTTCTCATTCAGTAACTGCTCATAGACTCCCGCCGCCTCGCGGTGGAGCTTTGCGCTTTGCTGGGTGTCGGCGAGTTCGAGCATGATCTCGGCACGCCGGCCGCGAGCCTCGGCATCGCCCTGACCGGCGAGTTGATTGGCCCGGTCCGCGGCGCGGCGAAGCGTGTCCATGGCGGTCTTCAACGCTTGGTCGCGGGCCGCGGCATTCTCGGCCGGGAAGTTCTGAGCTTGCGCCTTTCCAAGCCAGAGCAGGGCCTGATCCGAAAGCCGCGCGTGACGCTCCGGAATCGGCGAGAGAGTCGCAATCGCCTCGGGAAATTGCTTCAACTGAACCTGGCAGAAGCCGACGCGAAGCTGAGCCTCGGGCAATCGCGGCGAATTCGGATAGAGCTTGGCGAATTCACTGAAACGGCCGAGAGAGTCGCCGAAACGGCCGGCCTCATATTGCAAACACGCTCCGAAGAACGCGGCGCTAACGACATGCTCCGGTGCGGTCTTGACGAGCAATTCGAGTCGGGCCTTCTCGTCGGGATTGGCGCGAAACTGGTCCGGACGCTTGAGCGACTCCACGGCCGCGGCCTTTCGCTTGGCATAGTCGGCGAGGACAGCATCGTACTGGGCGGCAGCTTCGGCCAACTCGCCATCTTGTTGGTGAATGCGCCCCATCACGTATCGCGCATGGGAGCCGAAGACCGCATCGGCGAAGACGTCTTGGTGATTCAGTGACCGAGCGGCGGTCGGATAGTCCGCCAGCAGGAACGAAGCGTAGCCGTGATAATAGCGACCAAGTCGCTGGTATCGGCTCTTCGCAAGGGCGGGATCCTTCACAAAAGATTCGACGGTCAGGCGTGCTTCTTTTGGCTTTTGAATACGCAACTCCATCTCGGCTTGATCGCAACGGGCGCGGGCGGCCCATTCCAGGCCGAGGGGCGGTTCTTTGGCGTCAGGATCGGGTTTCGTTCGTTGCGTGAAGACGCCCGCGGCGGCGGCGAAATTCCGGCTGGCTTCCTCAAATCGCTGCCGGGCTGCCTCGCGCCGCTGGTTGGCCTCGTTCGGCCTTGCTTCGCCGATGGCCAATTCCTGCAAGCCCTGCCCGCGCTTCGCGAGACCGAGTTTGTACAGGACAAAGGGATGCTCCGGCAGCGCGGTATTACCAGCGATGGGTTGAAGCTGCTCGATGGCACCGTTGTAATCGCGTTCCGGCTGTTCGAGGAGCGTCAGAGCCAGGCCATAGCGGGCGGCAGCGGCGTTGGGATGGCCGCCATATTTCTGCAAAAAGTCCCGGAAACGGGTCGCCGCGACCGCATGTTGTCGCTCGTTGTAGGCTTGGCGAGCGCTGCCCAAGAGCATGTCAGCCGCTTGGTCGGGAGGCACCTGGGCGCTCGCGACTGATACTCCGATCGCAGTCAGAATGATCGTAAAGGCATGACGCAAGCATCGAAGTTGCATGCGCAAATCTCCTCAGCCGGTAATTCAACCGGACAGGCGAATAGGGGCATCCGGCCCCCTCGGCGGGGACGGGCAGGCGAGCCGGCGCATGGCAGCGATGAGGATGTGCGGCCGGCACAGGTAGAACCCTATTGTCGCTTCGTGACCGGCCGGCGTCAATCATCTGAACAATTAAAAACGGGCAACATGAAATCGGGCGGCCAGGTCATGAGCCGGCGCGATTGCCTCGCGCCGGCTAATGACCGGGCCGCCCGATTGCGGTACGAAATTGTGTTTCCGTGTTATAGTCGGGGGCAACGGGCGGGGTGGTGGTGGTTGCTGTCCCCTTGCTCAGGGTGGCCTCCGTCTTGCCGAGTAGGTCTTTCAGGTTTTTCCGGAACTGATCGAAGTTGGTGCTCAGCAGGTCGCGTTCGTCGGTGCGTGATTTTAGTTGAGCCTTCAGGTCGTCACGCTCCTTCACGACAGCGGTCAACTGCTCGATTTCCTGGCGAAGCTGGCTCACGGTTTCCTCGGCTGTCGCGAGCTTTTTGCGGAGCTGATCGCGGGCGGCCGTGGCGGATCGGAAATCTTCTTCAAGACGATTCGCTTTCGCTTCGAGAGCTTTGAGGCGGTCAGCCGAGGCTGATCCGGCCGACCCTTGGGCGCATCCCCAGATGCCCAGAGTCGCCACAAAAAGCACGGCCAACGCCTTCTGGATCTTCGACATGAGATGAAACTCCTCGGAAGCGGGACGTGCGACGCGGTTCATCGGCTGCACCCCCATTTTGCCTGGAAAAAATGTTAGACTCGCCGCACGCCCGTGCGCGTTGTCCATCCGCAAGCATGCTGGAACGGGCCTTCTGGTCCCCTTAGATTGCCGAAACAGGGTCAAGTTTCGCCTTTCTCTTCGGCGGAAAACTCCACGCGACTTGATCTGATTTCACTCGGTCGCCTGACCAGAAACAAGGACCGAGACTTTGTAATCTACTTAATTGGCTTTTTCGGAATGTCTGTCATCAATAGCTCTCGCGCCACGCCAACCAACGCCGAACATTCGCTGGGCATCAACTGGCGTCCCGCGAATTTCACGAGGTCGATTTGCGTCAGCAAATCCTCCAGGGACTCAAGGTAGCTCCGGCCCAGGTCGGATTCTTTCGACAAAGCCGCGACGACTTCCGCCGTCGTCAGTTTCGTGATCGCGATATTTAGACGGATCTCTAAATACTCCCGTACCAAATCCGCAACCCGTGGCATCAGGGCCGTCGTGGCCCCTTGACGCTCGAGGTCGTCAATCGCCCTTAGGACCGAGGCCAAGGCATTCGCCGAATGGGGTCGCCGGCGCCGGACTCTCATCAAGACAATCGCGACAACGGCGAGACTTGCGAAGGCGACGCACAGACCGGCGTATTGGATGACGGTCGATTGTGGGCGAAGCGACGCCGGTTCGATACTTGTGATCGGGCGACTCGCGCCGACGTCAAATTCTCGAAGCGTCGACGTGACGCGGATGTGAAACGCGGGCCATTTTAGCTCCTGGTCGCGAACCGCATCCGCGACCCGAAATCGAACGGGCGCCAGCTGCAGAGCAATGGCGTCACCGATTTGGAACGGTTCAACCGTAAAGCGTTGACTCCACGATTGCCGGCTCGATGCCAAGTCGCGAATCACTGGCGGCTCATCGGCACGGATGTGCCAATCCGGCGAGACAGTCAGGGGTCGCGGCAGCTCGACATCGATCGGGGCGCCACCCTCGATTGTCAGTGAAAGCCGAAGGGTTCCCGACAACGAGACCGTCGTCTGATCAATTTCCACGTGGCAGCGAGCATCGCCCAGTCGCTGTTCGTGAGCGGCCCCTGGTGCCTGGAAAAGGCCGAAAGTCGCGGTCACGAGTGCCAAGGGAATCACCGGAAATGCCTCTGCGCTTGGCGCTCACGACGCTGGAAAAATCGAATCAGAGCATCGACGTGGTTTCCCGTCGTTGTGACGTCGATCAGATCGATGGTACCGGCGCGGGCCAGACGCTCCAAGTCCGCATGATGGCTTTGAAACTCGATCTTCATGGTCTCGACCGCAACTCGCGACGATGTGTCTACGAGGCGTTGACGGCCCGTTTCTGCGTCTGCGAACCAAACCAAGCCGGCCGCCGCAATGGCTCGTTCCGCGGGATCGCTTACTCTTACGGCAATGAGATCATGTCGCGATGCCAGTAATCGCAACGGTCGAATGTAACCGGTATCGAGAAAGTCACTGATGAGGAAGACGATGGACCGTCTGCGCCGCAGGCGGTTGAGGTAATCGATCGCGTTGGCAATCGACGTGCCTTGGCCCCGTGCGGGGTGAAACAAGATGTCGCGGATAAGCCGAAGGGCGTGCCGGGCACCCTTGAGAGGCGGCAGAAACTGCTCGACGCGATCGGTAAACGCCAAAAGTCCCACACGGTCGTTATTGGCGATCGCGCAAAAGCTCAGCAGAGACACCAGCTCGGCCGTCACGGCTCGCTTGGGCAGGGCCGCCGTTCCGAATCGGAGGCTCGCGCTGAGATCCGTGAGCAGCAGCACCGTTTGTTCGCGTTCCTCGACATACCGTTTGATGAAGGGCTGGCCCATGCGGGCGGTGACATTCCAGTCGATTGAACGCACATCGTCACCGGGCTGATATTCTCGAACTTCTTCGAATGATAGGCCGGCACCCTTGAAGACGCTGTGATACTCGCCACCGAGAATGTCCTCAACCGCCCGCCGCGCTCGCAGATGGAGCCGCCGAATCTGCCGGATTATCTCGATGGGCAATTCCACGAAAACTCACTCCGCGGACGCCATGCGTCCAACATTTCGAACCGGCGACCCGCGACGAACGAGTCGCCCCATGGGGCATCATAGTTACGATTATTCCGTTTGGTTAAAGTCTGACGATGCACTTGCCGAGAATCCGAATGAGGCAAATCTCGAACAACGCGGGGGAACGGCATGGAATCGACGTCTCGCCCAACATCGCGCGGTTCGGCCGTGGAATGGTTGTCACTCCTGGCATTGGCTGCGGCGGTCCTGATTCCACCCGCCCTCATCTATTCAATTCGTGGTGAAGAATCGCGCTGGGCACGGGTCGCCGCCGAGTTTCGGGAACATCACGATTGGGTCGTGCCGCGGCAACAAGGTCAGCCGTTCCTGAGCCGCCCACCGCTTGGAAGTTGGCTCATTGCCGCAGCGGCTTGGGTTCGCGGCGACCTCGATCGGGTTGCTGTTCGCGCCCCGTCGATCATTGCCACCCTTCTCACAACGATCCTTATCTACTTGACCTGCCGCGGGTATTTGAATCGATTCGGAGCATGGGTCGCGGCCGTAGCGTTTGCGAGCATGGCCCAGGTCATGGAATTAGGAAGCCGTGCTGAGTCCGAGGCAGTGTACACCTTGTTCCTCGGGTCGGCGTTGTTGCTCTGGTATCGCGATTATGCGGTCGGCCGGAATCTTGTCCGGTGTTGGGCGGTTGGCTACGGGTTGGCGGCGCTGGCTTTCCTCACGAAAGGCCCCCAGGCGGTCGCCTATTTCGGTGCCGCTACTCTGGTCTATCTCACGCTGCGACGAGACTGGCGAGCTTTGGTCCATCCGGGTCACATCGCCGGATGGGGACTGTTTGCACTCGTTGTGGGTGCATGGGCGATACCGTTCGTCCAGGCCGAGGGATGGGCGGCGCTACGCCGAGTCGGGTCGGATGACATCCTGATGCGGTTTCAGAATCTGCGCCCCGCGTTCGTCGCCCGTCACTTAATCTCATTTCCGTTTGAATTATGGGGTGCCGCTCTGCCGGGATCGCTGGCCTTGATGGCCCTTCTGAGTGGATCGGTGCGTCGAGCGGCGCGGAATGCCTTATTGTTATTCCCTGCCGTTTGCCTGGCGGTCGCGATACCAACATGCTGGTTGGTGCCCGGTGCCCGCCCGCGCTATCTGATGCCCTTGTATCCGTGCCTTGCGGTCATCATCGGCTGGCTGGCGCAACACGTTCTGGCTTCTGTCTCCGAATGGAAAGCGAGGGGCAGCGTTCTCGTTGTCGCGGGCACGGCGGCGGTTCTGTTTTCGGGAATAGCCGCCCCTTTGCAGGCCCGTAAGAGCAATAACATCGGCCCCGTTGTCGCCGAATTCAAAACGCGATGCCCCGATGCAAAACTGGTCAGCTTCGGCCCCGTCTGGCACCAATTCGCGTACCACTATCGCGAGCCAATTGCCATTCGCCCGTGGCCTCGAGAGGGAGACGATTGCTCGACGATCGGTTACTTCTGCTTCGATCGTTGGGGGCAGGCCCCGATCCAATTGCCGTTTGAGTGGGAGGCCGTGGCGACCTTCCCGGGAGACCGTTATCGTTCGGCGAATCCGTCGTTGGTAATCGTGATTGGCCGGCGAATTCCCCAAGCGAGTCCGACGCCGTTGGTGCGTCAGGCCGTCCAATAGTAGTAGAAATTGCCGGTGAATTCCGCCCAGGTCAGTGTCACCTTGCCGTCGTTGGTGCCGTCGCGAGAAACCGGGCCGTCATAGCCCCACGGGTTGTAAAGCGTCACCTGCCACGATCCGTTGACGGCCTGAACGTTGATGACGGCATATGTGTGCCAAGGGACAAGCCCGATGCTGTTACTGGTGGGCCAAACCGACGACGTTGGAGGCGTGCCTGCGGCAATCATCTTCCCCGCCAAGAGGGCGTCACGAAGGGTCTGCGCATTGGCCTGTGAAATCCACGACACCACGGGTTTGCGCCCCGAAAAGGTGTAAATCGCGTCGGACGAATCGTAGAGCCGGTTGTTCGTTTGCCGATTGACGGCGTCCCATTCCGCCAGTGTGCGTTCGGTCAGGGGGTTGATTCCCAGCGATTGGAGCCTCGCCCGTTGCATCAAGATCGTCCAGAATTCCGGCTCGGATCGGCCCTGAGCATCGCGGGACGGAGCGGGATCATTGTCGGTCCAGGTGCCATCGAAGCCGACGCGCTGAGTCGTCGGTCGGCCCGCGTTGTAAAGAGTCACGTCATACTGCGTGCCCCCCGCGTGGCGAATCTGAGCCGTGCCGAACGTGGTCCCGGAGCGAACCATGACATCAAGCGCTGCTAGGGTCGCGCAGGTCGGCGCCTGTTGTTGGATCACATCACGGACATCGACGCCGTGATAGACCGGCGCGGTTGCATAGAAACCGTCGTAATAGCGATCGAACCCATTGCCGCCGAGGAATCGGTCGCTGCCCGTTCCCCCGGATAGATAATCGCGCCCGTCACCCCCTTGAAGATCATCGGCACCGGCGCCGCCGTAAAGCCGATCGTCACCGGCGCCGCCATAGATCGAGTCGCTGCCATTGCCGCCGGAGAGGGTGTCGTTGCCGTCGTCGCCCCAGATTTGAGCCGGCTTGTTGACTACCTGGCCCGACGCATCAAGAGTCACCGTGTCGTTGCCGCCGCGGGCGTAGATTTGGATCAAATTCACGCTCGTGTCGGCGACCGATGTGACCGTCGTGCTTCCCACGCGAATCGGGGCGGCGTCAACCGTAATTCGTCCGCTCGACTGTCGCACGGTAATGCGATCGTCGCCGCTGCTGCCGTCGATACGGAGTGTTGAGCCGGACAGAGTCACCGTCGCTGCGGGCAATTCCCGCGACTCCAAGGCGACGAGGTTCGGGCGGAAGTTTTGCGACATCGCATCCATGCGAGAAAACGAGTGAAACGGCAGACCTTCAGTTGAACGTCGGCATGTGGTCGACGCCAGTAAAGTGAAAATCAGGGGCGAAGGCGCCGGACCGCGGAGAGGCGAGTCAAGCGGGGGCGACTTTTCCGAAGAGCGAGCTTATGGGTTGTCCAAGGGTGCGGTGTAGGCGTCGATGGTCGCGCGGACGGCTCGCCGCCATTGGCGCACGCGGGTTTGCCGTTCGCCGTCACCCCATGCCGGTTCGAATCGCGGGCCGGCGGCAGCAATTTTGCGCAACTCGTCGAGGTCCTTCCAAACCCCCGCACCAAGGCCCGCGAGGAATGCCGCTCCCAGCGCGGTGGCCTCCAACTGAGCCGATCGCTGCACGGAAATACCCAGGATGTCGGCCTGCCGCTGAAGAAGCCACTTGTTGCGGGTCATGCCGCCATCGACGCGAAGGACGTCCGGCGGTGTACCGGCATCGGCCCCAGCGGCGGAAAGCAAGTCGGCCACCTGAAACGCGACACCTTCCAGGGCGGCCCTCGCCAATTCCGCCGGGCCGGTGTTACGTGTCAGTCCAAAGATCGTGCCGCGGGCGTCCGGTATCCAGTGCGGCGCGCCCAATCCGACAAACCCGGGCACGAAGATGACATTCTGATCGGCGTCAGCGTCTTCGGCGAGTCGCTCGACGTCGCCGGCGCTGGCAAAAAGTTTCAGCCCATCGCGAAGCCATTGAACCGCCGCCCCTGCGATGAAGACGCTGCCTTCAAGGGCATACTGCGGCTTCTCGCTGACACTGGCAGCCAGCGTCGTCAGCAATCGATTCGACGATGCCACGGGCCGGTCGCCGGTGTGCAATAGGAAAAACGCCCCGGTGCCGTAGGTACATTTTGACTCGCCGGGGCCGAAGGCCGCCTGACCGAACAAGGCTGCCTGTTGATCGCCGGCGTTGCCCATCACCGGCAGGCCGTTGGGCAAGAAATCGAGGCCGCGGGTCTTCCCGTAATCGGCGGAACTCGGTCGAACCTCGGGCAGCATCTCGCGCGGGACTGAGAAATACTTGCAAAGTTCATCGTCCCAGGCGCCCGTCTGCAAATTGAGCAAGAGCGTGCGCGACGCATTCGAGCCATCGGTCGCGTGATCCTTGCCGCCGGTCAAGCGGAAAATCAGGTAACTGTCGATGGTGCCGGCCGCCAATTCACCGCGCGCCGCGCGGTCGCGCCAGTCGGGATTTTGTTTCAGGAGCCAATGGAGCTTCGTCGCCGAGAAGTAGGGGTCGAGGACCAACCCAGTGGTACGCGAAAGCCACGGCTCGTCGGCCTTGTGTTCGCGGCAGAAGACCGCTGTTCGGCGATCCTGCCAGACGATGGCCCGCCCCATCGGTTGCCCCGTGGCACGATCCCAGACCACAACGGTTTCGCGTTGGTTGGTAATGCCGATGGCGGCGATCTTGCTCGCATCGACTCCGGCGGCATCGAGCGCGCGAGGCACCGTATTAGCGACGGTCTGCCAGATTTCGTTGGCGTCGTGTTCGACCCATCCGGGTACGGGGTAGTGTTGCGTGAATTCCTGGGCCGCCGACCCGCAAACGGTGCCGTCACGGTCAAAGATCACGGCGCGGGTGCTGGTGGTGCCTTGATCAATCGCGAGAATGAGTCCGCCCATGCTGGCTCCCCGAAGTGGCCATGGAATCCGCGGTTATTCTAGAGCGCCGGCTCACTTGCCGATGCAGAAGCGGCTGAAGATGCGGTCGAGGAGGTCGTCGGTGTAGACAGCGCCCACCATGGCGCCCAAGGCGTCGATGGCGCCGCGGAGTTCCAACGCCAATAGCTCGGGTGGATCCTCGAACAGTGCCAGTCGATGCGCTTTTTGCAAGTGTTCCAGACATGCCGCGACGTGATGGCGGCAGCGGCTCAGGCTCGGGACGTGCGCGGGTTCAGCCTTGGACTTGGCATGCTTCGCCAGGCGTGTTCGCAATTCCGGTAGCCCTTGTCCGGTGATGGCGCTGGTGGCCAACCAGCCTGGTTGGGTCGGCCCCACGTCGCACTTCGTCGCCACTCGTTCGATTCGCGCGGCAAACTCCGGCAGCGGCCCGGCCTCCAAACCGGCGGCAACGCACCATATGATCACGTCGGCGTCACGGGTCACCTGATGGCCCAGCGACTGAGCCTGCCTCTCGATGCCGTCCGCCGGAGCTTGCCAACCGGCGGTGTCTACAACCTCGATGATCGTGCCTTCGATGTGCAAGGTGTGGCAAAGATAGTCGCGAGTCGTGCCGGGCAAGGGGCTGACCAATGCTCTGGCGCCCGTCAGAGCGTTAAAGAGGCTGCTCTTGCCCGTGTTCGGAGCGCCGGCGAGGACAGCCCGAAACGGTCGGCCGGCGGCGGCGCGGCTATCAAGCTGTCGCTCCACGATCTTGACGCGGGCCATCCCGGCCGCAAGTCGATGGAGAATGTTTTCGACGCTTATGAATTCGATCGGCTCATCGACGAAATCGAGTGCCGCCTCAACGTCCGCCAAGAGGTTGAGCAAATCGTCGCGGAGTCCTTCCAAGGGCCGCGTCATGCCGCCGGCCAAACGGCTGACGGCGTGCTTCAGTTCCTCGCGGTTGGCAGCCGTGATGACTTCATGGACCGCCTCCGCCTGGGTGAGGTCACGCCGACCGGCAAGGAATCCTCGCATGGTGAATTCGCCTGGCCCGGCGGCTCGCGCGCCGGCGTTCATGAGCTGAGCGATCATGTCATCCACGAGCGGCGGCACAGAGAGGGTATGAATCTCGGCGACATCTTGCCCGGTGTACGTTCGCGGGCCGGGAAACACAAGCAGCGTGGCGGGCAATGGTGAGTGGACGTGGCTCAAGTGAACTTCACCCGCGTAGCGGCGCCGTTTCAGAGGCTCAATCGGCGTCGAAGACGAGAACACCGTTTGGGCCGCACGAACTGCGTGCGGCCCGCTTAGGCGCACGATGGCGCGGCCGCCGGGGCCGGGCGCCGTTGCCAACGCGACAATCGTGTCACCAAGGTCGCTGGGCATAATCGAGGATGGCTTATTTCTTCTTTTTCTTCTTGCGCCGATCGTGCGGAGGGTCCTTGCGCTCGAACTGACGCTTTCCTTCAGCATGGGCTTGCAGTTCCTTCCATCGCTCGGCAACGCGGCCAAACAAGCCACCGTTCGGCTTTGGATCGTCGTCGCGGCTGGTCCTCGACGCTAACGCACCCGGGTCATCCCCAGGCGTGCCGGATGCCGGTTTCTTGCCGATCGTCTTCCGCTCGATGATGCCCCAGAGGCTACTGGCGATGAAGTAGAGGCTCAGGCCGGCTGGGATCTTGTAGAACATCAGGCCCATGAACACCATCATGTATTTCATCATCGATTGTTGCATCTCTTGCTGCTCGTCCGTCGGCGGCGGTGTGAACAGTTTCTGTTGGACGATCATCAGAGCCACGGCAATGACGGGCAACAGATTGAAATACGGCCCGAGGTAGAACATGCTGCCCAACGACGTCGGCGTACTGATATAGGGGATCTTCTCAGTCCACCACACAAGCATGTCGGGAGCCGCGAGACTGGGCATCCACAAGAACGGCTGAAGACGGAAGAAGACGTTTTCTTGGAGGCTGTAATACAGACCCATGAAGATCGGCATTTGGGCAAACATCAAGAGGCAACCGCCCAATTGAGCCGCGGGGTTGACGCCGTGTTGGAGCATCAGCTTCGTTTTGGCTTGTTGCAACGCCTGATAGTCGCCCTTGTGCTGTTGTTCGAGTTCCTTGAACATTGGTTTGAGCTTTTCCATCTTCTCTTGCATCTTGACGGCATTCTTCGATTGGCGGCGGCTCAGGGGAAATAGCAAGCCGCGCACGATGACCGTCAGGGCGATGATTGCCAGGCCGGGCACCGGTAAGATGCGACGCAAAAGCCCCAGCAGAGCGTGCATCAGGTTCGTGCTGGCGATGGTCAGATCAGTCCAGTAGATCGACGACGCGAATGACCCCAACCAGCCCGGCGATTGATAGTCGGCAAGGGTCCGCAAGTTCAGGGTTTGCTCGTAGCGTTCGACGAGGTCGTAATCGACGGCTCTCTCGCCGGCCATTTGGTGAAGCAACCGAACCTTGAGCGGGCCGTGATAGAGCAAATACTTGTGCTCGACGGCGGCAGTTTCAGGCGTCATGACCTCGGAAATCATCCGGGCCGTGATGTCGCCCATTTGGGGATGAGCCGGGTCTATCGGGCCTTCGGCGGTCGCCCGCGCGAATTCGACGAAACCGCGATGATCTTGTTGATTGTCCACGGCCAACACGGATGCGAAATACTGAGTCGTCGTGGCGACCCATTGGAGGGTTCGGTCGCTGGCGCGGATGAGTCGTTCGCCACCGGCGCCGCGGTGAATCGTGGCGGAGTCTTCAATCTGCCGTTTGGCGCGGCCTGCCTTGTCGGTCCAGCCGATGAGGGCGTTGCGATACGTTGAGGTATACCAGGTTCCCTCAATCGGCAGCATGTGGCCATTGGAAAGCGAATAGCGTATCGGTTGCGGGTCCTTGACACCGGCGAGTCGCTCGACGCGAACCTTCAAGCCGACGTGATACTGCTTCTTCTCGAGGGTGTACGTGCGGGTGATGCGGATACCTTTCGCGGGCACGTCGATGGCGAAGACGGCTTCCTGAACCTCGGCGGTTGGATCGTCGTTCTTGCTAACCAGGGTCCAGGCCGCGTCGCCCAGTTCAGCATCAGGCCGATTATCGTTGGGACTGTCGTACAGGTACATCAGGAACGAAGGGCGCAATTCTTCATAGGTCAAGGCTTGGCGAGTCGCCGGATCGAGATCCTCGGCGCTGGGGATCAAGTGCAGCGGCATCACCGAGCCACCGGCTGTATCGCTCGGGTTGGGGACCTTGAGGCCATATTGATCGGCTTGGGGAAAATGCGTCAGAATGACGCGATCAATACCGCCGCCTTGCGAGGTGAATCTCGCCTGGAGAAAGTAGGAAGAGTCTCCCAGGCTGACATAGGTGGATTTGGCCGGCGGCTTTAACGGCGTCCGGGGTTCGGCTTTTGGCTCAGGTTTCGGTTCGGGTTTGGGGGGCGCTTCGGCAAGGGCCTTGCGGACCACGTCACGCGGGGGTTGGGCCAAACGCACGGCATCCCCGAGTCCGCCGATGCTCGGAGTCGCCGATAAAAACAACTTGGCACCGTCAATTGCCACCAGTTTTTCGGCAGCGGTCAATTGCGGGGGTGGCGGCCAGATCTTCTGAACGACGTACATCCATCCCAGCATGACGGCCATGCTGGCGATGATGAAATAGATGAAGTTGCGATTCTGATTCATGTTATGACCGCCCGAGGCGGTGTCTCGTCGCTGCGCGGAACCATTAACTCCTTTAATCTTAGGGATCAATCGCGGAAATAGCATCCGACATCGTCGCCGACGGTGGCCCGCGAACCTGCTGATCGTACCCGTTTCGCTTTGGCGAATGGGCCTAGCTTTGGCTCAACGCCGTCTCCAAGAAAGCGCGAAATGGCCCTTCGTCGCCCTTAAACGCAATAGCAATCTGTTGCATGCCGGCGATGAAGCCAAGGACCGGCACCAAGGGAGTGGCCACGCCCTTGCCCCCGGCTTCCGGGCGCCGGTCGATCATCGCCATTTCGATGCGATGCACGGGCATGTAGGTCGTCCGCACGATCTTTCCCGGAAGCTCGATGCGAGCCCGAATCCAGTGCCGATCGAGTTGTAATGTTGTCTTTCCCTCGATCAACGTCACCGTGTCGTCAGGTAGTAGCTCGGCGGTTCGGCCGGTGACGGACAATGGCTCCGCGTGATCCGCGGGCGCGACATGGGGCGGCTCGACAGCTCGCGGTGCTGGAATCGGCGCGGCGTCGGCGATAGGCGCTGCTGCGACGGGCGCGGGTTCGGGCGATGGGAACGCCAACGGATTGACCGTCGGCGGAGCGTCGAACGCAAAGGGACTCGCTATTACGGGTGCCGCAGGCTCCAATCGACCGACGGGGATCGGAGCTTCCATTGGCGGATGCGAAGTCGCCGGCTTGGGGCGCTGCGGGGTCGGCACGGTTCGAGGCGGGGCGTTCGGCGCGGGCATCGGCGGCGCGGGAGAGGGGTGAAGTTCGGCTCCGGTGGCCACAGGAGGTTCGAACGCGAAAGGGTTTTCCGGCGCCACGGGAGCTGCGGCGGGTGGTGGCGACGGGCGAACCGGATGAGCCGACTTGTGCAATTTCACGGGTCGGGCCGGGAGCGGCGCCGATGGCGCCGGGGGAGGCGGAGGTGGGGTTGGAAACTTCACCACCTCCGGCGCGGGTTGGGGCGAACCGAAATTCGCGAAGTCGAACGGGTTGGCCTCAGCGGGCGGCCCTTCGGGTGCGACAAACGCAAACGGGTTGTCCGTGTCCGGTACCGGCGAAGGAAGGGGCGGCGCCGGTGCCGGCCGTGGCGGCGCCGGTGTGTGGAGCTTGGCCTGGGGGACAGGTTTCGTTGGTGACGGAACGGCGGGAGCGACTCCTCCAAAATCAAACGGATTCTCCTCACCGCCGCCGATCGGCTGCGAAGGCCCAAAATTGGAACTGAAGGCGAACGGGTTGGCATCATCGCCTTCAGCGGCCGGCGCCCCGGGTGTCGAATAAAGCCCCCGCACCTTCGCCGCTAGCAGCCAATTCGGCTTGTAAGTCTTGCGGACGCGATGATGCGGCTGAATCACACCCGCGCGGGCCAACCGAAACAGCTCCTCCGGAGTGATTGGACCGTGAACCTGCCCGTCGAGTTCATAGAGCCAATGTGCATCCATCGGAGGTCGCTCCGTTGTTCGACGTTGGGGCGTCTGTGATGGTGAGCCTGAAGTTAGCATTCTATCAAATGACCCGCGACGGAGCAGAACCTACCGGAGCGTTTCTCGAACACATTTGTTGCGTTTTTGGTGGCTTGCGAGATATGGAAACGTGGTGACCTACTTCGGCTGTGTCGTTCGCCAACGGGTGGAGGGGACCGCGATGACAGATATCACGCTGATGGAGCCGGACCTTGCGGTTATCTATGACCTGTTAATGCCGTGGTATGACGTGATTGAATCGTGGACATTCCCGTTTGACCGGCTTCACCTGGGAAAAACCTGGAAGACGGGCGGTTGCCGATTCGGGGCGAAACGGGACGGTGGCAGAGCGCACGCCGGCGGAGACATTCTCCAGCCGCACCTGACCCCGGTACTTGCCATTGCCGATGGCGCCGTGTTGTACGTCGAGGATAAGTTCACCGGCCCGACCAAGGAAAAACCTTCGGCTCGCATCACCGACGCCATTTGGGTCGATCACGGGTCGTTCGTCATCCGCTATGGCGAAATTGAACCGGGAAGCGCGATCGACGCCAATGGCAAGCGTATTCCCAAGTGGCGAATGGGCACTCCAGATGCCCCCATCGCCGAGGTGAAACAAGGCAAGCCTCTCGCCAAGGTCGGCGATGTCGGCGATACCCGAATGCTCCACTTCGAGATCTACTTCGGATCGGCCGATGGGAAGTTGTCGGACAAGAACAACACGGAATTCCCCTACGTCCCGCAGACGATTACGCGACGGCATTTCAAGCGTCGCTGGGACCTGATGGATCCGACGGGGTTTTTGAATCTGATGGCAACCAATTCGGGCTTCTGATACCGCGATCAGCGCGTGACGCGCCCCAGCGTCACGCGCACTTGACCCTGGGGCCAACACGGCTAGTAATAGGAGGGCCAGGAACCTTTGTGCCTCTCGCCGTGAGAACCCCCATCGATGTCTTCGGTCGAGCCACCACCCAACAGCAACAACACCCCTGGCGACAAGGGGTTGCCTCCGGTCATGGCACCGTCGGGCCGGCATATCGTGCAACTGTTTTTGGTTCCCGGCATCATCACCGCGGGCGCTGTTGCGATTTTGCTTGGTTTCAGTTGGCTGGCCGGCGGTGCCCGAACTCCGCGGCAGTTTCTGACGAACCTCGACACGACCAACGCCGACATCCGATGGCGGGCCGCTAACGACCTTGCCCAGGTCCTAACACGCGACGAACAGCTCGCGGCAGAACCTGCCTTCGGACTCAGCCTCGCGGTCAGGCTCCATGCGGCGTTGGAAGAGCTGGATCGATCCGAGAATGACCTGGCAACGCTACCACCGACGGCATCTGTCAAAGAACAGGCCGATGCGCGGAAACGTTTCATTGCGCAACGCAATTACGTCCACTATTTAATGGCCAGCGTTGGCAATCTCAGCCTCCCCGTCGGCGCTCAGTTATTGGGAGACCTCGCCCGCGATGGTCGCGGCAAGGATCCGAAATTAACCGCACACATCCGTCGTCGCGCTGTTTGGGCGCTTTCGAATCTTGGCCATCAAGTGACCCGGTTCGATCGGTTGTCCGACGAACAAAAGGGCCAGATTCGCGATGGATTGACGAGCCTGAGCGAAGGCAAGTCGTTGCTGACCGATGGCAGCAGTCTCCCGGAAATTGCTAGGGGATGGGCGCGAGACACTCACAGCTATTTGAATGATGGCAAGTCGTTGGGCGTCGTCGCCGCGTTGGCCGCTTGTGCCCGGGCAGATGATCCCTTCCTGCGGGAGCAAGTGGCGCACTCGCTCAATTTCTGGGGCCGCAAGGGTGACGAAAAGGCCATCGCGGAACAGACCTTGTTGATGTTGGCTCGCGACGCGGGCCGAGGCGAGCGGATCGAAGTGGATACCGATGAGTAGTCGAACAATGACGCGATGGGGAGTTGTTTCGGGCTTCCTGGCGTTGACAATCGCCGGATGCTCGCCACGCAACGCGCCGGTGGCGGTGACAGGCCCGGCCAGCCCCAAAGGTTGGGAAGTCCGCTACAACGCTGCCTTAGCCCTCGTGCGGCGAGGCAGCGAGAGCGCCACCGACGAGACGGTTTGGGAGTCGCTCCAAGAGATGCTCGATGAGGAGCAACAACTCCGCAATTTCCGTCGCAAGCTGCCGAATGGAACGGAAGTCTCCGACGACGGCCCTGCTCGCCTCACGGTCGTCGCTGCCCTTCAGGCCATTCGCGAATTTCACAAGATTCGCCCCAAAGCCGATCTCGCTTCGCTCCACGTTCCGATCGAGAAACTGACGTCGTCGTCAAACGCGTTGGTCCGCAAGGAAGCGAAGGAAACACAACTCGTCCTAAAGGGTCAATAACACGAAAGGTGACCGTTGATGGCCGCGAACAAAGCCCAGATCATTGAGGCCTTGCAAAAGGCTTACAACATGGAGCTGGAGACGATTATCAATTACTTGTCGATCAGCCTGGACCTCGACGGGGTACGTGCCGATTTTGTCAAGCAGGCGTTGGCCGCCGACGTCACGGGCGAGCTGGCCCATGCCCAGCAACTCGGCAATCGAATCAAGCAACTCGGCGGCGCCGTGCCCGGCAGTCAGGCTCTGAAAATGACTCAGACCTATTTGCAGCCGCCGATCGACACGACCGATGTGGTCGCCGTTATTCGCGGCGTCATCAAGGCGGAAGACGAAGCCATCGAGCATTATCGAGCTTTGGCGAGACTCACTGAAGGCGATGACTATGTCACTCAAGACTTGGCCATCACTCTGATGGCCGACGAAGAAGGGCACCGCCAACAGTTTCAAGGCTATTTGAAAGAGTATCTGCGCGGCTAAATCGCGACGGCTCAGGTTTCGCACTCGCCGGCGCCGTCCGGCGTTTGCGAAACCGAGACTTCAGCGCACGCACCGAAGACCCGTCTCTGGCTTCGATCGATTCCGTCACGTCCTAAATTTCCGTGGGTTACTCACGGTACCTCGTTCGAGGCAGCACGGGAAAACCCGTCGCGCTTTCCGGGTGCCTTTCCGCCGCGGGTTTGCGCTTGCATTGGTTTCGGCTAGCGGCGATGCTGGAAGGTGCCCACATATCAGGAGGTTTTCCCCGATGTCTGTCACGCTCTTGTTGACCCTGTCCGGGCTGGCCCTGCCGCCGACTCAGACGGCCAAGGATCTCGCGCCGCCGGTGCGAGTCACCGCCGCCGGCAAGCCGATCGACACCGATGTCGGTCATGCCGCGCCGTTTGTTTGCGACTTTTTCGGCGACGGCAAGAAGCACCTGCTCGTCGGCCAATTCGGCAAGGGCATCATGACGGTTTATCGGAACATCGGCACCGACACCGAGCCGAAGTTCGCCGCCGGGACGCGGTTCCAGGCCGGCGGCAAGGACGGCGTCGTGCCGACGGGTTGATGCGTCGGCTTCGGTCCCCAGTTGGTGGACCTCGACGGCGACGGCATCCTCGATGTGATTTCCGGCTCATGGCCCGGTGAGATTTTCTTGTTCCGCGGCACCGGCAAGGGCGAATTCGCGGCGCCGGTCAAGTTGAAGAACAAGGCCGGCAAGACGATCAACGTCGCCGGCGGAAGACGCGAATCCGGCGACGGCATGATTCTGATCGCCGGCGATGCTCAGTTTGAGAAGACCAAGGACGGCAAGAACGTCATCGTCTATGAGGGCGAGCGCATCGAAATCCCCGAAGGGAAACAGGCCGGCATCACCGGCACTGCGTCGGCGGTCTTCGCGGCCGATTGGGACGGCGACGGATTGCTCGACCTCATCGTCGGAGAGATTGGCGGCGGCGTCTACCTGCTGCGAAACGAAGGCACGAAGACGGCCTACGCCTTCGGAAACGAACAGCGTCTCAACGCCGGCGGCAAACCGATCCAAGTGACGCATGGCGATGCCGGGCCGTGCGTCGCTGATTGGGATGGCGACGGCCAACTCGATCTGATCATCGGCGCCGGCGACGGCAGCGTCTGGTTCTATCGCAACACCGGCACCAAGACCAAACCCGAGCTTGCCGCAGGTGTTCAGCTCGTGGCTCCGGGTCTGGCGGAATACGGGGATAACGCTCCGAAGGATGTCCGGCGTGGTACCCGCGCGAAGGTCTGCGTCGTCGATTGGAACGGCGACGGCAAACTCGACCTGCTCGTGGGTGATTTCGCGACGCAGAAGCCCGATCTTCCTGAGCCGACGCCCGAGCAGAAAGTCGAACAAGACAAGCTCCGCAAAGAAATGAAGGACGTCCAACAGCGATTTAGCCAACTCATCGAAAAGGTACACGGCGCGAATCGCCTCAAGGACAAGGCCGAACTCGAAAAAGCCGAAAAGGAGATGAAGACCGTCCGCGAGCGCATGAACGCGCTGTTTGAAAAGCTGCCGCGGGAATACGAGAACCACGGCTGGGTGTGGTTGTTCCTGCGGAAGCCCGCCGAAGTGAAGTAACCGCCATGGCAAGTGATGTTTCGCGGAAGCGCGTTGTTATGGCGCTTCTGCGAAGCGTCGCTTACCATGGCACCATCACGTCACAGCAAAAACGGTAGGTGTCACCCCTCGTTCATTGTCGTTTGCGGAATGTGCGATGAATTATTAAGATCATGTCCATGAACGCGGTCCCACTACCGAGCTTCGCTCATGCACTCGACACCCGTGAGTTTGTTGGAACGACTTCGCAAGCCCACCGACGATGCCTGGAGTCAATTCGTTCGGCTGTATTCGCCGCTGCTCTACGCCTGGGCCGGTCGTGCCGGGATGCAGGAAGCCGATGCCGCCGACCTCGTT
Source organism: uncultured Alcaligenaceae bacterium (assembly GCA_964515185.1). Classification (GTDB taxonomy): domain Bacteria; phylum Planctomycetota; class Planctomycetia; order Gemmatales; family Gemmataceae; genus CAZESP01. The sequence goes on from CAZESP010000001.1 coordinate 298,856, forward strand.
CAGGATGTGTTGCTGCTGTTGCTCGCCAAACTGCCCGAATTCCAGCACGACCCGAGCCGGAGTTTCCGCGCTTGGCTGCGCACCGTGACCCTCAACAAATGGCGAGAGCGGCAACGCCGTGCGGTCTTGCCCATGTCGCCCAATGAGCTGCCGCTGGATGGCGTGGCAGGCCCGGATGGGTCGGACGAGTTCTGGGAATCCGACTATCGCCAACACCTCGTCGGCGAAGCCCTGAAGCACATGAAAGACGAGTTTCAGCCGACTACCTGGAAAGCATGTTGGGAACATCTCGCCTATGGCCGATCGGCGGCCGACGTCGGCGCGGAGCTTAACCTCACGCCCGGCGCCGTCCGGGCCGCCACCTTCCGCGTCCTGACTCGGCTTCGGCAACACCTGGCCGGAATGCTCGTCTAGTGCATTGTCACAGCTTAATCTTCGGGTTGTGGCACGTGTTTCCTAACCACT
>CAZESP010000002.1:0-261963 GCA_964515185.1 uncultured Alcaligenaceae bacterium
GAGGGTATCGCGGGCTTTCCGATACGGCTCAACGCGCGAGCGGCGAGCCGGCAAACGACGATGTTCACTCCCTGCAGAGCTTCCAGCAGAGCCGGAATCGCCGATCTTGCTTCGCCGCCCAATGATCCTAAGGCCTCCGCGGCGCCCGTCGCTGTTCGCGTATCCGAGTCGCCCAAAGCCGCACAGAGAGCCGGTATTGCCGATTTTGCATAACGACCCAAACGGCCGAGTGCTTGAACGGAAAGTCGGCGCACATGTTTGTCCGAATGCTGAAGTGCCGAACACAAAGCCGGAACCGCAATCACGCCCATGTTTCCAATCGCTTTGACTGACTCGGTCCGTATCGTCGACTCAGGATCGCCGAGGCGTTCCACGATCGTCGGAAGCGCATCGCCGGCCAAAGATCCAAGGCGACCTATTTCGCGAACCGCCGTCAGACGCACCAAAACCTGATCCGAATTGAGTGCCGAAACGAGCGCTGGGACCGGGTCAAATCGGGTGAATATTGGCAGACTGCTAACGTCAATCTCTTCGGTATCCACCAAACCATCGGGGATCGCCGGAAGGTCGGTCGGCTTTCGCAATTCCGCTCGGGAGATCGGCGTTCGCGGGTGACTTTCCGGCAACCTTGAGGGTGTCATTCCTAACCTCGCAAAGCCCTCATTAGCCATGACTTCGGCATGGACGAAAAAAATTCATTCGGCTAAACGAGAATCTCTTCAGGTTACGTCCGAATAGAATAATGATAGCTCATAACTGGGGCCGGGGATGGTAAGTCAATGAAAAACCGAAACCCACGCTCAATCAGCTCTCGGACGATGGTCGCCGCCGTGGTAGTTGGGGCGGCACTCTCCGCGATCGGGAATCCGGTACAAGCCGCTGCCAACGACAAGGCGCTAACCGATATTAATCGCTATTGTGCCACCTGTTGGCGGAACGCGAGACTGCCGCAAGATTCCTGGAGTGACTGTACCCAGGAAGTGTTCTTGCGTCTTCTTCGCCGTGTCGCTCCTTCCGACTGGAATCGCGTCCTCTTAGCCGAAGGAGACGAGCGTCGCGAGTTTTTGCGGGCAATCGACGCGGTCAAGAAGCGAGTCCAGCGATCCCGCAAGTTTCTCCCGATGGCCTGCGACTTGGCCGATAGCAGTTCGGATCCCGATGTGGAAATTCGAGACGATCGCGAGCAATGGAATAAGGCTGCCGAGGAACTGCTCACCCCGCGTCAACAGGAAATCCTCCGCATGACGGTTGCCGGGTGGTCCGTTCAAGACATTGCCGACGAATTGGACATGACGGCCGCTCGTGTCAGTGATGAAAAATACAAGGCGATTCGAAAACTGCGGTCGCATCTGGAATCGCGCGATGAATCGGCATGATCTAGTGGCGTCGGCGAAGTTTCCGGGCCCGATCGAGTACGCCGCTTAAGGCCGTGGTCAGCTCCGCGAGGATCTGATCACGGCTTTTTCCCTTGAGTTTCTGAGATGAGATTGGCTCACCCACCTTAATCGCCACGGCGTTGCACCCGTATGCGAGGAACGCTGGGCCGAACGAGGGAAGCGCTCGAGTGCGAGGCCAAGCCTCGAAGGCTCCTGCGATGCCGATCGGTACGATGGGCGCCGACACGCGATTGACGAGCAAGGTGATTCCCGGCTTGAGGTCGGCCAGCTCACCGTTCCAAGTGCGCTCGCCCTCGGGAAACACGATGACGGCTTGCCCGGCATCGAGTAGACCCAGCATCGTCTTTAACCCTTCTTTCCCGATCCCTTCCTGGTCCACGGGCACGGTCATGCCAAAGATGCGTTCGAGAAAGCGAAACCAGCCGTGACGGAAAAGCGACTTCCGCGCCAAGAACGTTACACGACGCGGCGCGATGAAGGCGAGCAACACAATGTCAAGAAAACTCTGATGATTGGCAATCAACAACACCGGCCCCGTCTCGGGAATTCGCGACCGGCCCTCGACTCGCAATCGAAAACCAATCGGGAAGACGACGAGAAGTAGCCCGTAGAAGAGACTGATCGCCAGGTCTCGGAGCAGGCGTGGCATTTTCAATTCCCTCGACGAAATGGCCGACCGAATACGGCTCTCAATCAGCGGATCCTCGTCGAACCTCCTGCTCCATTTGGTCAATGACTTGATCGATGGTCAGGTTCGTCGTGTCAATAATGACGGCATCAACCGCCGGCTCCATCGGAGCGAGGTCACGCAACTCGTCGCGATGGTCGCGTTCGTTTTGCAGTCGCAGGACGTCGTGGAACGAGATGGTATCGCCCTGTTGTTGAAGCTCCAGCCAGCGGCGTCGTGCGCGAACCTCGGGATCGGCCTTGAGGAAGAACTTTCGAGCGGCATCGGGAAAGACAAAAGTGCCTTGGTCGCGCCCTTCGCAAACCATGTCGCGGCCATCGGCGATTTGGCGTTGCCACCGAGCGAGCGTTCGTCGGATCAAAGCAATCGCTGCCAATTGGCTGGCAAGCGACGAGATATCCGGTCGGCGAATGATGTCGGATACGTCGTCCCCATTCAAGAGGACTCGCCCCTGAAGCATTTCGAGGCGAAGCGATCCAACGATCTGGGTCAGGGAAGGCTGGTCGTCGAGTGCGATTCCAGCTCGCAGAACGGCAACAGCAACGGCTCGGTACATGGCTCCCGTGTCGAGAACCTCGAAGCCAAGCCGTTGCGCCAACGCCTTCGATGCGGTGCTTTTTCCCGAGCCGGCTGGACCATCAATGGTCACGATCATCGATGAACACGCACGTTGAATGTGTCGTTCGCGGTCAAGTTCTTTTGCACATCGGCGTTGTGGAAGCCGACCACCCGATACTTGAACACACCGGCCGGAACAAAGATGCGATAGACTTGCTGAGCCGGAGCCACAAACGTCGAACCATTCACGACCACCTCAACCTCGCGCTCGGTTTGGTTGTCGATTGACAACGTTCCATATTGTGCCGACAGAGACGTTGAGCCTTCGGTAACCTTTACCGATGTCGGAGCGCGGCCAAGTTCTTTCCGAATCGCGTCGATCTCCGCTCGCAAGGCGCGAAGTTCTCGGTACATTAGGTCGTGTTGGGCCGCCGTTGCGGAGCTTCCCTCGAGGGTTCGCATCCTTTCTTCAATAGAAGCGACCTTGTTATTGAGCGTCGTTTCAAGAGTCTTGAGCCGTTCATCGATCTGGCTCAATTTGGCGATCGATTCATCGACCTTCTTCTTGATCTCGTCGAGCTTGGCCGAGTCCGTTGCTGGCTCGGCAGCGGAAACGGGTGACAGAAGTACCCAAGCGATTACAACAGTGAGCGGCAGTGCGGCGGCAAGGAGTCGGTTCATGGCGCAGACCTCGGTGCTTGATGCCTCGCGTTTGTCAGCGAAAGCTGTGACGTTCAGTACAATTGCGATGATTTAAGCGTAAGAAACGCTCGGGGGATTCGCAAGTTGATTCTGATCGTGAGATGTTCCGGGAAATCGTCAGAACCCGCATAATCGGAAAAGTCGTCCCGATCGTCGAGCCGGAAACAGATCACGACTCGCGACCGGGACGAAACAACGCCGGGCGGCGTTGATTATTCGAATTGGACCAGCGGATTGGACACTACGTCGTCGGCCTCGTCGGCAACGGCGTTGGGAATCCGGTATTGCATGAGGAAGGCATCTTCGCCGCTATCCTCATAGTAATTCCGCAGGACTTTCAGGGCGCGGAATTCCTGGGTTCGGAAGAACAACTGAGCGGCGAGGTTGGTTTCGCGAACGGCCAAGGTGACACGGGTTCGGCGATGGCTCGACAGCTTGCCGATGAGCTTTTCGACCATCTGCTTACCGATGCCAAGCCGGCGAAAACGCGGGCCTACCGCGAAGTTCATGATGTGCAGCTTCGACTTGTGCAGCTCATAGATCATGAATCCGACGACGCGTTCATTGCACTCGGCGACCATTCCGATGCAATTCCGTTGGCGCAAGCAACGAAGGAAGTCCTCTTCGTTCCAGGAATAGTCGAAGCTCTCTTGTTCGATCATCAGGACATCGGGCATGTCGCGCCGAATCATCCAACGAATATGCACGCGCAACTGCTCCTTGGGTATCCTTACCGCACTCATGGTCGCCAACCTCCCCTTCATCGGCGCGAGGTATCCCCATCCGTTGGGGGTAATCCCCGTACCGAGCCTCGATCCGTTCCGTGTGTTACCGGCAGGAGACTGGACCGGCGGGTTGACGCATTCTCGAGGGCCTCTCCCCGAGTCGCGTCGTGCCGGATAGTAGCAAATCCCCCGCACCGCTCAAGCCCAAGCTCGCGAGGCTTCGGTCACGGCACTCGCCGGGTGAGAGTCATCACCAACTAGCGTGTGCCCGGACCACGACCGTCGCTCGAACCGGGATGGTTGGGGAGAGAATTGGGGGAATCCTTCCCCCGGTCGCGGCCTTCTTGGCCGCCTTTATCGTTGACATCGCCTGTTGGCGCTTCAGCAAAGGTGTTGAGTAGGAAAGATAGCCAAACCGGCAGTCGATGGCAAAAGGATTCTCTCCCATTTTTTCGCTTTTTTCCTAATTTCTTGCAGTCGCTCACGGCCCGTACACGTGAGTGCTCTCTTCCTTGGTCACCGGTTGTTGAATCTGGTCGCAGTAAAGTTGGGCGCGGAATCGCTGGTCGCCAGGCTTCACGCCGCGAGCTTTCACACGAAACACCAGGTCGGCTTTGACGGCGAGGCGCGCGTATGGCTCGAATCTGACCAACTTACCTTGAGGCTTGGATGCCGTCGGTCCGGTGGCTTCGAGCAATTCCATCCCTTCCGAAAGCGTGCAACGCAGTTCAAGGCTGGTAATCGGGCAGCTTCCCTGATTAATGACGCGAATCTCGTAATGAGCCTCATTGCCGAGGGCTACCGGATCGGCAAGATCGACGACCTCAAACATCACCGCGGGCACACCTTGGACCGCGATCGGTGCTTCCGATCGGGCGTACAAGCCACCCTCGCCCTGCGCCATGACCGTGTGGACGCCTTCGGCAACCGCGGTGGCACGGGCCTTGGCCACCAAGATCCGCTTCGAGTTCTTTTCCACCGTGCCGAGATTCCAGACGATGGTATGCGTCAGTGGATCGTGTTTGCCCCCCTCGCTGACCGCGATGTAATCAAGTCCCTCGGGCAGACGATCGACGACTTTCACGTTTTGGGCAGGCGCGTTGCCGGGATTCGAGACTTCGATCTGAAACGTGGCTTCTCCGTTGACGGTAACGCTGGCCGGCCCGAGCAGCTTCAGAACAAGCCCAGGCTCGGCAATGGTTACTTCCGTTCGGGCGATGGCGTCAAAGTCACCGTTGCGGGCATGGGCAACCTGAATCGCTTGAGCCGGCAAGCCGTCTGCCGTGGCGGTGATTTCATTCAACTGCCGGCCCGTGCGAATCGCCTTGGTCCGCAACGTCAGCGAACGTGTTTCACCCGCATTCAGCGTTCCCAGCTCCGCCTCGATGAAGTTACCTTGCGGATGCGTCAGACCTTCGGGAAGCCGGTCGCGAAGAACGACCTTGTGCAATGGACCGCTGCCGTCGTTGGTTACCTTGATATGAAATGCCACTTCGTCGCCGACCATTGCCGTCTCCGGTCCGGTCATGGCCAGCGTGAGCTTCGCCCGATTCAGCTTCGTTACTTTGGTGCAACTCGCCGAACAGTGAACCACGACGTGCGGTCGCAGTTCTCCCTCATCGTTGCTTTGCAGCCGCATCTTGAAGTGGTGAACAGCACCGGCATCGAGAATACCGATATTCCATTGCAATCGGTCACCCGGCTGATCGGCTCGCGGCACGCCTCCGAGGTATCTCACCTTGTCGGGCAATTCGCTTTCCAGCCTGACTTGGTAGACCGGTACTTTCCCGGTGTTTCGCAAGGTCAACTCGAACTCGACCGGCTGACCCGCGTTGGCGGCTTCCGGCCCGGTCATTTCCAGCGACAGGCACGGTTCGACGCGATGAGTCTCGACGATCGCCGGCTTAGTGATTTTGATCGGCTCCGCGGGCTTTTTTTTCACCGGCGGTCCTGGGTCGGGCGGCTTGATTACGGGTGCCGGTAACAATTGCGGTAACCCGGACGGGTCGGTGCGCTTGATTTCCGGTGTTGGCGCGGGCTTGGGCTGATAGGGTCGATTCGTGATCGGATCGTACAACGGAATCGGCGGGTCGCCGGGTTGATTTGAATTCTCCTTGGCCGGCGGCGTCGGTTCCGGGAAACTCGGAGCCAGTTTGGGTTGCGCCTCGATCGATGAGGCGACGAACGCCAGCACCGCCAAGCCAATGATCTTCCGCATTCCGTCCACGGCATACCCCCCCTGCTCCGTGGCGTCCGTTCGCCAAGCCTTAGTTGGCTTCCGATCGATTCGGCGGCGGATACTTCAGAGCGTTCCGCTCCATCTTCGATCGAATCGCGTCGGCCAAGTCGATGCCGGTATTCAGACTCAGATTCAGTAAAACACATGCGACATCAGCTAATTCATCGGCGATCGCCTGCCTTTTCGCCGGATCCGCGACGGTGCGGCGAGACGCCTCGGCGTCGATCCAGAGAAAATGCTCCATCAATTCCGCGGTCTCAATCGCGAGCGCCATCACCAGGTTCTTGGGGCTATGAAACGGCTCCCAATCCCGCTCGGCGGCAAACCGGCGCACGGCATCCTTGAGTGTCGCTATCGTTGTTACAGAGTCTGACATCCCACCGGCATTCCTTCCGCTTTGTTGGGTTTCGAACGCGCACCGCATTCCCCCGAATGGTGAGCGTCGCCCCTTGCCAACAAATGCAGAGGTCGCGGATATACCTTTCTTTCATTGGGTGTCAAGCAAAAAGTCACTCGATTCGCGGTGTTTCCAGTCACCAAGGGGCAGGAGTTGCAGATGCGAATTGACCCCAGGCGAAATGGAGAAGCAGCTTTCGCTGATAGAAGTGGAGTCCGATCGGATTGGTCGATTCCGGTCGAGTTGATTGGTTCCACGAAATGGGTGCCGCAAACCGGCTGGAACCAATCAACTCGACGATTCGATCCGAGCGCCCTCGGCGCTTCGGGGGCAACGCGGATCCTATTCAAACGCTGAGCCGAGGAGTCGGCCGCCGAGCATTGCCATGCCGACGGGCTCAGGTTCAGGCTCGGCAAAGTCGTTCAATTCGTCGTCCAGGGTGGCGCCGGCGATTTTCGGTGGCAGCAATGGTGGAGCTATCGGCATCGGCGCCAACGGAAGGCGCGCCGGGCGAATGGCCGCCGCCGACCTCACGACCGACACGGCTCCATCGCGGTCGCGAATCGTTACCTCGACCGTGTAGCTGCCGACCTCGGCAAAAACGTGGTCGCCCCGCACGTCGAACCCACCGCGACCATTAGCGCTCACTCGTCCCACCGACGTCGAACCGTCGCCCCAATTGATCGACACGTCGAAATCAGCGGCTGCGCTGTGGGGGTTCATGTCGCGGAACGAGGCGACAATAACCTCAAAGGGTCTTCCAGCCTCGTCTCGGAAAAACGTGCGGGAGCCATAGATGGCTGCATTGGTGACGCGAATCGCCGACGTGACATGCGATGTGACCCCGCCTGGTGCAAATCCTTGATCGTCGTGAACCGTCACAACGACGTTGTAGTCACCGGCACGCTGGTAGTTGTGTTCTCCCGAGACGCGGAAGTAATTTCCCGACCGCGTGATGGTCCCAGTGTCGTAGGTCATGCCGTCGCCCCAGTCGATCGTGGCACGATAATGCGACAACTCTTCGGCCCCACCCGGATCGGTAAAAGACGCGACAAAGCGATTGAAGTTCGTGCCTTCGACGACGGAGTGGCTTGACCCGGTCATGGCCAGGGGTGAATCGTTGACTTGAACCGAGGCCTCGGCGTCGTTGGAGATTCCATTGTCATCGACGATCCGAAGCCGAATCGTGTGCGATGTGGTGCCGCCATGAAGTCCAAGCCGGCGCAGTTGCCCGCCGACGAGCGTTGGCTTGGCGCCGCGAGCGTCGTCGAATTGCCCGTCTCCGTCGAGGTCCCAAGAGTAGCTCACACGGGAACCGTCGGGAATAATTGAGGCGCTTCCATCCAGGGCCAACGTTTCGCCTTCCATGACGACATAACTCCCGCCCGCGTTCGCTCGAAGCCCCACGGGCGCCGCCGGCTGGCGAGTCTCGACAACCATCAATTCGCTGCCATGCGTGCCATCGTTTGCGGCCACGACGACTTTCCCTGCAATGCCAAGAATGGGGCCAGATCGAGGCGAGCCGATTAGTCCCATGATTGATGACCGAATGCCCAAGGCCAGATCGGCCACAAGATGCGTTCCGTCCTCGGTGCCGTCGCTTGTCCAAAGTTCGTTACCGTGAACGCCATCGTCGGCCGAAAAGTAGAGCCGGTCGCCGATCACCGTCAAATTTGCGGGCATTGAACCGATCAGGCCCGGATTGATGTCGCGAACGAGCGACGCCCCCGTACCGTTTCCATCAACCGTCCAAAGCTCGTTCCCGTGCCGCCCATCATCAGCCGTGAAAAAGAGCTGGCCATTGGCTTCAACCAATACCGTGGCGTTTGACGCGCCCGTGTCGTTGATGTCGGCGACCATCGTCGTCCCGTCGCTGGTGCCGTCACTTTTCCACAGTTCGGCGCCATGGGTTCCGTCACTCGCCGTGAAATAGAGTGTTGGGCCAATCGCCGTGAGATTCACAGGATTGGACCCCAACGGCCAGGGGTAACCCTCGACGAATCCGGCATCAACGACCGTCGTGTCAATGTCCTTGAGCAGAACTGTGCCCTGAGTAGTGCCATCCGATTTCCATAACTCATTGCCGTGAATCCCATCGTCGGCCGAGAAATAGAGTGTGTCGCCGATCACGGTCAGACCCTGCGGGTTCCCGTCGAAGCCGGCCTCGCCGAAAAGCGTCCCATTTCCCGTGGTATTAATGTCGGCGACCAGCAGCGTCCCGTCCGGCGTGCCGTCGGACATCCACAGTTCTTGGCCGTGGACTCCATCGTTGGCACTGAAATAGACCCTCCCGTTCATCTGGACGAGGCTTTGAATGTTCGATCCCGCGGGGGCCATCCCGGTCGAGGGGACCCCTTCGGGGCCTGCGGCTCCCATGAGCGAATCGGCCAGCGGCCAAATCACCGGCTCGAGTTGCGTGTTGATGTCCTCGATGAAAACGGTGCCTGCTTCGCTCCCGTCGCTCATCCAGAGTTCCTGGCCATGAAGGCCATCGTCGGCGGTGAAGTACAGATCATCGCCGACGGCAAGCATGTTTGAGATGTTGGACCATGCCGGGAACTCGCCGAACCATCCGGTCGCCATTCCGGGTCGAAGGTCAGCGACCAACGTCGTACCCGCGCTCGTCCCATCCGTCCGCCACAACTCTTGACCGTGTGTTCCATCCTCTGCCGTGAAGTAGAGCCAGTTACCCACTACCGTGAAATCGCGAGGATTCGAGTCCGAGACCTGGTAGGTGCCGAAACCCCAAGGAACCGTTTGGTTGAAGGTTGGGTGCATGTCCTTGATCATCATCGTTCCGGCAGCGGTGCCGTCCGTCTTCCAAAGCTCGAATCCATGAACACCATCCGAAGCGGCAAAAAAGGTGGCGTCGCCGAACGTGGCTGACGAAAGCCAATGGACCGCGTCGGATGTGGTTTCGTTGATGTCTCGAATGAGCCGAGCGCTGGTTTCCGGCCCGACGACTGTCCAAAGCTCTTGTCCATGCGAACCGTCTGCCGCCGAAAACAAAAGTTGATCGCCCAAGGCCGTCAGACCGAAAACCGCCGATCCGAATGGCATATCAAAGGAATGAACCCGTGTCGTGCCCTCGCTCGTACCGTTTGATCGCCAAAGCTGGTTGCCGCGAACAAGGAAGTAGAGATCGGACCCTACGGCAGCCAGATTAACCGGGAACGAGTCGGAGGTCGCGACCATAGGTGCCGCGAATGTGCTCAATGATTCCAAAGATGGCTCGGCGATGATGTCGCGAACCATAAAGGTGCCGTTATCGGTGCCGTCGCTTCGCCATAGTTCCTGGCCATGAACGCCGTCATTGGCGCTGAAATAGAGAATATCGCCGACGGTAGCGAAGTTCATCGCGGTCGATCCGGTCGGCCACGCGGGACGATCGCCCGTGTCGGGAGCGATGTCCTTAACCATGATAGTTCCGGTCGCGGTGCCATCGGTTTTCCAAAGTTCCTGGCCGTGCTCCCCGTCGTCAGCGGTGAAGTAGAGAGTCCCGCCGTGGTTGAAAAGCCCCGTGATGTTCCCATAGGCCGGCCCGGGATTAATGTCGCGCACGATTGACGTTCCGGCCGCCGTCCCATCCGATCGCCAGAGTTCTTGCCCGTGTGCAACGTCGGACGCGACAAAGTAGACAACGTCGCCGACGGCGACCATCGTGGGCGCGGCACCCGGAACAAAACCGACGGCGTCGGGAACGATCTCGACAACGGCACTCGTCACCGGGTCGGACCGAAAGAGCTTGAACGCGCCGGAGAAATCGTTGTTTACGCTGAAGATCAGTGTGTCGCCGACGACGGCTTGACCAAAAAACGCTGCAGAAGCAGGAGACCCGTCGAGGCTGAAATCGGTCAGAAGCACCGTCCCGGTGTTCGAGCCGTCGGTTCGCCACCATTCCATTCCATGAACGCCGTCGTCGCCGAGGAAGTAGAGCTGCGAATCGCCCGCGGTCATACGGGATATTCGTGCTCCAAGATTCGCGAACGCCGGCATTGAGCCAAAGTGTGTTACCTGCTGGGTGCCCATCGCTGTGCCGTCTGTTTGCCAAAGCTGAACGCTGGCTGATTCCGTAGCGGCGACGAAGAAGAGCTTTCCGTTGGCTACCACCATCGGCGTGGGGTAAATCGGGTCTGCGGATAGGCTCGAGGCAAAGCCCGGGTTGAGGTCGGCAACTATCTCGGTGCCCGTGGCCGTACCGTCGGTTCGCCAGAGTTCGATCCCGTGAACGCCGTCATTGGCAGCAAAATAAAGGTGGTCGTTGTAGGCAACGAATGGATCATTCGGGTCGAAGCTGATCGCTGATGATGTGGCAAGGTTGAGGTCTTTGAGTATCGACGAAATTACGTTGGTTCCGAAATTGGCCGACGGCAGGTCCCGAGCGTCGAGCTGCTCGGCCCAGAGCCGCGTTTGGCACAGGGGAGTTGACGAACGATGTTGCCGTGACGACCGCAAGCGTGAGAGCATGCGAGCCTCGCCTGTCTCGGGTTCGGAAAACCGATTCGATATCGGGGTGTTTCAACCAACCAGTAACGTAACTACCCGCAATTGAGGAAACAGACAAGCGGGACTGGCGGCGCGGTAGTTGGGGCAAACCCGAGGATTAGCGCTGCCGGGACGCCATGCGCTGAAGCGGTAAGAGCTTTGGACGAGGGACCATCGTCCCGACAATGGCTCCGTGACGATGCACGATTTGTCGGCTGTTCAATCGCAGGAAATCGTGGCGACTGGCGATGGCACCCCCCAGGATGTATTCCCGAGCCAGTTGCGCCATGTGGGCGTCATAATGACGTTGGCTATGCGTGTGAACCGAATACCGCCCCGGGTGACGCCGAAGGTCGCCATCGAATCTCGGGCTAATGTGAAATAGTTCATGGAATATCGTTACGAGCTTCTCATCGAAATCCAGATCAAGGAAACGAGGCAAGCAGAACGTCAACAGATACAGAATCTCGCGACCATTGACCTCGTACCGCTGGACGCAATAGCGTTGACCTCGTTGCTGTCTGGCCAGTTGCCCGTCGCGGAATCGAAGCGGGGTCACCCGTGCCTGGAGGCCATGAGCGCGACTGTTTCTTGCTTGCGTGACGCCGATGAGGATTCGATCAATGTCAATGTGATATAGCGGCAGCGATCGCGACACGATATCCGAACAAAGGGAATGCATGTGAACGCAGAAATCGAATGGCGCGTCGGCCGAGCCGGTTGTCAACCACGGAGGGGCCGCAAGTGTGGCCGGCAGATTCTTGAGAGCCGTTCCGACACGAATGGCACGCACGGGAAGCGGCGCCGCCGAGCCGCCCCACTTCATGATGAGCGGCGGCATCTTCGGGTTGGGCGGCAACGCCCATTGCCTTTCATCTGGCGACTGTCGGGTCATCGGCATATCGGACTCTCGAAAATGGTTGCCCCTCGGGGTGACATGCTAAGGTGTCTTTCGTCTCAGGTCAACTGTCTCCTCGGCGATCCCGACTTTTCGACAAATCGCGTAAACTCGGACCAGCTTTCCAGACGATGAATGGTCTGAATTGACGACAAATCGCAGGCAGCGGCGACGCTGAAGCGGGGAACCTGCGGATTTCCGCATATTCGGGGAGGTAGGGGATCATGAAGACCCGACGATGGCTGAAGGCCCTCGGGCTGTGCGTGTTGGCGACAACGGTGGCCGGCTTAACCGGTTGCCAAACCTGGGTGGGCGGCATGACCTTGCCCTCCGGGTATTACATGGAACACAAGCCGCAGTATTTCCCGCCAGATCCTGACTTCCCATTGCAGAAGGAACTGGCCACCATGCAGGGCCAAGCGTCGCTCTTGGATAGCGGGGCGCGCCCGGCTGAGGTTGGCGGCGGAGCCGCCGCGCCAGCTCGCGGCGGACCTCGATAATCGAACGTCGCGACAAATACCTCCTTCCGCGAGCGAGGCCCTCCAGTCTCGCTCGCGGCTGATCCATTTCTCGATTCTCTTCACTTATTCCCTTCCGCGAAACCCCTCGGGCACTTCCGTGTTACATTGCATAGAGCCGTCCTGATTGAGGGCTGAACGAAGGCGTTCTCCTCATATCCTGACTGGCGACGGATGCGATCTACTGGGAGGCTTGAACATGCGTCTTACGCGATTCGCTATCGCCACTATTTCCCTCATGGCCGTAAATGCGGTTTACGCGGCTCCACCGAAGAAATCGGACGACAAGCCATTGGTTCTTTCGCACGACGCATGGCAGGGCGTTTCCCGTGCGCCAATTCAGGCGGGCGAGATTGACCGGCTGATCGCACAGCAGCTTCGGCAACTGAAGCTTGAATCGGCTCCGTTGACGTCCGACGAGCAATTCGTTCGTCGAGTCATGCTGGACTTGACGGGTCGTCTCCCGTTGCCGGCCGACGTGACCGAATTCGTCGCCGACACAGATCCCAAGAAGCGAGAACGGCTGATCGACCGGCTCCTTGAGAGTGAAGAATATGCCAGCCACTGGGCGGCCTATTGGCGAGAGGTTGTCGCAACCAAGGTCACGGACCGGCGCAATCTTGCATTGACGGGTTCATTCGAAGCCTGGTTGGCTGAGCAATTCAAGATCAATCGGCCTTGGAACACGATGGTGAAAGAGATGCTGACGGCGTCGGGCATGGTGCCGATCGGCTCCATCGACGTCAAAGCGGGGCCTGGGTTCTTCCTCCTGGCTCATTCGGGGCCTGACGCCATCAACGATCGGACATCAGAGACTGCTCGCGTTTTTCTCGGGATTCAGATTCAATGCGCTCAGTGCCATGACCACCCGTTCGATGGTTGGAAACGTGAACAGTTTCACCAACTGGCAGGCTTTTTCGCTCGCTCACGCGACCGTTTGGTTCGCAACACGTCGACCGGCGCTCCTTTCGCTGGCATCGAGTTGATGTCCCTGCCTCGCGGCGAGCATCGGATGCCGGACAAGGCCGATCCGACGACGGGTACGTTCATGGCGCCCAAATTCCTTGATGGAAACGGCATTCGATCGGGGCAGTCCGATCAGGATCGTCGCCGGTCGTTGGCCGAGATGGTCGCGCACTCAGAAAACTACTGGTTCGCCGCGGCATTCGTCAATCGAATGTGGACGGAGATGATGGGCCAGGGGTTCTATCCGCAAGTCGACGATATCGGGCCGGGCAGGGATGTCGTCATGCCGGAATTGCTCGCTCGACTCGCCGCATCATTCCGCGGATCAGACTTCAATATCAAGAAACTGCTGCGCGCCATTGCGCTTAGTGACGCCTATCAGCGTCAACACCTTCCTGGTTCGAAGGGTGACGGCCATTTGCAGTTCGCCGCGTCTCATCTTGTACCTTTGCGATCGGAAGCTCTTTGGAATTCCTTGGTCGGCGTGCTGGGGCAGTTGGGCCAACCGTTAAATGCGATGGGTAACCCAATGCTGGGCGCCTTGCTCGCCGGCCGCAGATTCACGAACCTCGAACTGCAATTTAAGAATGAGTTCAAGAGCGATCCGTCGACAAGCTCTGACGACATGGAGGGCAGCATCCCCCAAGCGTTACTGCTGATGAACAACCCGCAAATCAACCAGAAGATACGCGCCGAAGGATCCAACCTCCTAGGTCGCATCCTCAGCGCGTACCCCAACGACGACGATGCGGTGAGAATGGTGTATATGAGGACATTGGCGCGAAAGCCGACGGATCGAGAACGCGAACGCGCCTTAGCTTATGTTCGGAAAGTCGGCAAACGGGGCGAGGCGTTTGAAGATCTGCTTTGGGTGCTGATCAACTCGACCGAGTTCTTGAATCGGCGATAATCATTCGAGCGACCATTTGGGGACCTAGACCATGTCATTACAATCTTTGATGCACATTCGCACGGGTCGTGACGGGATCATCGACCGGCGCACGTTTTTGCACTCGGTCGGCCTTGGAGCCGCGAGCGTAGGCTTGCTTGGATGGAGAGAGGCCGTCACGCTAAAGGCCGCCGAACTGCGCAAACAGGGCAAGGCCTGCATCCTACTTTTCATGACCGGCGGGCCGAGCCAGTTCGAGACATTCGATCCCAAACCGGGACATGCCAACGGCGGCCCGACCAAGGCCATCGCGACGAGTGTCCCCGGCATTCAGCTCGCCGAGAATTGGACGCGACTCGCCAAGCAGATGAACCAGTTGTCGATCATTCGCTCGATGACCAACAAGGAAGGCGCCCATCCGCGAGCCGTTTACCAACTTCATACAGGGTATCTTCCATCCGGTGCCATCAAGTATCCAACCTTCGGCTCGATCGTCGGAAAAGAACTTGGCCCTGCCGAGTTTGAATTGCCTCACTTCGTAAACATCGGTGGCCGCGTCGCCGGTATCGGGTCAGGTTTCTTGGGGATGCGATTTGCCCCATTCGCCGTCGGCGACCCCAATCGCTTGCCCAGCAATACTGAATTGCCCGGTGGCGTCAGCCGTGACCGTTACGGGCGCCGCCTGGAGTTGATGGGTGAATTGGAGGCCGACTTCGCGGCCGCCGGCGCCGCACGAAACGTTGAGGATCACAAGGCTCTTTACAAAGGGGCAGCCGACCTCGTCACCAGTCCACGGTTGAAGGCCTTTGACTTGGCTCAGGAAAAAGACGCGATTCGAGATGCCTATGGACGCACGCCATTCGGTCAGGGATGTCTGCTGGCGCGGCGTTTGGTCGAAAACGGCGTGACGTTTGTTGAAGTTGAGATGGGCAACTGGGATACGCATCAGGACAATTTCGAGCGAACGAAGACACTCTCACAGACGACCGATCAGGGTTTCGCCGCCCTACTCACCGACTTGAAAGACCGCGGAATGTTGGAAAAGACGCTCGTGATTTGGATGGGCGAATTTGGGCGAACCCCGAGGATCAATCCACAAAACGGTCGCGACCACTACCCGCGCGCTTTTTGCGCCGCTGTGGCGGGAGGCGGCACCAGAGGCGGGAAAGTCATTGGGGCCACGTCAGCCGATGGCACGGACGTGAAAGACCGACCCGTCACCGTGCCCGACCTTTTCTGCTCTTTCTGCCAGTCCCTGGGGATCAACCCGCGAAAGGAAAACCTGGGGCCGTTCGAACGCCCGATTAAGATTGTTGACGGTGGCAGCGCGGTGAGTGAACTGTTTGCGTAGAGAATTTGAACTCTCCTCGAAGCGTGAATGCGACGGGCAACCGTCGCATTCACGCTTCATTCGCTTTCAATCGCGGGTTCCCCTTGACACGAATCCAAGCCGTCGCTACTGTCCCGCCGCTTTATGGGGAAACAGCATTAGCACACCTTTACGCGGTCAACCGTGTCCGCGGAGGGTGTATCGATCGGGTCGCGTCTTGATGAAGGGGTTGACCGATGAATGGAATCTTCGGTCGGATGAAATTGGGCGGGCTCCTGGTGGGGACGGGGTTGGTCCTCGTGGCATCGAGCCTGAGCGGGTGTTCGCTCTTTGAAGAGACTCGCACGAAACCCGCACAAATGCGGCCAATTGGAAAAGCGAATCAAAACAACCTTTCTGATGGATTCGCCAACTCGAACCCAGCGAATGGTTCGAAGGGCGCCGGCAGCCAAGCAGGAAAAACAAATCCAAACGCGACCGTGGGACTGGGCGGAACGTCGAATGCCACAGGATCGACTGGCACCACTCGCCAGTTGCCGCCGCCGGAAGGCACCGGCCGGATTGGAATGCCGACCTCAAATGGAATGGGGATGAACAACAACCCTTCGAACCCGGCGTTTTCGCCGAGTGCGCCCACGGGGGGCAATGTGGTGCCCGCAGGCGGAACACGTCAACCCAACATGGTGCCACCGCCGCCGCCAAGCTCGACTCAAACCAGCAGCATCTTGCCGGCCCGGGCCGATGGGACATCCGGCTCAACCCCGATTGCAACCAGTGCCAATAACGGAATGCCGCCATTGGATCCGGTTCCTTCATCGGCATCGCTCGCCCCGCCGACTCGCATCTTGCCTTCGCAAGCTCCTCCCACGGTTTCAACGGCGGGCAACGATCCATATTTCGGAATGCCGAGCCCGCCGCCGCTCTCGACGAATTCGTCTGGATCGCCGGCCACGGCACCCAATCGCGCCCTTCCGCTGCCGCCAACCAAGTGAGTGAGACGTCGAGTCGAAAACGGGTTCCGATGGCCGTTTCGGTCACCGGCGCCCGTTTTCGTTTTTTGGCCGGCATTCTCCGGGACATCATTCTGTCGGAGATTCGACTGTTCGGCGCGCAATCATCGCCGCGACGTAACCACCCTTAAAACCCGAGTCGATGTTCACGACGGCAACGTTGGCTGGGCAGGCGTTGAGCATCGTCAATAAGGCTGATATCCCGCCAAACGACGCGCCGTAGCCAACGCTCGTCGGCACGGCGACCACGGGGCAATCGACCAAGCCGCCAATGACGCTCGGAAGGGCGCCGTCCATTCCCGCGACCACGACGATGACGGAGGCGGCTTTGAATTGATCGCGTTTCCTCAGCAGCCGATGGATGCCGGCCACTCCAACGTCGGCGATCAGCGACGTTCGGCATCCGAGGGCTTGTGCGGTCACGACGGCCTCTTGGGCTACCGGCAAGTCGCTGGTGCCGGCGGTGACGACGACAACCGAGCCTCTAGGGGCCGGCGCTTCATTGGCGACGAGCCAGAAGGTGCGTGCAAGCCGGTCCTGGATTCCGCGTGGGAAATGTCGGGTCAACGCTTCTGATTGGTCGGCATTGACCCGGGTCGCCAAACAATCTTGGCGGTTCTCGACCAAACGGTTGACAACTCCGACGACCCATTCACACGTCTTTCCTTCACAATAGATGACTTCCGGAAAACCGCAGCGGGCTTTTCGGTCGAGATCGACATGTGCAAAGCCGATTTCGGCGACCGCCGGCGTGAGCCTCGAAGCAGCTTCCGCAACGTCCAAAGCGCCCGATCGAACTTTGTCGAGCAACGCAACGATTTCCGACGATGTCATCTTGGCTTCCCCCATTTCCCACAATCGTCTTACGCCTTTTTCCCGATCGCCTCAAGGTGCCTTTCGTTGTTCTCGAACTTGAGGAATTCCTCGGTTTTTCTGTGTCGGTTTCAAGTCGGGGCGCGTTATGACCGATACACGAGAAATAACCGATCGCCTCGGTCGCGCGCCGGTGACTTGCCTTCGGGGGAACGCAAGTCGCAAAGTCGGCCGATGTGGGGAGGGAGCAGGAATGGGCGCTTCGTCGTTGGCTTTGACGACCATGTTGCTGTTAGGGGCGTCGGCGTTGCCGCCGGACGTCATCCCGTTGCGTGACCGCAAGCTCATGATCCCGGTCGTGATCAACGCGAATCGCCGCAGCGAGATTCGCGAGTTGCTTCTGTTCACGTCCGTCAATCGCGGGCAAACATGGGAACAGCAGGCGATTGCGACACCCGACAAGGAAGCATTCACGTATTTCGCGCCGGCCGATGGCGTGTATTGGTTCAGTGTGGTGGTCGTGACCCAAGACAATCGTCGCGAACCCGCCGACCTGAATCAAAGCCCTCCCGGGCTGAAAGTGCTCATTGATACGACGCCGCCGACCGTCAAGATTCGCTCGGCCGATCGGGTCGGCGATGAAATCGCGGTCGCCTGGGAAATCCAGGAGAATCTGCCCGATTCGTCGAGCCTGCGATTGGAGTATCGCTCGGCCGGCGATGCGTCGGCAGTTTGGACTCCAGTTTCGGTTCGTCCGGATCTTGTTGGTCAAGCTCGATTCCGGCCAGCATCCAATGGGGCCGTCGTCGTGCGAGTGCAGATTAAAGATGAGGTCGGCAACCCGGGCGAGGCCGTTCGGGAAGTGTTGGCGACCGCGGGCGGTTCGGGTGGAATCGTGACGACCAATGCAGCGACCCAAGGGCCTCCGGCACTGCCTCCGGTATCGCCGATCGGCGGCCCGAATCCGGTGCCGGTTTCACCGCCGATGATTCCCACGGAGCCAGGTCCGACAATTCCGGCGGCACCCGTGGCTTCACGGCCGCTGCCCCAGGCTCCACCGACTGTGGTTGAGGCCGCGCCAGTCGCGGTGCCTCCGCCGGTGTCAGCGCCTCGTGAGATTCAGCCGGTTGTCAATCAAAGCCCTGCGAGCGTGGCCACCAGCCCATTGCCGGCACCGATTGCCTCGAACCGAGTGCCCGTGCCGCATCACGAGATTCCGCCGGCCAATAAGGCTGTCAACAACACATGGGGGCCCGAGAACAAACCAGCGGTATCCACGACGTCCACCGGAATTCAACTGGTCAACTCGACTCAAATTGGCCTGGCCTATGAAGTGGTTCGACGAGGGCCGTCCGGAGTCAGTGTGGCCCAACTTTGGGTGACGCAAAACAACGGCCAGACGTGGCGAATGTGCGCCGAGCAAAAAGAAAACGTCGTGGAAACCAAAGACGGTCGCGCTCAAATTGTCGCCGCGTTGCCCGGCGAAGGCGTCTATGGGTTTCGTCTCGTTCTCGCGAGTGGCGCGGGATTGAGCAAAGGGCAGCCGATGAGCGGCGACTCACCGGAATACAAGATCGAAGTCGATACGACGCCTCCACACGTCGAGTTGTACCCGCCCGAAAACGACCCGACCCATCGCAATACGCTGATCCTGAAATGGATCGCCACGGACCGGAACATTGCTCCCACCGGCCTGAGCTTGGAGTGGGCCGATCGTGAGGATGGCCAGTGGTATCCGATCGCCACCGGATTGGCACCGCAAAGCGGCGTCTATCATTGGCAACTGCCGTCGAATCTTCCTTACCGTGTCTTCCTGCGGGTCACGGCTCGTGACTTGGCTGGAAACATCGGTGTCGCGACCACGCCGAAACCGGAACTGATCGACCTTCACAAGCCCGAGGGACGGTTGATTGGGATCATCAGCACGGTCCAATCGATGAAACCGTAGAGCCAACTCTTTGGCTGCATGCTGTCAGGCCACTCGCGTTCGGCCAACCGGTCGGCGCGAGTGGTTTTGATGTTTCTTGCCTTGTCAAGTTTTCTTGCGGCGTTGATTTGTAAGTCGCGATTCGATGAACTATCCTTCACTTGTAAGAATGGCGAAGTTCTGATGGCAGTTCCTGCCTACGTGAATCATGACTGAATTCGACAAAGTCTCGTCGGAAACCTGGATCGCGTCCCCGAAACGGCCGGTTTCGCAAGCGAATGCCTGCCTGGTCCATATCTATCCGACTGGGGCGAATATCGGACGGCGTTACGCGCTCGCACAAGCGCAAATTAACTTGGGTCGAGGCGAAGAGTGCGACATCCGAATCACGGATCATTCCGTCTCGCGACGCCATGCTCGTATTGAATGCTCGCCCAGCGGTATTCTCCTAAGCGATCTTGACAGCACGAATGGCACTTTCGTCAATGACCGTTCGATCACAAGCACTGTCTTGCAAGACGGCGACTATGTTCGCGTGGGCAATTGCATTTATCGCTACTTGTCCGGTGGAAATATTGAGACGGACTATCACGAGGAAATCTACCGCCTCACGATTATCGATGGGCTAACTCAGGTACACAATCAGCGCTATCTCAACGAGTTTCTGGATCGAGAATTCGTTCGTTCGGTTCGTCACAATCGCCCACTGAGTTTTGTTCTCTTTGACATCGATCATTTCAAGGCGATCAACGATGAGCTGGGGCATCTCGGGGGCGATTTCGTCTTGCGCGAGCTTGCCAACCGGATTCGTCATGTCGTCCGTCGTGAAGACCTGTTGGCACGGTATGGCGGCGAGGAATTTGGGGTCGTCCTGGTCGAGACGGCTCACGCTCAGGCCCTGGAGGTCGCGGAGCGAATTCGCCGCATGATCGAGGCAGATTCGTTTACCTTCGATAATCGAACGGTGAAAATCACAATCAGTGCCGGCATTTCGACAGGACCCGCCGGCCCTGAACTGGGAGTAAACGACCTGGTTCGCTTGGCTGACGAGCGCATGTACGCAGCCAAACGCGAGGGACGCAATCGAGTTTGCGGAGAGGCACGTACCGAACCTGCGTCAAAGGACCGGTGACAACAGCCGGCAAAAGTTCTCCGCCAGTCGATCGCCAAAAGACCGCCGCTGAAAATCACGCCAATCGACGCGCGTGGAACGCAATAAGTCACGTTCGAATGTTGCATCTAGGTCGTCAATGATCTTTGTGTCGGTAATGACACAGGTGACCTCAAAGTTCAGATGCAAACTTCGATTGTCGAGATTGGCAGTGCCGACAGATGCCCATTCCCCGTCAATCATCATCATCTTCGCGTGCATCATCCCCGGAACATACTGATAGACCTTTACCCCGGCCTCCATCAGATCGGTCCAGTAGTATCGTCCCGCGAGAAACGGCAGCCATTTATCGGGCTTCGTCAGGCACAAGAGTCGCACATCGACGCCGTAACGAGCGCTCAGACAAATCGCGTCGAGGAGGCCGGCATCTGGGACGATGTACGGAGTCGCGATCCAAATCCTCTTGCGGGCTTTCATAATGGCCGCGAAATAAACCTCTCGGATACATCGCCAGGTTTGGTCCGGACCCGAATGCAAGATTTGAACCGGAATGCCGGGCGGATCGGCGCGTTTGGGGAAATAAGCGTCGCCACCGAGTAGTTCGCCACTGGCGAAATGCCAGTCTTCGGCGAAGACGGCCTGGATGTCGTTGACCGCGTTTCCTTCCAGGCGAATCTGAGTGTCTCGCCAAACCTTGAATCGGCGTCCCTTGCCCAAGTACTCGTCGCCGAGGTTCATGCCGCCGGTGAACGCGACATGCCCATCCGTAACTTGAATCTTGCGATGGTTCCGCAAATTGACCTGGATTCGCCGGCGCAAGGGATTCAGAGGGAAGAAGGCCTCGACTTTACCACCTGCCTTCTGAAGCGGCCGAAGCACGCGCGCCGGCATCCGGTAGGAACCCATCGCGTCGTACAACACGCGAACCTCGACGCCTCGGCGAGCGCATTCGGTAAGGGCATCGAGGAATAGCCGACCGCTGGCATCGGGTTGGAAGATAAAGGTCTGCACGTGAACGTGATGCTTGGCGGCGTGAATCGCTGCCAACATCGCGTCGTATGCCGGTTGTCCATCATGGTAAAAGTCGATGCGTTGGCACGACGAGGGAGGATAGCTTCCGAGTTGCTGAGCGAGGCGGCTAATCCGATGCCAGCCATCAGCTTCCGGGTCTTCGTCCCGCGGCAGTCCCTCAGTTCCAAAACCCGATTGTTGCTTGCGGTGAATTCGGCGATAGCGTCGAATTCGCGTTAACGGTCGATGAACGGTCTGATATCCGAGCATCCAGAAAAGTGCCGAACCGAAGAACGGAAGTAGAAGCACCGTGAGGCACCACGCCACTGCCGAAACTGGTTCCTTTTTCATCCACAGGATGCAACCAATCGTGACAAACGTGATAATCAAGTCGATGAGAGCTGCCCATGCTGTTAGCTGGCCCCAGTAAATTGCCAGCAAGTCCCAGTCCATTTCGCGGCTCCGTAATACAGTCGGTCATCGGATAGGTCCGTAGGCATTCTACCAGCGAAGGGCCGTTTGACTCATAGCGAATCGCGGACTGGATTCGGCGAGCATTGCCCGCCGTCATTTGGCAAGTGCCGGCAACGCGATCGCGAAAAAACGGGAATCTCGCGAACGTTTTTGCGAGATTCTCGTCTCTTGTTGGTGAGCCTCGAATGTGTCCGTACCCTACGGGAGCAGCTTACAAACACAATCCGCTGTTAACGGAGAGGTCGCGGGTTCGATTCCCGCCGGGGGAACTGCCCGATAATTCCCCTGTAGCTCAGTGGTAGAGCACTTGTTGTATGAATCGCTGTTGCGACTTGTACGGACACATTTGAGGTCTTCATAGATGATCGCAATACTTAACGGTCACTTGACGCTATTAAAGGTGACCGATAATGTCTTATACGGGCTTGTTCGGTGCCCTACCGCAGGAACGTACAAACCTTTTGCTAAAAGGACTGACCAGGTCACCTGGTCCCATCGTTTCTGAGACTTGTGCCGGACAGGTCCTAATTCTCGTATCCAAGCGCTGGCGTTCGAGCCGAGTCGCGAGACCTTTCCCGTTTCCCAACTGCAAGAGCCTACAAACAACGTCAGCCAATTTTTGATGCGTGTTATTGCTCTTCGAACTCGAGACGGGTTATTCTCTGTTGTGACGGCGCGATGATCGGGCGAGGCGCCCCAGGCGCTCGGGATGATCGAGGAGCGATGATGAGCCTCAATGAACGCGACCTCCGGCTTACGATTCTGAATTCGCTGCTGACGACGCCGCATCGTCAGCTCGGCCTGCTTTGGCCGATTCATCAGGAACTGATCCGGCAGGATCCGCGTTTTTATGTGCAGTTGGCCGCGTGGTATTACGATCACGGCGACGTGCGCGATCACAAGGAGATGTTCGTAATCAACCTCGTGCTTAGCGAGCACGCGGGTCATCGCGACGTCGGGCTGGCGATGCTTCGATCCATGCCGCCGTATCAGGTTGTTCGCGTCGTCGATTTCATTAAGGGGCGAGTGGACGAGGTCGCGGACAGCCCGTCGGAGAATACGCGTAAGGCGCGACGATCCAAGCCGCCGGCTGAAGTCTCTGACAAGAGTGTAGCGAGATCGGCCAAACCGACGGTGCGCGTCGGCTTGTTCCGCAATCCGCCGCGATCGCTGGTAACGGAAGTCACGCGATATTTGCACGAGCGAGAGAATGACGCCGACTGGTTTGATTCGTCGGTCCTTGTCGCTCGCAAAGCGATCAAGCGCCTGTATGCGGTGCTGCACATCAAGCCGGGGGTTCGTGCCCAGCGGGTCTTGTTTGATGATGACCCTCCCGAAGATAGCAAGCTATTCGCATTGAAGGGGCTTGCTCGGGCAACGTCGCCGGCCGAGCAAGCGGCCGCCATCATCGCTAACCGAATTCCGTTTCGCGTGGCGGCAACCGTTGTCCCGAAAATGTCGCCTGAAGTAACACGCGCGTTGGTCGAGGTGATGAGCGCTCAGGAGTTGATCAATAACTTGGCGGCATTGCAGCGACGCGGCGCTTTTGATGATGCCCAGACCAAGGCAATGATCGACGACAAACTGAATTCCGCGAAAACGGCTGATCGCGTGAGTGCGCTCAAGGCCGACGTCGCCAAACGAGTTGGAGTCGATGACGAGACACGCCAAAAACTGGAAGCGGTCGCCGACGCACAATTAAAAGCTCGCGGTCGTGTCACCCGACCGACAGCTTTGTTGATCGACAAGAGCGCCTCCATGGACGTGGCCATTGAACTTGGCAAGCAGATCGGCGCCATGGTTTCCAGCGTTTGCGAAGGGGGCCTTTTTACCTATGCCTTCGACTCGCTCGCTTATCCGATCACGCCCGCGGGCCAAAGTCTTGCCGATTGGGAAAAGGCTCTTGCCGGCATCAAGGCCGGCGGCAATACAAGTTGCGGAATTGCCCTGGAGACGATGCGCCGCAAGAAACAGCGAGTTGAGCAGGTGATCCTCATCACCGACGAGGAGGAGAATTCGGCACCGTTTTTCGTCAAGACATTACAGTTCTATTGCCAGGAGCTGGCAACGGATGTCAATGTTTGCATCGTTCGAACACCCAACGGTCGCGATCAGCTCGAAAAAGAGTGCATGGCAAACGGGATCGTCGCGAACGTGTTCCACTTCACGGGGGATTACTATTCATTGCCGAACCTGATCCCGATGCTGGCTAGGCCTTCGCGTCTGGACCTGCTCATGGAGATTATTGAGTACCCGTTACCGCAACGAAAACCAGCATAAGATACGCGACCGGCCGCGAATCTCACGAGAATGAGAATCGCGGCCGGTCGCGTTTGTCAATTGAAGGATCAACCGGCCTTCTTGGGTGCAGCCTTGGCGGCAGTCTTGATCTGGTTTTTCAAGTAGTCGAGTGCCGACTCAAGTTGACGGTCCTTGAATTCAGACTTCGCATCTTTCGACGGAGCATCTCGCCTCGGAATGACCTCTTGATTGTGCAAATGCTCGTAGAGATCGCCGCGCTCCTTGACCGAAAGCGAGATCGAATAGCCGGGATCGGGACGAACGCCCCAATCCTCGTCCTCGCTGCCTTTGGTGCTGGCCTTGTTCAGATTCTTGCCGTTGGGACGCCAGAACGACGCGGTTGTCAGCTTGATCTTGGCGCCGGTCGAAGCGAAATCGGTTACGTTTTGAACGCTGCCTTTCCCATAGCTTCGTTCGCCGATAACAACGGCTCGCTTGTGATCTTGGAGGCAGGCAGCGACGATTTCGCTCCCGCTGGCACTACCACCATTCACAAGACAGGCAATGGGGAATCCCAGCACGCTACCTTCGTGCTCGCCGCCGTAACTCTGCTCCTCACCAGTCCCAGGTCGCGGCTTGATGGTGACAATCAAGCCATCGTCAATAAACAGGTCAGAAATCCGCACCGCAGCGGTGAGCAAACCGCCCGGGTTGAATCGCATGTCGAAAACCAAGCCCTTGATGCCTTCTTTTTCGAGCTTACGAACGGCCTGTTCCATATCACGGGCGGACGACGGGCCGAATTGCGTGAGGCGAATGTAGGCGATTTTGTTTTCTTTGTCGATGGTGTAATCCCACGAGTCATCGGGCTTGCGGCTGAATCCCACAACTGTTTCGACCTGAACTTGGGATCGTTGAAGCTCGAAAACCAGTGGCTTGTCGCTTCCTTCGCGTTCAACCTTGATTTTGACCTTGGTTCGAGGCTGGCCAAGGATCTTCTTTACTGCGTCATCAACGCGCATCCCCTTGGTGCTGATTACTTCGGGCGGATCGATGACGTTGCCTTCGCTATCAACCTCACGAGTGATTTCGGTAATCAGATCGCCCGCTTTGATACCGGCTCGATAGGCCGGTCCACCTTTGATGGGCGTCACCACCAATAGCCCATCGCGCACCATGTCGCGACGAATCTGCACGCCGATTCCGGTAAACTCCCCAGTCAATTGACTCTGAAGTTGCCGAAGCATGTCCTTGTCGATGTAGGTCGTGTAAGGATCGAGATGACTCATCATCATCTGCAACGAGAGATCAACGTCCTTGTTGGCGGCAAGATCCTCTCGTTTTCCAAGCCGCTCTCGAACGTCGGCAAGCAGTTCATGAAGCTGGGGTCGCTTGAGGTTCTTGGCGTTATCGAGTTGTTTGCGAAGGTCAGTGGGTACCTTCTCCTCCACGCGGCGGAACAGTCCTCGAACCGCCCACGCGACAAGCTCGCCTTGATTGAGGTCGCGCACGTAGCTTTCGCGAAGCACCTTGACACCGGCAAGCACTTTGGTTGCAAAGGCCTCGGCATCTTCGCGATCGAGCTTCATTTCTTTGCTGATTCTGGTTCGAGTCGCGAGGCACGCATCGACGTCGATCCCGCCGTCGGCGAGTTTCTGATAATTCTTGCGCATTTCTTGCTGAGCTTTGAGCTTGGGCATGCGAGAGAGCAAACGGCTTGCTTCATCGGCAACATCTTTGGTCAGTTTGCCGTCTTTTGCCAACGCCTCGATCTTTGCCAGTCGCTGGGTAGTCTTCGGCGTAATGGCGGGGTTTTTCGTCAGCTCGAAATGGCTCAATCGCGTTCCCCACGCGACGGGTGCTTGTTCTTTTTGCTCGCGACTGGTTCCAAGCGCCCTGGCCTGTTTGGGCATTTCCGCTTCGAGATAGGCAGTAAGTTCATCAATCGTGACAAGACCGTCGGGTTCATAGCCCTCCTTGTCGGCGGCTCCCTTGAGGGCGGCAATCATCACTTCGGTAAACAGTCCGTTTTTCTCTTTATCGATGTGATCCACAACGGCATTACTCGCCAAATAGACAACCCGGCCGGCCGGCAACGCGTGTTCCTCCTTATCTTCGTTACCGACAAACACTCGAACCATATCCAGAATGTTCGGCTCGATGACCGCTTCATTGGGAGCCGGGACAAAGCCCTTCAGATTCACGTCGATCATGACGCAGAGCTTTTGCGTCTTGACCTCCTTGAACTCGGCTTCGATCTCGGCCGCCGAGACGGCATTCTTGGATCGGTCCTTATGAGTGGCGTCAGCGCCGAAGTAGCATGTCCGATCACCGACCGGAGCGCCCTGACCGAACAACCCAATAACCACCAAATCGTCGGCCTTGGCGTTCGTGGCGGCCCACTTCATGGCCTTGAGAATGTTGGCTTTGGTCGCCGGTTCGCCGTTGCGCTTGGCGTCGCGATTACTCGTCAACAAGCGAATCTGAGGACCATCGACGCCGAGATGTTCCTTGCTCGTGAACAAGTCGTAAAATGCCGCAGCGTCAGCTTCGGCTGTCGGCCGCGGCTTGATCTGCTTGTCGTCGAATGAACCGACGCCCACCAACACGATATAGGTCTTCGGATTCGACTTCTCCTCAGCGGCGGGCGCCGGTGCCACTAGGGCGGCGAAACTGATCGCCGCTAATACTCCGGCGTTCAACAGACTTCGCATAGTCACTCCTCAGTAATTTCGCGCGAGGCGTATACAAACTCGAGAAAAGTCCGGGCGCCGAAGGTTCTTCCTAAACCGTAGCGGAGGATACCCTTATCTGGTGTGAGAGAAAGGGGTCTGTCGATGCGGCAAAACGAGGTAGGTTTCAAGCGTCTCCCACACATTATCTCGTGCAGCGTCTTTCTCATTGTGCCGTAACCGTCGAACTAGTCAACCCAACTTATCTAACGGTCGGGTCATCGTTTCGGTATCGGATTGCTCGTACTTTTTTTCACCGTGCCGATTATCGCCCGGCAAGCTTGTTCAATATGCCAATTCCGCGGTCGATCGTTTCATCGCTGGCAGCAAAGCTGACGCGAAAATGCGAATCGCGGCCGCTAAAGGTTGAGCCGGGGATAATCAGAAGGTTGTTTCGCACCGCCTCCTCGACGAAGTCCGAGCCCTGCCCGCCGGGCGCTTTGGGGAAAACGTAGAACGCCCCTCCTGGTATGACGAACTCGAATCGATCGCGCAACCCGTCGCAGATACGATTACGCTTTCGGCGATAGTCGGCGATGATACTCGACGTGTCGTAGTCCCATGCGGTGACGGCAGCGTGTTGGGCCATACTTGGCGCACACACGAACGTGAATTGCTGGAGTTTGGTCATCTCCTCGATTATCGTCTTGGGGCCGTGCGCGAAGCCCATGCGCCAGCCTGTCATTCCATAAGTCTTGCCGAGTCCATCGACAACCAGAACGTTGTCGTTAAATTCGGCGGGGCTTCGGAACGGCGCGTCGTAAGCGAATGCATGGTAAATCTCATCGCTAAGCAAGATGACGTTTTTTTCAGCGGCAAGGCTTGCGAGGTCGCGGAGTGTCGCGTCCGGGACAACGACCCCTGACGGGTTCGACGGACTGTTGACGATGATCATCTTTGTCCGATCGGAAATCATGTCGCGTACTTGATCGACGTCAATCTGAAATCGGGGATAGATGTCGATGATCACGGATCGACCGCCCACCATCGAGACCATGTGCGGATACATGACGAAGTAGGGATCGAAGAAAATGACCTCATCCCCCGGGTTGACGGTTGCCATCATCGCCAAAAGCAACCCGCCGGCCGTGCCGCTGGTAATCATCAATTCCCGTTCGCCTGTTCCGAAGGTCTCACGAAGAGAGGCTCTGATCTTGTCGCGTAGCTCGGGGATGCCTTGCGTCGGCGTGTAGCCGTTGGCGCCCGAGTCGATCGCTTTTTTGGCTGCGGACTTGATTGGTTCCGGAACGTCGAAGTGGGGTTGTCCGATGCTGAGATTGACGGGTTCTTTCAGACTTCGAGCCAAGTCAAACACGCGGCGTATGCCGGATATTTCAATCGTCCTCATTCGATCCGCGATCCAGTCACGCGACATGAGTGGCCCTCGTCAGTTTGGCTTGACGGCTTGGTAATAAACAAAAATGTTGTCCCAGATCGCGTCAATGGTCGTCATGGCCTCATCGATCGGAACGACGCGGTATCGGTCGCCGGATTTGACGGCAATCTTCGCACGTTCGAGCTTCGTGAGGGCATCGTCGATCTCAAAATCGAACTTGATTCCGGCCCGACGTTCGAAATCGAGTTCGATGTAGTCGTCGAGTTGTTGTGCGGTCCAACCTTCGGTGCCTGCGTACCGCCACAGAAAGAAGTAAGCCAGAATGGCCTCTCGGGCGTCCTGCTCTTCGGCCTCATCGAGGAGTCGAAACAGGACGCCGGCATTGCTGTCGAGGTTTTGGTAGTAAAGGCTCTGCGTGAGGAGGTGGGCGTAGTTTTGCTTCGTTTGCTGGTAGCCGTAATACTGTTTGTAGCCGTAGCCGAGGACGACGCTGAGTGGGCCGTAGAGGGAAAGCGGGTTTCGTTCGAGAAAGGACTGCGTGATCCCAGCCAAGTCGCCGGCAAGTTTCCACCCAACGAACCCGACCGTGCTGGCCAACGACACGCCGAGTTTGCCGCGTTCAAACTTGGGCATCTTCGTGCGCCCGCCCGGGAGGAGCATCTCGATATCGACCTTCGGAATATCCTTGAAGATCTTCAAGAAAACACTCTTCGTGTCCGCGTCTCGACCCAGTCGTCGATGAGGGCGTTGCTTGAGGATGAGCACCAACCTCTTGTAAACCGGAACATTGAGTTCTTCCCGTCGATACAGGTTCCAGAATCTTCTCAGAGTTCTCTTGCCAATGCTGTCCCCGCGAATGTAGACCTCCAGGCGCTCAAACGCGTCGAAGTCCACGTCCATATTGAGACCCCAATTGCTGACCGCTTCGGTGGCTCGCTGAATTTGCTCGCGAGTGAGGTGGGTGTAATTCGCACGTTCCAACAAGGAGTTGACGTCACCGAAAAAGCTCTCGAGCCGCGAATGCCTTTGTTGGTCGGTAAGCTCGAAGAGCGTGCGTGTGTCAGCGTCAGGGTCAAATGGGGCATACGCATCCTTGAGAGTCTCGAAACGCGCGTGGAATTCATGGTGATACAGCGCGGACAAGATCTCGCAGAATCGCCGAAACCGTTGCTGGTCGTCGGCGGACAGCAGGTCGCCGGTAACGAGCGACTTGTCTCTGCAAAGGAAGTCGATGAGATCCTTTTTTCGAACAGGCAGGAAGTTCTCGCGATCGGCATGGATGGCCATCTGTCACTTCCTCTCCGCGATTCGCGGTTCGTGGGGAGCGTTCGGGCTGCCCGCCTAGGCGACCAAGTCGATGAGATCGTCATCAACACACCCATGATCGTCGGCCAGTCGATCCAAAGCGCCTTGAACTTCGCTGATTCGTTCCGGCCGATTATTGGGGTTGTACTCCAAGCACTTGTGGATCAGCTCGCCAAGCTCCGGCGGCGCCAACGGATTGCATTCCAAGACCGGCTTGAGTAGCTTGCCGTAGACTTCGCTGCTCACCGGTACGGATCCACCCTCCGAAATCAGGGCGGGCGGCAGGCGCCACGTCACCATGCGATACATAGTCGCGCCGAAATTGAAGATCTCCGTACGCTCATTAACGAATCCGTTCCGGGCGGTTTCCGGGGCGATGTACTCCGGTGTGCCCTGAATCCGTCCTTTGGGCTCGCCCTTGATCCATGCCAATCCATAGTCGATGATCTTCACTTCACCGGTACGGCTTAGCATGATGTTGTTCGGCTTAAGGTCGGCATGGATTACCCCGCGGCGATGCATATGAACCAAGCCGGAGGCCGCCTTCACAAAAATTGCCAGCAGTGCCTTCATGTTGAGCGATTTCAACCGATCGAGCGTCTTGCCGTTGACGTACTCAATCAGAAGCTGCACTTTCTTGATTCGCAACCACCCCGAAGTTTCCAGAGCAAATATCTTGATGAGATTCGGGTGCTCCAGCATTTGTGCGACGCGAAACTCGTGCTGGGCTTGATCGAGAAACTTCTTGTCGTCGGCGGAGTCGATATTGACCACCTTGAGGGCGTAATGCCGACCATCTTCTTCTCGGGTAATATGTAGAATGCTGCTATGGGCACCCGTACCGAGGGTTCCGACGACAGTGAACTTGCCGATACGCATGCCCGCCATACGATTCACTCTCCGACGAAAGTGACGTGAAACTCTCTCGGATCATATCGGACAACTGGGGTCAGCGGAAAGAGAAACCGCGAATGACGAACGGCGAACCGTTAGACGTCGAAGCGCGAACTCTTGCATTTGGGCAAGCCGTTTTCGCCCGCATCCCGCGTCAAGCACCAATCATCTTTACGCCGGCATGGTTCGACGACCAACTCATGGGTTGGACCATGGCCGACCACGCTGTCAAGATACAACTCTTTCGGTTCATCGACGCACTGCCCTTGTTGAAGACGCCAGCCCAAATCACGCGCCACCTTCAGGAGTATTTCGCCGAAGCTGGCTCGCGATTGCCGGGATGGATGCGTTGGGGCCTGAAACTCATGCCGGAGCGAGGCGTTGCCGGTCGGGCGCTCGCGTGGGCATCGCATACCAACGCTCGCCGGCTGGCACGGCGGTTTATTGCCGGGGCCACTGTTCAGGAGGCGCTCGAGGCCATCACTCGCCTGCGCCGAAGGCAATTTGCTTTTACGATCGACTTGCTCGGCGAAGCCACGATCACGGAGGTCGAGGCGGCACATTATCAAGCACAGTATCTCGAACTTATCGAGGGGCTGGGACGGGCCGCGTCTCATTGGCCCGTCGTCGATCTCATCGATCGCGATCATCGGGGGCCTATTCCACCTGTCAATGTGTCGGTCAAGTTGTCGTCGTTGTTCAGCCAGTTCGATGCTATTGATCCGGAAGGCACGAGCCTCGCGGTGCGCGATCGGTTGCGGCCCATTCTCCGGTTGGCACGACGGTACGGGGCCTTTGTTAACTTCGACATGGAGCAGTTTGCTTTCAAGGACGTTACACTTCGGATCTTTCGCGAGATTCTGAGCGAACCGGAGTTTGTCGATTGGCCCGATGTTGGCATCGCTATCCAGGCCTATCTCTTGGACTGTGAGCGAGACCTCGTGCAGTTGCGCGATTGGGCGGCGTCGCGCGGAACGGGCGTGTGGATTCGACTTGTCAAGGGTGCATACTGGGACTTCGAGACGGTGATCGCCGCCCAGAACGATTGGCCGGTGCCGGTGTTCACGGACAAGCGTGAAACGGACTCCAATTACGAGCGTTTGACTCGATTCCTCATGAAGAATCACGAGGTCCTGCGACCGGCGTTTGGCAGTCACAATGTGCGCAGTATTGCCCATGCGTTGTCGTGCGCGGAGAACTACCGCGTGCCCCAAGGGGCCTATGAGTTCCAAGCGTTGTACGGCATGGCCGACCCAATCAAAGAGGCCCTTGTCGGCATGGGGCATCGCGTCCGAGTTTACACACCCTACGGACAACTCCTGCCGGGCATGGCGTACCTCGTCCGCCGTTTGCTTGAAAACACGTCGAATGAGTCATTCTTGCGAGCAAGTTTCGCGGATCAGAAACCCGAAGAGCAGTTGCTGATGAACCCTGCAAACAAACCTGGTGCCCATCCCCACGATCAAAAGTCGGACAAGGTCGGCGACACTTTCCGCAATGAGCCGATCTCCGATTTCAGCCGAGAGGCCAACAGAAGCGCGATGGTCTCGGCATTGACGCTCGTCCAAGGGCAACTGGGTCGCGACTATCCGCTTATCGTCGATGGGAACACCAAGACCACGGGCCATTGGATCGAATCTCGCAACCCGTCGCACTGGGACCAAATCGTGGGCCGATGCGCTGCCGCCACCGCGGGTGACGCCGAGGAGGCCATTCGGGCGGCCCGCGCCGCATTTCCGAGTTGGCGAGATACGCCTGTTGAGGCCCGCGCCGATTTTCTGTTCAAGGCCGCCCATGAAATGCGCCGGCGACGCTTTGAGCTAAGCGCGTGGGCCGTCATCGAGTGTGGCAAGCCGTGGCGCGAAGCCGATGCCGATATCGCCGAAGCGATCGACTTCTGCGACTTCTACGGTCGCGAGATGAAGCGCCTTGCCGTGCCTCGACGTCGCGATGTACTCGGAGAACACAACGAGCAGATCTACGAACCACGCGGAGTGGCCGTGGTTATCGCTCCATGGAATTTTCCCTTGGCAATTCTCTGCGGCATGACCACTGCGGCTCTCGTCGCGGGCAACACGGTTATCATGAAGCCAGCCGAGCAATCGTGCGTCATGGGCGCAAAGCTCATGGAGATTTTCAACGCCGTGCGATTTCCAACTGGAGTTGTCCAGTATCTCCCCGGAGTCGGCGAGGAAGTTGGGCCGATTCTCGTCAATCATCGCGATGTCGATGTCATTACGTTTACGGGTTCGCGGGGAGTCGGTCTGGCCATCAATCGACAAGCGGCTGAAACGCCCAAAGGCCAGTCACACGTTAAACGGGTAATCGCCGAAATGGGAGGCAAGAATGCCATCATCGTTGACGACGATGCGGACCTGGACGAAGCCGTTCGAGGCGTTGCCGACAGCGCCTTCGTTTATTCTGGCCAAAAGTGCTCGGCGTGCTCACGGGTGATCGTGTTAGACTCGCTCTATGAGACGTTTCTAAACAGGCTGGTCGAAGAGGCAAAGAGTCGAAAGATCTCGCACGCCGACGATCCGGGTTGTTCAGTGGGCCCGGTTATCGATCGCGAAGCCCAGCAGCGAATCTTGGCCGCCATTGAGAAAGGCAAGGCCGAAGCGAAGTTGGTCTGGTCGTCCGATGCTGGATCGCTCGCGCAATCCGGTTGTTTTGTCGGCCCGCATATTTTCGCTGACGTCTCTCCCTCGTCGTTCTTGGGTCAAGAAGAGATTTTCGGTCCGGTCTTAGCGGTGATGCGAGCCAAAGACCTGACCCACGCACTCGACATCGCGAACGGAACAGATTATGCACTCACCGGAGGATTCTTCTCGCGAAGCCCCGAGAATATCCGTCGAGTGCGCCGCGAGTTTCGTGTCGGCAACTTGTACATCAATCGGAAGATCACCGGAGCCTTGGTCGATCGCCAGCCATTTGGAGGATTCAAGCTCTCCGGCATCGGGTCGAAGGCCGGCGGATCGGATTATTTGTTGCAGTTTTTGTTGCCACGCTGCGTCACAGAGAATACGATGCGGCACGGATTCACGCCCGAGAGTGACTGACCCTCCCCGCCCGTCATCCCTCCGCTGAGTGGAACACATGCTGCGAAACTACTTTGTCGCGATCGTCCTGATTGGGTTTTCAGGAGCGGCGTTCGGTCAGGGCGTCACTCAATTCAAGGGCCACTCGGACCTGATTCATTCCGTGGCCTTCAGCCCGGATGGCAAGACGCTTGCCACTGCCGGCTTTGACGGCGCCGTCAAGTTGTGGGATCCCACGTCGGGAAAGGAAACCAAGTCACTCGCCGGCCATGTCGGTCCGGTCTATTGCGTGGCATTTAGCCCAGACGGAAAGCAATTGGCATCGAGCGGACTCGACAAGTCGATTCGCATTTGGAACCTGGCCGATGGCAAGGCTCTCGAGATCAAGGGCCACACGGACATTGTTGACACTATTGCGTATTCTCCCGACGGAAAGCAACTCGCCACCGGCAGCGCCGACAAGAGCGTTCGCCTTTGGAATCCTGCCGATGGCAAGGAACTCAAGAACCTTGGCACGCATGGCGGCTCGGTCTATGGCGTCGCATTCAGTCGTGATGGCAAACACCTCGCGTCTTGCGGTGGCGATAATCTCATCAAACTCTGGGACCTTGGTTCGATGAAGGAATTGAGACAATTCAAGGGGCATGAGATGGCCGTCACGAGTGTCTTGTTTTCCAACGACGGCAAGCAACTCTACTCAATTAGCCTCGATCGTTTTGTTCGTGTTTGGAATGCATCCGACGGCAAGGAGGTGCGCAAGATGGGGCCTACCGACGACGATCTCTTCGGCATGGCCTGGACGCGCGATGGTCAAACGCTTGCAACCGTTGGCTACGCGGGGAACGTCACGGTTTGGGATACGTCTGTGGGAAAGGCTCGGCTGGCGCAGAAACTCAAGTCGCCGGCCTATTGCATCACCTTCACGCCCGATGGTAAATCGGTTGTGACGGGCCATGCAAACATGACGGCGATCGTTACGCCGTTGGTCGCTCCGAAGTGATCATTGCTTCTTGTTTACGAGCCACAGATTGTGAACTTTGAAGCTGGGTGGCTGATTCGGATTGGCGTTTGGGACAAATTCACCACGCACGCCGATGATGTCGCCCACCTCGAATTCAGTCAACCGAATAGCGCCCTCGAGTTTGACACGGCCGCCATATTTGTCCTCTTCGGACGGGTCGCGATAACGCAGAGTCCAATATCCGCGATAGTGCTTGTCAGCCTCGCCTTGCAACCATGTGTAGTCGGGCGCATGGCCATATTTCCCAGCCACGACGCGATGACCAAACACTGAAGTCTCGGGACTCGGGGGTTCAAATTTAACGCTGGCGACTTTCGCCGGTGGCGGTGGTGTTGCAGTTGACTTGGCGGCAAGGTCGCGGGGCGGGTCGGGTATCGTTCGTGCCGCTGAAGGCACGTCGGTGTTTTTCTTGGCCGGATCGGTTTCCGTGACCCGCGGCGGGATCGCGAATGACGTCTCAACCTTCGGTTGTGACGTTGCCGTGGCAGGAACAACCGGGCTTGGCGGAACCGGCGCGGGGACCGGTTCGCTCTTTTCGGGAACCGGAGTCGCAACGGGCTTGGGTAGTGATTCGGCGATCCGATCGGGCAGTCGATCCGTCGATCGAGGACCTCGCGGCACGGGTTGCGGTTCGGGTAATGAGTTCTTGGCAACCGCCGGAGACGGTGGCCGCGTTGGTTCGGCTCGTTTGGCTTTCTCAGCCATTACCGTGGCCGAGTCGCTCAAGACCGGCTTGTAATGCAATAGCGTCGGGTCGGCGGCAAACGGGGCCTTCCGAGACGAAAGACAACCGCTGGCCAACAAAGCACCGACCAGTCCAACAACAACGGGTCGTGTGCACATATACCCTCGATGCCGGATCCATCCGGCGAAATGAGCATTCACCCGTGACCGTTATCGACAGGAAAGAGCGGTTGAATTCAACGATTATGGCGGAATTGACTGAGAGGCCTCGCTCGGTATCACGCGGATTTTCGAGATGGAATCAAGGTTTCATTGAGTCGTTCGATGGCTTCCGACGCGCAGGCCACGATTTCCGGATCGTCCGAATCCGTGAGCCGATCCAATTCCGGCCAAAGCAACAAGACGCCCTCATCTCCTGCGAATAACGCAGTCGAGCCTATCCTCACCGTATCTTCGCCAACGAACTGGTTTCGGAATCGTTGTAGCGCCTCGCGTTCCCCGAGTCGGGCCAAGACGGCCTCCGCAGAACGTCGTACCGCAGGCGAAGAATCGATTCGGGCGCGCTGCAATTCGCACAGAACCGCGAAGAAATCGATCGGGTCAGCCCATCCCAGACTCGCGACTGCCGCCGCACGCACGGGCGCTGACCAGTCATTGGCAGCATCGAGGAGCAATCGCTCGGTATTTGGAGTTCCAAAGAACCTCAAGGCCCTCAGAGCTGGGATGTACGGAAACCCCGGCGGCAAGCGGCGTCGAAGCAGGCGCAGCGAATTGCGCGACCCACGCATTCGTTTTTCGGGGTATACCGATGCCCGAAGCCAATCGCACAGCCGAGTGGCAATGGTGGGTTGCCGTGACCAAGTCAGGGCTTCGAGTGCCGCTTTCTTGTAGGGGAATCGCGGCTCCTCAATGAGGCGCATAATGGCATCGCCGGCGTCAAAATGGAGCGCGGAAATGGCGTTCAACAACTCGGCGTTCGCCGCGACAACGGGGCGTGTAAGTTGGTCGCGGAAACAGGGACCCGCCGCGATCAGGTATTCCTGAGACTGTTCGATCGCCTCGCCGATGAGATCCAATTGGCAGCGGAATTGAGTGACAGTTTCCAGGTGGTGTCCATCGTGACGGATCATCGAGTCGCCGCGGCGCGATAGTTGTTGGGCTTTCAGGAGAACCTGAACGAGTAGCGGATCAGGCTCATTGAGACGATTCGTCCAAGCGTCCGCAACGGCCTCCCCGATGCGGCAATCGACAAACGCCGAACACGAAACGCCGTCGCGAGCACCTTCTAGCGCGTTCTTGAGAATAGCCAGCGACGCACGACCTAGAGGAAGGACGGGACGCCTCAAATACTCGACGAAACCTCGAAACGATATCACCTCGACCGCCAAGAAAGGCGACAGAGGACAACCGCCCGCTGCGCGCACCATGAGGGCCGGGAGGCTCTCGTTTCGATTTAGCTGCTTGAGTCCGCGAGCAAGGTCAAGGCGATACCAAGCGTCTTCAACGGGATCGGCGCCGAGGCGCCGGCTGAGTTGGCGCTCCAACACCTGCCCTGCCCTGTCCGTCCCAATCTCCGTCAGCGCCCGGACCCCGATGGCGAATTGCGTTCCCACTCGAAGTTCGCTCTCAGCCGCGACCAAATCGCCTCGATCCAACAACAATCGCAGATGTTCCTTCGTATGGGCTAGCTCGACTTCACCGACGCTGCCGCCCTCGAGCAATTCGACATGTTGTTGCATAACGGGCGACCAGTCCGAAGGCTCGTCGCGGCCCATTGGGCGGGGAGATTTGCGCCGGAAAATCGAGAATGAAAACAATACACAGATCGCGGCGGCTAGAATCGAATACCACATGACCGGGTCCCTGGTCGGTGTTTGCGGTCGTGGCAAGTCACGGTGACGGGGCAATTCCGCGGGCAGATCGTTACTCGCGAATCTGCCCCATCCCCCATACCAGGTATTTGTAAGTCGTCAACTCCTGTAACCCGCATGGGCCGCGGGCATGAAACTTGTCGGTGCTGATTCCAATTTCCGCGCCGAGGCCGAATTCAAAACCATCGTGGAACCGCGTGCTGGCATTCACCACGACCGCCGCCGAATCGACCTCGGTTGTGAATCGATCGACCGCATCAGTTCTTCGAGTTACGATGGCGTCCGTGTGCTTCGACCCGTATCGATTGATATGTGAGATTGCCTCATCGAGGTTTTCGACGACTCGAATCGAGATGATGAGGTCGAGGAATTCCGTTGAAAAGTCTTTGTCGGTGGCCTCCACGGCATTCGCGATGAATCGTCGCGTCTGCGGGCAGCCTCGCATTTCGACACCCATTTCGTTCAACGCGGTACCGACCCTTGGGAGAAACGAGTCGGCTATTTCTCGATGGACGAGCAAGCATTCCGCGGCGTTGCAGACGCCCGGCCGCTGGCATTTCGCATTGATGAGGATTCGCAATGCCATATCCAGGTCGGCGTCGCGATCCACGTACACATGGCAAATGCCCTGAAAATGCTTCAGCACTGGCATCGTTGCTTCGGCTGCCACACGGCGTATCAGGCTCTCACCTCCTCGCGGAATCGCCAGGTCGATGTACTCCTTCATTCGCAAGAGCTTGCCGACGACCTCGCGGTCGGTCGTTTCGACGAGTTGCACCGCTTCGCGCGGCAAGCCAACTTCCGCCAGCGACTCTTGAAGTATCTGATAAAGGGCGAGGTTGGAATGCAGCGATTCCTTGCCACCACGCAGAATGATGGCGTTGCCGCTCTTGACGGCCAACCCAGCGGCATCAACGGTAACATTCGGCCGCGACTCATAAAGGAACAGCAGCACACCAAGCGGAACACCAACCTTGTGAATTCGCAGACCGTTCGGACGGGTCTCGCCGCTTAGGACTCGTCCGATCGGGTCGGGAAGTCTGGAGATTTCGACCAGACCATTCGCCGCCGAACGGATTCGGTCATCGGTAAGTCGAAGTCGATCAACTTGCGCGGAAGTTAGGCCTAGTTGGGGCGCACGGGCGAGGTCTTTTTCATTGGCGACGCGAATGTCCGACCGGCGTTCGTTGAGGCGTCTTGCCGCCAACTCGAGCCATCGATTCTTCAAGATTCCTTGAACGGCGGCAAGTTGGCGGGCAGCACCCTTGGCGCGAACGGCCAACTGAAGGGAGTATTGGTCGAGGTTCTCAGTGGACGTTGGCACGATGCGGGAGGTCCTTACGGCTCGTGGAGCGACGAGGACATTGTATGTGGCCCAAAACTATGTCGGCGTATTGCGAATCGCCTCGATCATCAACACGGCGTCACGGGTCGCCGCGACATCGTGAACGCGAACGATGTGAACGATTCCGTGGACCAGCCCGTAACAGGCCGTCGCCAAGGAACCCGCGAGCCGGTCCTGCCTTCCTTTGCCTGTCACCTGCCCGATAAATCCCTTCCGGGAAACTCCCAGGCATATCGGCAGGCCGTTTTGAGCGAGCCGCGAAAGGCCACCGATAAGTTGAAGATTATGCTGAAGGGTCTTCCCGAAGCCAATGCCCGGATCGAGAGCGAGTTGATCGCGCCCGATTCCGAATTGTGTCAACGCCGCGATCCGCGATTCGAGGTAACTCGCAACATCTTCGCGGACGTTTTCGTAGGTCGGATTCAGGTGCATGGTCGCGGGCGTTCCTTGCATGTGCATGAGAATCACGCCGGCGCCCGATTCGAGTATCGCCAACGGCATCTGAGGATCACCCGTGCAGGCGGTGACATCATTCACAATGCTGACGCCGAGACCGAGGCATTCGCGGGCGACCCGAGACTTGGAGGTGTCCACCGATATGGGAACACTTGCTTGTCGAACCAAGCCGCGAATGACCGGCGTGACGCGATGCAGTTCTTCATCCTCGCTAACCGCGACAGAGCCGGGCCGCGTTGATTCGCCTCCGATATCGAGGATGTCGGCTCCCTCGGCAACGAGTTTGAGCGCATGGTCGATGCCTGCCATCGGATCCAGGAATTGCCCGCCGTCAGAAAAGCTATCCGGCGTGACGTTGACGATGCCCATGACCAAAGGCCGTGTCAACCTCACAACGCGGTCGCGAATACGCCAAGTCAGTGAGTCGCTGCCTACCACGGTCTTTCCATCATCGAGACGATCTGCACAGCCATGCGGTCGCAGTTCTGTTTCAATGCCGTTGCCACCGACTCCCCGAGTTCTGGGATAAACCTACCGAAGGATGATACCAAAACGACGGGCGGTGGCTTGTTGGGATCGACCGGTGGCGGCGGTGTTCCGGGCGGAGTCTTGGTTGCCGGCCGAGACAAGACCTCACCGGTTCGAAGGTCGCGCCAGAAAATCTCGACCTGAACTGCGGTCTCACCCTCTCGGATTTCGTTCAATTGATTGCGGTTGATGAGGGTCTTGTTCGTCACGACGATCGTCCCAATCAGCTCCGTATCAGCTCGGGCGCGGCTTCCGACGACTTTGTAAGGTGTCTTCAGCTCAATCTGCTTGACGATGGCGTCGGTAAGCTGCCGTTCCAGCCCCCGCCAAGGGCCGGCCTGCATGGTCTTGTTTTCGAAGATCGGTACGTAGACGGTGCGAATGCCCGTGTCGTAATTGGGTCGCGTTGTGTAGCCGAGCAGATTCAGATGCCCATCGCCGGCGCATGCCGGCATCGCGATCATGGCTGCGGCCATTCCGAGCATTGCGAATCGGCGTGGTAACATACGCCCATCCTTCATTTCACGTTGCGAACATTGGCTACTTGGGAGCATCGGGCGGCAGCGGTCGCGAAGGCGGTGGCGTTTGGGGCGCGATGCCGGAAGGCGGTGCTTGCGGGCCACCGCTTCCATTCGGAGTTCCAAGTTGGTCATTCAGCTTGTCGATGGGAGACTCGAGGCCCCAAAGGCGGTTCCATCCGCGACGCGTCGATTGCAAGAACCCTTCACCCTTGGACTGCTTGTCGCGCTCTTTTTGCATCTCAGACTCTAAGAGCTTTTTCTTTTCCGCGGCAACTTCGGCGAAACGGGTGTTCGGGAATCGTCGAATGACAAGCTCATAGCAAAAGTACGCGGACCCAGGATGCCCCGTACGCTCGTAGAACACCGCGCGATTGAATTGCTTCTCAGCCTGTTGCAGGTTGATGTTTACCATTTGCTTTTCGAGGAATTCCTGCTTGTCATGGGCGAGGCCTGGGTAGGCTCGCATCGCGGTGTCGATGAGCTGACGCGCTTCGGCGCTCTTTCGGCCATCATAATCCGGCCCGCCGGTCGCGAGGTTTTTGCAGATGATTCCCAGTTCGATGGCCTTCGGCGCCAATGGGCTTTCCTTGTGCATTTCGATCAATTGTGAAAAGTAATGGTCGGCTTCGAGATAGTCTTCGCGATAGAACTTGACGAAGCCACACAAGTAGAGCGCTTTGTCGGAAAGCGGTCCGGTGATGTCGTTGTAATAGACTTGCTCAAGCACCTGAAGCGCGCGACCCTCCGTGTCAATCGTGGGCTTGGACTTGTCGAAGTTGATAAATGAGGCATTCATGATGGACCACTTGCCTTCTTTTCGCTCGGTCATTTCGCGGTCGGTGTCTTTCAGCCAGTAGCTGGCAATGTCA
Source organism: uncultured Alcaligenaceae bacterium (assembly GCA_964515185.1). Lineage (GTDB taxonomy): Bacteria > Planctomycetota > Planctomycetia > Gemmatales > Gemmataceae > CAZESP01. The sequence continues at coordinate 40,980 of CAZESP010000002.1, forward strand.
AACATCCGTCGCAGTGATGGCTCGCGGTAGGCCCCCGAAGGAAAGTCGATGAGCAGCTTGTGGTAGGTGTCGGCGGCCGTGGGGTAGTTGTTCTGACGGTAAAGGCATTCCGCCTGGTAAAAGCGCCCTTCCTCACCGACGGCTGGGCTGTTCTTGGTGTTCTCGGCGATCCGGCGGAATGAACGCTCGGCAGTGCTGAAGTCGCCTCGACGATAGGCTTCGTGAGCGGCGGCAAGGTCACCGGATTTCTTTGCGGGTGACGGGTCATTCTCGGGGGCTCGATTGCCGGCGAGCGTGATGTTGTCTTGTGAAGTCGTTTTTGTCGGCTGTGCCCAAGGCATGGTAAGCGTGCAGCCCGCGTTGAACAGAAGCAGCCCGACCAAACCGAGTTTGGCCACTGGCGTTCTGCAATTCGAGACACGAACCGTCATGGTCGAATCCCCCTGCTCCACGAACGATTCCGCTCATGGGAGTGATGCCAAGTATGGCAACAGCTTTGGTTGCCGGCCCATGCGGTAGCTCACGTAGTGTCCCAGCAACCGTCGAATCTCTCCGCGAACGGTTGCGGATACGGGTTGTTGCCACCCAAGACCCGTTTCCGCAAGACTTCGCAAGGCTTGCCAACTCGCCCGGCTAATCGGCAGCCGTTCCCGTTGTCCCACCGCACACGTCGAGCAGATCATTCCCCCCGCGGCTGGGCTAAAGGCCACGCCGGTCTCAAACGCGAGCGAAGCCTCACACATGGCGCACGAGTCGAGCGTGGGGCTGTAGCCTAATTCTCGCAACAGCACCAGCTCAAATGCCGCCAGACGCGGGCCGGTTTGCTCGCCCAATCCTCCAAGGTCGCGGAGTACCTCAACAGCGGCGTCGAAGAGCAGCGGGTGTGGATCGTAGTCTTCCGTCCAATCCGCCAACAACTCCGCGACATAATACCCCGCATACAGTGCCGGCATTTCCCCAATGAGGCGGGGGAAGCGTTCGACCATCTGGGCTTCCGTGAGAAGGTCGAGGCTGCCGGATGATTTGCGGAGCAGGACGATACTGCAAACCGTGAGCAGGTCAAGAGCAACTTCAAAGTTCGACTTGAGCCTTCGCCCACCCTTGGCCAAGACTCGAACTCGCCCAAATTCGCGAGTCCATAGGGTCGCCACACGACTCGATTCGCTCCAGTCCGTGGTTCGCACGACGATGCCAACGGCCTTTTCCAATGGCATAAGTCCACGATTCCTTGAGACTTCAGAGTTGCCGCTCGTGAATCCGAACGGAATGAATTCTATTCGCCGGCAATATCCGGAAGTTGCAGGCGTCGCAAGTAATGTCGCTCTCGATCGCGCATGGCAAGCAAATCGTCATCGTCGTGGTCGTCATACCCACAAAGGTGAAGCAAGCCATGAATCAGGTAAAGGGAGATCTCACAGCTGATATCGTGCCCACGCTCCTGAGCCTGTGCTTGAGCGACCTCGACGCCGATGGCCAGTTCGCCTTCGAGGATTCGCGACTTGGGACTGCTGTAAGGAAATGCCAGCACGTCTGTCGGTTCGTCATGATCCAGGAACTGTTTGTTCAATCGGTGGATCGTTGCGTTGTCTACGAGGGCGATTGTCACCTTAGCCGACGCAACCTTCTCGCCGTCAAGCACGGTTCGAGCAACAAGTCGAATCCGATCAAAATCCGGTGACCAGGCGTTCTGCTGGTTCGCGATGCGGACTTGGATCATGGGGCAGCCGGCTCCGGTCGAGGCGACCGAGTCAACGTTGCGGGATCGACGATGTCGGCCGAGTCGGCCTGTTCGCCGAGAATCTCGCGGGCCAGGGCCAGATAGTCGCTGGCGCCGTGACAGGTGGGCGCGTAATCGAAGATCGACTTTCCGAAACTTGGACATTCGGCCAGTTTGATGTTTCGCCGAATGCGTGTCTGAAACAGTCGAGCGTTTGCCCAAGGGACATTCTGCCCGCGACTGCGATCCAGGTAACGCTCGAGGTCACCGGCAACTTCCTGGGCCAGTTTGGTGGTCGATTCATAGAGGCACAACAGGATTCCGGTGACCTTCAGTCTTGCGTTGATCCGCTTGGCCACCAGGGCGGTCGTTTCCAACAACTTGCCCAGTCCGTGCAATGCGAGAAAATGAGGCTGCAGCGGAATCAACACTTCGTCCGCGGTGGCCAGTGCGTTGAGGGTCAGGATCCCCAGCGACGGGGCACAGTCCATCAGCAGGAAATCGAATGAGCTTGTGTCTTGTTCGAGCGCGTCGCGCAAGATGACTTCACGGCCGACAACGCCCGCCAATTCGACCTCGGCCGCCGCGAGGTTGATGTCCGATGGGACCAGTGCCAGATTCTCCGAGATCAAACGGCGTGCTTCACCCAACGGAGAGTTGTTCACGAGAACATCGTAGATTGACGGGGTTTTTCCGTCCGGCTCAACACCAAGGTGGGTCGTCGCATGAGCTTGCGGATCCAGATCGAGAATACAAACGTGCTGCCCCAGCCGTGCCAGAGCCGCCGCCAAATTCACCGACGTGGTCGTTTTTCCGACGCCGCCCTTTTGGTTGATAATCGCGATCCGCCGCATGCCCACCTCCTGTTTGTGGCAGATTGTCCAGCAACATTGTAAAACCGGCGTGAATCGCTGCATACCCCGAACTGTTTTCCCGGTTTTTCTTGGAAGCGTAGCGAGGCGTCCGCGACAAAGCTTGCAACACATCGCCCAATTCACGCAATCGGTTCAGAGCGTCAAACGCATGGAGTCTCGGGGGCGACAACGGCTAGCGGGAGGCCTCGAACTTCTCGCGAACTTCGGGGTTCACGATTTTCTCGGCAGGCCATTTCCCAGCGAGCAAATCGACGACGGCCTCGGCAGCACATAGCGCCATATCATCGCGTGATTTGAAATCGACTCCCGCCGTATGGGCGGTCAGGACCACGTTGTCAAGAAGCAAGAGGGGATTTTCACCCGGTGGCTCCTGATCGAACACATCGAGAGCCGCGCCGGCGATGCGCCGCTGGTTGAGGGCGGCAACAAGGTCTGGCTCATTTACCAAACCGCCGCGGGACGTATTGACCAAGTAGGCCGTCGGCTTCATTTTCTCGAGCGTCCGAGTGTTGATCATGTGTCTCGATTCCGGCGACAACGGAACATGAAGCGAGAGATAATCGGCCTCGCGGAGCAACTCGTCAAACGAGACCAGCGGTATGGAGTGGCGGGCGACAAAATCGCGATCGGGATACGGTTCATGGGCAATCACTCGCATGCCGAAGGCGATTCCGCGAAGTGCCACCGCTTTGCCGATGCGCCCGAGGCCAGCGATGGCGAGCGTCTGTGTTCGAAGCGGGCGATTGGCGTTGCGAGGCCAGCCGCCGGAGCGAATCGAAAGATGTTGCGGAATCAGTTGACGCGCGAGAGCGAGGATCAACATGAAAGTATGCTCGGCCACCGAATCCTGATTCGTCCCCGGCGTGATCGTAACGACAATCCCCTTTTCGGTTGCTGCCTTGACGTCCACGGCATCGTATCCGACACCGACGCGGGCAATGACTCGCAAGTCCTTGGCGGCCTCGAGGACTCGGCGATTATAAGGTTCTGACCCTGCGAGCACGGCCCGATTGCCTGGAATCCGAGCCAGTATCTCTTCTTCGACCATCTGGCGACCAATCTTCGGAAAGATCAATTGATGGCCTGCGTCGACAAGGACTTTCCGAAACTCCGCGTCGATGCCATCCAGCGGTGCGGGGCCGACTAAGACATTTGCCATATCGCGTTATCCTCGAGTGGAGAACCTGCGAGCGTCTCGTTGTGTCTTGCTGATGTACCTGAGCCGTTACCGCCTGACCAGACCATCGAAGGTGTCTCCTGCTGCAAACGGCAAGAGGAGCCTTGACCAGGGTTGCAATCGGGCCGATTATTTATGGGCTGACGCCAGCGATTGTGACGCCAAGAACTCCCCAAATGAACGCGACGTCGTAATAATGGAGTGGGGAGGACACACAACGCGATTTGAGTCGTGTCGATGACGCGGCGACGTATCTCATCGCTGGTGGAGTGTCCTGAGGAGGTCCATTGAAGCCAATTACCTTGAGCAGAAAAACCAACAGTCGCTTGGCCCCCGTCCTCGAACGGGCTCGCTTGGCCGCACAAGTCGCGGACGATCACAAGGCCCGTGACATTCTTGTCCTCGATCTTCGAGGCATCACGCCGTTGTACGATTACTTTGTCCTTTGCACCGGCAGCAGCCGCCGGCAATTGCACACGCTGGCCGAAGAGATCGACGCCGCTCTTCGAGCCGCCGGCGACACGCGATTGAGCATCGAAGGATACGAAGCCAGCAAGTGGATTGTCCAGGATTATGGTGACTTGGTCGTCCATGTCTTCGATCCGGATACTCGAGCCTATTATGGGCTGGAGGACCTTTGGGCGGATGCGCCGAGGGTAGACTGGGCCAGAAGCTGAGCGAACTAAAAAACGGGTCGAGCCTCTCGTTGTGTATTGTGGGCGAGGTCGCCCCAAGGCGCGGCGGGAGGCTTTTCGATTGCCAGGTGGCAGGAACGATTGATGAATCTCTCACAATTCTTGCAGAACAAATTGATCCCCGTCCTAACGGGAATGACCCGCGACGCGGCCAAGTATGCGGCCCAGGTCAAGTTGGCCCAAGATCCCAAACATGCGGACTATCAGGCGAACTGCAGCATGGGGTTGGCCAAGGAACTGGGCCGGCCAGCTCGCGAAGTCGCCGAGGAAATAGCAGCCAAGATCGACCTCGGTGAACAATTGGAACGACCTGAGGTCGCTGGGCCTGGGTTTATCAACCTTCGATTTAAGCCCGAGTGGTTGGGGCGGCAGATTCAGCTCATGGCGACCGAACCCAAGTTCGGTGTCTCGCCGCCGTCACCAACGAATACCTACGTCATCGACTTTTCGTCGCCGAACGTGGCGAAACCGCTTCACGTCGGCCATCTGCGAAGCACAATCATCGGCGATGCACTATCTCGATTGTTGCGATATCTTGGGCATCGAGTCGTCACGGACAATCACTTGGGTGACTGGGGAACGCAATTTGGAATGCTGCTATACGGCTACAAGCAGTTTCGGGACGAGGCGGCGCTCAAAGCGGACCCCGTGAAGGAAATGTTGCGCATTTATTTGAAAGTGCGCGAGTTGACCAAGGCGAAAGAGGACGACGACGATCCGGAAGCCACGGGGGATGCTGCCGTCCACGTTCAACGATGCCGGGACGAAACGGCGAAGCTTCATGCGGGCGATGCGGAGAACACGGCCTTGTGGAAACAGTTCATGCCATGGTGCATGGACGAAATCCATCAGATCTACCGGCGACTAGGGATCCAACATGACGTGACTCTTGGCGAGAGCTTCTATAACCCGATGCTGCCGGATGTGGTCGATGATTTGCTGGCCAAGGGCATCGCTCGGGAGACCGAAGGCGCAGTAGGTGTTTTTGTCGGCGATGATCCGGACGCGCCGCCGGCCTTGATTCGAAAACGCGACGGGGCGTTCACTTACATGACGACGGACCTTGCGACGATTCGGTATCGAATCTCACAGTGGAACGCGGATGAGATCCTCTACGTCGTTGACACACGGCAGAAGTTTCACTTCGATCAGTTGTTTGCGATTGCGCGGATATGCGGCTTCGACAAGGTGAAACTCGCTCATGTCAATTTCGGTACGGTACTCGATGCTGCGACCCGCAAGCCGATCAAGACGCGAGAAGGTGGTGCCGTCACCCTTGGACGACTGCTGGATGAGTCGCTGGTGGAAGCCGAGCGAGTCTATGAGCGAACGCGAACGGAGCGTATCAAGGCGAATCAGGATGTGCCGGAGCTTGCGCCCGATCAACGTGCCGCGGTGATCGAAGCCGTTGGCTACGGCGCCGTCAAATACTCGGATATGTCCCAGAATCGGGAGTCCGACTATGTATTTGATTGGAAAAAAATGCTGGCGACCGATGGAAACACGGCAACCTATATGCAATACGCGTATGCCCGGAGCCGCAGTATTTTTCGCAAGGAGTCGATTGACACCGAACCCTATCGGCAGTCGCCCCCGCTGGTCGTGTTGGAGCATCCCAACGAGCGATCGCTGGCTCTGCAATTGCTGAGATTCGAAGAGGCCTTGCTCATGGCAGCGGCCGACTACAAGCCGAACATGATTACGGCTTACCTGTGGGATCTGGCCAAAAGCTACAGCGGTTTCTTCGTGAATTGTCCCGTCCTGCGAGCGGAAACTGCTGAGTTGCGAAACAGCCGCCTTCTACTGTGCGACCTAACGGCCCGCGTCATCCAGCAGTCATTGCACTTGCTCGGAATTCAAACGGTGGAACAAATGTGAACGCCGCGGGGCATCAGAATCGGCACAATCGTCTTTTTGGATGTCATCCACGCAGCTCAGTTCGCCATCCGCGGGTTGGGAAGGTTGCGTGGAATTCAGACGAGAGGTAAGGTTGCGAAGTCGGCGTGTGTATCACACTTGCCGGCACTCGGGGTAGCGGTTGGGCGGCGGTTGTGGTGATTGCCCGCCCGTGCTGGGAACCGCTGCCCCGATTTTCCTTCGAATCCTCAACTCCCGCGGAAGAACTCTGCGGGCGTTTTTATTAGGCGGCGTGTCGGTGAGCCGCGATCACCTGCACTGGCTTGAACGCCTTCAGCACTACGATCTTGCCGAAAGTCCGCTCCAACACTTCAGGCGGCAACCAACGAATCAGGTGGGGTAAGTCGCTTCGGCGCAGCAATCGCTTGCGTACGCGGTGATCAACCAGCGTATGAAACAACCGCCGTGCTTCTCGGAGGCTGAGCCGTGGCCGGTCAGGAAGCGGGTTCAACGATCGAAGGAATAGCTTGGCCCATGGCGCGAAGTAGGTGAGCCAGAACCCAAGGTCGTATCGGGCAGGAAAAAGAGCCAGCACCTTTCCGCCGGGCCGCAGAATCCGAGTTATCTCGCCGACATTAGAGCCGTGGGCAAAGTTGGTGCAAACGACGTCCACGTTACTGTCGGCGATTGGGAACGAACTTTCAGGACAGACGAGAAATCGTGCGGTGTGGCCCGCACGATTGAAATTCTCGCGAACAAGATGCAGTTGCTCGTCGTTGCGGCAGCAAGCCACGACATTGGCTCCGGCTCGAGCGTATTGGATCCAATCGGCCCCCAAGCCGTCGCCGTATCCCACGACTGTTTCTCCCCGGTGCTTTTCAAATTCGAGGAGCCGAGGCAACCACGATGCCTGACGTTCGTAGCGCTCAAAGTCGATTCCTTCAAACCACTCGCGAGAGAATGGGCGCAATTCGCGATGGCGGCGACCGAGTGTTGATCGCAACGATTCGCGCAGAAACAACTCCGCCGCCTGCTCCAGCATTACTTCACCGGGAACGAAATTCGTCTCCGCGATCCGACCGTTGGGTGTCACGGTCGAGTCGCGATCGCTCCAGACTCGCGGATATCGCACGGTGGCGTCGCTCATAATCAACCCCTGGAATACCCGGTTCACGGATCAAGGTCAAGGCGACCCACCTCGCCAACGAACTCGGTAAGATGGTTCAAAGGCGCTATGAAAGCGCGCGATCCACTCAACGGGGAATTGGGTAAGCGATAATGTGGCAACGAATTCGCAATTGGTGGACCTCAACGCCCGATGATGCCGAATTCGCGGCGCGGATGGAGGAATTGCGCAAGCGAGAATCGGTCCCGGTGTTTTGGTTGATTGGCAAGACCCAGAGCGGCAAGACGTCGATCGTCAAGTTCTTGACCGGTTCGAACGACGCGGAGATCGGTTTGGGTTTTAGGCCATGTACTCGATTCTCACGTGAGTATGTATTCCCCAACGCCGACGCTCCCGTGATTCGTTTCCTCGATACCCGCGGAATCGACGAACCCGGGTACGACCCGGCTGAAGATCTGGCCCGTTTCGGAGACCAAGCTAATGTCGTGATCGTAACGGCAAAAGCGCTCGACCACGCACAGGGAAACTTGGTCCATCATCTGGAAGCAATTCGGAAGGCCAAACCATCGCGACCGGTACTCCTCGTGCTTTCGTGCCTCCATGAGGCTTATCCGTTGCAGCAGCATCCGCCCAGTTATCCGTTACCACTATTCGATGTCCACACGAACGTTGGCGACTACCCAGCCATTCCGGCGGACCTCATTCGAAGCATGGAAATGCAACGGCAACGATTTGAGGCACTGGCTGATCGCATGGTGGCGGTTGATCTGACGCGGCCCGAGGATGGATACGACCAACCAACGTACGGCGGCGATCGTCTGAAAGAGGCGTTGCTCGCCATGCTGCCGGATGTTCATCGGCAGACAATCCAGACGCTAGATGCGGTTTCCCGTGAGTGGAAAGACGCTCATCTGCGTCGCGTCATGCCGACGGTCATCGGTTGGAGCCTATTGGCGGCCACTGCCGGCGCCGTTCCCATTCCATTTGTCGATCTACTCTGGCTTCCCGGAATCTATCGCCGAATGATTCACAATCTCGCCGAGGAGTTGGGTGATCCATCCCTAGCGACTCGGTTTGGCGAGCTTGAACTGGCGATGCAAGGAAGCCACACTCGACGGGAACTCCTGAAGGTCGTGCCGTCGATTGGTTCGGTCGCCGGAGCCGTCTACGGCGGCTCATCGACGTTTGCTCTGGGCAAGGCATTCTGTCATTACGTTGCCGAAAGCCGTCGCGGCCACACGCCGACCGTTGAAGAGATGCAGCGATACTTCCAAGAACAGGTCACCGCCGCGGAAGCGGCCTGGAAAACCGGAGCGACGCTGAAATGAGCCGTTGGCGTTTGGCGATCCTTGCGGCGTTGATTGTCTTGCCGTTCGCGTTTCTGATGGCGGCAGGCAGTTATCACATTTGGCATACTGGATGGACGTTCATTGTCTGGTGGCCAATGGCGACAAGTTTCGCCATTGCCGGTCTCTTGGCGTGGTATTGGCAGCGAAAAAGGCAACTCCTTCCGCCCGTCGATTTGAACCCGCCGATGCACGCGACGGAACGGGATCTTGAAGCGTGGAAGATTGTCAACAAGAGAATCGATGAAGCCAACCAGCAACCCGCGGATCGGCTCAGTGAACCGAAATTCTACTTGCAGACGGCCAACGAGTTGGCCCTCGAAATCGCTCGGTATTATCATCCGGGGACGCAAGACCTCTATGGGAATCTCACAGTTCCTGAGATACTGGCTGTCGCCGAATTGGCGGCTTTCGACCTTTCCGAGTTGGTTCAACGGTATGTTCCAGGGAGTCACCTTCTCACGATCAACGACTGGAAGCGAGCTCGCTCAGCTCATTCCTGGTACAAACGCATCAACAACCTCTATTGGCTCGGCTCGGCATTACTGAATCCCGTCGAAACCGGGGCGCGGTTTATTGCCGCCCGAGTGGGGCTTGGCGGAACATGGGATCTGCTTCAGCAGAACCTGCTGCTCTGGTTCTATCAGTCGTTCTTGCATCGCATCGGTACATATTTGATCGAGCTTCATAGTGGCCGGCTGCGTGTGGGCGCTGGGCGATACCGCGAGCTGATACGGCAGCATCAGGCTCAGGACCCACCCAAAGAAATTGCCCCGGCGATTGGCGAGCAACCGAAACCCACGCTCGCTTCCGTGACCATCGCCCTGATTGGGCAAGTGAAAGCCGGCAAGTCGAGTTTGATTAACGCGATGCTCGGCGACAATCAGGCTCTGACGGATGCTCTGCCGGCGACCGCCGCCGTCACACGGTATCGACTTCAACGGGCCAATCTCCAAGGAGACTTGGTGTTGCTGGACACGGTCGGATATGGTCAGGACGGCCCGGGTGACGAACAAATTGAGGCGGCGGTTGAAGCGGCGTCGCGTGCCGATCTGATTCTACTCGTGTCGCACGCACGCAATCCGGCGCGGCAAGCCGACTCAATCATGCTCGACCAATTGAGAGCGCGATTGGCGCAACGACCTGATCTTCGAATGCCACCCGTAATCGGCGTGCTCACTCACATCGACTTGTTATCGCCTGCGATGGAATGGAATCCGCCTTACGATTGGCAGAATCCCAAACGGCCCAAGGAGCAGAATATCCGCGAGGCGCTGTTGGTACTTCGTGAACAGTTCGCTGATCGCATGGCCGCGGCGGTTCCCGTTTGTACAGCCGTGGGCCGAATTCACGGCATCGACGAGGCACTACTGCCGGCCATGCTCGACCGCTTGAGTGAGGGGCGTGCGGTGGCCCTTTTACGATGCCTCCGCGACGAAGCCGATGAAGGCAAATTCAAACGATTGCTGGACCAACTTCTGGCGGCCGGCAAGGAGGCGACCCGAGTGGTCTGGCAATCGGTGAAGCGTTAGGTCGACGCCCCATTAGCTGCCGAGGGCGTTTCGCAGTCGAGCGAGTTGTTCGGCCATCGGTCGCGGGGGCGAGGGCGTCAATTGGCCAAGCCTTCCCTCGACGGCCAGCCTTACAAAAACCGGTCCGTCTCCAGAGAATACTAACGGAGCGCTGCTCTGCCACTGTTGCCGATCAACGAAGGAGTGGGCGCGACCGATGCCGGCGGAACGAGCCAGACCCTCGAAATCGGTTTGGCCCGCTCCCGCAATTGGCTGTCCCCCTGTCACCTCGTAGAGACCATTTTCCAGAAGGACCAACCATAACGGGGCTGGATTTGTCGCGATCGTCACCAGACAACCGAGATTCATGAGAAGACTGCCGTCGCCACATAGGACGACCACGCCGCGCTTGGTCGCCAATGCCAGACCTAAGCCCAAGGACGGCCCCTGCCCCATGCTCGATGGAATGTAGGCGAAATCGAAAGGCGTGTCTGAGAGTTCCGGCCAAACTCCGACAGCACTCATCGTTGAAATGACCACTCGATCGCCTCGGTTTTCAGCGATGGGTTCGAGTGCGTCTCTGAGGGGCATGGCCATGGCGATCACTCCGGCATAAGAACGGCACCCGCAAGACCTGACTCCGTGATTTGGCGAAAGGCCTGTTCGATTTCCTCGGCGCAAAACCCGGTTCGCAACCACTGAAACGCCAACTGCCATGCTGTCAGAATGGGTTCGGTGAACTTGGGGCAATTATCCGACGTGCGCCGGGCGAGATATGCTTGGTAGCTTCGAACACCGACCAAGAGACACAACGGCAGACCGAGATCGTGAACAGCGTTGCGTAATGCGTCGCCGGCCTCAAACAATCCCGTGCACTGCATGACGACAATCGGCATTTTGCCGCCGATGTGCAAACCAGCGGCGACGGCAATGGCCTCACCCTCACGCGATGCCCGAATCAACTGGGGATGATGGCTGGCCGAAAGGGCCGATTCCCATTGGCCCAAGTGGCTGTCGGGAATCCAGACAACGTGAGTGAAACCGCAACTCCGAAATACGTTAGCAATCGACTCCGCGTCAATCATGGCTTCAACCAAGAAAAAAGCCGTCGCGACATCCGGTGACCTCGCGACGGCTGTCCAATGTCATTCGATCCGACTATCCGCGGTGCGCGTCATGGCAGGCCTTGCAATTGGTGGCCTTTCCAAGAGCCTTAACGGCCTTGGCGTCGCCGCCGGAGACTTCCTTAGCGGCCTTCACGATGGCCTCGGTTTTCTTCTTCCAGCCTTCTTCGTCACCCTTTGGCGGTTTGTTCTTGGCAAGGTCCTCGTAAAGGGCAAGCAATTCCTTCTTCTCGGCGTCGTCGGCCTTGCCGCCCGTGACCTTCTTCAACAGACCTTCTTTATGGGCCTTTTTCATCACGTCGGCGATCGAGTTCTTCGGTTTATCGTCGGCGCGAGCCGCGACTGCAACGAAGCCGACCAAGCCACACACCATTAACGCAGCCGACACCCAATTCCGCATGAAAAGACTCCTGGGTTCAAAAACAACCTTTCCCCCCATGGTCGCACGACACATGGGACTACCTACAGAGTATGGACGCTCCCTGAACGCGGGTATTCATCCGTGGTGTTTTGCGTTCCAGAAGATCATAATAGGGCGATGGCCTCTTTGGAAGAGTCAATTCGGTTTAACTCCCTTGCCCTGGGGTTTTGCCTGACCGGCATTGCCCCAGCCGCCGAGTCCGATGGTTTCGACCGCCTTGTGGAATGGCTTCAGCGCGGATTTGCCGGCGAGATGGAATACATGGCTCGGCACGGCGAAGCGCGGCGTCATCCAAACTCGATTCTCCCCGAAGTCCGCTCCGTCATCATGGTCGCCATGGAATATCTATCGGAGTCATCGGCGCCCGCCGTGAACGAAGCCCCAGCCCAAACGGTCGTCGGGAAAATTGCCCGATACGCGAGCGGACCCGATTATCACGACATTATCAAAGAGAAACTGCGGCGGCTGTTGCGTTGGTTGCAGACCGAAGTTCCGTCGTGCCGGGGACGAGCCGTCGTCGACACGGCCCCGTTACTGGAACGCGACTTTGCAAGACGCGCCGGCCTCGGCTGGATCGGCAAGAACACCATGCTTATCAACAAGCACCGCGGCAGCTATTTATTGCTCGGCGCTTTGTTGACCAACCTCGAATTGTCTCCCGACGAACCCCATCACATGTCGCATTGCGGGACATGCACCGCATGCCTGGATGCCTGCCCTACGGAAGCCTTCACGGGTCCGGGATGGCTCGATTCGCGTCGGTGTATCAGTTATTTGACAATCGAGAAGCGCGGCGTGGTTCCCGAGGAGCTGCGCCCAGGCATAGATGATTGGCTATTCGGGTGTGATGTTTGCCAAGAGGTTTGCCCGTGGAATCGACGGTCTCATTCCGAGCCGGAGCGACTGGATGCCTTTGAAGTCCTCATGATGGACGAGGCCGCGTTTCGAGCGCGGTTTCGCGACACAGCCATTTGGCGAACCCGGCGATCCGGCCTTCGCCGTAATGCTGCCATTGTCTTGGGAAACGTCGGCGACGCCGCCAAAATTGAGGCACTTCGGAAGTTCGAACACGATGCGGACCCGTCTGTTCGCGACGCGATTCAATATGCCATTCATCAAATTCTCATCAGATCCCCGTCAGAATAGTTGAGGTCCGAGCGATTCCCGGTTTGAGTTACGGGTTGGCGAAAGCGGCGAGTTCAAAGGGCATCTGCGAGTTATTACGAATTTGGGACAATGTCCTTTGAGAAATGAGGCAGATTTCCTCAAGTCCGCCCATTGTTGTCTGCCGGCATTTTGAATCTGGTCGCAATGACTCTCGCTGGAACAATGTTGCCGATTCTGCCAACGGATGTTCTTCGCGAACTGCGGCAGCGGGTTGGCGAAACCGGCATAAGGGCGTTACTTTGAATATGAAGCAGGGTTTAACCCTGTGACGATCGACCCTCCTTCGCGACGTCGAGATGATTCATGCAGATCGCACAACGTCTGATTGCCAAGAAACTCCTTGCAGAGTCGGATTTGCCACGGATCGCCGATGCGCAAGCCGCGGCGCCGGGGAAGCCGCTGCACGAGATCCTCATTGAGCGAGGTTTTGCCAAAGAACTCGACGTCCTCAATGTTCTGGCCGACGAGTTCGGGCTTGAAGTCGTCGATCTGACGAAAACGCAAGTGTCCCCAGATGCGTTGGCGACGATTCCTCATAAATTGATTCATTCTTACAACCTGATCCCTCTGTCGCGCGATGACGGTACTCTGGTCGTCGCCACGAGCAATCCTTCTGACGTCTACGCGTTGGACGAACTTCAGACGGTGACAGGATTGTACATCCAGCCCGTGCTGGCTAGTCCTCGCGAGATTGCGCGGCTGATTAAGCAGCATTTCGGCGTCGGCGGTGATACGGTCACTGCGTTGATGGAACAACGTGGGGATGACGTGGAATTGCTCGAGGGCATCGAAGCCGATGACAGTGACCTCGCGCGCCAAGCCTCGGAGGCATCGGTCGTCAAGTTGGTGAATCAGATTCTCATCGAGGCGGCGAACGAACGAGCCAGTGATATTCACATCGAACCTGAAGAGAAGTCGCTACGCATTCGTTACCGAATCGACGGCCTGTTGCAGACACAGAAACTGCCCGGCGAAATCAGTCGCTTTCAAAATGCCATCGTAACACGACTCAAGATCATGGCGCGGCTGAACATTGCCGAAAAACGATTGCCCCAAGATGGGCGAATCAAGATGCGTATTAGCGGCCGCGAAATCGATGTTCGCGTGTCGATTATTCCGATGATCCACGGCGAAGGCATGGTGTTGCGACTGCTCGATAAGACTCGGATGGTCTTTAATCTGACAAACGTCGGTATGATGTCGGACATCCACGCGACATTCAAGAAGCTCATCGACTTGCCACACGGAATCATCTTGGTCACGGGTCCGACCGGCTCGGGTAAATCGACGACGCTCTACAGCGCCTTGAACGAAATCAAGGACGAGACGACGAAGATCATCACTGTCGAAGATCCCGTTGAGTACCAACAGCCGGGAATCAGTCAGATTCAGGTTCACACCAAAATCAATCTGACGTTTGCGACGGCATTGCGAAGTATCTTGCGCCATGACCCGGACGTGATTCTGATCGGCGAAATGCGAGACTTGGAGACTGCCGAGAGCGCAATTCAGGCATCGCTGACGGGTCACCTTGTGTTCAGCACGCTTCACACCAACGACGCCCCCAGCGCGTTCACTCGGCTCATCGACATGGGGATTGAGCCGTTTCTCGTCGGAAGCACGGTCGAAGGCGTGATGGCTCAACGGCTGGTTCGGACGATTTGCCCTGATTGCAAGATTGACATCGAGATTCCGATAGAGGATTTGCCGGAAGATTTCCCGGCCGCGGAACGCAAGAGAGGCGACAAGGTTCACCTGTGGAAGGGTGCCGGATGCCGGGCATGCCGTCAATCGGGGTTCCGCGGCAGAACGGGCATCCACGAGTTGATGGTGACCGGCGACGATATCCGCGAGTTGGTTACGCAACGAGTGAACGCGGTTGTCATTCGAAACCTGGCATTGAAAAACGGCATGATTACGCTTCGCCAAGACGGTTGGCGCAAAGTCCTGAACGGAACCACGACCGTGGATGAAGTCGCCCGCGTGACGGCCGGCGACATTATCGCTTAATGAACCTCATACGGACGCAACGAGCCAATGCCGGATTTTACCTACGAAGCACTGTCACCCTCGGGCGAGCGCAACACGGGCACGCTCACGGCCGGTAACGACCGTGAAGCGATGGCGATGTTGGATGCTCGGGGCATGTTCCCGATCAAGATTCAGCCTGCGGCACAACAGGCCGGACGGAAGTTCTTTGGGCGCGTCAGCGGCCGGCACATGGCCACCTTTTATTCGCAGTTGGCCGACCTCTTGAGGACGGGCGTCCCGCTGTTGCGAAGCCTCGATCTGCTCGAGCGCCAAAGTAGCAATCCGCGCTTGGCCGCGGTTCTTCGCGAAGTGCGACTCAAAGTTGCCGACGGAACGGGACTCGCCCAGGCGATGGCTTTGCATCCACGAGTCTTCAACGAACTGAGCGTGAGCATGGTTCGTGCGGGCCAGGAGGGCGGCTTCCTCGAAGACGTGCTCAAACGAATTGCCGACTTCACGGAGTATCAGGAAGAGCTCAAGTCGAAAGTTATCGGTTCGATGGCATATCCGGTTTTCTTGGCCACGGCCGGGTTCGTCATCGTCAACGTTCTCATCATTTTCTTCGTGCCTCGCTTCGAGAAGATCTTTGATCGACTGCGTGAGAAAGGCGAATTGCCGGAATTGACGACTTTGCTGCTCAACACCAGCCACTTCATTCAGTGGAATGGCTGGTGGGTGGCGATCCTTTTCGGATTCGGTATTTACGGGCTGTTCAAGTACTTTCGCACTCCACGGGGGCGGTATCATTACGATCGATTGCGACTACGAATTCCAGTTGCGGGCACCCTGTTCCTAAATCTCGCCCTGGCGCGTTTCACGCGAATCTTGGGTACGCTCCTCCATAACGGCATTCCGATCCTACGAGCGTTGCAAATTGCCAAGGACTCTGCCGGGAACAAGGTCTTGAGCGAAGCCATCGAAAATTCCGCCGCCAACGTCACTGCGGGTAACAGCCTCGCTGCACCGCTGGGGAATTGCCGGTATTTCCCGAAAGATGTCGTTGAGATGGTCGCGATCGCGGAAGAAAGCAACACGCTTGAAACCGTTCTCGTCGATATTTCGAATAGCCTTGACAAACGAACGTCGCGGCAACTGGAACTGTTTGTTCGATTGTTGGAACCGGTGATGCTCATGATTCTGGCCGGCGTGATCCTGGTCGTCGTTTTGGGTTTGTTGTTGCCGGTGTTCAAGATGGGAAAGGTTGCAAACTAACGGCAGCCGACCGCAATAGCAGATGATGGTCTCTCATGGTGTTTTCATGGCAGGCCACCTAGAATAATCGTAATGGCAACCATCCCTCATCAAGGAACAAGAAACATGAAACTCCACCCCGAAATGCGGTTCTCGCGCCGAGTTGGGGCGCGGCGCAACGCTTTCACGCTAATCGAAGTGTTGATCGCAATCGCGATCGTCCTCGTCCTTGCCGGCGTCGGCAGCATCTTCGTCTTCGGTTACCTCGAAGACGCGAAAAAAAACCGAGCCACAATCGACATCCAAAACTTGACTCAGCGGGCGAAAGAGTACGAAGCCAAATGCGGGGAACGCCCGCAAACGCTGGACAATCTGCTTAGTCCTCCGAACGGGATGAAACCGCTCATCGATTCGGCGACGGCTCTCATCGATCCGTGGGGTCAGCAGTATCAGTACGACCCGCAGGGAAGCCGCAATAACGGCCTTAAGCCTGATATTTGGACAACAACGCAAGACGGCGAGACCATCGGCAATTGGCCAGGCGGAAGCTAATTGGAGACGCACTGAAGACATGGCTGCGCGTGCCGCTTTTACGCTCGTCGAAGTTCTCATCGTCATGGCGATCTTGGTGGTCGTCTTGGTGATTGCGTATCCGTCGATCGACGGCATGTACAGCGAAATGCGGTTAGATGCCGGCGCCGATATGCTCAAGGCGAATTGGGCCGAAGCTCGTGCTCGGGCCATCGAGGAAGGCAGGCCGTATCGGTTTGCGGTGACCAGCGGCACGGGATCGTTTCGTGTTGCACCGGATGATCCTGAACACTGGGGTGGCGATAGCCAAGGGCAGCAGACCACCAACGAACCGACCTCCAATCGAACGCCGCTCGTCGTCGAGGACCACCTGCCGAGCAATATTCGTTTTCAGTTGAACGATGGCGGTGATTCGGGGACGGGGGCCGGCGATGGCGGTGCTGCTGTTTCCGGTTCGGGCTGGACGACGTTGTTCGTGATCGAACCCGACGGCACTTACAACACGGATTGCCGGATCGTCCTTTCGGCTGACAACACGCGACCTCTGGAGATTTACGTCCGCGGATTGACGGGGTCGGTTCGCGTGCGCCCTCTGCCCATGGAGGCTGGCCGATGATCCGCACCAACGCGGCCCACAGTCGCCCCGGAGTGTCGCTGCTCGAAGTCCTCGTGGCTCTAGCGATCTTTCTGATTGCTCTCATCGGAATCGGCAAACTGATTTCCGACAGCATTGAAACAGCCGAAGAGGCACGCGATCTTGTGCGAGCCGGTCAGTTATGTCAGTCCAAGATGAACGAGATCGCCTTTGGGATTGTGCCGTTGTCGTCTCAAAGCGATGCGGAGTTTGACGAGGCGCCTGAGTGGAAATGGTCGTTGGAGGCCTCGCAGGAGAGTTCGATTCCGAATCTGTGGCGGGCGACCGTTCGAGTTCACAAGACTCTCCCCAATGGTAATGTCGTCGAAACAACGCAAAGCCAAATGATCTTCGATTCGAACGCCAAGGGTGCCATTGAACCCGACCCGTCGTCAACCACGTCGACGACCATGACCGGAGGGTCTTAGCGTGACGGTACGGCGAAATGGCTACACGCTGCTGGAGGTCTTGTTGGCGTCAGCAATCGCGTTGCTGCTGATGGCGGCACTCTATGTGTCGATGGATGTCCAGATCAACTCCATGCAGCTTGGGCGTGACACGGTTGAGGAAACGACGCTGGTCCGGGTCATCGTCAACAAATTCAACTCGGATATTGCCGGCACCGTTGGCTCTCTCCAGCCCGTGACATCGAGTAGTACATCGACCACGACGACCACGACGGATACGACCACCGCGTCAGCGACGTCAGCGACAGCAACGACCAGCGTTTCGGAGTCGTTCCAACTTGGCGTCAATGGTGACTCGAATCGCTTGACTCTGTTTTCCAGTCGATTGACGCGAGCGTTAATGGCTTCGTTGAGGACGGACGCAACATCCCAAACTTCCGCTATGCCCGTTGGAAGCGATGTGCGATTGGTGACCTATTGGTTGGCGACCGACGGCGGCTTGGCGAGGCAGGAAGACCGGCACCCCACCGCTGAAAACGCCGGCGAACTGATTGGAGACGAGGCAAACTATGTGATCTTCCCCGAGGTTCGTACGCTCTCGTTCCGTTATTTTGACGGCAGCAGTTGGCAGGATAGTTGGGACGGTTCAACGCCTGGCCCCGATGGCAAGACGCCACAAGGAGCTCCGCGGGCGGTCGAGATTCGATTCGGCCTACAGAGGCCGGGCCGAGAACCCGATGACCTCTTAGAGGTCCGCCATGTTATTGGCTTCCCGACGTCATCGGGACCTAGTTCTGGAGAGGCTGGCGGTACGGGCGTCACAACCACACCATGATGCGAATGACAAACAGGACACGATTCTCCGGCAGTCCCCAGGCCAACCGGCAGGGAGTTGTGTTGCTGGCCGTGCTAATTATCGTCGTGTTGTTATCATTGGCGGCTTTTCAGTTCAGCGAATTGATGACATCGGAATACCGGGCTGCCAGCAGCGCGATTCGCGCGACTCAATCCCTGGGTCTGGCTGAATCGGGTATCCATTATGCCATGGGTGTCTTGTCCAACCCGGATGCCTACAGCGCCATCTTGAGCAGCAATCCCTACGACAACGAATCCGCGTTTCAGCGCATCCTCGTCCATTCCGACAGTAGTCCACAACGTCGTGGGAGCTTCAGCATCATCGCTGCAATTCCACCGGGAACCGAAAGTGGTAGCCGTACCTTTCGATATGGGGTCACCGACGAATCCGGGAAAATCAACATCAATTCGTTGGTGCAACTCGATCCGACCGGTCAGATCGCCCATGACGTGTTGATGAAGCTACCGAATGTGACCGAGGAAATCGCGGACGCGATCATCGATTGGATTGACGCTGATGACAACCCTCGACCCGCTGGAGCCGAGGGGTCAACGTATGCGGCCATGTCGCCTCCGTATCAATGTAAGAACGGCCCGCTCGACACCATCGAGGAGCTGTTGCAGGTTCGTGATGTTACGCCACAGCTCCTGTTCGGAACTGATCGCAACCGCAACGGCACTCAAGATTCAGGTGAGGACGACGGCAATGGGTTCGATCCGGGATGGTCCGCCTACTTGACCGTCTATTCGCGTGAGCGAAACGTCGATAGCACCGGAAACCCTAAGACCAACCTCAATGACAGCGACCTAAAAACACTGCTTCAAAAACTGACTGAAATCGGTGGATCTGACCTGGCGAACTACATCATTCTTGCGCGTTCCGTGGCCCCAACGGCGGTCGCGGCGGGTGGCCGAATGCCATCGACGACGGCGAACAGCTCGCAGCAGATTCAAGAGAAGGTGAATTCAATCGTCGCCGGTGAATCGGGCCAACGGCCCCGATCTCTTGCGTCGCGGTATGAACTCGTCAATAGCAGCGTGTCATTTACGACAGGGAGTGGGCGAAATCAACGAACTGTTACGGTGGCCAGCCCGTTGAACGACCCCGCCAAACTGCGACAGTTGTTACCGGTTCTACTGAACCAAACGACAACGCAAAGAAACACGGAACTGCCGGCGCGGGTCAACGTGAACACGGCCCCAATGGAAGTGCTGGCGGCCTTGCCGGGAATGACCGATGCCGACGTTCAAGCGATAATTCAGCATCGACCGTCGTATGCCAATGGGGGCGGAACGGACGCCACTTACGAGACCGTGGCTTGGCTGTTAACAGAAGCGAACTTACCCGTCGATAAGTTACGGACTCTCGAACGATATATCACGGCTCGAACCCAGGTCTACCGTATCCAGTCGATCGGTTTTTTTGAAAATGGCGGACCGATCGCCCGGGTTGAGGCAGTCGTTGATACCAACAACAGCAGGCCGCGCATTCTGCTTTGGCGCGAATTGACAGAGCTTGGCAAGGGATTCAATCCGTATGAAGAGTGATTTGGTGCGATTCGTCGTGAACGGCATCGCAACCCGATCCGAGTTAGTCGAGGAGGTCTACGTTGGCTCGATTTTTGGCACTTGATTCAGACGCGACACGGATTCACTTTGTCTCGGCAACGGTCAAAGGAAGTTCAGTCAAACTTGAGTCAGCGTATTCGTGGGACGAGACCCCGTTAACAATCGCGACGGCTGACGCGATTGGCCGGCGCTTGCGCGAACGTTTGAAAGAGGCGGGTGTCTCCCCTGCCCCTCTGCTGGTTTGCGTGGGGCGAGACCGACTCGTGTTCAAGGAAATCAAGCACCCTCCAGTGCCGGCCCGCGATGAACCCGCGGTGGTGCGATTTCAAGCGATGAAGGAGCTGACTGAGGGTGTTGATGGGGCGGTCATCGACTATGTTTCGATGAGGTCGTTGGATACTCCGGACTCGCGCCGTGCGATGGTCGTGGCTTGCCGTCGGGAGTTCATCGACGCAGTTAAGCAGATGTGTAATGCCGCCGGGTTGAAGCTGGCCGGTGTGTCGCCGCGGCCATTTGCGTTGCTTGCAGGACTTCAGTCGGCCATCAACATGCAGTTTGTGCCGCCGGTTGATCCAGCCGGATCTGCGATAGCGCTTCTTGTTCGAGGTGACAAATGGGGTGAATTCCAAGTCGCTCGGAATCAACAGACGATTCTGGCAAGGCCGTTGCCGGCACCCGCGGTTGCGACCGATGCGGCGTTGTTGAACGAGATTCGACGCAATTTGGCCATTCACTCGAGCCAATCACCCGATCAGCCGGTTCGCACCCTCTATCTCGCTGAGGCCGATTCGCCAGGCGGTCTCCGCGAGCGTTTGCAAAGCACGTTGGCAATCCCAGTCCATGCTTACGACCCGCTGGTCGGAGTGGCGGCGGCCGATGGCTTTTCTGGCGGGTTGGCGGGGGCGGCCGGCCTAATCGCGTTGCGTGCCATTTCGGCTGAACTTCCGGTCAATCTGGCCGAACCCAAAGAGCCGAAGCCGCAAGTCGATCCGAATCGGCGACTTTATGCGATGGCTGGTGCTTTGGTCGCTGTGCTGGTCTTGGCACTGGGCACGCTCGCCTACCGTGACCTGTCGAAGAAAGGCGACGAGAATCGCCGATTGCTTCGAGAGAAAACGGAAATGGAACAACAACTGATCACAATGGCACCGGAAGTGGCCCGCATCAAAGCACTGGATGATTGGCTGGCCGCGGACGTGAATTGGCTTGATGAGTTTTACGACCTAACCGCTCGATTCAAGGATAATGATCGAATGCGGTTGGTTCAGATCACGGGAAATGCACTCGAAAGCAAATCGGATCGAGGGAAATACGTCGCAAATTTGACGATCAATGGCGTCTATTCGGATCCGCGTCCCATGGACGAATTCAAGCGACTGTTGAGCCTCGAAGGCGCCTACGACGTGCCACCGATGACCCTCAAAGCAAACCAAGGGCCTGATCGGTTTCGTTTCGCGCAGACCTTTGAAGCCAAGCTCAACCTGTTAAAGCGACCTAAAGAGAAATACGAGTTGACGTTTACTGCGAAGGCGCCGGCGAAGCGGAAACTCGACTTTGACGACGGCGACTTTGGAGGGTTCGGCCCATGAGCGGACGTGAACGCAGGCTTGTTGTTCTCTTGCTGCTGTTTATCTTCGTCGGTGGCGGGGGATTCTTCGGCTACAAGTTTTACTATCAGCCATCCGTTCAACGGGCGGCCACAACTAAGACGCTGCGCACCGCCGTTGGCGAGAACGAGCTAAAGCTGTTGGCGATTCAGAAAGACAAACAGCGCCAAGCGATCTACAAGAAACTGAGCTTGCCCGCGGATGTCAGCTTTTCGCGGCGAGAGTATTCGAACAAACTGGTCGAGATGCTTCGGGCGAGCGATTTCGCGAATAGCGCATTCAGCGTCTTGCCGAAGCCGGCCGATACTCGAACAAATGTCACGGCATCGAAAAAGCCTCCATTTACTCGCCTTGAGTACCTCATTCAAGCGCACGGCGACCTGTCGAGTTTTGTCGATTTTCTCGATAGATTCTACCGCCTGCCGCTCCTCCATCGCATTCGGACGGTCCGTCTTCAACGAACAACGGGTTCGCGGCAAAACGAACTGGACATCAACTTGACCGTGGAAGCTCTGGTGTTGGAAGGTGCCGAGAAACGCACCAAGCTGTTGCCGGAAGGCGTCAAAGTGACAGACAAGCTGGCCCGCACGACGACGCAATATGCAAGCATCGCGGGGCGCGACGTGTTTTTTGGCCCTCCACCGCCCGCGCCTCGAGAGGAACGCCCTGTCAGTCAAATTGATGTGCTTGAGTGGATCACGCTCGATGAACTGACGCATTCGGAGAGTGGGTCAACGGCATCGCTCTATGATCCGGTCAACAACTATCGCTATCAGATTCGCCGGCGCGATGACGGCAGTCACAGTATCGAAGTCCTCTATTATGTGAAAGAACGAAAACGCGTTTTGTATTCCGAGAAGGAACTCGCTCTCCGCAACGACTTGAATGAGGCAGCCGCTCGCTTTGAAGTAGTCCGCATTGATGCCACGGACATCATTCTCAAGTCGAAGGAGAAATATTACTCCCTGCACATCGGTGGCCGAGTTCGTGATGTTCGTGAATTATCGTCGTCGCAACTGAAAACACTTGGCTTGGCACCGAGTAAGCCTACCGTTCCAGAAACTAAGACTGGGACCGATGCGGATCCCAAAAAAGCGGCACCATCTTCGCCAGTCGAGAAGAACGAAGGCGACAAAGGCAAAGTCGCTCCACCCGTCGTTGAAAAGAAACCCACGTCGCCCCCAGCGGCGTCCCCCAATCTTGAGAAGAAATAGTCCGTCGGCAGTGCGGAACCAAATAATGAGAAAATACGCATTCCACGGTCTATTTGATTGATAGTATGGGCGGATTCTGACGATAATAGACAGTGATAGGGTGTCGCAACCCATAGCCGGAATGCGCTCACTGATTTCGCTGGCTTTCACTCAAGTATGGGTGAGTCGTGGGATCGCGTTGAGTAGCCTTTCGGTTGGCGACTCGGGGGACCAAACAGGGTGCGAACTATGAACAACATGCGAACGAATAAGCCACGGTTGGGGTGGCTGGTTGGGGTAGTGGCGCTGCTTTCGTGTTCCGCCACGTTCACATTCGGACAAGCGGAACCGGGGACAACGCCGTCCAAACCCATGCCTCCGGCCGCCGGACCTTCGGCACCCAAGCCCGCAGAAAAAACCGTTGCCTTCGAGATGCGAGGCAAACTCTGGAAAGATGTCTTTGAGTGGCTGCGCGACCTGACGCAGATGCCGATCATCGCGCCCAACATTCCCACCGGGACGCTGACCTACATTTCCCCGAAAGGCCTCGACGGGCAACTCAAGCAACACACCTTGCCCGAGATCATCGACATCATCAATCGGGCAATGTTGGCGGGGCCTCCGACCCAGAAGTACATCCTCATTCGGCAAGATACGCAATTCGTATTGCTGCCGGCTGAGGAGAAAATCGACCCGTACTTTGTCCCTCGCGTTGATCCGTCGGACCTCCCGAAACGAGGCCGAACGGAAATCGTCTCCGTCGTCCGGCAACTGTCGGTGGTCAATGCCATTGATGTGGCCTCCGAAATCAGCCGTATGAAGAGCCCGTTCGGTGAAGTGACAGCTTTCACTAAGACCAACCAACTATTGATTCAAGATAACGTCGCGACCCTGACGCAGATTCTGGCGATGTTGGACGCGATGGAGAACACTGACAAGGGGCAAGCCGAGGTCTATACTCACGACTGCAAGTACATCAAAGCTCGCGATGCCGCCGCGATTATCAAGGAGGCGATGGGAATCGCGGCGACGGCGCCGGCTCAGCAACCGTCAATGCAGATGTCGCCATTCGGCGGACCGCCGGGATTTAGTTTTGATCGTTTCGATCGCCGAGATCGTGGGGGCTTTTCCAGCAGCGGCACGGGCGCCGCGCCGGCGTCACCCAAGCCGGTGAATGTGGTCCCCGATGAGCGCAACAACAAGGTGATTATCACCGGACCGCCCGACAAGATCGCCCAGTCGCGCGAGATTCTTCGCAAGATTGACGTGCCCCAGGGCGGCGAGGGGCCGCAATTGGTGGCATCCGGCGCGCCGTTCATGAAGGTCTACAACGTCGCTCCGGGGTCCGCTGAAGCCGTTGTCAAGACGCTTACCGGCATCTACAAGTTGCCGAGCGTACAGATTTCTGCGGTCGGCAATTCAATCTGGGTCTATGCTGGCCCCGCCGATCAGCTCGAAATCGCCAAGCATATCGAAGGCGGCTCGACGGCCAAGACGGAGTTGATTCCCGTCAATGACCCGACCCGCATGGTGGAGTTCTTGAACAAGATGTTCCCGGCCCCGACCACTGGCGGTGGCGTGATCATCGCAGCAGATTCCGACCGCGGCGGCGTTGTCGTCAAGGGAACGATCGAGCAAGTGAACGAGGTCAAGGCTGCCATCCGAGCGCTTGATGCGGGTACAGTCAATACCGGAGGCATGCGGATCATCACGCTCGACAACGGCGGAGCCGCAGCCCTCGCTGAAGCCCTTCAGAGGATGCTGCCGCAGATTCGCAACAACCCGGTCAAAGTCGTTATTCCTGGGCAACCGGATAGTGGGCAGCCGGAGCCGATGAAAAAGCCCAAGGAAAAACCCGACGCTCGCGCTCCATTTGAGGCTTCATTCTGGCGCACCGCTGGTGAAGGCCAATTGGTCGATCCCGCAAAGGATCGAAAAGACGATCAGCCCAAAGGCGAGAAGTTACCTGTTACGATTACGGCAGTCGGCGACAAGGTGATCATCAACACGCAAGACCCCGAAGCGATGGCGTTGGTTTCACAGCTCATTCAGATCATGACATCGACGAAGGGCAAAGGTGATTTCGAGGTCATCCGATTAAAGAATGCCAGCGCGGTAGACGCGGCGCGGATTCTTGACGAGGTCTTCAATGGTCAGCGGCAACAAGGTGGCGCCGCTGGCGGTCGTGGCGGATTCCCGTTCGGAGGCGGTGGGTTGCCGTTTGGCGGCTTGATGTTTGGCGGTGGCCGTGGCGGATTTGGTGGCGGCATGCAACCCGCGGCGCCGGCTGGCGAGAATACCGCCGGTGGAGCTGGCGCCGCCGCGGGAGTCGTTCGAATCGTGGCCGACCCGATCAGCAATTCGCTTCTGGTCAAGGCCTCGCCTCTCGACATGATGCAAATTCGACGGCTTCTCGAAATGTCGATCGATCGATCCGACGTGGAAACATTGGGCTTGCAGCGGACCTATTTCATTGGGCCGCTCAAGAATGCCAACGCCGACGAGATCGCCGTCGTGCTTCGTGACGTGTACGCCGAGAATACCCAGCAAACTTCCCGACAGGGAAATGTTGGAGGTTTCCCTGGTTTCACCTTCGGCCAAGGAAATCGGCAGCCCGTCGATCCGACACGCAGTTTTAGCCTGTCGATCGGCGTTGACAATCGCACGAACAGCCTGGTCGTGAACTGTCGAGAGGTGATGTTCGAGAACATCAAGGCCCTCGTGACGCAAATGGACGAGGCGGCCGGTTCGGCGACCCGCACTGTCAAAGTTGTGCCCTTGAAGGGTGTCGATCCGAATCTGGTTCGCCAAGCGATCGACGCCATTCAAGGTCGCACGTCGTCAACGACCGGCGGTGGTGGGACCCAAGGTGGGTTCGGCGGGTTTGGCGGCGGCCGATTTGGTGGTGGCACCGGTGGCCCCGGCGGCGGCGGATTCGGCGGTGGTATGTTCGGCGGAAACCGCGGCGGAATGATCACTCCCTTCGGGGGTGGCACTGGAGGTGGAGGTCGCTTTGGCGGCGGTGGCCGCACTCCGAGGAGAAGTGCCCCACGGGCGGAAGCCGATGGAGGGCCGGGTTTTTTCGTCGACCGGGTCA
Source organism: uncultured Alcaligenaceae bacterium (assembly GCA_964515185.1). GTDB lineage: Bacteria > Planctomycetota > Planctomycetia > Gemmatales > Gemmataceae > CAZESP01. The sequence goes on from CAZESP010000002.1 coordinate 67,111, forward strand.
CGGATGACCCTCAGACGATCCTCTTCGATCCACACCAGAATCGCGAAGCAGTCCAATTCGTAGCCGCTTGGAACGAGGAACAGCAGCAACCGCCCGCCGCGGGTGATATCCGCGGCCCGCGGAATCCGGTGAACATCGAGTCGCTGCCTGACCTGGGAGCCGTCATTATCAGCGGCAACAATCAGGCGGATATCGCCGAGATTCTCAAGATCATCGAGGCGCTCCAGGCGACGGCGAAGGGAACCGAGATTCGGGTTAACTTCTACCGGATGGAACACGCCGACGCCAGCAGCGTGGCAGCCACGGCGAGCCAGTTGTTCACCCGCGTCAACGCCGGCATTGCGGCGAACACTGCGATTCGCCAGTCCACGACGCAGACCCAAGGGGTCTCGCCGTTCTTTCCCTTTGGCGGCCAACAGACCACTCAACAGCAACAATCGTCGGTGTTTCTGCTGGCGCTTGTTCGCCACAATGCAATCCTCATCGCATGCCCTGAGAAGCGTATGCCGGAGGTCATCGACAAGATCAAGATGCTCGACATCCCGGTGAACAAGCAGAACGGCGTGACCGAAATCCGATTGAGGCGAGCGAGTGCCGCTCAGGTTGCCAACCAGATTCAGCAGTTCTGGGCCCAACGATATGGCACGAACGACGCCAACTTCGTTCGGGTCACCTTCGACAACAGCAGCAACACCATTTTCGTGCAGGCGTCGCCCGCCGATTTGGCCGAGGTGCGTGAATTGGTGTCGCGTATCGATACCTATGAATCGTCGGCGATCAACGACTTGCGAATCATCAAGCTTCGCAGCGCGATTGCCGAGGAGTTGGCAGCCACCATCCTTCAGTCGATCTCGCAGGGTATCATCCCACCATCAACGGGTGGTGGTGGCGTTCTTGCGGCTCCGGCGACGACCGGCCAGCCCGGCGGTGGCGGCGGGTTCTTCGGCGCGGGCGGTGGCATCTTTGGTGGAGGCGGCGGTGGTTTCGGTGGCGGTGGATTCGGTGGCCAGCAGCTTACCGGCGGAGGTGGATTCACCGGCCAACTGGGTAACCAAGCTGGTCGCCTTGGAGCCGCTCCCGGTGCCGCCACAGGCCCCCTCGGAGCCGCGGGCGCTGCTCAAGGGACCACGGTGTCAACCAAGACGACATCGTTGCGGTTCTTCGCCAACAACGCGGACCCAAACACGCCGACTGTGCAAACGGGCTTGCTTGAAGACGTTCACATTACGCCCGAACCGCGATCGAACAGCCTCATCGTTTCCGCTCCATCGCGGACGATGGAACTGATCGTCGCCATGATTCAACAGTTGGACGTCGTAGCATCAGCTCGCGCGACGATTAATATCTTCACGCTGAAGAAGACGGACGCCGCCGTTGTGTCCCGGCTCTTGCGTGACTTGTTCACCGGCGCGGCGGCTGGCGGCGGTGGCGCGGGGGCGACCGCGGCTGCCGCAGGCTCCCTAGGGACCGCCGGCGTCAATCGGCCGGTTCTGACCCTGACCAGCGAGGTTTCCGAAGGTGCCAGCCTCATTGACCTTCGCGTGACGGTTGACGATCGCACCAATAGCCTCATTGTTGCGGGCAGCCGAAACGACCTCGACGTCATCGAAGCCGTCGTCGCCAAGCTTGAAACGGTCGAGCCGCACGGGCGGACCAATATCGTCGTGCGTCTGCGGAATGCCGCGGCGGCCGATGTGGCGACTGCCATCAGCAATTTTTACAGCCAGACGTTGTCGGTCCTTCAGTCGGGGGCGCAACTCTCGGCTTATCAGCAGTTGCAACGCGACATCGTCATCGTGCCGGACGCCGTCAGCAATACGCTGTTGGTCAGTGCGACTCCGCGGTATTTCGCTGAGATTCAACAGTTGATCGATGCCCTCGATGCTCAGCCGGCACAGGTCGTCATTGAGGTGACCATTGCCGAGGTGAATCTGACCAACAACGAAGAATTCGGGGCAGAGATTGGTGTTCAAAGCCCGGTGCTGTTCTCTCGAAGCCTAGTCCCTGCGGGAACGGTCCTCACCAATAACGCGATTGGTGTGCCGGGCTACCCGTTCAATTCGACGGGTGCCTTTGGCAACTCGACGAATGTCGATCCGGGCATTGTCGGCTTCCAAGGTCTGGGCAACCTCGGCACCGGACGGGCCTCGCCGACGGGCAACGTGGGCGGCTTTGTCTTCTCGGCGAGCAGCAACGCTTTTAACCTGTTGGTTCGGGCGTTGAAACAACAGGGTCGCATCGACGTGTTGAGCCGCCCGATACTCATGACAACCGACAATCAATCGGCTGCCATCAATATCGGCCAGGATTTCCCGATTGTCAGTGACACCATCGTGAACGCTCAGGGGTTCGTCACGCAGAATATCATCCGGCGTAATGTCGGTATCATTCTGCGAGTGACGCCGCGAATCAGCCCCGACGGTCGCGTGCTCATGCGAGTATTTCCCGAAGTGTCGTCTGTCGTGCCGACGCCGGTTCCGTTGGGCGCTCAATCGAATGGCACGGCGCTCAATATCCAACAGGTCGACACGACAGTATCCGTGGCTGATGGCGAGACCGTCGTCATCGGCGGTCTGATTACCAAACGCGACTCGAAGTCCGAGAACAAGATTCCGTGGCTTGGCGACCTTCCGATCCTCGGGGCCGCCTTCCGCTACCGGACTCAGACTCAGGCTAAGTCCGAGTTGCTCGTGATTCTGACGCCGCGCGTGGTTCGCAGTCAGGCGGACACGCAGGCGATCTTGAAGACGGAAGGCGATCGGATGCACTGGCGCCGCGAAGAGGTCGGTAAGTATGTGCCCCTCGATTGCCAGCCGCCGTTGGCGGGCGATGCGTCCATTGTCCCGGCTCCGCCCGTTGTCGCCCCAGCCGCACCGGACTTGGCCCCGAAGATGTCGCCGATATCAGATTCGCGAAAAGGCCCCGTGATGGGGAATTCGCTGGCTTCGGATGCGACGAGCGGCCCAGTCCTTCCCCCGGCTCCCTCGCCGAACCTTGTGAATCCAGCTTCGGCCTCATTGCAACCACCGGTCTCGGGCGCGGCGCCCGTACGGCCATGGCCTGTCGCCGATGGACCGGCGCAGCCAGCGATTTCTCCGGCAATTGGAAAGGAGTCCAAGGGATGGAGCATTTCACGTCGCGCAGCCTCGGGCGTGCAGCAGCCCTTGCCTGCTTTGCCGTAGTCGGGACAGGCTGTTTCGGCAAAGGCAACCTACCGCTGGTCGGCGCTGATTCGTCGAAATCGTCGGCGGCTGCTAAACAATCCGATTGCATTGAGGCCGTCTGGCTGAAGGAAGTCATCATGGCTCCCGACATTCAGCGAAACGGCGCTCCGGCACCGGGCTTGGCGGGAAAGCTCTACATCTTCGGGCCGGATGTCGGCAAGCCGAAACTCGTGGAGGGAAACGTCATCATCGACCTCTACGACGACACGCCGCGAGGCGAGAATTCGACTCCGCGGCACATTGAACAGTGGCGGTTCGAGGGCAACACTTTGGCGCCGTTCCTCAAACGCGACCTCGTGGGCGACGTCTATTCGTTGTTGCTGCCCTGGGGCACCTACAGCCGTGACATTCGGCGAGTTCATTTTGCCGTTCGCTATGAGCCGGCGAATGCGGCTCCGGTCACGACGACCAGCGGCACGATTTCGCTGGAACATCCAATGGTACCGGCCGGCTCCCACCCCGCGCAATTGCCGCCACCGATCGTGACTAAGCAGTAAGCTTCGCCCCGCGAGATCTTCGCAGCGATAAGCATGAAGGACCGCCGGCTTGTCCGGCGGTCCTTCATGCTTTCGAGTCTCGGCAACGGATTCCACTCATGAGATGTGGTCGAGACTTGTTTCCAGCCGTCGTGCCTCCCCCCTACTTTGGAACCGACCAACGCAACACTAATCAACGACTTCAATCGGAATCGGCTCTATCCGATCAATCGAATTATTTTCTGACAGGAATTGGGTCCAGAAAAATCGTCGCAGCTGACATTGTGGCGACGGGAACGGACGTATACTATTCGTATACTCACTGATGAACATTCGGATTGAGTAAGTGCCATGACAACGATCCCCACCAATCACTTGTTCTCCAATCACTTTCCGGAGCCGGTGCGTGCCCCCCGCGGCGCGCCACTGCTCAAACCGGCGGCGCTTCCCGACCACCCGGGTGTCTTTGCGCTCGACCTGGTTTCGGGCAATGCCCAGAGCAGCGCTTTTTGGCCGACGGACGCCTTTGTCGAGGGCGGGATTTTTCTCGTTGAGCGCGTCAGTGACCGCCTAGCTCAGGAACTCGACTCGTTGCCCAATCGTCCAAGGGCGATCATCATCAACCCGTCATCGGATCCATTTGCCGATTCGGCTGCCGTCCAGAACGAAACTCTGTCGGCGTTGCGCATCATCGCCGGCAAAGGAATCGAGTCGTGGATGATGACCCGAGGCCGAATTGACACGCCTGCTCTCGATCACTTGGCCGATCATCGTGATTTGGTGAAACTCACCGTGGGGTTGGCTTCACTTGATCCCGCAGTTGTGCGAACGCTCGAGCCATGTGCGACCGCCGTCGAGAATCGCGTCGCCCAGATTCGGCACCTCAAACGAGCCAAGGTTGCAGTCGATGTCGCCCTTGAGCCGCTAGTGTTCGGTTTGACCGACCTGCGTGAGCATGTGTCGCCAATGTTGGAAATGCTGGCGTCGTCGGGAATCAGCCAGGTCTGTGCAGGGTATTTGGCACCTCGACTCGATGACTTTGAACGGCTGGCACAAACGATGCATGCCAACGGATTGCCGCCGACGCTTTTGGAGAGTTATGAAACGGGGCCAGTCGTCGCGGCGGGCGTGGGCCGCCGAGTTCGCCTACTGCCGAAACTCCGGCGCCAGCAAGGATATGCCAACCTCATGGCTCTGGCGGCCGAGTTTGGCATGACCATTCGACTCAGCCGGCGAACCAATCCAGATTTTCGACCCACCACCATCGCGAATCCGGCATCGGTGGCCCAGATTCGTCATGTCCTGATGACCTTGAAGCAACAGATTTCGGCGGCATCTGCCTAATGGGTTGCAGTGGTGGCCGGTTCCGGTAAAACAACGAGCATTGTGTCACGGAACCAAGCCGCCCCCAATCAGGCGGCAGTCACGCACGATCGACAATGTCATGCCGCCAACCAACTCACCGATAAACGATACATCTCACCAGGCACAAACTCTGGCTAACAAGACCTTTATCGGTCTACTGATAGCTCAGTTTCTCGCAGCGTTCAACGACCAAGCCATACACGCGTCGGCCATGTTCTTCGCCATCAACAAAAAAACTCTCACCGAGGCATCGGCGATCTCGCTGATGCCAATTCTGTTTTATGCGCCGTGGGCCATCTTCTGCACGCTGGCGGGCTATCTGGCCGACCGATACAGTAAGCGAAATTCGCTCATATTTTGGAAACTAGCTGAAGTCGGAATCACGTTGCTGACTCTCGTGGGATTCGTTGTCGGCAATCGAGTCCACCCCGTCGTCGGTTCGTGGATTGTGCTCTCGACAGTCTTCTTGATGGGGACTCATTCGGCATTCTTCGTTCCTGCAAAGTACGGCGCCATGCCGGAGATACTCGCACCGCATCTGCTATCCAAGGGCAATGGCCTGCTTGAATCGTTGTCGTTCCTCGCGGTCATCCTTGGAACGGTCTGCGGTGGGCTTCTCTCGTTTCTGTTTCAGGATCGCGAGGGCGTCATCGGCATAATTCTGATGGTGCTGGCGATCGTTGGAGCTGCAGCGAGCTACTTAATTCAACCGATGCCCGCTGCCAATCCGACTCGCCCGTTTCCCGCCTACCTTTACGGGCCACTTTGGCGCAGCTTGAAGACGCTGTTCACGTCTCGGCCACTAACTTTTGCCATCGTCGGGATCGCATTTTTCACGTTTATCGTTGCGTTCATGCGGGCGGCTGTCTATATGCTCGGCGAGTCACGAATGCCGCGCTGGAACGAGTTACAGACAAGCGCGGTCGTTGGAATGACGGCTCTGGGTATCGGTCTGGGCAGCCCGCTCGCCGGATGGATGTCGGGCAAGAAGGTCGAACTCGGTCTCATCCCAATTGGTGCTTTCGGCATGGTCTTCGCCACATGCTGTGCGGCTTATTTCCTCGACCGTATCCCATATTTGGTCGGCTGCATCGTGATGATTGGTTTCTCCACCGGCTTCTACTTGGTTCCGCTATTCACACAACTCCAGCATCGTGCCCCAAAGGAAAGCAAGGGCGACGTCGTTGCAATGAGCAACTTCATCAACGTTAGCGGGGCGATCGCGGCGTCGATCCTATTCTTCGTTCTGGTTGCTGCCGCCCACAACTACGGTGTGGCACCGCTCGTTGCACAAACCGATCGCCATCGCGAGGGGCGTCTCGATCGCCTATTCTTGGATAATCACCACCGCCCCTTTTTCTTCGTGGTCGTGGATGAACTGGGAATTGCCTTCGAAGGCGGAGACGCACGCAAACTCAAAGCCCCAGACGTCGACGCGCTTCAGTCGGCGTTTTTCTGGATCGAGGACGAAGAACCAATCGAAAGCACCCGCAAGATTTCCGAACAGGTCATCCTCAGCCGCAAAGCGCTTCGAGCCTATCAAGAATCCGGCGAAAATCGACGGCCGGCTGTCATTGTCAGTATGTATAACATCCGTGGGATCATTCACTATCACATTCGTCTATATACAGAACCACTCCCGCCCGTGTTTGATAATATCGAGTTGCCGCGATATCTCTTCATGGGCGCCGCCGTCATGACGCTGATAACGTTGCTGCTGCTCATTGCCATTCTCCGTGACCTCATTCGCCGGTCAATCTATGTACTTCGCACTGTGGGCCGTTCCCGCTTGCACGTTTTTGGCACGCACCATCTCCCCGGTCGCGGCCCGACGTTGTTAATAACAGAAGCTGTAACAGCCGCCGACATCGAGCGAATTACGCAGGTCAGCGATCGGCCGATCCATTTCGTTGACCCGGCCGTGCCTTGGGCCATGAAACAGGTTATTGACCTACTCAAGTCGTCTCAGGTCGTCGGTTGGCCCCTAACTGACAAAACCGACGCATCAACATCGGACCTCGTGAAAGAAGCTAGCCGTCATTTGGGCGATGCGCTGACAATACTAACCGTATTTTGCGGTATTGACGAAGTGGCCGGAGGACCTGAAGTCGTATTTGGAGATATCGTCGCTCCCGACGAATCATTAAAGGTCATCAAAGAACGATTACGATCTGCCCGTAAGTATCGTGGCGAATAGACCTTTGAGTTACCGTAATGCTTCGAGAATCTTGAGCCGCATCGCGGAGAGCGCCGGTACTAACCCGCCAAGACGCCCCATGATGAGTGTGAAAAGCATGCAAACTAGAATGACATCCTGATTCACGACGAGCTTAGCGGCCACGCTTTTTCCCCCGCCCTGCCCGCTGCTGGCGATGCTCGTTACCGAGAACCCGTTGCAAATTGCTCCGATTCCGAGACCCAACAATCCCCCAACCACCGCAATCCCCATCGACTCCAACAAAAATGAAACGAGCACTTGCCAACGTTTGAACCCCAATAATCTCAGGACTCCGATGTCCTTCGTCCGCTGGGCAATTGCCGAGAACATTGTAATCATTACGCAAAAAATGCCGCCAATGGCCATAACGATTGCCAAACCTATCACCGATTGCAAGAACTGCTGATTGCTCTTATTCAAATCGGCGAAGTACTCCGTCTCAACGACCGCTTTTAGCTTGGTCGTTTGATAGCGTGTTCGAATATGATAAGCAAGCGCACGGGCCGATGCCTCTCGATCATCCATTACCCTCAGGACCAGCGTTGTGTAATTCTCCTTTCCAAACGTCTTAGTCACAGTATTTACATTTCCACACCAGATCTCCGACCCATAGGTCGTACCTTCGGTCTTCATGACGCCAGTCACGATCCATTGGAGATCACCAAGTTCGAAGGTGTCGCCTGCCTCGAGCCGTTTCTTGTTAACATCCTCACCCAAAGTCCCCGCCACGCCTTGACCTAAAACGCATTGAATGCGCCCCTGCCCATCGACGCCTGTCGTGGAAAACCACTCACCTTCAATTAGAGGTAGATTGTGAACGGACGCCGAAATGTCACCGTCGACGAGAATACGCAACTGGACGAACCGCCGGCGATCTTTTCCGGGAATTTGTTGATTGATGACACAGTATGTCTCTCGGCTGCTCATGAAAATGGTTTGGCCGTCGCGGTTCTTTGTCTGCTTAACGCCAACTCGTTTTGCCAGTGCGCGATCATTCTCATCGAGCGTTGCTACGATTCGCTCAACATTATCCACATTGCCGTAGCCAAGATTACTGAACAACTCGTCCGTTGCGCCGTCAGAAAGAATCATCACGTTTCCAGAGAAGCCACTCTCCGATGTTGTCTTGTTGACACCGGTGACAAACGCAAGCATCACTGTCAACAATCCTACAACAACCACAAATGCCAAAGTCGTCATGACAGTTATGGGCCATCGCACAATAAGATTACGCGCGTTGTATTGAATTGGTACTTTGCCGATGACGGCAAGAACGCCCAAGTCGAGTAGATAAATAATCATCAACACATGAGGCCAATGCTCGACGATTGCGACCGGCAACCTGTCAACCAACGTTACCGGCAAGAGGTTTCGCAAGAATGTCCCATAATATGTGTTAACGGGCAGGTGCAGCAAGCTGATTATCTCAGCGGAAAAGGCGGTCAACGCTAACACAGAGACCAAGCTTGCGATAAGTGCAAACAGACGTCGCCAAATCGTTCCTGCCCATGAGCGAACGGGCGCCACGGTGTCAGTCAGAACGGCTTCACTTGGGTTGACTGCAGGTAGAGCAAACAGCAACGATGACAGCGGTAACAGTGACAATCCCATCATCAGCATTGTAGAGATAATGCGGAGAATAGACCGACCGACGGCTGCTGCGCGTCTCAAATACTGAACTTGGAAAGACGGAACCGACTTGTTGAGGCCGGCTTTCAGTTGTGTGGCGTGACTCATATTATTCGAGCGATCGACTCGTAAAGATCACTGGGAACTAGCCGGCAACTATGTAACACGGGCGAAAACTTCCGATGCTCTCGTCTTCTGGGCGAGCCAAGACGGCACGATGCTGCCGGCAAATGCTGTGATGCCGCCGATGGCCGGTCCCCACCACAGGATATTGACGGAGATCATGAATTTGGGAAAAAAAGCGATCGGGAATTTGATGCCACCAGACATCGCGACGGATCCGTAGATCAGGGTTGTACTAATAGATCCACTGAGAATGCCGACGAGCAAGGCTTCGAACAATACAATCGCCAGCACATGAAGTGGCTTAAAGCCGAGCACTTTCATAACGGCCATCTCCGTCTTTCGCTCGCGTACACCCAAGCTCACAGGAATGGAGACGATAAGCGTGATGATGATCAACAACACAGGCGATATGAAGTAACGCATTGCAAAGACGATGTCGGCGTAAGGATCAAGCCATGTGCCAATGGCAGCCGAGGCCGTTTCCATTTTGATGGCGGGCGAGAATCTTCCCTTTTTGTTAACTTCGCCTGCCATGACCTCGAAAGCCTCCTTGCTTGGCAGCCGGATCCAGATGAGATTCAGGCATTTCTCAGCCATCGGATGCTTCCCTTTTGATCGTTCGTAATCGCGGAGCGCGTTGTAGAGGTAGTCGCGATTCATCACCGCGCTCTGATCGTAACGACCCTCGGGAAGTTCGGCGATGATCTCGTACTCGAAATCAATGTCCTTGTAATTCAACGATGTGATCTTGATTCGGTCGCCGACTTGCTTTTCCATCGTCTTGAGCCGTTCCTTGCCGACTACAATGGCCTTCGGATTCCGTTCCATCTCAGCGATGCCCCATTCCAAAAGCTGGCGCTGCTCTCCCGTGAGTTCGTCAAGGCCATCCATCATCGTGAGGAGTCTTCGCGGTTGCATGCAAAACAAAAAGATCGTGTTCTTGATCGAGCGATTTGTCGGGTCGAGCGTGCCACCGACGAATGACCAAGTCATGATATCGTCATCGCCTCCCTTGGGGCGCATTTCGGGAGGCAACGACATGGCTATTTTCTGTATTTCGGCTTCGAGCGAAGGCCGCATCTGACTCGGTATTTGGTTCTTCTCCGTGATCACGGCCTTCAGGTTGTTTTCCTTTTCCGCCGTAGCACCATCAAGAAAACTGAGTATCGACCATAGGCCGCTGATCATAAATGTTAGGACGAAAATCGCGACATAGACGAGCGATGTTCGCAGGAGGCTGCGGGTAATACTTCGGAAAATCATGTTCAGATAATTAAAGAGGCGAATTCCCGAAGTCTGCGCGATGCTCAGCGAGATACGAATGCCGAACAGAACGGCATAGAAAAGGGGCAACGTTAAGACGGCGAGGAGGATGGCGAGGCCAACAAGTATGACCAGTCCAGCCGCAAAATAAAGTCCGAGTTCATAAATGGACGTTTCAATCGAGACCGGCATGGGACTTCCCTCCGGCAGCAACATGATCAGGAATAGCCTTTAGAGTGGCAAGTCGGGTTGCAGTGTCGCGAACCAGCCTGCCTTTTTCCAAGTGTAGTATTCGCTGCGACCGTTCGGCTGCGTGCGGGTCGTGAGTGACCATGATAATCGTCTTGCCGAGTTGGGATCGAAGCAGTTCAAGAATCGTGAGAATTTCGTCGGCCGACTTGGAATCAAGATCGCCCGTGGGTTCGTCGGCGACGATGAGAGTCGGATCGGTGACGATAGCTCGGGCGATGCCGACTCGCTGCTGCTGCCCGCCGGAAAGTTGGCCAGGGCGGTGTCGGACTCGGTCCGAAAGGCCCACAAGATCAAGGGCACGCATCACCTGATCGCGGCGCTGATGCGCGGTCAGGGGTAACAATAAGAGCGGTAGTTCGACGTTTTCGTAAGCCGTGAGGACCGGCAAAAGGTAATAAAACTGAAACACAAAGCCGACATTTCGAGTGCGCCATCGAGCGAGTTGGCTCTCGGACATTGCCGAAATGACCTGGTCACCGACGGTGATGGTGCCGCTCGTTGGCTGGTCAAGACCCGCGATCAGGTTCAGCAGTGTCGTCTTGCCGGAGCCGGATGGCCCCATGAGGCAGAGAAACTCGGCCATTGCGACATCGAGACTGAGATCCTGAAGGACCTTGATCTCTTCGCTACCGCGAACGAAGGACTTAAATAAGTAGCGAACCTGAACTAACGGCCCTGGCATACAATCACCTTGATGATTCAACACACGGCAATACTCGTACTTGCCAAGCTCACTCAACAATCTTCGGGTCGGCTGGTTCCGCGGGTTCCGGTCCTGCCTGGCGATTGAAAAACGAAACAACAGCTCCCATCTGAGGCTTGAGGTATTTGCCTTCTTCCTTGCGGGGCACGCGAACCTTGACACGGATAGGAACAATAGCCTTGGAGCTGTTAGCCACCGGCATGATCCGATCGACCCGCGCCGCGTATCGTCGCTCGGGATAAGCATCGGCTCGGACGGAGCATTCCTGATCGACGAAGACTTTGCGAATATCACGCTCTTGGATTTCAAGATCGATTTCAAGGTCCGTGAGATCGGCGATATCACATATTCCGCCGTTAAGGCTCGCGTTCATCGCTAGGGCATTGACGAGATTCCCAATCTCAGCTCGTTTGGTGAGGACGATTCCATCGACGGGTGATGTAATCTTGCAGTTGCGCAAGCGCCATTCGGCTCGCTTCAATCGTGCCTCGGCTTGTTTTTCATCCGCACGAGCGGCTTCAATTCGTTCACGTCGCGGGCCGGCGATCATCTCTTTCATTGATTTCAGTTGGCGGACTCGAGCTGACTGAGTTAGGAAGGCGTACTTCGCTTGTTCGAATTCTTTTTCGGCAACGTTGTTTTTGTTGCGAATCTCTTCATATCGCTGATAATCACGCTGATACTGCTCTAACAAGGATTCGGCTTCCTTCAATTGAGCATCGGCTTGTTCTTTTTCCATAGGCCAGGAAGTTTCAAGCTCCTCACGCTTGGAGCGAGCGGAGTTAAGTGCAGCTTGGGCCTCAAGGAAGTCTGCCATGTATGGGGTGTCATCGATTTCTGCGAGCACTTGACCCTTGCGAATGAGCTTTCCTTCTTCGACGTGAAGTGACTTGATACGCCCGCTGACTTCAATCGGGCTTACTTGAATCTGATGAGCAGCGATGACGTAGCCTTTGACTTCGAGCACGAGATCGTTCGGAGTCGCCGTTCCGGTTGTGGGCCGATCTTTAGCGTCAGTGGTCGTGGTCGGCGGGCCTGACTGACTCGTATCAGCCGGCACCGCGGATCCAATGATCGCGCGGAAACCACCTTGCGAATAACTCCGCACGGCGAAACTGGCCCAAGTAATGCCCATTAAGAAGCAGAGCGCCCATGGAATCCAAGTTCCGGTTGATCCTCGAGTCTTGGATCCAGCGAGTTGGTCACCGAGACGCAAGGCTCGCACGCGATCGCCGAGCGAACCGTCGCCGTTGTTTGCCGGCACAGGATTAACATTAACGGCAGGTCGTGTGGTCTCGCTCATGATCGCATTCCACGAATGCCGCCGCGCGGATTTTTTGAGCGTCTTGCTGCCGCCGGGCGGCTTGGTTTGGTCGCCATTCCTAGATAACTACCCAAAATACTCTTACAGAGTTCCAACATTTTGTGGCGATCGAAGGCCTCGGGGTCCGCGAGCAATTGCATGCTCAGGCCGTGAAGAATGGCCTGGATCAAGGAAGCCATTTCCCGTGCGGGACCGCGATGACGTTCGTCCGCAAAGTCGGCGGCCATGTGCTGCCGCCACTCTGCGTAGAGGCCTGCAAGCCGCTGCCGGTAATCGGCGCGATGGTTAACTTGGGCCAAGAACGAGTACTGCAGCGCGTGGAAGTCCAAGTTACTCGCCGGAGCATCGAGGATGGCTTGTAACAAATGGCAAGTCGTGGTCCAGAGCTTGCCGTGTTCGCTTTGACGCTCATCGGCTATGGGCATACCGAGTCGGTCGTACATCAACTGAAGGAGCCGGTCAAACACAGCCAGCAGAATGGCTTCCTTGGAAGGGAAATAATACGTGAGTTGCCCTCGACTCATCTGGGTGCGGCGTTCGATCGCGGAAAGGGAGAGTTTCGGCAGTCCCTGGTCGGCGATGATGGCCATTGCAGCATCAACAATCTGCTCACGTCGAATAGCGCCGATGTCGATGCGCCGAGCCTTGCCATTAGTGCCGGGCGGCGATCTCGTGCCGTTTCGGTTAGCAGTCGCCAAGCCATAACCTCGTTTTCGGAATTAGACCGATCAGTCTAATTATAGACTGTGCGCCGGAACAACGTCAAGAGAGAGCCGATCAATCGAGTTGAGCGATTGTTCATTCTTGCATGGTTTTGCTGACAATTCCGGCGGCTCCGCTTTGCAACGCATTCGTATAGACCAGCGAGTTTGCTTGTGATTCTGAACGCTGGGCGTGATAATGACTTGGCGGTCCGAATACAAGCTCGCGATTCGAGGGGGGAACTTTGAAGGTCATTCTCCAGCCATCGGCATTTGGAGATGCTGGCGACGCCCAGTATGCGACGTCGTTTGTTGTCAATGACGTCGTGGCCATCGATGCCGGTACACTCGGCTACGTTGGCGAACCGGCGCATCAGAGCCGAATCGGCCATGTGTTCCTGACCCATTCTCATTGCGATCATGTCGCCTCGCTTCCCGCGTTTGTGGAGAATGTATTTCAGTTGCAAGCCGCGCCGGTGGCGGTTTATGGTAGTCGCGACACGCTCGACTCATTGCGACGCGATCTTTTCAATGATCGTCTCTGCCCGGATTTCTTGGGTTTGTCGAAGCCGGGGCGGGAATTCCTTCGCGTCGTCGAGTTGCAGCCCGAGGTGCCCGTGGATTGCGCAGGGCTAAGGCTGACGCCGATCAAGGTCGATCATACGGTATCGACATTTGCATTCCTGATCGAAGATGGCAGCGCGGCAATCGCCATCGTCACGGACACCCGCCCGACACCGCGAGTGTGGGAGATCCTCAGCGCGTGCAAGTCGCTTCGCGGGGTGTTTCTGGAATGTGCCTTTCCGGATGAGATGCAGGAACTTGCTGACCTCTCGGGGCACCTTACGCCGCGACAATTCGCTTTGGAATTAAGCAATTTGCCCCAGAACTTGCCGGTGTTCGCCATTCATCTAAAGGCACGCTATCGCCGCCAGATCACCCATCAACTCCATAGTATCGGCTTACCGAAGGTTGGAGTTGCCCAAGCCGGACGAGATTACATATTCTAGCCAGATTCTGATTTTAGCATGCCAAGAGAGCGACACAACCGCTAAAGTCTCCCCCATCGCGGGTCGATTGAGTGAGGGAGGAGCATCAGCGGGGGCTTTAATGCGCTGGCGTCGTTCTCACTATTACTTGATCGTTGCCGCGTCCTTCTGGGCGGGGGCCGGTTGCCATAGAAATCTTGTGGCGCCGCCGAGTCGACTTCCCGACCTGGATGTCACACGACTTCCCGTCGTGCCGCGGGCCTCGCTCGAACCCAACCTGGAACAGTTGCCCGCGCCACTCGCCGCAAATCCAGCCGGTGACACCGCTCCCACGACGTACCGGCTTATAGACGCGGGGATGGTCCAATGCAGGGCCGCGGAGAATGCCGGCAACGCGGGCATGCTCGAAAGCGAACGACCCGAAGAACGGCCCCTCGCCCACTTGATTCGGCCCAACCGGATCAAGCGAGAGCGGCTGCGCGCCATGGTCTTGGGCTACAGTTCCCAAGAACTAAGGAACCAAGCGTCCGGCGTTGCTCTCGAAGCGTTCTTCCAACTCGCGGAATCCGAGGCGAGGACCGAACTCGTTCATGCGAGCATTGTCGAACTGGCCGAAACCATCGAGAGGATTGACGATCTCAGGCGACAAGGCATCAAGACGCCGGCCGACGTGGATCGCCTCAATCAAAAAATGGTCGAATTGAAGGGCGAGCAACTACGGTTGCGGGCTTCCATTGACCAACTCAACACGCATTTGCGGCACCTGTTGCGTATTCCGGGCGACCCCGTCGAGTGGTTGTGGCCGTCCACGGATTACTCGGTCGAGGCGTTGCGAATTGACCCTGACCGAGCCGTCCACGTCGGTATGGTCTATCGATCTGAGCTGAATCTGATCCGGGCATTGCTGAGCGAACTGGACGACAAGACGCTGCCGGAGGTTCGGGCCTTGACCAAGTCATTTAACCCACTGCTGGGAAATGCTGAGTCTCGTGGCCCGATGCAATTGATGTTGGCCCCTCTTTGCAAGCTCTGCTCCGATCGCGAGTCCGACGAGGTCGAGTCCCGACGGCGACAATTGCGTAATTACCTCGCGGATCGTGAGCGAGCGATTACCACCGATATTCGCCTGACGATTCGACTGATCGAGTTGCAACTTCACGTCATCGATGTCGCCAAGCGGCGGGTCCTCGAGGCAGGTTTGCTTGCGGCGGAGACCCACGACAAATATCAAAAGGGCTTCGCGACGTTCGTCGAATCGACGCAAGCGAACCTGGAGTGGTACAAAGCTCGAGCGGAACTCGCCAACGCCGTCATGACCTGGCATCGTATCCTCGTCAGACTCAAGATCTCCCAGGGAGTCTTGCCCTCCGAATGCGGTTGCGGCATCCCCGTTGGCCCATGAGCCTCACTGCCGCTGAGAGTAGACGCGCCGAATCTGGTCGATGAATGGAGCGCTTGCTTCGAGAGCTTGATTGAAATCCTCTTTTCCCAACACGTAGGTTTCGAGATCGTCGATGGCTTGAACGGTCGCGTTTCGCGGATCGCCCGTCATGAGCGCTCGTTCGCCAAAGAAATCTCCTTCGCCAAGGATGGCTACTTTTTCAATGAAGCCGTCGTGATCGACAGTGACCGATGCCTTTCCGCGGCGGATCAAGTAGAACTTGTCGCCGGCATCGCCTTGCCGAATGACGGCCGCGCCAGGAAGAAACCGCTCAGTCGTCATCTTCTCGGCCAATCGTGTCAAGGCGTCGGGAGTCTGATTGGCGAAAACGACGCACCGCCGCAGATACTCGCAGATGAGCAACGATTCCTTGACCAAGACGTTCGATTTGATGCGGCCCGCAAACATGCTGATGATGCGATCCGCCAGCCGCAGAATGCGATTATCGTGCGTCACAATCAAGCTGGTGCAGCCTTCTTGGGCAAGTCTCTGCAATAACGTCATGACTTTGGCGCCCGAGGCCTCGTCGAGTGCGGCGGTCGGTTCATCCGCAAGGATCAGCTTCGGTCGATTCGCCAAAGCTCGCGCGATGGCGACCCGCTGACGTTGGCCCCCGGAAAGTTGATGGGGTTTGTGATGGGTTCGGTCCTTCTGAGGGTCGTCTGAATGAAGTCCCAACTCGCGAAGCAGTTCGATAATCCGTTCATGGGCCTGGCGCGATGAGTAATCCTTCAATTCCAGCGACAATCGGACGTTTTGGTAGGCCGTCAACGATTCGAGCAGATTGTGCCGTTGAAAGATAAAACCAATGTCGCGCCTTGCCTCAACAAGACCTTCCTTGTCGAGGTTCTTCATGTCGCGGCCTTGCACCAACAGCGTTCCGTCCTGCATCGTTCGCAAGGCCCCAATGAGGGTGAGCAGCGTTGTCTTGCCGCATCCGGATGGGCCGGTCAGAATCACAATCTCACCGGGGGCGATCTCAACGTCGATGTCGAACAAGATCTGAACGCGGGTCTCGCCCTCGCCGAAAAAATGGTTTAACCCGTTCACCTTCAGGATGGGTTGAAACTGGGCAGGCTTTCTCGGTGGATTCGACAAGTCGATGAGCGTCATCCGAAAACCTCCGCGGGATCGGCGTTGCGCACTTTGCGAAGCGCGATAATGCCAGAGACCATGCACATGCCGACGGTCAGGCCCAAGACGATCACGCATCGCAGCACGGTCAGCTTCATGGGAAGGCCGGTCACCTCGCCCATAAGGAGAAACAGAGCCGCCGACGCCGCCAGGCCCGGCACAAAGCCGACCATTCCCAGAAAAACCGCTTGCGACATGACAACGCCAACGATGTATCGATTATTGTAACCGAGGGCTTTCAGCGTTGCGTATTCGGGCAATCGATCGGAGACGTCTGAAGAGAGTATCTGATAACAAATCACCACGCCGACCACGAATCCCACGATCATGCTTAGCGTGAAGGTGAAACCAATTGGCGTGTTCGTTTTCCAGAATCGTGTTTCTTGCTCGATGAGCTGGGATTTCGTGAGAACAAGCATGTCGGAACCGACGGCCGATTGCATTTCCGTAGCGCAGACATCGATGTCGGTTCCGCGCGCCAATCGAACCACTCCCAGATCGACGAAGCTCAACCTGCCCGGCTCACCCGGCCGAGACCGAAAGAGGGAAGCGAACATCTTGTCGCTCACGATGATGTTGCCCTCGGCGCCAAAATCCGAGCCCAGTTGGAAGGTGCCGGCGACCAGCACACGACGCCCGCTGATAAAGACCGCAGCCGATGGATCGAAGCCGTAGCTTTTCTTCTTCGATCGCAAGTCGAATAGGATCTGGTCGCCCGCTTGCAATTCGGCCGCCTTGCGATCCAACTCGGCAACATCGAGTATTCCGCTTTCGGGATCGACCCCGACTGTGCGAATCGATCGCCGCTGACCATCGACGGGATTCCGCCACGAACCCATGGTCACATAGACCGGGTGAACCGTGTCGGTTCCTCGGACAGATAAGGACTCGAATAGCCGCCGCCGCGAAAACGGCTCCGGGACCGCCAATGTGTAGAACCTGCGGCTGACGAGAAACAAGTCGCCGTCCATTCGCTCGATGAGACCCACGGTGCTATCGAGTAGGGCATTTCGGAAACCGAATTGCACGAACATCAACACGACCGCGAACGTGACGCCGGCAAGCGAGACGGCGAAGCGTCGCTTGTCATGAACCAAGTTGCGCCAAGCCACGGGTGTTCGCGTCACGGGGTCACCTAGAAAACATCCGCCGGATCGGCTGAGCGAACCTTGCGCAATGCCAGGATTCCGGAAATCGTGCACATGACCATCGTCAACAGCAAGACGGCAACCGCGACGGGCCACGACATCCGGATCGGGATACCGGCGCCGGTCGCGCAGACATGGTACAGCAATAGGGCGGCCAGAATGCCGGGACCATAACCGATCAGGGCGAGGTACAAGGCCTGCTGAATCACGACCCGCGCCAAGTAGCTATCCGAGTATCCGATGGCCTTGAGCGTCGCGAACTCCGGCAACCGGTTCGCGATATCGCTCGACATGAGCTGATACACAAATACGACGCCCACAAACAACGCCACCAACACGCCCAAGATGAAGAAGATCCCCACCGATGTGTCCCAAAGCCAATAGTTCTGCTCGCGTTTGGCCATTTCACCGCGCGTCAATGCCTGTGTGTCTTCGGGCAGCACGGCTTGCAATGCCCTGACCACAAGAGCCGCGTCGGCACCGTCCTGGATCTTCACCAACCCCAACGTGACCTGGCTCAGCGGGTAGCCGTTGAAGACACGCGAGAATGTTCGGTCGCTGACGATGAGCTGAGCATTGGCGCCAAAACCTGTACCGATTGTAAATTGGCCAACGATCTCAACGCGACTATCGCCGAGTTCGGCCTCGGCGCCACGATATTGGGGACCAAACTCGGCTCGGGATTGTGTGTCAATCAACACGGTTTTGAGCCGACGCAGCTCGATCAATCCCTCGTCGAAGTTCTCGGGGTAGCGAAATACCGGGTCGCCTGGCTCGACTCCGATAACCATAATCGTTCGCCGCAAGGCGTTGTCGTCGGGATCTTGAGGCGACCGCCAAACGTGTTGCGAGATGTAGATCGGATACGCCGACACGACGCCTTCAACTTCGCGTGCCTGAAGGAGGCGTTGATAGGGAAACGTCCTTGCTCGGTTGAGATCGAGATACTCTCGCGAGATGAGAAGCACATCAAAGTCAAACTGATCATAGAGCAGCGTGGCGGTATCTCGCGTGGCGCCCAAGAGGCCCAACTGCAGGAAGATCAACAAAGCGGCGAACGCGACACCGGCAACGGCGACCGCTGTTCTCGCCGGGCGATGGCTCAGGTTTCGTCGTGCCAGTGGAGTTCGCATGGGCCGGCCCTCAATTGCCGTCACCGAGGGCTGTCATTTCGGCTTAATTTCAACCGTCACTTGCAGGTTGATGAACTTCCGCGCTTCGGTGCTGTCCTCGAGCTTGATGATCACTTCGACGACGCGATCGCGCACATCGGCGGTCGGGTCCAGGTCAAGCATGGTGTTGCGAGCGATAATCGACCCGATTCGGTGAACCGTGCCGTTCAGGGGATTCGCCAACGCCCGGCTGTTGATCTGCGCCGGCGAACCGATGCCCCATTCGCGAACCAAGCCGATTCGGGTCTCGTATACCTCGGCGATGACGACCATCTGGGTCAGGTCGGCAATCTGTAGCAACGGCTGCCCCGTCGTCGCCTCGCCTTTCTTGGCCATGCGACGAAGGACTACGCCCTTGGATGGTGCCTTGATGACTGATCGTTCGGTGCGTGATTCGGCAAGGACGCGTTGTTTCTTCAGCGCCTCGATGCTGATTTCGCCTCGAAGCCGTTTGTTCGTGGCGATGGCCGCCTCACGTTGCGCCTTGGCAATTTCCAGGTTGACGATCAGTCCCTTTTTGGCTTTTTCGAGCAACATCTCGGCGGCAGAAAACTCCTCCTCGGCTTGGAGAACGAGGAGTTGCTGCTGATCGCGTTCTTGTGCCGACAGAGGCGGGCGGACCGCAATCATGCGATCACGCTGGCTTCGAGCCTTTTCTACTTGCTCCTTGAGGTATTTGATCTTCTGTTCCTGGGCCTGAATATCGAGCGGCGTAATTTCTCGAAGCTGGCGGATGCGTTCGTCAAACTCGCGGGTCTGTGCCTGAGCCGCCTCGTCTGCTTCCTTGAGGCGCTGGTCCGCGTCCCGAATCTGTTGATCGAGCAGAGCGACTTCCAACTTGCGATCGAAGTAGCTGTCTAACTCGATGAGGAGTTGCTTCTCTTCGACTTCCTGCCCTTCGTCAACCTTGATCTCGCCGATGCGGTCGCCCATGGGGCCGGCCAGATTGATGACGCCGGCAAGAGGCTCGATGCGTCCTGAGGCCACGACGCGCTTTAGAACTTCGGGAGCAGGCGGTCGATCGTCTTTGGGGCCTTCGGCAATGTGGCGCATGAGATAGGGCGCGCCGAAATAGACTCCGCATCCCCCAATTGCCGCACCGACAATTAGGGTCAACAGAATCGCGAAGCCCGATTGTTTTCCGGGTCGAGTCGTTGATTGCCTCTTCATCGGTGTTCCCCGTAGCCTCCTGCCGCGAGTCGCTAGAATTGATCGTCACGGTCGCGACCCGCCGATAATGCATCTTACCTAGTAATATCTGTCCCCGTTGTTGCTCGCAATGGCACGTTCGATACAACCCGCAGGATCTTGGTAGTCGATCGGCTAACCATTGCGGTATATTGGCGAGAAGACTTCGCCACGGGGCACTCTCTACGGAGACTCACGATGCGGTTCAATATCGCGTATAAGTTGGGCCTCTCGGCTGCCCTGCTCGTTCTCTTCATGACGATAGTGACCGGGTATCGCTTTCGCGAAACGGCTAAGGTGACGTTGACCCGTCATGAAGAGGTCGATCTGCAAGACGAAACCGACCTATTGGCCCGTCGAATCTTATCCGATCTCCATCGTCTTCATGTCAACTCCTTGTCTCTGGCCGCGTCGCGTCCGGTTCAATCGTTGGCCGCGATCGTCGCGCAGAAGCAAAACGAACTCGATGCGGCCGCGCTGAGCCGCCTGGAGTTGAATGAGCAAGAGCCGAAAAAGCAGCTCCAGGCCCTGATGAACCAGATGCTGGGACATACCGCCAATTACGGCTATCTGCACGCGACGTGGATCACCCGTGACCGCCAAACGATCGTGTCGGCCTCGAAAGATCCAGAGCCAAGCAAGAACTGGCTTGACGATCAACTCATCGAGGCGGCCCGCCGGTCGCCCATGCCCGATACGCCCGTCGTTCTTTACTCGTCAGTGAAGCCCCTGTCGCCGGCGACCGCCAACGGGCCGACACGTCTTCAGCTTCAGACGGCCGTGCCGGTTTACGCCGGCCCGACCGCCGATTTCCCTGTCGGAGTTCTTGCGGTACAAGTCGATCTGAGCCAACTCCTGTGGCGGCGCGACGTTAATCGGTCCCCTCGCAAGATCGTCTTTTTGACGGATACGTCCGATCGGTTTCTGGCTCATCCCGACCCGACACTCATTTGGAATGCGAAACTGGCAGGCGACAATACGTTGAAGGATTTCTCTGCCCTGGCACCGAATGCCCCGATCGCAATCGAGAGAAAGGTAGATAACGTCTGGCGGCTTCAGCAACGGGCGAGGCCGGTGCCGATGCCGGAACGGGCTTTCTGGCTGGCTTCCGGCAAGCTGCCGGACAATCTCCAGGCCGAGCAACGCACCGCGTTGAAGAAACGGCTTCAGGAATTCGAGGCAGAAAAAGTGAATCTGCGATGCAGCTTCATCGACGAGACGACAAAACAGTTTTATTTGAGCAGCCGAAATAAGGAGGACGTTACCCAAGCGGTTCAAATACTAAGGGCCGACTTCAAGGCTCACAAGATTCTTGGAGCCGACTTGGGATCGCTGATTCGCTGGAACAATCCCATTTTCTGCCACGATTTCGCCATCGACTCGCTGAAAATGCGCCATGAATCGTTGGATTTGAACCTCCTCGTGGCCGTCTCATATGAGGAGATCGAGGACGACATTATCATGGATTTTTCCCGACTGGTTGGGATTACGATCGGATTGAGTATCGGTGCGGCGATAATCTCAATCGGCTTGGCCCAATTCCTGGCTCGCCCGTTGATGCGGATCGTGGCCGCTACGCGCCGATTTGCCGATGGCGAATCGACGGATATCAAACTTCCGATCCGTTCCCGAGACGAAATCGGCGTCCTGGCGAGGGCGTTCCAGCGGATGGTCGATCAGGTACGGCAGCGAGGGCTGGAGCTTCGCGAGAGTGAATTGCGGATGCGGACCCTGCTCCAGTCGGCTCACGACGGGATTCTGACACTCGACGAACGCGGCATCATCGAGTCATTCAATGAAACAGCCGAGAGAATGTTCGGCTATCCGGCGAAGGAGATTATTGGCCGCAACTATCGCACGCTGTTCAACACCGCTCACAAGGCGGTTTTCACTGATGCCGACAGTTCGCTCTCCTCGGGGGGGTCGGACCTTAGTGTTCGCCGTGTCAGTGGGTTTACTCGGGAAGTCACGGGCCTTCGCCGTGATGGCACGATGTTTCCGGTCGAGGTCTCGGTGAGCGAAGTGCCGTTGGGAAATCGGCTGATGTTCACATGTATCCTGCGCGACATCACGGAGCGAAAACACGCAGAAGAACAGGCGCGCAAATGGACCGAGCGACTCGAGCAACGGGTTCGCGAACGCACCGTGGAATTAGAACACGCCAACCAGCAACTCGAAGGTGCCGTCGAACTGGCTCGCGAAGCCAGTCGCGCCAAGGATGCATTCCTCGCCACCATGAGCCACGAGTTGCGAACGCCACTCAACGCGATTATCGGGTATTGCGAATTCATGTTGGAAGACCCGGAGTCACTCGACACCGCGGAACTGACGGGCGACCTCCGAAAGATCCTTGCCTCCGGCAGGCACCTGTTGGCACTGATTAACGACATTCTCGATTTGGCGAAGATTGAGGCCGGCAAGCTGAAACTGGACGTCACGACCTTTGACCTCAAACCCGTAATCAACGAGATTCAGGACTTGATGGTTCCTTTGGTCCGTGCCAAAGGGAACACGTTCAAGGTCGAGTACCCACCAGCGCTGAAAGCCATGCGATCGGATCGTCTTCGCGTTCGCCAGGTCTTGTTGAACCTGTTGAGCAATGCCAACAAATTCACTGACAAAGGCGCTATACTCTTATCGATTCTGTCCGACAACGACACCGACCGGGAATGGGTGACGATGCGTGTGTCCGACACGGGCAAGGGAATGTCGGCGGAGGACATGAAGAAACTCTTCACACCATTCTTTCAGGTGGATTCGACCAGCACGCGCAAACATGAAGGCACCGGATTGGGGCTGGCGATCAGCCGGCGATTTGCAAATCTCATGGGCGGCGACATCCAGGTTCAGAGCCGGCTGGGAGAAGGTTCGACTTTCATTGTGCGAATTCCGCTGCAAGTCGCGCCCGGCGAACCCCGCAGCGCCGCGAGGGTACGTCATGAACCAAACGGCGCGGCTCAGCCGTTGGAGACGGTACAGAATAGCGTCCTCGTAATCGACGATGATCCGGCTGTACGTGAATTGATGGAGAGATTCCTCACGAAAGAAGGATTCCGGGTGGTGACGGCCGCGAGCGGCGAAGAGGGTCTGCGCCTGGTCAAGCAAGTGCGACCCGCGGCCATTACCCTCGACGCCATGATGCCTGGAATCGATGGTTGGGCCGTCTTGGCAGCTCTCAAGTCCGATCCAGCGACTGCCAACATCCCGATCATCATGGCCACGATCGTTGACGATCAAACACGCGGATTCGCCCTAGGCGCCACTGACTACTTGACTAAGCCGATCGACTGGAATCGGCTGAGTTCGCTCTTGAAACATCAGTTGCGGGGCCGGGCCGGGCCTGTGCTTGTCGTGGAAGATGAGGCCCATTCTCGCGAACTCATGGTCCGAACACTGCGGCGTGAAGGCTGGGACGTGGAGGAAGCCGAGAATGGCCGGGTCGCATTGGAGCGATTCGCGACCAAAAAGCCGGCTCTGATTCTGCTCGACTTGATGATGCCCGAAATGGATGGCTTTCAGTTCGTCGCGGCCCTTCGACTCCTGCCCTCGGGCGGGGACGTGCCGATTATTGTTGTAACCGCACGCGACCTGAGTGATGATGACCGTCGCCGGCTCAACGGGTCGGTGAGCCAGGTCCTTCAAAAAGGAACCCACACGCCTGATGAGTTGCTTGCGGAGATTCACCTCCGCGTCACGCAACTCTTGACGCCAGCGTCCTAACGGTCATCGAGAGGGAGGTAAGCCATTATGCCCAAGGTGCTTTTGGTCGAAGACAACGAGATGAACATCGATATGCTTTCGCGTCGGCTGCGGAAGCGGAAATATGAAGTCGTGGTGGCCATCAATGGCGCCGAGGCGTTGGCAAAGGCCGTTTCGGAGACGCCTGACATCATTCTGATGGACGTCGAATTACCAGATATCGACGGCTGGGAGGCGAGTCGCCGGCTTAAAGCCGATGAGGCCACCGCTCGCATTCCCATCATTGCGGTGACGGCTCACGCGATGGCCGACCATCGCGAGAAATCCATGGCGGCCGGCTGCGACGAATATGAAACCAAACCGATCGACTTCGAGATTCTGGTGGCGAAGATGGAACGACTGATGAATTCGAGGTAGGTTCGTGACCACTCCCCCTTCGGCCGATCTCGCCTACGGCGCCTGGCTGGCCACGATGCGCCAAGAACTGCTGGCGCCGGCCAATGTTGTCGTGCAGATGGCTGCCATGGTTGCCGAGGACCTTCGCCGAGACCACGCGCCGGATGCCCTTATCGCTGATATTGAGAAAATCGGCAAGGCGGCTCAGAACTTCCTCAATCTCGCTGATGATGTTCTGACGGCGGCTCGACATTCGGCCGATCCGAACGTGGGATCGCTTCATTCCCGAATTCGCCACGAACTCCTGACACCCTTGGGGCATGTTGTCGGCTATTGCGATCTTGTCCTTGAAGATGCCGAAGAACCTTGGCTAGGGCGGCTTCGCGACGACCTCGTGGAAATCCGTTCCGCAGGCCAACGATTGCGAGACCTCGTCGATGACATTCTGAATTTTAATCGCGCCGAAGCGTCGCCTGGATTGCCCAGCCCCGAAGGGACCGTCAGCGAGTTGATCCGTAACGTCGTCGGTGCCATTCGCCCGGTGACACGATCCCGTTCCCCGGACGCCACCTGCGGGCGAGTTCTCGCCGTCGATGACAATGCATTTAACCGGCACCTCCTCGAACGCTGGCTAACACGTCAAGGGCATGCCGTCACGCTTGCCGGCGACGGCGCCGACGCACTGCAGAAGCTCGCCGAGGTTGACTTCGACCTGATTCTGCTCGATATCGTCATGCCGGTCATGAACGGGCTTGAGGCGCTGGCCAAGATCAAGCATGACGAACGCCTCCGCCATATTCCGATCATCATGATTTCGGCGCTGAACGAACTCGACGGAGTCGCACGCTGTATCGAATTGGGCGCTGAGGATTACCTCACCAAGCCCTTTCGGTCCACGATACTCGAAGCACGGATCGGAGCCTGTCTGGAAAAGAAGCGATTGCGGGACCGGGAGGTCGACTACCTCAGGCAGATCGAGCTCGAGCGGCGACGCGTTGACGAATTGCTTCACGTCATCTTGCCGGATCCGATCGTTGCTGAACTCAAGGCCAATGGCGCGGTTCGCCCCCAGCGCCATGACAAGGTGGCGGTGATGTTCGCCGACATCCAGGGATTCACGCGATTTTGCGAGCGACAACCGCCCGAGGCTGTCGTGGCATACCTTCAAACGCTCGTTAAATCATTTGAAGAAATCGCGTTGACGCATCGGGTTCTCAAGATCAAGACCATTGGCGATTCCTTCATGGCGGCGGCCGGCCTACTCGAACCAGTGCCCAACCCCGTCGAGAGTTGCGTGCGGGCCGGCCTGAAAATGGTACAAGTCTCGAAGTTGCTTCCACCACATTGGAATCTCCGCGTTGGCGTCCATGTCGGCTCGGTCGTAGCTGGCGTCTTGGGCAATCGCCAATACATGTACGACCTTTGGGGGGCTACTGTGAACACGGCCGCACGGGTCGAGGCTAATGGCGAAGGCGGATTCGTCACTCTCAGCGCCGCCGCTTGGGAACAAGTTTCTCAACTCGGTAAAGCCGTTTCTCGGGGCACGGTGAATCTCCACGGGATCGGGCCGACCGAGTTGTTTCGATTTGGTGGGTTTCACGATTCCGGCGGCGACGGCGTGTCACGCTGACGGCTCACCCAAAGCAGTTGCCGCGCCAGCCCATGCAGTATCTTCAGCTCTTGATGGTTGGGGTCGGCTCGCGAAATCAGCCGTCGAACCGCGTGCATCAACGAATCCGACTTGGGACCATAAAGAAAGTGAACCGCCTCGAGTGCTTCACGCAAATGATCGAACGCGCGATCCTGGTCTTGGATGCTCGTCACGCAACGCACCGGGATCACTTGGGAGCCTCTTATTGCCTCGTTCCATTCATAAAGGCAGATCGCGACCGCCTGACCAAGGTTGAGGGCGGGATATTCCGCGGCGGCGGGGATGTGCATGAGGTGATGGCATCGGCTGACTTCGGCGTTGGTCAGTCCGCTTGGCTCTGGGCCGAACACCAACGCGATTGGGCCGGAATCAGACTTCGCGGCCAATGCCGGCAACAGCTCGCGAGGTGTCAGGTGCTGTTGATCGCGGTAGATACCGGCTGTTAGCGCCGATGTGGCGATGGCAATACGACAGTCTGCCACGGCTTCAGCAAGAGTCGGCACGATCCTAGCCCCTGCGAGGATCGAATGCCCTCGGGTCGCCAGCCGCAACGCTTCGGGATCATGAGGGGTCGCGATTGGGGCGACCAAGGTCAGTTGACTCACGCCGAAATTGCGCATCGCGCGAGCGGTCGCCCCGAGATTGCCGGCATAATGAGGTCGGACCAGCACCACGCGAGCGGCCGTGTCTGGCATGATCTAACCCGTGTTTCCTACCCCTCGAACGCGGTCGATGGCGATGTCACGAAGTCGTTTCAGATCGACCTTGCCACTACCCAGCAGGGGGAGTTCCTGGACTTCGAAGAAATCGCGTTCCTTCGGCACCCACAGATTGGGTAGACCGCGATCGGAGAGTTTCTGGACCACCTGGCGCGTATCAGTCCCCGAGAGTGGAAGGTGAAGCACAATCAGTCGCTCGCCCTTAGCCTCGTCGGGCACCGCGGTCACGACGCCAACGCGTTCGTTGGTCTCCAAGGCGGCATGAAGTTCCTCTTCGACCTTTTCGAGCGGCACCATTTCGCCGCCAATCTTGGCAAACCGCGAGACGCGCCCGGTGATGGTGACAAATCCATCCTTGTCGAGGTGGCCGATGTCGCCGGTGATATACCAGCCGTTATGGATAGCGGCCGCGGTCATTTCCGGCTTGCCAAGATAGCCCACCATGACATTTGCGCCATAGACGAGGATCATCCCGTTCTCACCGAGAGGCAAATCGGCCATTGTCTCAGGGTGGACGATCTTGACACAAATCCCGGGTAAGGGGTGACCGATGGTGCCGACGCGATTGCCCGTCTGTTTCACCAGGTTGATTTCAACATCTGGGATATTGGAACTGACCACCGGCGCGGTTTCCGTGCAGCCGTAACCTTCGAGCGGTTCCACTCCGAATCGCTGCTTGAATTCCGCGGCCAGTCCGGGCGGCAGTTTCTCAGCGCCCGTTATCAGAATGCGTACCGATTTGTAGTCGTCGACGCCGGACCGCTTGAGATAGAAGCGGAGAAACGTTGGCGTCGAAAGCATGATGGTGCATTTCCAAGTACGGCAGATCTCGCCAATCTCCTTGGCCTGTCGCGGGTCCGGATGGTAGACGACCGAAGCGCCCAACTGTAACGGCGCCCAGAGCGTGACTGTGTAGCCGAAACTGTGGAAGAACGGCAGGCAGCCAAGCAGGCAATCCTTTGGGCCGATGTCGATGACTTGGCCGATCGAATCGACGTTAGCGGCGATATTGCGATTGCTCAGCACAATACCCTTTGGCTCGCCGGTGCTGCCGCTGGAGAAAATGACGGTTGCCAGGTCGTCCAATCGATGCTTGCCAAGCCGCAATACGAAATAGTCGAGGAACCATCCGGGAAGGAGCACGACTTGGAGAAACGCCAAGAATCGCGAGATATTGCTTATTTGCGGGGCGGCATCTTCGAGGTAGATCACTTGAACGGAGTCCTCGGTGGCCGGTCCTTCGGTATGCGGGACCGTTAGCGGCATGCGGCGGACGAACATCTTCGACGTGATAATCTGACGGAGATTGGTCTGTTTCGCTGACGAGCGAACCGATCCTTCCGAGGCTGTGTAGTTGAGATTGACGGATGTCTTACCGAGGAACGCCAACGCGATGTTCGTCAGGGCACCGCCCAAGCTGGACGGCAACCAAACACCGACCATGGGAGCGTCGGTGAGCCGGCTCTTGAGCCAACGGGACAGGACGATCGCGCCCGCCAGCGCCTTGCCATAATTGAGCTGGCGTTTGGTGGCTGTGTCGATGATGCAGTTCCGAAACGGCTGATGGGCGGCCCGACGAACGAAGGCGCGATGGGGTGGGCGCATCCAATGAGCGGCGTGAATGGCCACCTCAGCGGATAGGCGGTGAATCGTTAGCCGAATCTCATGAGCGGGAGTCGAGGGCGGCAGCGGCTTGCCGATGGCGACGGTAATTCGATGGGGCAAGGAACGAGGGAACTTCTTGTAGATTCGCCCGCCATAGTAGCTGAAGATGCTTCCCCAGACATTGGCAAGGTAAACCGGGATGAACGGCACGTTTGATTCTCGGCCGAACATCTCGATCCCACGATGAAACCGGCGAAGGTGCCCGTTGCGGGTTCGCCCACCCTCGGCGAACACCGCGACCACTTCGCCGTTCTCCAATGCCGTCAGCACGGTCTTGGCCAGATCGCGAACCGAGTGAATATTGCTTCCGGGCGGCACGGGAATCGCGCGAAACCAACTCAAAAAAAAACACAAAATCGGGTTGTGAAAATACGACTGTTGTGTGACGAATCGAACCGGTCGGGGGCACGCCCACATTATCAAGAATGAGTCCAGAAAGCTGGCATGGTTGGAGACCAACAATACGGGACCCGATTTCGGGATGTTCTCCAAGCCATAAACTTGCCAGCGATAAATCGTATGACGAATCACCCAGAAAATGATGCGAACATAGAGCATCGGCTTGCGCCATGCACTGATCATGACGCCGCTGACAATGAGCACAATGCCAACAACATCGAGCCAATAGTCGCCTGTGATGGTCGCTAATCCTGCGAACGCGAGCGGCACGACGCCTCTCCGGAAATCGGTTGATTCTGCCGAGTTAAGCCCGTCACAGGGTATGCGATGCTCTGCAATCCGTCAATAGAACGGCAGCGGTTTGTCCGGTTGGTGTTGCTCAAGGGCCAAAGCAACGCTATACGCCCGCGACCATTTACTGGCTAGCTGGGGGCAGCCAAATTCGAATTGCGGCGGCATCTTGCGCCGTTTGGGGGAGTTCGAGGCATGCAATTGCGGCCGATGCTAGATCTTGTCCTTTGCGATGATGCCATTACCCGCGGGATCGGTGACCCCGAGGCGCGGCTGTTGGTGGAATGGCTTGTTGGTTGGATCGAACGAATTGTTCAAACGGTCTCCGATGAGGCGTTCGGACGACAACTCGTTGCTCGGCTTGTTCGGCTTGGTCGAGCCATCGGCCGGTTCGTCCGCCTGTGGTGCTACGATGGCGAGCCGGGGGCCGCCCATCAACTGGCGAATGCCGAACGATTCGAATGGCCTTTGCCGCGACCCGATACCGAGCCTTACGACCTCATGGTCGCTATCTTGCGTTGGGAAGAAAGGCAGTTGGAGTCCGTTCATGACGCGCTACCTTCGGCTTGGATGGGAACAGGTCCCGGATGCGAGGCATTCGCTGCCTAGTCTGCGCCGCTTTCCTATCGTGAACGACGCTAACGGGCGGCTCCGTTCGCCGAAACGACACAGGATTCTGCATTATTCCCATGAGATGAAGTTTTTTCGTCTTCCCCGTGCGGTGTTTACTTGCGTGGTATAATCTGACCGACTATGCTTCTGGTAGAGTAAGAAGAGCTATTTTCTCTTAAGTGCGGCGAGTGAGGTGGGCTGGTGAGTAATAATCCGTCACTTGACGCCCCTGATCCTTCGGGTACCCGGCGGTCATCGAAACAAATTGACGTGGCCTTTGAGGAAGTCGCCAAACTGACAGGCGGTGACATTCCCCCAACGGCCTTCTTTCCCCAGTTCCTCGAAAAAGCGCTGGTCGGCATCGACGCCCCGGCGGGTGCTATTTGGCTGCGGAATCCTCAAGGATTCCTACAACTGCAATGTCAGGCACAAATCGACCAAGTGGGCCTTGATAAGCACAAGAACGGCCGGCAGACGCACAACGAACTTCTTCGCCAAGCTTTTCAGACAGCAAAGCCGATTATCCTTGAACCCTATGGCAGCACTGGAATCGTCGAGGGGATTCCGGCGGGCAATCCGACCGACTATGTCGTCATGCTCGCTCCAATTCTTCAAGACGAAAAGACGGCCGTCGGATTATTGGAGGTATGGATCGAGCCGCGTTGGGACGCCAAGGTCAAGAGAATGCACCTCAACTATGTGGTGCAGATGGCCGGCTATGCATCGACGTACATTAAGAACCAACAGGGCCGCCAGTCGCTCAATCAGGAACAACTTTGGACTCAGCTTGAGGCGTTCGCGTGTCAGATTCACAGCACCCTCAATCTGACAGAGGTGGCGTACCATATTGCCAATGAGGGGCGCCGGCTAATTGGTTGCGATCGGTTGAGTGTCTTGACTCGCGAAGCCAAAAAGGCGCGTGTTGAAGCCGTCAGCGGAGCCGATGTTGTCGAGAAACGCAGCACGCAAATGACGCTAATGCGTCGCCTCGCGGACGGCGTCTTCAATTGGGACGAGAAGCTCGTCTACCGAGGCACCAAGGACGAGGGATTGCCCCCCGACGTGCTTGAGGCTCTCGATGCATATCTCGCCGAAAGTCATGCCAAGTTGCTCATTTTGTTGCCACTGCACGATGAGCGTGATCGAGACAAAGAGACAAAGGAATTCAAACCGGGATCGGCCCGTTCGGCGTTGCTCATGGAATGTTATGAGCCACCAGCGTCACCCGATCCGCTGATTGCCCGCGTGGATGTTATCTCTCGTCACGCCACTGGAGCGCTTTACAATGCGGCTGAGTTGAAGATCATTCCACTGCGGTGGCTATGGATGCCCGTATTGTCGATTCAGAAAGGCCTCGGCGGAAAGACCAAGTTTTACACGACGTTGGTTTCCGTGCTTGCTGCCGTCCTGATTCTGGCGATGATTTTCGTCCCGCTCGAACTGAAACTTGACGCCAAAGGAAAGCTGCTCCCTGTGGTTCGCCGGGCCGTCTATTCAACACGCGAAGCCAAAGTCATTCAGTTTCACGTAACGCCCAACAGCCGCGTTGGTCCCAACCAGGCATTGGTCACTCTGTTCGATCCGCAATTGGCACACGAGTTGACGGAACTCAATGCTAGGATTCGACAGGCCAATTCCGCGATCATTAGCATCGAAAACCAGTTGGCGAACCAAAACCTCGCTCAATCCAGCCGCCAACAACTCGAAGCCGACAAGATTACAAACCGAATCACGATTACAGAACTTGAACGGCAATTGGATGCTTTACGTCGTCTTAACAACTGCCTACCGGAACCTGGATTCTTCCAAGTGATGTCGCCGACTGCCGACATGACACGTGCGACAAGCCAAATGCCGGAGTGGGTTATCCTCAGCGGCTCTGATTTCAACGACCTCGTCGGCCGAATGGTGAAATCCAGTGACCCATTGTTGAGGATCGGTGAAATCACGGGCGACTGGGAAGTTGAGCTGAAGATTCCCCAAAAGCACATCGGCAAAGTCTTGGAGGCTGTCGGTAGCGATGATCTCGATTCACAGTTGGATGTTGACCTGAAATTCAGCCATCTGCCCACGGAAACTTACCGAGGTCATTTAGCACGTCGGCGAATCGCGGGTGAGGCCGTTCCCAACCGCGATGACCACAATGAAATGGATCCCGTTGTCTATGCCTTTGTTGGCGTCACGTCCAACGACATTCCCGAGGATCAACGCGTTCCGCATAACCTGCTCTTGGCCGACGTTGAATCGCGAACGAAGGTCCGGTGCGGAAAACACTCAATGGGATATTCGCTATTCTACGGCGTCTGGGAATTCTTGTGCGAAAAAGTGTATTTCAACTTATTCTGATACACGAGCTGGCTGAAACTGTTCGTCGGGCTGACGTCATCATTGGCCGAACGACTCTGTTTCGATCAATGTCAGTCGTGATTGAAAGAGGGATGAATCCATGAGGCGGCACCTTTCACGTAGCGCACCGGTCTTCTGCTTTGCGTTTCTAATGGTTGCCTGTGACAGTGGCAAAAAGACAAAAGTTGAATCCAAGGGGAACGCAAACGGCCTCGCCAATGTCAACATTGGCGAACCTCTGTACGCCGCCAAACCCTATCCAAAATCAGCACCGGCCGCCGATATGGATGCGGTTGTGATCCCCGGAAACCTAACACTCATCGACAAAGTCGATGTTCCCAGTCAGCGAGATGGCCAGCTTCTGTTGATTTGCCGAGAGCTTCGCCCCGGTGAGAAACCGCCCCCGGATCGTCTCGTTGCCCATCCATACCGGAAGAGCGAGTCTTATTACGAGCTTCGAGCCGGCGACCTTGTTGAGAAAGGCGACATGCTTGGTATTGTCGATGATCGCGAAGCCCAGGCCGACGTCGATGCCCGCTCTGCTGTCCTCAAAGGAAGTCAAGCGGAACGCGAAGCGGCCGTCGAGATGCTGGCCGCCACCCGAACGGTACTCGACAAATACCGGTTGCTTGGAAACTCAATCTCACAGTTAGAGCTGCTCAAGGCTGAAATCGACGTCAAACGATCCGAGTCGGAGTTAAAGGCCAAGGAAGCGGGTGTCATCAAAGCCCAAGCAGAATTAGCTCGCGGTAATATACTCCTGGATCTCTATCGGATCCGATCACCGATTTCCGGTCGCCTCCGCCCGCCGTACCGCGATAAGGGAGGTGCCGTCAAGGCCCTGGAACCAGTCTTTCATGTTCAAAATCAGGACCGATTGCGAGTCGAGGGGTCGGTGGATCGCGCTCAGGCTCTACAGTTGAAAGACGGCTCGGAAGTTGACATTGAACCAGCGATGCCGCAATTCCAAAACGCCTCCCATCGTGGACATTTGGCGGTGAATGGCGTCGCCGTCACTTACCACAACCGTGAACCAATGATTGTATCCGTGGACGATGAACGATATCTGCGCGTTTGGAACGGGAGCAAACTCGTGGACTCGCGACTACATCCCGTCTCTGTCCGCTCGGTAGCGTGTACGGCACCAGCTTCAAAGAAGCACTGGTGCTTGACAGGTAGTGCCGACGGAAAGGGGCGATTGTGGGACCTTACAGTGAAGGATGCCGCACCGAGAGAGTTGGAAGGGGCGAAGCACGACGGCATGATCAATTGCGTGGCACTCTCACCTAACGGGGAGTTCTGCGCGACCGCTGATGATCGTGATATCATTGTGTGGTCAGTCGAGACCGGTAAAGTCAAGTACAAGCTACCTCAACTCCATCGAGGAGTCATTACGTCACTGTCATTCACGCCACAGTGTAAGCTCATTTCCGCGGCGAGCGATAATACCCTTCGTGTCTGGAGCTTGGGAACCGCTGGAGCAAAGCCTGACTTGACCTATGAGGGTCGATCCGGAGATGTACCTTACTTGACTCACAGTCACGATGGCGGCCGCGTCGCGATTGACTATGGATCCGGTGTGCGAATTGTGAATATCAATGAGCAGAGAATTGAGTCCGTCTTACAAAGCCCAATCGAAGGCAAGAAACTGTCAACGTTTGCCGTGTTTTCACCTGATGATCAAATGATCCTCACCACTGGTAGTGTCGAAGGCCGAATCAGTCTCTGGTTTGCTCCGGGCGGAACGTCGCGGTTTGCGGAATATCGCCAACTGACGCCGCGAGAGCGCGCCGCGACATTCACTTGCGTGACATTTTGCCCCCATCCCGGCGGAGCCTACGTCGCCGCCGGCACCCGAGAGGGGTCGTTGATATTCTGGACTCTCCCAACGGCCGACGATCTCCGATCGCGAATGAAGGCCCGATTGACTTACGTCGAAAAAAGTACCGATGTAAGCGCGAATCGAGTCAAACTATGGGCCGAATTTGACAACCCGAAGGATGAAACGCGGCAATTACTTCCTGGCTCACAGGTGACGATCGTCGCTTATCCCAAGCCATGACTTTGTTGCACGGTCAGTTTCTAACAGGCCAGCCGCACTGGAATACGACGAATGCAATCTCCACTGGCACTCGCGGGCGATCGTCGAAAGCAAGTAAAACTGCGCATTCGTCCCGACCTCGACATTTCTCAGCAGAGATATGAGGGTAAGACTTGCTACGTTGTCAAGGATCCTGTGAGCCTGCGATATTACCGTTTCAATGAACAAGAGTATTTTGTCGTCAAGATGTTCGACGGCAAACACACTCTCGAAGAGGCTCAAAAGGAATTCGAACTCAATTTCCGTCCTCAGCGACTGACCCACGAAGATCTCGAGGGCTTTGCTCGTCAGTTACTCACAGCGGGACTGGTTCAACACGAGTCTTCGCGTGCCGCTCAGGAATTGCTCGTTAGTCGCCGCAAGCAGCGCCGGATGCAACGGATTGCGACATTTACGAATATCCTCTATATCAAGATTCCGATCATCGACCCCGATCGGATCTTAACTTGGCTCTTGCGACGGACGTGGTGGATATTCACTTGGTGGTTTTTCGCAGCCAGTGTCGCCCTCATGCTCTCTGCAGTCGTGCTCGTCGCGACTCACTTCACGACGTTTTACGACAAGCTGCCCGAATACCACGAGTTCTTCGCCTACAACACGCTGTTGTATATGTGGATTGCGTTGGGCATCGTGAAGGTTATCCATGAGTTCGGTCACGGACTCAGTTGTAAGGCATTCGGGGGAGAATGTCACGAGATGGGGGCATTGCTGATGTGCCTCTCGCCAGCTCTTTATTGTAATGTGTCGGATTCATGGACTCTGCCTGACAAGTGGAAGCGGATAATCATCAGTTTTGCCGGTATCTATGTCGAACTTGTGATTGCCGCAATCGCAACTTGGGTCTGGTGGTATACGCCGCATCGGCCGTTTATCAACCATGTCTCATTGTGTTTGATGACATTGTGTAGTATCAGCACAATCGTCTTCAATGCTAATCCGCTTATGCGCTTTGATGGCTACTATATGCTGGCTGATTGGCTTGAGATTCCAAACTTGCGAGATCGATCCAATCGATTCCTCAAGAATCTGTTCAGCGAGCATGCTCTTGGAATAGAAGTGCAGCCCGAACCATACATGGCGTTCAATCGAAAAGTGCTGTTCGTCATCTATGCGATTGCCAGCTACTTGTATCGTTGGATCGTCACGTTTAGCATTATTTGGACGCTATCTCGTTTTCTGAAACCTTACAAGCTGGGAACAGTGAGCCTTTTGCTGGCGATGGCCGCAATTGGATCCATGTTTGGATGGCCGATTTACCGTTTCTTCAAAAACTATAATCAGCGCGGGAGGCTTCCCGACATGAAACGCGGGCGCGTTACGACAACCACATTGATATTCGCACTCCTGATTGCCGGCTTTCTATTTTTTCCACTACCGGTGAGTCGCGTCCATCAACGTGGCCTCGTGCAAATTGATAAGACTGCCCTTGCACGCGTGACCCTGCCGAACAGGGCCATTCTCGAGCGTGTTTATGTGACCGACGGCCAAACAGTGAAACAGGGTCAAATCTTGGCGTCGTTCCGCAGTCCTGAATTGGAAAGCAAATTGGCCGACGTTGTGGCACAGATGAAAATCAACCGGGAGAAAGCGAGTGCGTTGCGAACGCAGGCACAACGTGTGGCAGATCCTGTCGAGCGACAAAAGATGGAAAGTGATGCTGTCGGCGCTGAGAGTATCGCGCGAGGAAAGGACGACGAGAAGGCACTCTATGAAAGGAGAATCGAGAGGCTGAGACGCCTGACGTCCCCGATCGACGGCGTCATTATGTCGCCTCCGAAGGTTGATGAAATAGGTAAGATGTGGGAGGATTTTGTTGAGCGTCCCGTATGCCTGATCGGCGATCGACTCCGTCTGGCTGTGTTGGTTCCTGTAGAGCCATACGATCATGAATGGCTCCGCGAGAACATGCTTAGCCGAGGCGACGACGGTTACTTAGCCGCGTCAGTCAGGATTCCCGGAAGAGGCACAAAGAGCTGGGCCGGTCGGGTGCGACGACTCCCAACATCCTCAGCCTCGAGCGTTCCGGTACAACTCACTTTCAAATGCGGCGGACCACTAGCGGTGAAACCCGATGCAAACCCCAATATGTTCATTCCCCAGAGCCAGCAGTATCTTATTGAAGTTGAAATTGATGAGGCAGATCGGACTGTTCAGCCGGGAGTATTAGCAAATGTCATCATCCATTGCCGCTGGAGAAGCGGTGCGTGGTGGGCGTGGCGATATATCAACAATACGCTCGATCCCGGCTTGATCTAAAGTTTCAGGCGGATGAGAACGAAAACGGAGAAATAGTAGATTTTCTTGCAGGTAAGGCAAAGTGATTACCCAAACCAATCAAGAACGGTGTTTTGATGTTGATCCCTTTGAATCCCATGGAGGCTTAACAGCCCAAGCGATCGACACCGATAAATGGCGATTCTATCGCTCTTGCTTGGATGAGATGTAATTTACAGTGCCCGGACTCGATTGCGACCAGGATTCCATACCGTCGATCAAATTCTGGAACGCGAGTACTGTCAAGGTCGTTGCAACTAAATGGTGGCTACACGGTTTTTGCTTTGTTGAGCAGTACTTTTGCCGATGACTCGCCTAAAGAAGGTGGGTTAACTTACGAATTGACCGACTCGATTTAGTCGGCGAACTGCCAACAGTCGAGTTCGAGTCGTAACAAACGTGATGATTGGGGAACATGATTGCCTCGTCTCATTATTATCAAGGGCGCCGATCTAGGAAAAAACGTCGATATTGACGCGCAGCTGATTTCAATTGGCCGCGATTCAGGCAATACAGTCAGGCTTCACGACACCGAGGTTTCTCGAAAACACGCAGAGCTACATCGAGAGCCGGATGGTAGTTATCGTCTTGTAGATGTTGGTAGTGCAAACGGCACTTTGGTAAATACAAAACCGGCTCGTAATGTGGTATTGCAAACAGGCGATCACATTCAGGTTGGGAAAACAATTCTCGTCTATTCTGCCGGCCGCCAGAATCAGGAAGCGCCACCGGGCAATCTCGTCGATCGAATTCGGCTAATTAGTAAGCGCGACGATGGCCCGCCTGATATTGTTACAACAATTGGCGAGGCGGAAGGCAGTCGCATTCTCGCAAAGCCCGATGATAGCACGTCGCCTTGGTTGAAGAACCGGCTTGCCAACCTGTCCGTCATGTACGAGACTATTCAGGCGATCAGTCACATATTGGATATTAGCCAACTGCTAAACCGGATATTGGAATTGTTGTCTCAAACAATCCAAGCTGATCGAGGATGCGTGTTACTACACAATCTTGATACGGGCGCGTTCGAGCCGCACGCTGTACGATTTCGCGATGGCGGAAAGACAGGAGAGACCATTGGAATTAGCCGCACGATTGTCGACTACGTACTACGCGAGAGGCAAGGCGTTTTGGTGAGTGATGCGCGGCGAGATGACAGGTTTAGCGCCGGCCAGAGTATCGCTCGCCTTGGAATTCGTGAGTCTATTTGCGTCCCCATGAAAGGTCGCCACGAAACAATTGGAGTGTTGTACCTGGATTGCCGTTTCGACCCAAGGCGGGCAACGGCCGAGGAACAGCCGATTTCCAAGTTTAACAATGATCACCTAATGTTGGCTATTGCCGTCGCTCATCAGGCTGCATTGGCAGTCGAGGATACTCGGTTTCATCAGGCTTTGGTAAATGCGGAAAGACTAGCGGCCGTCGGCCAAACAATCGCTGTGCTGTCGCATCACATCAAGAATATTCTTCAAGGGCTTCGATCTGGAGGAGAAATCCTACATATGGGTATTGACGCGATGGATCGCGAATTGCTTCAACGCGGATGGCGCATCGTTGAGAAGAACCAAGGTAAGATTTACGAATTGGTCATGGATATGCTTACGTATTCCAAAGAGCGGGAGCCGCAGGTTGAGGCGACGGACTTGAATCGCCTTGTCGACGACGTGGTTGAGTTGGTTTCTGTTAGAGCACGAGAATTGCAGATTCAGATCGAGCCGCGACTTGATCGCAGTATTGGAGCGGTGCCCATTGATCCGGAAGCTGTTCATCGCGCACTACTTAACCTTGTTTCAAACGCCATGGATGCTGTCAGTGAACAATCTGACGGCAGGGTTATCTTGCAGACTTCCGTTGAAGACGATGGTGAGTGGATTCATGTTATTGTCTCCGATAACGGTGTTGGAGTTTCGGCGGACAGACTAGAATCGATTTTCAAGCCTTTCGTGAGTACAAAGGGTTCAAGAGGTACAGGGCTAGGCCTTGCTGTGAGTCGGAAGATCGCCCGTGAGCATGGCGGCGAACTCACGGTACAAAGTGAGATAGGAAAGGGAAGTCGATTTACGCTTCGGCTTCCCGCGAAGAGTCCATTGACCGTGGAGCCAAACGCTGACGAGACACGAGTCCTCGAGCCGCCCGATGCCAATTGAGTTAGTTCCGAACTTTGTGGCGCATCTCGTGCCATTGTTCGAGTGTTATGATGACCTCGCGTGCTTGACTGCCGTTGTAATGGCCCACAATGCCATCCTCGGCCATAAAGTCGATAAACCTCGCTGCCTTTCCGTAGCCGATACCCAATGCGCGTTGTAGAAGTGAGACGCTTCCGCGGCCTTCACGTAGGATGATCTCGACGGCTTGCTCATACAATTCATCGCGGTCCCGCTCACGCAATCGCTCAGCAATCGTTGTGTTATCAGATGCAGGTTTCAGCTCAACAAGTTCTTGGACAAACTCCGGATCGCAGTCGAGATGAGTGACAATTCGCTCTATTTCTCGATCGCTTGTGTACGTTCCCTGTGCGCGGACAATTTGGCTTGTGCCTGGTTTTAAGAAGAGCATGTCGCCCATACCGAGGAGCTTTTCGGCGCCCATTTCATCGAGAACGACGCGGCTATCCGTGCGACTGGACACCTGGAAGCAGATGCGAGCGGGGAGATTTGACTTGATTAGGCCAGTGATAACATCAACTGTGGGTTTCTGCGTTGCCAGTATCATATGGATGCCGGCAGCGCGCGATTTTTGAGCCAGACGGATGATATGGCCTTCCACTTCCTTCTTGTATTGCATCATGAGGTCACCAATTTCGTCAATAATCAGCACAATATTTGGAAGCTGTTCCGGTAGAGATGTGTCCTCCGAACTGCTACCTTTGGCACGTCGTTGGAGCTCGGCCCTACCCAGTGCGTTGTAGGCACTGATATTTCGAACTCGAGCTCGACTCAGAAGGTCGTAGCGCTCCTCCATCTTTTGAACCGCCCAAGCCAGAATTGGCTCCGCCTTCTTGTTATCTTTAACGACGGGGCACATGAGATGTGGTAAGCGGAGGTAGTCGTTGAATTCAACTTGCTTTGGATCGATCATGATGAGCTTGCATTCGTCGGGCCGTTTCGTGAGTAGGAGGCTCAGGATGATTGAGTTCATACACACGGATTTGCCGGTGCCTGTTCGCCCAGCAATTAACAGGTGAGGCATATCGGCGAGGTCGTAGGTGAGTGCGTTGCCCTCCGTATCCTTACCGAGGAAAAGAGGCAGGCGCATCTTCGCAACCTTCGGCCCTGACGCGGCGATTAGTTCCTTAAGACGAACGATCGCACGGTTCTCATTGGGAACTTCGATACCAACCGTGTTTTTTCCTGGAATAGGTGCGACAATGCGAACACTCGGGACCTTGAGGTTGAGCGCCAGATCATCACTGAGCACAGTGACCTTGTTCACTCGTAGTCCTGTGTCAAGGCTGATCTCGTATTGCGTGATTACGGGGCCGGAGTGGATTCCCACGACTCTGACTTTCATATTGAAGTCGGTAAACACTCTCTCCAGCAGCGTGGCCCGCTCGCGGAGATCGTTATCCTGCTGGAGATTCTGAGGCGGGTCGGGATTGTCGAGCAACAAAAGCGGAGGTAGCTCGAAGTCGTCCGGCGCGTCTACTGCCGCAACGGGTGGGGGATCAAGTTGCGGCATCCGAGAGATCGGTACAACGCCGGGCTTGGGCTGAAGCTGGTCAACGTATCTGGGCTGCGGAGGTGTATCACATCCAACGATTGAATTGGGGCCTTGTCGTCGATGGCTGATCAAGTCGATGGTGTTGGAGGCAAAACCCAGCATGCGAATTGCCTGGCGGCGAATACTGCGCAGTCGGATTTCAACAAGGAGCAGAAAGCTGATAATTACCGCTACAATGGTCGCGGCAGTGGCCCCAGATTGCGGCAAGTTTCGGGAAATGGTCGTCGACAGCCAGGTGCCAAGTAGCCCACCGTAGCCGGTCGAAGGTTGGAAAGGTGAATGTGATGCCAAGTTGTCGGCGATGAGTGCAGCAGTGGGGACAAGGGCCGTCCAGCCAATGATCCGCCGATACCACTGAATCGTTCGATGCCTTAGAAACGCTAGTATGACAAGAGCAAACCAGCTGAGTAGAAAGATGTAGACAGTCATTCCGAGTGTTGCAAAGAACTCGGTTGCGACGATTGTGCCGAGTGTGCCGAAGATGTTGGTTGAAATGGAATCGGCAGCGATTGGCTCAGCGGTTGTCGTAGGATCGTGGCTGAGAATACATACAGTGAGTAGGAGACCCGTCACGAGCATGACGAAAACGATGATATCGAGACGACGTTGGGCGGGACCCCGAAGCTCAGGTTGGAC
Source organism: uncultured Alcaligenaceae bacterium (assembly GCA_964515185.1). GTDB lineage: Bacteria > Planctomycetota > Planctomycetia > Gemmatales > Gemmataceae > CAZESP01. The sequence goes on from CAZESP010000002.1 coordinate 107,973, forward strand.
CACGGTAGGATTCCTCCGCGAGCGAGTGAGGCGCTGGGCGCCATCCGTGGCCATCGTATGATATCGGTTGAACGGTCAAATTAGCTAGTGTTTCGCGAAATGTGTAATAGGAAATGATACAGGTCGCGCTGTGGGAACCGGAAATACCGCCAAATACGGGCAACGTCGCACGCCTTTGTGCGGCCACCGCCTCCAATCTTCATTTGATTGGTCGGCTGGGTTTTCGGTTGGACGATCGTCGGATGCGCCGTGCTGGATTGGATTATTGGGAATCGGTGACCATTCAGCATCATGAATCGCTGGAGTCATTTCTTCACAACATCGGGCATCGGCGCGTAATACCATTTAGTGCTCGGGCGCCTCGCATGTACACGAGTGTGTCATATTGTGACGACGATATACTTCTTTTTGGAAGCGAATCTCGCGGACTCCCCCGCGACTTCCTCGATCGGTTGACCGTTCCTGCCGTCACGATTCCGATGCTGGGGAAATCAGTTCGGAGCCTAAATCTCGCTACAGCTGTTGGAATCGCGCTTTATGAGGCACTGCGGCAAGTGAACAAGTGGTAAAACAGGAACGAGTCTTGGCGATAGTTGGTCAACGATTTGGGAGTAAGGTTGTAGGCGTGCCGATATAGACTGGGGACTCGCTTGTTGGGTAAAACGCTTCACCACGCGGTACACTATGAAGGCAGTAGCTTCAATTCCAACGGCCGAATCTCTTCGGGATTTGGTTTTAGAAACGCTTTGTGGAAAAGAACTCCTCGAACCTACGCAGACACCTTTGTATGAAGCCATCACTTGGCGAAGCGGACAACCCTGCGGAGTGTTTTTCTCAGTCGAAGGGCCAAGATTGGTCCGATTGTACGCACTCTGGGTTAGTGACGAAGATCGCATTTTGTTCTACGATGCGAGCGGCGAGCGATTCCACGAGACGCGACTGTGTGACGCTCCAGATATGTCCAGCGTAATCAAGGCGCGGAGCGAATCGCGGGCGGCTTGATTCACGGCACAGGCCGTTCAATAGTGGGGATACAGTCTCATTCGGTCGGAGCCGCGAACTCGCCGGCCATTTTCGGAAGAGCCACCGCTCGGGGCCCAGAGTGAGGATCGTCTACGGAGTGATGGCGGTCCGAGGCGTTCTTCCTGCGTCTAAATAGCTCCTCAGCCGAGCGACAGTGATCGAATTGACACTCGGCTGTCTCGACCTCCCTTTGTCAGCCGCACGCGGGGGGATAAAAGGGGTCGAGACCAAAACACCATTGTCGATTGTCTGGGGACCTATTCAGGTGAGACATTCAAACGAATCTTGAGCGGTGTTGAGGCCAGGGATCGACGGCTTGGATTGAGTGTGAAACGGCCATTCAACCAGATGAGAGAAGATAACGCGAACCCGCCATTTCGTGCCGCTGTTCCCGAAACCCGGGAATGTAAGATTGGTACTGGAACTTTTTCAAAGGTGACGCAGAATTTAGTTTCGGGGTCAGCATCTATCTTCGCAGTGAACGCTTTCTCCCATCGTCCCCACAAAGTGGGTTGCTGAGCCGGCGCAAAAAGGCCGCTGACGCCGCCCAGAGGCCCGTGAGGCATACATGGACCCAGCGTCAATGAAATGGCACAGCGACTATCATTTGATTCCCGGGGAGGTGTAGAAAGGAAGCCAAAGCGTGAAACGTCAGCGTCAGGGAACCATGTGCGTAAACGGAAATACATACGCTTGGATTAAGGTAAGTGCTCCGACGATTGATGCTAAAAAGATGCTGTGCCAGAGAACGGCTTTCAAGATGTCGGCCTCTCGGCCGAGTTGGTTGGTAGCCGCCGTTGCCACGCAGATGCTCTGGGCGTCGATCATCTTTCCCATGACGCCGCCCGTGCTATTCGCCGTGCAGATGAGGACTTGGGCTTGTGTAAGATCTAGTCCGCTACTGGAAAACGCACCGGCATTGTAAATCTCGGTAGCCGTGATTTTCTGGAGACTGCCAAACAGCGCATTGCTGCCAGCGTCGGTGCCCGTCAGAAAGACGCCCAGCCACCCCAACATCGCGGCGAAGAACGGATAGAGGCGCCCCGTTTCGGCGAAGGCTATACCCAGTGTGGCATCCATTCCGGCATAGCGAGTGACGTAGCTGAGTCCCAACATACAAGCGATTGTCGGAATGGGGATCTTCATTTGAATGAAAGTTCTCCGATACACTCGCACAACCTGAGCCGGCGTCATGCGGAGGTAGAAGACGGAGACGATGGCGGCCAAAAAGACCGGGGTTCCGGGCGCCGTCAACCAAACAACTGAAAACAGAGCTTTTTCACGCTCCAGCTCTTTGAGGCCCGGCCGCTGCAGTCGCGGCGCTCGTTCGACGTTGAGATGCAAAGTGGGTACGGGGACGTCGTATTTCGATTGGACGATACCTAGTGGAATCGGACCTTGAGCGCTCTCGCGTTGGCGGACAAATCCAAATACCATCAGAAAGACAGACATGAGAGCAAACGGCATCCAAGCACGAGTCACGGTTCGCAGTGTCAGTGGCGTAGCGGAGTCAGGGGCAGGCGATCCCAGCAGCGCCTTGGCGGATTCTCGTGCTTCGGCGGCGTGAGCATCCTCGGGTGCCGGGGCAGTTGTTGTTTCCGCAGGAGCCGCGTCGCAGGTCCAAATGGTCTTTGGTTTCCAATAGCGGAGGAACAATGCAGTAACCAGCAGCGAGAAAATGCCACCGCCAATGTCGGTCATTGGCCAAACGACAATTTTTGGGAAATATACATGGCCCGTGGCGAACGCGAATTGAAAGATCCCGAACGAGCCACCCGCCACCCCGAGCGCTGGCGCCACCTCCAGGGTTTGACGGGTATTACACATGCAGCGAACCATGTAAAACGGAACGATACACGAGAGAATCGGGAGTTGACGACCGGCCATAACGCTCAAGCGGTCGCCCGAGAGATCGGTGACACCTTGAAGTGTGATAATCGGCGTGCCGAGCCCTCCGTAGGCGACTGGAGACGTGTTTGCAATGAGGCAGATGACGGCGGCCGTAAACGGATGAAATCCTAGGCCAACGAGCATGGCGCCGCAAATCGCTACCGGCGACCCGCCGCCGGCTGCCCCTTCGAGGAATGCTCCGAACGCAAAGCCGATAAGCACAGCCTGGAGTCGGGCGTCGCCGGAGATGCTGGCCACTGAGCGGCGGATGATCGCGAACTGGCCAGTTTCAACGGTGATGTTATAGATCAACATCGCGCAGAAAACGGTCCAACCAACAGGCAGAAGTCCAAAAAAGGCACCGTGAACGAATGCCATGCTGGCCATCGGCAGCGGCATCTTGAAAACGAGCCAAGCGATGGCGATGGCTGCCACGGACGCCCCTAGGCCGGCCTTGGGAGCTAGCCACCGCCGGGATACCAATAGGTAGAACAGCAAGACGATGGGGAAAGCCGCCAACACCGTGGACAGGAAACGGCTATTGAGTGGATCAAGATCCTGAATATGCACGGCAGATTACTCAGATTTACAAACAATGGCAGTCGCGTGTCTGTTTCGCTGGCGGAAACACTATTCGGTCCACGCGACTGCCACAAGAGGCGACGAGGCGAGACATTCATTTACTGCGTCGGCATGCCGATCGGCTTCGGAGCTTCCTTGGGAGGCTCCAACATAGTTGTTGGAGCCACGACCTTTGGTCCGCCACCGCAGCCCAAAAAAATGAGCGTGAAGCCAGCCAGGATGACCGTCCCTATGACCGATCGAATCATCGAATACCTCGTCAAAGCTGAAGAGTGAGTCTGTCGATTAATACAGTGCCGCAGTATCTCGCACCTCGCCGTCTTGGAATCCGGCAAGGCTCTGAAACACGTACCAATCCGCGGGGATTGTTCCGGTCAGATTCCAACGCGAGTTGCCGGGTCGAAGCAAGCGAACTGAGCCGTCGCCAAAACAGAAGTTAACGACTCCGGTCGAATGCATGCTTGCATAGTGATACCAATCGGGGTTGGTTTGGGCGATACCGCCGACGGTCGGTAACACGCCAAACCCCATCCATGACCCAGAATAGAGCCGGGCGCCACCGATGAAGCCGCCCAGTGATTCGCCGAGCATAAGGGTGTTGCTGCTTCCGTCGGTGATCGTCGCGATCTTCTGTTTCGAACGATTGGTAAAGACGCCCTGATACCTGCCGAACATGGGATGGTTCCCTTCTCCCATGGTGCCAGGGATTCCGCCATAGTTCGAGCGGCCGAGGGTTGAAGAGACCGTGTTTGGAAACGTGTCCGCAACGTATGCAAATCCTGGGTTACCGTTGAAATTGAAGAAATGGCTGGTCACGCCGGTTCCGTCTCGGGAACGATACGGATCGTCAGACGGGCAGAGGAATATCTTGACCCGCGTGTGTGCCACAGTCCAGTTCGCGCCATTGAGCCACCAGTTCGGACCAAGTTGATCGAGACCCCAGTTCGTGACGATCTGGCGATAGATGTTCTCTTGCTCGACATACGGTAGGAGACTTGGGATGAGGCCGATGTACTGAACGTTGTTTCGAGTCGTCGTGGCGTTTGGAATCGGGCCGTAGTAACCGGGTGGCAGATTTCCGTAGGCGCTTTCGTAGTTGTGACAGGCCAAACCTAATTGCTTCAGGTTGTTCTGGCACTGCATACGAGCTGCCGCCTCGCGCACCTTTTGAACGGCGGGCAAGAGCAGTCCGATAAGAATGGCAATGATCGCGATCACTACCAACAACTCGATCAAAGTAAACGCGCCGCGTTTCTGCCTCATGGGAGAGTCCTCGAAAAATGCACAATAAGTACGTTGGCTAGACAAAAGGCTAGCCTGCATGACTTTCGGGCTGGCGACAGTTATTACGACTGCTGAAGGTAAATCGTCGTCCTCAAGAAGTCAAGAATTTTGTTACCATTTTTTGAGGCGATTTGTGAGAAATCCGATTCCTATCGCCTCGTGTAGCGGGCGATGGCGTCTGGGTTGAGTTTGATGCCTAATCCTGGCCCCGTGGGCACGGGGAGCATGCCGTCGGCGTCAAGCCTGAACGGTGGGTCGATCAATTCTTCGATGTACGGAACGCCCGTCTGGTACTCGACCCATCCGGCAACGGGCATCGCGGCTGTCAACGCGAGGTCGGCCGCCACGCCAATGGCCGTGTTCCAACCATGCGGAACCAACAGGACGCCGTGATCGTAGGCCATCCAAGCCATTCGTCGCCCTTCGCTCAGTCCTCCGCACTTCGTCATGTCGGGCTGAATAATGTCGAGCGCTCGCTGCGTGATGTACGGTTGAAACGTATGTCGGCGAGTAAAGACCTCGCCCGTCGCGATCTTGACCGGCGACGTCTGGCGAAGCTCCTTGAAGCCATCGAGATCATCGGGCTTGAGTGCCTCCTCAAACCAGACAATTCCGTAATCTCCAAGCATGGCAGCCGTTTCGCGTGCCCAACTGACGCCATGTGGCCAGTATTGCTCACTGCCGCCCGCATCGACCATGAGTTCGACGTCGTCCCCGACGGCATGGCGCGCCGTCTTGATGAGTAGTTCATCGACCTTTCGACTGACGCGACCGAACGGCCGCCAACCCATCTTGATCGCGCGAAATCCTCGCTCTACCTGGACCAGTAGCTTCTCCTTCAGCACCGGCGGGTCGTCGAAAAGAATGCTCGCGTACGGTTTCATTCGCGATCGATAGTTGCCCCCCAACAATCGTGATACCGGCTGATTCAGCGCCTTGCCCATGAGGTCCCAAAGAGCAATATCACAGCCGCTGATGGCATGCTCGACCGCGCCGCCGCGGCCATACCAAAACGTATGTTGACGCAGGTTCTCGCTGACCCGTTCGGCTTCAAACACCGTTTCCCCAACAAGCATCGGCCGTAACACCGTCAACGCGGCCTCGACGAAGACTCGATTTGTAAAGCATGAGCCGATCCCTGAGATTCCCTCGTCGGTGTGAATCTCGATCAGCGTGTTCATCTGCTCATTCGGGTCGGTCCCGCCAGGCCAGCCGGTATCATGCGTGGCGCCCGACAAAGGAATTGTGCGTACGTCGGTGATTTTCATGGTTGGTCCGCTTTGGCTCGGGGTGAGTTGGAGTCAATCGCAAGTGTCTGCGTGAGTCGCGATCATGGCTTGTTCCATTGCAAAAACCGGTGACCGGTTTGAGTGCCGTCTGATTTGCGGTCGCTGTCCAGCGCCGAATTTGGGATTGTTGTCCCCCATCACACGGCGGTGATTGACGCAAACCTACGGTCCCCGCTCACTTTCAGTCAGTCGGGCACTAGCATACCCACATCGCGGATTTTGACCAGGATTCGCTTGAAGGGCAACGCGTTAGGGATCCGCGGTCTGTTCTTCCGACGGTATCTTGAACGAGGTGAAAACCAATGGCATCGCGTGCGGCGACCGAATGGCGTTACGAGAAACTCACTTGGCCCGAGATTAACGACGCCGTTGATCTTGGAAAGGTCTGTATCCTGCCCTGCGGAGCCGTCGAACAGCACGGGCCGCATTTGCCTCTCGACGTTGATCTTGTTTGTCCGACCGGAATCGCTTCGGGCGCCGGTCGGGCCATCGCCGACAAGCTGCTCGTGCTGCCGGTCGTGGCTTATGGCTACACCGGCCACGTCATGGATTTTCCGGGCACGATCAACAACGACTTCGAACACTTCATGCATCATGTGCTCGATATTACCAAAAGCCTCGCCTACCACGGTTTCAAGAAAATCGTCCTGCTGAACGGCCACGGGTCGAACATGCCCAACCTCGATTTGGTGGCCCGCCGCACAAATCTTGAGACCGATGCCGAGTGCGTTTGCTGTGCCTGGTGGAACTTGCTCACCGTGGATAAGTCGTTTCTGCCGCGCTGGCGCCAGAGTAGATTCCCCGGTGGATGCTCTCACGCATGTGAGCTGGAAACCTCGCTTTATCTTTACCTTGATGGAGACAATGTTCGGCGAGACCAGATCAAGAGCGGCACCATCTCGTTCAATGACGAAGGGAACGACTTCATGTGGGTCGATCTTTTCGCGGCGGGGGCTGCAACCGTCGTTTCTTGGACCAGCAGCTACAGCGAGACTGGTGTTCTCGGCGACGCCGAATTGGCGACACCGGAAAAAGGGAAAGAAGCCTATGAGGAGGCCGTCAAACAACTCGTTCGATTTGTCTCGTGGTGGAAAGACCGGCCCAAGGATCGACGTCGCGACCGCCATCGTCGGCCACCCACCATGCCGATGCCCTGGGCACAACGGCCGTTGGACTAACGTCACTCTTTGGGGGACTTGTTCTCAAGCCAAGCTGCCTGATACAGCAACGTCGAGTTCCCGCTAAACGGCTCACTCCCGAACGCCGCCCAGGTGACCTTACCGTCGCGTGCGATCACGAAAGTCCCGTGATCCAGATTCTCCGGTTTGTCGTCAATCGCAGGTCGAAAGAGACCATACAGGGCAGCGACTTTGTTTCCCGGGTCGGACATCACTGGAAACGCAAAGTTGCCGTATTCCTTGTATCGTTCCCGAGTCAACTCAGGCGGATCGGCACTAACCGCGACAACCGCGACGCCTAGCTCGTGAAAGTAGCGAATGTCCTCATGGACATCGAATAGTTGGCTAACGCAATGATCGCAATGATACCCGTAATAGAAGATCAAGACGACCGGGCCTGCTGCCCGCAGTTCCGCCAGCGAACGCTCATTCCCGTCCGTGTCGAGCAGTTTGAAGTCCGGCGCGGGCTTGCCTAAGAGCGGATGATGCCGCGTGGGGACATAAGCTGCCCGAGCCGCCGATAGGACCTCATCGAGAGTGCCCGTGAGCGCCCGAGGCTTCGCGATTCGCAATCGAGCTTTCGCGTCCTCGGCCAGATCGACCGGCTTCATGGGAACGGGTTGCACGGTAACCTCTCTCGGGTTCATGAGCCGGTTGACCGCAATGCCAACATACACCAGACCGACCACCAACAACGCCGCACAAAACAAGAGCGGACCCCACGGCAAACGTCTCGATGTTGTCGTTGCGGGATTAGATGCCGAGTTCATGAAGGACCTCTCCAATGCTCCGATCCAGAATGGCAAGCATGTCGTCGAGTTGCTCAGCGCTCACGATAAGAGCCGGACCGAAGGCGATCCAGTGGGGATCGAAGCGGCACAACAGCCCGTGATCCAAGGCACGGCGGCCGACCCGGACGCCGAACCCGGGCGTCGCCGGGAATCGCTCCTTCGTGGCCCGATCGCGCACGAATTCAATTCCCTGGAGCAACCCTTTTCCGCGAATGTCGCCAATCACAGGATACCGCGACGCGATACCTTCGAAACCTCGGCGAAGTCGATCACCCATCACCCGCGCATTGTGGCAAAGATCTCGGTCAACAATCTCGTTTAGGACCGCGATTCCGGCGGCACAAGCCACGGGGCTTCCTTCGAAGGTGTGTCCCTCGACGAATCCCGGATTCACGCTTGCAGGTCCCCAAAAAACGTCGGCAATCGGGCGACGGCAGAGCATCGCCGACAGTGGGATATAACCGCCGCTCAGCCCCTTGGCGGTGCAAATCACATCCGGGATGACGCCGAAGGTATCGGCCGCGAACATCTGCCCTGTTCGACCCATTCCCGTGATGATCTCGTCGAAGATCAACAAGATGTTGTGACGATCGCAAATCCGACGCAACTCAGGTAGATACTCGGGGGGAGGGTCGATGATTCCACCGGTGTGTCCGATTGGCTCTACCATTACGGCAGCGACCGTCGTGGGGTCCTCCATCTCAACGACGTCATTGATGATCGTGGCGCAGGTAATGTCGCATTCCGGGTGTTTCTTCCCAAAAGGGCAGCGGTAACACGTCGGCGGGAACACATGGATGAAACCGGCGGCCAATGGCTCGTTGACGGTTCGCCGGCCCTTTAGGCCTGAAGCCGACAGAGACCCCAGCGTCGATCCGTGCCACGACATATATCGGCTGATGATCTTGTATTTGCCCGGATTCCCGGTGAGGCGGTGGTATTGGCGAGCGAGTTTGATCGCCGCTTCCGTGACCTCCGAGCCGCTGCACTCGAATTTGACGGCCCACTCCCCTGCTCTGCCGGTTGATGCCGCTGGTCGCGGGGCGAGGCCCGAAAGCAGGTTTGCCAACTGAACCGCCACAGGATTGGCACCATGCATGGGCGGCGAAAAGTGAAGCCGATCAAGCTGAGCATGAATGGCTTCGATGACGCGACGGTTGTTATGGCCCACGGAGACGGTGTAGATTCCACTGATAGCATCGAGGTATTTCTTACCGTTGACATCCCAATAGGTGACGCCCTCGGCCCGCGCCATCAGCAGAGGCTGCTTCGACCACTCGGCCATTTGATCGCGAACGAAAATCTGACGGAGGAAGCGTTCCTCGGACGTCTGAGCTTCGGCAATCAGATCGGGAATAGGTTCCGGCATCGGCGCTATTCTCGGGTGATGAACTCGTCGAGGTTCAAGAGTACGCGGGCAATGGAGACCCATCGATCAGGTTGATCGCGGAGATCCGACGCTAGTTGGGTCAATCGGGTCTCCTCCGCCGGTTTCGGGTCACGGCTCAGGCAAAGGCGAAAGCCCAATCGGATTCGGGCACGGTCATCTTGAGCAGCCTCACGCTCGATTCTCGAAGCCAAAGCCTTGGCGTACTCGAAGAAACCCTCGTCATTCAACAGCGTCAGTGCCTGGAGTGGCGTGTTCGAGCGATTGCGTCGCGTGCAACAGTTGACCCCATCGGGCGCGTCGAATACCACGAGGGCCGGATGAGGGGCCGAACGCCAGAAATGCGTGTAGATCCCGCGTCGGTAACGATTCGGTCCGGCATCGGCATGCCAGCTCCGCGGCACCTGGGTGAATCGAAACACGCCATCAGGTTGAGGGGGAAACACGCTTGGGCCGCCGATGGATGGATTCAGCAGCCCGCTCGCGGCGAGGGCAACGTCGCGAACGACCTCGGCCTCCAGGCGCAGCCGCGGCATTCGCGCCAACCAGCGATTGTTAGGATCCACGTTAAAGCCCTCGGGGCGCGAGCGCGACGATTGGCGGTATGTTGCGGAGGTACAGATTAGCCGGTGCACAGCCTTCATTGACCAGCCGCCGCGGATGAACTCCGACGCGAGCCAATCCAACAACTCGGGATGGCTCGGAGGCGTGCCCTGAGTTCCAAAGTCATTTTCAGTCTCGACGATTCCCAAACCGAAATGTCCCTGCCAGAGCCGATTCACGGTAACTCGCGGCGTCAGCGGATTGGCAGGATCGACAATCCAGTGCGCCAGTTCGAGCCGCGAACCGCGATCGCGAGCCGCGCTAGGAGCCTTAGCCGGATGCAACCAATTTGGCGGGGCAGCGTCAACCTTCGCGCCGCGTCGAGTGAAGTCGCCGGCAATGAGGAAATGCGTGTCGCGTGGTTTTGCCCGCTGACGAAGTACCATAGACGACGGCACATTGGGCTCGATGCGCTTCAGTTCCGCGAGCCGGTTTTCGATGCGGTTGCGTGTATTCAGGAGCTGAAGGTGTGCGGCTGCCGGCCACGCGGTCGGATGGCTGAATCCTCCCAGGACATGACGGACCTTGTCTAGGTCACGAACATACGACAGTAACGTGTCTCGCTGCTTTTCGTCTCGTCCGTTGACGGCGATATCAAGAATGTGGCTGATATCACGAGGCAAGGATGAACGCATTTCGGACGTCAGCCGCCCTTGCCACGACTCGATGGTCGCGTCAGTGACCTTGTCGAGTTGCTTGAATCGTTTTTCCAACGAGGCTCGTTCGGTTCGGACTTGCTTCTGAAGTTTCGACTGTTGAGGAGTGCCGATGTCGATCGTCGGTTCGTCGTCATTGTTGAGAAACGCGAATAGTTGGTAATACTCCTTCTGGGTCAGGGCGTCGTATTTGTGATCGTGACATTGAGCGCAGCCCACCGTCAGGCCGAGGAATACCGTTCCGGTCGTGTTGACGCGATCGATGATGGAATCAACACGAAACTGCTCGAGGTCGATGCCGCCTTCCTGATTGATGGGCGTGTTCCGATGAAATCCCGTGGCCACTTGCTGTTCGAGGCCGGCGTTCGGTAACAGGTCACCGGCAAGCTGCTGAATGACAAATCGGTCGAATGGCATGTCTGTGTTGAGCGCACGAATGACCCAGTCGCGATATGGCCAGATGCTGCGCGCGGCGTCAATGCTGTAGCCGTTGCTGTCCGCGTAACGGGCCACGTCGAGCCAATGCCTGCCCCAACGCTCACCATAATGAGGCGATGCCAACAGACGGTCAACCAATCGTTCGAACGCATCCGGGCGTTTGTCCGTTAGAAACTCGCGCAATTGTTCCGGCGTCGGTGGAAGCCCCATCAGATCGAGGAACGCACGCCGGGCGAGCGTTGCTGGATCGGCTTGTGGCGACGGCTTGAGGCGCTCATGTTCCAGCCGGGACAAAATGAAATTGTCGATTGGATTCCGGCACCACGTCGCGTCACGGACCTTTGGTGGGTCTGATCGACGAATGGGCTGGTAGGCCCAGTGTTTTCCAGGAGCCGCCTTCGGCTTGGGGGCATCGGCCCGAACCGGTGAAAGGGCGATCGCGAAGATTGGGATTAAGAGCAGAGATCGCATGGCATCATTCGGCGGGTTAATGTTTTAGTCTAAATTATCCGAAACGGGCGGTCGAGCCAAGGGACTATCGGTTCCACCCGTTATCGTGGCGGGGTCCGGTGGCGATGATGTCGTGAAGCGACGAATCGTCTGTCGCCATCGAACGACTGAGACCAACATGATTGCGATGCAAATACACCACAATTTCGCTCTCTCTATCGAATGATCGTCGAAATCGACGACCCATTTCAGCAACTGTAGCAGCCCCCACAATGCCCAGAACAATAACGGAAAACCGAACAAGGGAGTTATCGAACGAAACGGGGGGAGCGTGCCATGAATCTCGAGGTTTGCCAAGAAATGCCAAATGGCCGCCAGCACATGCCAAACGGTCAACAATGCGAGAAGGGACACCAGCGGAATCGCCGCGGGAACGGGCGCCGTGCCGGCCTTGGGAATGGTCGTTCCGGAGAGTCCCGACATCAGCAACAACAACATGACAAAAGCCATCAATACGTCGAGTACAAAGCGAAAGAAGCCGATCGACGTAATCTGATACGGGTATTGCTTGACCAAGACTTGATAGACGCTGACGTCGTAGGCAAAGAAGATGATGACGGCGAGGGCCGCGAGGCTCCGATCGAAGAAAAGCTCTCCGGACATCGTCCACAATTTGCGGAATTCAGGCTCGGCTCGCTCGAATGCGGTGGCAGCAATGGCGGCGAATAGAACATCCACGAACCAGACCCAGCGATCAGCTTGTGCCGGGGTCCAGGCACGGGGCTTGGGCGTCTTGGGTATTGTCAGCGGCATATGGCGGCTCCTCGATGTTCTCCGAAAATAACCTTCGGCACCGGGCATTTCCATAGGATGGATGAAAATTTGAGGCGCATTCGCTCGCCTCGATCGAAGGGAGAACATGAAAATGTGGTCGCTTGCCTTTCTCGGTTTGGTCATGGCTCGTCCCCCGGCTGAGGACCTCATCATCTCTCCGGAGCAACTCGCGACCGCCGCCGGATATGTTCTGGTCGATTGCCGATCGAACAAGTCATTTGTCGATGGGCACCTACCGGGAGCCGTTGGCGTCGATGTTCCCAAATGGAGCAAGATGGTAAGCGACGCCCCGGAACGAGAGTCATGGGAAAAGGCCTTGGGCGATTTGGGGATCGACTTACGAAGAACAATCATTGTTTATGGCGATGATATTCGCGATACCGCTCGGGTCTGGTGGCTGCTAAGGTTCCTCGGCGGCAGGGATGTGCGCCTTCTCGACGGCGGAATTAAAGGATGGCAGAAGTCCGGGGGCAAGCTTGACAAGGGTGAGGCTAAACCGATGCGAGCGGAAGTGAGGATCGACCCGCAACCGAGTCGATTGGCAACCAAGGACGACGTTCTAAAGACGATCAAAGAGTCTTCGGCTCAGCTATTCGATGCGAGGTCTGCCCGCGAGCATGCCGGCCTAGCGCCGACGGCGAAACGCAACGGCTGCATTCCGGGCTCGAAGCACCTTGAATGGACCAACTTGATCGACCCCGAAACGGAGCGATTCAAGTCGCCCGATGAGCTTCGAAAGCTGCTTGCCAACGCCGGCATCGACGCGAATCGCCCTGCCATCACCTATTGTCAGAGCGGCGGAAGGGCCGCTGTCGCGGCATTGGCCATTGAGTTGGCAACGGGGAAGCCCGCTCGGAACTACTATCGAAGCTGGTCTGAATGGGGCAACGACCCCGCGACGCCCGTCGAGAAAGCCCCGCCGAAAAAATAGTCTCGTTTTACCGCTGTCCGCTTTCGTTTGCCGCGACGCCCGATTACAATCGCCGACATTCGCCCTTTGACACTACATTCTTTCGAAACAGCCACGAATCTCAGCGCCATCATGAAACCACAGCGAACCATCTTCGGCCATCCCATCGGGCTTTACGTCTTGTTCTTCACGGAGATGTGGGAGCGATTTAGCTATTACGGCATGCGGGCGCTACTCATCACCTACCTGGTCAACTACTTCAAGTACACGCAGAAAGACGCATCCGAAATCTACAAGGTCTATACGAGTTTCGTGTACATCACGCCCATCCTCGGTGGCTTTCTCGCGGATCGCTACCTCGGGAATCGCCTGGCCGTCATTATCGGCGCGATCTTGATGGCGATCGGTCACTTTTTGATGGCCTTCGAACAGTTCAACATTTTTCTGGCAGCGCTGATATTTCTGATCATCGGCAATGGCTTCTTCAAGCCGAATATGTCCACGCAGGTTGGCAGGCTCTATCCGCGCAACGATGGCCGTCGAGATGGGGCCTACACCATTTTCTACATGGGAATCAATCTCGGTGCGTTCCTGTCGCCGCTGATTTGCGGCTGGCTCCAACAGAATACCGAGGGGAGTTATCACAGCGGCTTCACCATGGCCGGCATCGGTATGGTGTTCGGTCTAGTCATCTATCTTCTGGGTCAGCCGTTGATTCGCGAGATCAAGCCAGGATCGCCAGAAGATCAACCTGTGATAGCGCGAGTCGAAGAAACGCCGCGAGTCGTTGCGATGACGGAAGCCGAAGCGGAACGGACTCCCTCGGTCCTCGGCAAACTTGCTGACGTCGCGCCGACAGCCATATTGATAATTGGCGGCGTGGTGTTGGCGTCGGCTCCCGTCTGCTTCTTGCTGCGTTTCTTATCATTCTGGGATGCGGTGATGTTGGGCATTGCGGGCGTCTGCGGCATCCTCGTCGGAGTTGTTTGCGGCATGGTGTTGAACGGGATTCGCGACCGTGTCTTGTCGATTCTGGCCTTGGGCGTTTTCGTTGTCTTTTTCTGGACTGCGTTTGAACAAGCCGGCAACGTCCTCAACCTCTGGGCCGACAAGTCAACTGATCGATACGTTTGGAAGAACGCGCCGCCTCCAGAGATTTTCCCAGAGGTTGTTGAAGAACCCGTCGCAGCAAAGGCCGCCGCCGCCGCAGCACCGGCACCTGCCAATTCGCTCATCGCTCGATTCCAATCGATGTTCAACCTCAAGTCCACCGGTGGTCCGCAGAAGACTTGGGGGGAATGGCTATCGGAGAGTCTGAACCCGGTGCCAACTGCCTGGTTCCAATCTGTCAACGCTCTGATGATCTTCGTCTTGGCGCCGGTCTTCTCGTTTATTTGGATTTACCTTGACCGGCGCAATCGCCAGCCTTCGATTCCCATGAAAATGACGATCGGCCTGTTGTTTGTCTCGGCGTCGGTGGGCGTGATGGCGGTTGCGGCCAGACTCGAAGACCGGCCGACGTCGGCCATTTTGCTCGGGGATAGCCTGCCCAACGGGATCGTCACTAATTCCGCGGGCCAACTCTGTTATCCCGATAAACAAGACGGCAAAGAGATCCTCGTTCCTTACGCGGCTGGTCGGCTTCGATTTGATCCTGCCACAAAGTCGCTCCACCTGACCGGTGCCCTCCCCGATACAGAGCGAGATCGCATCGTCCGCGATACCGCACCGCCGCTTTTCAAGAAGCAGATCGAGGACTTGATGGCGGCCTCCGCCAAGATCGGGCAGGAGAATCGCACATCGGCGTCGATCAAACTTGAAGGGCTGCCTGCCGGATTCGATTGGCGGTACGCAGGCTTCAAATCGAGCCAAGTGACCTTTGACCAGAAATCGCGTGAAATCACGGCGAAAATGGAGCTTGCCGGCAAGGATGTGAAAGCAATCCTTGTTGCCGCCGGTGACGAGAAGTGGCGCAACACAATCAATGAACTCTTCGTCGAATCGGCCAAACACAAGGTCAGCATGTCGTGGCTGATTCTCAGCTATTTGCTTGCGACGATCGGTGAGCTGTGTATTTCTCCCGTTGGTTTGTCGATGGCCTCGAAGCTGGCGCCGGCAAAGTTCGCGACGCTCTTGATGGGTATGTGGTTGCTCACAAGTTCGTTCGGCAACTTCGCGGCCGGCTTGTTCGGGGAATTGGCGGAAACGATTCCGCCGCTCAACCTATTCGTGCTCTTGACGGTTGTGACCTTTGTCGCGTCGCTTGTGCTGTTCGTTTTGGTTCGCAAAGTCGTGGGAATGATGCACGGCGTAAACTGATGGGGGCATGGCGATGTCGATTCTACGTCACCCGCCCGGTCTTGCCGTTCTGTTCTTGTCCGAAATGTGGGAGCGGTTCGGCTTCTATTGCATGGCGGCCGTCTTTGCTCTGTACATGAAGGACAAGAACAACGGTCACCCGTTCCTGCAGGACGAGTTCAATCGCGCTCAGATTCTGGGGCTGTACCTCGGGTTTGTCTATTTCACGCCGTTCTTCGGCGGCATTCTTGCCGACCAGCGTTTCGGGTATCGGAAATCGGTCATAATCGGTGCGATCTTCCTGGGTGCCGGCTACCTTTTCTTGGCGTTTTCACCGCTCTGGAGTTTCTTCACGGGGTTGATGCTCATCGTCATCGGCAATGGCTTGTTCAAGCCGAACATCTCCGTGCTTGTCGGCAAACTGTATGCGCCCAACGACCCGCGTCTCGATTCCGCGTACACCATTTTCTATATGGGCATCAATCTGGGTGCGTTCAGCGCTCCGCTGGTTGCCGGCGTCCTGTGCAACATCTATCGCATCGGCAGTTTTGATGGCTATTACGCGGCATTCGTGGCCGCCGGCATCGGAATGTTCGTTTCGATGGTGACGTTCATGATCGGCGGCCGTTGGCTTCCGCCGGATGCGCCGAATCGAAAGACGATCGCCCAGGCCGATCCTGACATTCCGCCTGCTGTTCAGAAACGCCGGCACCTCGCGCTCCTTGTAATCTTCGTTGTCGTAGCGTTGTTCTGGATGGCATTCAAGCAAAACGCCGGAACGTTCAATTATTGGTTTGAGAATCACACGTATCGGACGCCCCAACCGTGGCTGGCTGACTTGCTGCAAACAACGCTGGTCACGCGATCGTTCATGGATTCGGCCGGTCAACTCAACAAAACTCTGCAATCGGCGATCAACCCGTTTTTTGTGATTGCTTTTAGCCCATTGATGGTATTCGCCTGGCAAGCATTGAAGCGCCGCGGATCCGAGCCTTCCACCCCTGGCAAGCTCACGTTGGGGATGTTGTTGGCAAGCATGGCGTTCGGCACGATGATGCTGGCGGGGTTATCCGGCGGCGACACGGGGCTGGTTTCCGGTTACTGGCTCGTGGGGACTTACGCCATTCTGACGACGGGCGAATTGTGTCTGTCGCCAATGGGGCTTTCCCTAGTCTCCAAGCTCGCAGCTCCCCGTCAGCGGTCGATGTGGATGGGTGGTTGGTTCGTGGCCACTGCGGTCGGCGGATACCTATCGGGGGCGATTGGCGGCTTTTGGAATCAATGGAGTCACAGTACGTTCTTTGGATTCCTCGCTTGTAGTTCCCTCGTGGCCATGGGAATCATGCTCGGGTTCCTGCGCTGGCTCCGCAATACGATGCCGCCGGCGAAATAGTCTGCTAAGCGATCACGGCATCAATCGTTTTGCCTTTCGCGATCGGGAACGGGCGTCCGAGCAGGTCGCGAATCTCCGTTGCGGGATCAATACCCAGCAAGGCGAACATCGTCGCCGCGACATCATCGGGCGACACGGGGTCGATTGCCGGAAATGCACCAATCTTGTCCGAAGCGCCGTAAACGAACCCGCGACGCACCCCGCCGCCGGCAAGCAGAACGGGATAGCATTGCGGCCAATGGTCTCGCCCAGCTTCCTTGTTGATTCGAGGTGAGCGACCAAATTCGCCGAACCACATGACCAACGTTCGATCGAGAAAACCTCGTTCGGACAGATCTTCGATTAACGTCGGCAGAGTTTGATCCGTAATGGGAAGCAGGTAGTTCTTGAGGATCGGATTCATCGGCTTGCCGTTAAAGCCGTGCGTATCCCATCCGCCCCGGTCGCCCCCGATGCTTGCGGAAAGGTAGACTGTCACGAAACGGACGCCGGCCTCAACCAATCGCCGCGCCAACAGGCACCCTTGCCCGTAAGTTGTCGGCCCATACTTGGCCCGAACGGCTGGCGGTTCTTGCGATAGGTCAAAGGCGTGTTTGAGCTTTGCCGACGACAGCATCGCCAGTGCTTTTTGATATGACTCGTCGATTCCGCGTGCTTGGGCAGCATGTTCGAGCAACCCAATTTGCCTGTCGATCAAGTTGAGCATCTCACGCCGATACTGCATTCGCTCTGCGGTCACGTTGGCCGGCAGTGACAACTCGGGCAGGGCGAAGTCGGGGCTGCTCGGATCCTGCGAGATGAACAGCGGATCGTAAGCCTTGCCCAGGAAACTCGCATGCTGCCCCGGGGTCACGGACCCATCGCGGATGACATACGGATACGACACGAAGGTCGGCGTTCCTGTTACAGCCGGCGAGAGCTTATCGACTACCGAACCATATGCGGGAAACAGATCGCTCGAGTCGCGAAGTCGCTGATCGTCGGTCGGCGGCGCGTGACCGGTGAGGCTGTAATACCCCGCCGAGTTGTGGTTCTTCATCGTATGTTGAACGCTGCGAATAAGGCAAACCTTGTTCATGACCTTCGCGGTGCGAGGCAACAGTTCACAAACTTGAATACCAGGGACGTTAGTTGCAATCGGGCGGAAGATATTCCGAATCTGCTCGGGGGCGTTCGGTTTCATGTCGAATGTATCGTGCTGGGCCGGTCCCCCGTATTGATGGAGAAAGATGATGGAATCGATTCGGCGTTTGTGGCCCTTTCGTTCGGCGGCCGCCAAATGCCCGGACAGTGCCAGGCTTAGGGCACCGGCGCCCCCGATTCGAAGGAGGTCGCGCCGGCTTGGAGCCGTCGCCTCAAAATTCTCACATCCGCTTGAATGTCGCATGGCTTTTCTCGCGTGGATTCTCTCGTCCGCTAACGTCGCAGGAGAAACTCCTTGCTATTCATCAGTGCCCATGCCAGATCTTCAAGAACCCGCCGCCGATCGTTGCCGGCCGCCAGTCGTGTTCGTATGAGCGTCAACTCGTCAACGGTTGGCTGGCGACAAATCGCGGCAAGGTAGAGTTCTTGGGCAATCGAGTCGTTGCTTCGTCCCGATACGATCAGTCGATCGATTCGGTTTCCAGCGCGGGTCAGCATCCCGTTAAGAAGTTCGCCGGAGACCATCTGAAAGGCCCGCATCACGGTCGCGTCATCGGATCGTTCGCAATCGCAACTCAACAATCTCTCCGGTTTGCCGAACGCCTTCATAAATCGCTCGCCGGGTCCTGCCCTACCACGCCCACGTTGCTGAGTCCCGGGCAACTGTCCGGCTCGAATACCCAGCGGAACGTCATCGAATCTCACCGGGACTTCAAGAACCTGCGACATGGCGTCCAGCAACTGTTCGGCCTGCAACGGCCGGATATTCGCGTGCGAATAGTTGGCATCTGTGGCATTGTCATCGTTGGGCATGCTCGACAATTCGTAGGTCCGCGATTTCATGATCGTGGTGACCAAGTGCTGTAGACTAAAATTATGCGCGGCAAAATCGCGGGCCAATTCGTCGATCAATTCCGGGTGCGTTGGCGGATTCGTGGCCCGGAAATCGTCGTTCGGTTCGACGAGACCTTGGACCATCAAGTGGCTCCAGACGCGGTTGACCAACATTCGCGCAAAGAACGGATTTCGAGGATCAGCCACCCAATCCGCCAATGCCATCAGTCGATCGCCCTCATTGAGGCTCGTAGTTGCGTCCAGCCAACGCGGGTCAACTCGCTTACCGGTGCGCGGGTGCGTCAGTTCCGCGGCTCGATTGATCCAAACGACTTGCTCGCCGTCAAACTCGTGCTTGTCGAGCCGGTCGCGCCGATTATTTTCGAGAATGCGGTAATCAACCTGGGCGAAAAGTGCGGCAAAGCTCCAATAGTCATCCTGCTTCCATCGATCGAATGGGTGATTGTGGCACTTCGCGCATTGAAGCCGGACCCCAAGAAAGACTTGAGCCGTCGCTTCAGCGCGCGTCAGCGGATCGCGAAGAGCCCGATAATAGTTGGCCGCAGGCTGACTGTAGCTGCTACCGCGGCCGGCGATCACCTGTCTTGCGAACTCATTCATCGGCATGCCGCTGGAAATAGCCTGCCGGATCCATTGATGGAAGACTCGCACCCCTTTTCGGTCGAGTTGTTTTTCCTCGTTTCGAAACACATCAGACCATTTCAACGCCCAATTGTCAGCGAACTCGGGCCGGCGGACTAGCTCCTCGATGAGTCGCGATCGCTTGTCGCGTCGCTGGTCGTCGAGAAACCTCCTTGTTTCCCCGACGTCAGGCAAGATCCCGAGCGCGTCGAGAAATGCCCGTCGAAGAAACGTAGCGTCGTCAGCGACTTCCGATGGATTCACCCGTAGCTGCCGCAATTTGCTGTCAATGTGACGGTCTACGAAATTCACTTCCGGCGGAGACTTCCAACGAAACTCGGGACGATCCGCGATAAAGGCGATTCGCACCGTTGCCTGCTGATTCAAATATCGTGCGATCACCATCGTTTCCCCGGGTTGGGACGCTTGCACGCGACCGCTACCATCGACTCGCGCCACGGCTTCGTTGAGGGATTCGAAGACAGTAAGACTCGTCACGTCTTGTCGCGAACGATCCGAAAAACTGGCGCTGAGTCGCAACGTCACTTCGTCACGCCAGGGCACAAAAAGCGGTCCAGCCGGCGCGACCGTAACCGCGATTGGTTCGATATCTTCGGGCACCGCACCCGTGGCTCCGTTCGCGATCCAGGACCTCAAGATTTGATGCTCGCGCGATCCCGTCTCAAATCGGCGTCCTCCTTCGTGACTAACCGCGCCGGTTGACTTGAGCAACAAAAGGCTCTGATCTGGATGAATTCGATCAAGGCGGCGGCCCAAGGCATCTCGCGTGATTGTCAGCCAATCGGCGACCGGATTCTCGCCGCGAAGGCTGAGTTTGAAGCCGCCCTTGCCGTTCAGGTTGCCGTGACAGGTTCCTAGATTGCATCCACCGCGTGAGAACACCGCCATGACATCCGTCACAAACCGAGGTTCCGCGGCCGGCGAGATACCGGTAACGCATGTCGCCATGAGGACGACAAACAATAGGCCAAGTGAGCGCATTAATCTTCCAAATGGTGGGTCCAAGTCTGGTGGGATAAAGAGATTATCGGCAGATCGTCAACGGGATGCAACACCCATTCAAGGAAAAACGACGCTCGAAGCCGCCATGCCGAAGCCGCATGCCGGTCGTTTGATCCGAACCACGGCCGCTCCTAGAATCACTGAACACGGAACACTGAGGGCTCGCGGCATGCCCATTATCGAGGCGACGAATCTGGTTAAGACGTACCGCGTCTTTCGCAAGAAACCGGGACTGCGCGGGGCCTTGCAAAGCCTCATTCACCGTGAATACAAAGAGGTTCGCGCCGTCGATGGCGTCACATTCCGCATCGAGCCGGGCGAAATGGTCGCGTTCTTGGGGCCGAATGGCGCGGGAAAGACGACGACACTGAAGATGCTTTCGGGCCTGATCTACCCAACCGGCGGCACAGCCCGTGTTTTGGGGTTCGTGCCGTGGGAGCGCCCCGATGCCTTTCGGCGACAGTTCTCGCTCGTGATGGGTCAGAAAAATCAGCTCTGGTGGGATCTCCCCGCCGCCGACAGCTTTCAGCTTCATCGCGAGATCTACTCGTTGCCTCAGACGGAATTCAACAAGACTTTGGGCGAATTAGTTGACCTTTTCGGTGTCGGAGACTTGGCGCGGCAACCCGTCCGCGAATTGTCACTCGGCGAGCGAATGAAAATGGAGTTGATCGCAGCCTTGCTCCATCGCCCGCAACTCTTGCTGCTCGATGAACCGACGATCGGCCTGGACGTGGTCGCGCAAGTGACCATTCAAAATTGCTTGAAAGAGTACAACGCCACTCGCGGCGTCACCATGCTGCTCACGAGCCATTACATGCGAGACGTCGAGGCGCTTTGCCAACGGGCGCTCGTAATTACCAAGGGGCACGTACTCTACGACGGCTCGCTCAGTGGATTGCACGAACGGTTCGGCGATGCCAAGTTGTTGCGGCTTCAATTCGACGGGGCTTTGCCGCCCGACCCGCAACGATATGGTGAGGAACTGGGGCGTGAAGGGCCTGTGTTGGAGCTGCGTGTCGAACGTGACCGGGTGGCCGGCGTCCTCGGTGAGTTGATCGAACGTTACACGATTCTTGATGTCAGTGTTCAAGATCCGCCGCTCGAATCCGTCATCGCCCAGGTGTTTGCCGAGGGTGACGAATCCAAACCCGCGCCGGCGACCGTGCCAAGGTGAGTCGCCGATGATGCTCCGCAAGTACATTCAGATATTTCGCATTGCCCTCATCGAGCGCATGACGTATCGAAGTGACTTTCTGCTAGGCAGTGTCTTGCGCCTGCTTCCAATGGTGACAACAATCTTGCTTTGGACGGCCGTTTATGTCGGCGCCGAGTCGGACGACCTCGCCGGTTTTCGTCTTCATGAGATGATTGCCTACCTGTTGTTGGTTCACATCAGCCGGATGTTCTCGAGCATGCCGGGTCTTTCCGGGCAGATTGCACTAGACATCCGCGAAGGCGGTCTCAAGAAGTACCTTGTCCAGCCCCTCGACATGCTGGGTTATCTTGTTACATACCGCGTCGCTCACAAGGTTTCGTACATCGTTTTTTCGTTCCTTCCTTACGCAGGGCTCTTCTTCCTATGTCGTCGTTATTTTGATTCGTTGCCCGACCTGGAGACCTTCGCGGCCTACCTGATTTCGCTGATCTTGGCGTTTGTGATCGGGTTTCACTTCGAAGCCTGTATCGGCATGGTTGGTTTCTGGATGCTTGAAGTGACGTCGCTGCTGTACATTGTCAACACGCTGAATTATTTCGTATCGGGCCATATGTTCCCGATCGACCTGTTTCCGCCGAGCGTCGTCGAGGTGTTGAAGCTCCTGCCGTTTCATTACATGGCCTACTTTCCCGCAGCGGTGTTCCTTGGCAAGGTCCAAGGTGACGCCCTCATTTACGGACTCATGGGCGAAGCCGTTTGGGCCGTGGCGCTCGTGATGCTGACTCGTTTGCTTTACCGCCTGGGGTTGAGGCGATATAGCGCCTACGGGGGCTAAGAATGGCGGGGGCGATGCGTTACGTCCGGCTGTGGTTCGCCTTTGCACGCTTCGCGCTCCAGGGCGAGTTGGCGTTTCGCGGCAACTTCGTGCTGAAGGTCTTTGTTGAGATTCTCTGGCTCGTCCTCATCTTGTTATTCTACCGAACGTTATTCAGTCGCACGTCAGTCATTGCGGGATGGCGTGAGGGCGAATACCTTTTCTTTGTCGGATGTTATTTCGCGATGGAAGGCATGATTGCCTTTTTCTTCCTCGAAAATTGTCAAGATTTCTCGAACCAAGTGCGCACCGGCAAGCTCGATGTCGCGTTGCTCGCGCCGGTCGATGAGCAGTTTCTCGTATCGTGCCGCAAAGTCGATTGGTCATCGGCGCCGAATGCACTTATGGGCGCCGGTGTGATGACCCTCGCGCTGATCGACCTGAATTGGACGTTTGACCTTGGCCGAATCACGGCGTTCGTCATTCTCTTCGCATGCACCATGTTGCTGGCTTATTCATTTCTGCTCATCCTGACGGCATCGGCTGTATGGATGGTCAAGAATCAGAGTCTAATGGAGCTATGGTGGCTATTTTCAAGCCTCATTCGTTATCCGCGTGAGATATTCCTAGGAACATGGGCGTCACCCATCGCATGGGTTTTCACGTTCCTCTTTCCGGTTATGTTGGTAATCAACGTTCCGGCAAATGCCATGGTCCGAGCCTTCGACGTCGGCTATTTGTTGTACACCGTCGCGGCGACCGGCGTCATGCTCGTCGCGAGCCGAGCGTTCTTTCGCAGGGCGCTTCGCCGATACCGAAGTGCCAGCAGCTAAGGGGAAAACTGAAATGGCGGTTCCGCTGGTTCGTTCGGATGTTCCCGGATTCCCCGTGCGGCGCGGCAAGGTTCGCGACGTCTACGACTTGGGTGATCGGCTGGTGATCGTTGCCACGGATCGCATTAGTGCCTTTGATTGGATCCTTCCAACGCCCATTCCCGACAAGGGGTGCATTTTAACGCGACTCTCTGCTTTCTGGTTCCATCTACTGGGCGAGCCGAATCACCTCCTTAGTCTAAACCTCGCCGACATGGGACCCGAATTTGCCGCTCGCGAAGCACAGCTCCGTGGACGGTCCATGCTGGTCAAAAAGACTCAAGTTGTTCCGATCGAGTGCGTCGCCCGTGGCTACCTTGCGGGATCGGGCTGGAAGGAATATCGGCAGTCACAAGCTGTTTGCTCGATTTCCTTGCCCGCCGGTTTGAGAGAGAGCGAAAAGCTACCGGCGCCCATTTTCACGCCGGCAGCCAAGGAAGAACATGGCCACGATTTGAATATCTCTTTCGACAGGATGGTTGCGACCGTGGGCGTTGGTGTCGCTGATGAACTTCGGCGTCGCACCTTGAGTGTCTATCAACGAGCAGCCGAACACGCCCTAAGTTGCGGTATCATCATCGCCGATACCAAGCTCGAATGGGGGCGGCTCCCGACGGGCGAAATGATCCTGATCGATGAGGTGCTGACACCGGACAGTTCCCGCTTCTGGCCGCAATCAGAATATCGGGTCGGAGGAAACCCGCCGTCGTTTGACAAGCAGTTTGTACGCGATTGGCTTGAAAATTCCGGATGGGACAAGAACAGCAGGCCGCCGGAGTTACCGCCCGACGTCGTGATCAAGACGCGGGAGAAGTATGTCGAGGCATTCGAGCGA
Source organism: uncultured Alcaligenaceae bacterium (assembly GCA_964515185.1). Classification (GTDB taxonomy): domain Bacteria; phylum Planctomycetota; class Planctomycetia; order Gemmatales; family Gemmataceae; genus CAZESP01. Next base: position 132,301 of record CAZESP010000002.1, read on the forward strand.
ATTACCGGGCAGCAGTTCCGAGATGACTAATCAGAGACTTGCAACTCGACTCTTTCGGTTTGGCCCGCGACCAACGTGATTGGCCGCGACGCCTCGATCGGAGGACAGACCAATTGCCGCGAGACCTGCCCACTGTTGGTGTCGCGTTCGTTCTCCCGAATCTTCCAATGCGGCAGCCAGCAGACAAGCTCAAACCGGCCGCTTGGAACCATCGAGAAACGGAATTCGCCGCGTTCATTCGTCCGTGTGTAGTAGGGATGATCGACGACAAACAGGTAGCCGCGGAGCCAGAAGCTGTCCATGCCGCCGGTCAGTTCGATGAGTCCGCAACGATCGACGGAGCGGATTCGCGGCTGACCTGGGAACATTACCAACGAGAAAGTCGCGGCGCCCCGACCGATTACCATGTCTGTAAATGTCTCCGCGCTTTCGAAATGGACACGGCTTCGGACACGAGTGACACCGATGTTTCCGCCGACGCCACTCCCATCGACAACATCGATGCGATGATTCCGGAGCGTTACTGTGGTCGCAGCTGGCTGCCACGGTCGCGATCGAGCCGGGCTAATTCCTCGAATGGAGACGACGGCTTTGGCGATGCCGCCGCTGCCGGATTCGATTTGGGGCGCGTTCGGATTATCGACGGTCACCGTTGAAGCCGCACGATTTGCCCGAAGTTGAAGCCCGCTGATTCGCGGCACCGCCGGAGCAGGGCCATTCCAGACCACCCTTCCAAGAATCTCACCTGTGTCATGCGGGTCGAAGCGTGAACCGTAGTCGTCATCCGCCACGGTTGACGACAGATCGGCGATGGGTTGGCGACCGATGGCTCCGTCTTCACAACCAATCAACGCCGGTGCGACTATGACGATCAAGCCCATCCAGGTGAGGTTGCGTCGCATTCCATCGCTCGCTTTCGTATACTCTGAACCAATCGACCCGGTGAAACCCCGCGAGGGACCCATGAGAGCGACGACCAAGAATCCAGGGTTTCTGATTCGCGACATTGCGGATGCACCGACCGTCCCATGCCCGTGTGGTCAAAGCACACGGCCCCTAACCATCGCCGACAGCCCTGTTTGCAATCTTCATGTGACTTTCATCACCGACTCCGTCAGGCATTATCATCGCGAGACAACAGAGGTGTACTACATCCTCGAGGGACAGGGCAAGATGGAGTTGAACGACGCAGTTGTCGAGGTGAAGCCGGGGATGGTCATCCTCATCGAACCGGGGACCTTCCATCGATTGGAAAGTCCTGGCGGTGTTCGCACGATCGTCTTCGGCGTTCCGGCATTCCGCGACGACGATGAGTTTTTCGAATAGCCCCTACACAAATCTGGCAGCGGTTACGATTCCGTGAACAGCTCCGGTGTCATCAGCCAGATGAGCGAGGCGCTTCCTTTGCCGATTTCATCGCAGGTCACCAGTGCCACACCGGCCTTGTCAAACTCGATATGGGCATTTTTTCCACCGATCAACCAGCCGAGAAACGCGCTGAGGTTCGGTTGATGTCCGACGATTGCGATGGAATCCGCCCCTGTTTCGCGAAGGAATCGAACGACTTTTTTCCGGCGCCCGTCGAGGGCGAGGTCATCGCAAAACTGCGTTTCCGCTTCGATCGGCAGTCCCGCCTCGCGAAGAATCACTGCTGTTTGCCGCGCCCGAAGCAATGGGCTGGAGACCATTGCCTTAAGTTTGACCCCTAACCGGGTGAGGGTAGCGGCCAGCTTACGAGCTTGGGCTTCGCCGACGGGTGTCAGTGGACGCTCGGCGTCGCCCGTATCGGTTTCCGGCGCGGCTTCCGCATGACGAATCAAGTAGATCTGCATGATAATTGGTCGTGGTTTGAGGCACTATTACCGGCCATTCGTTAGGCCATTACGCTTCGATGCCTTTATAATAGAACTCTTACTCAAAAAACGGGACAGAGTGAAGATTCAGGATAGGGACACGCAAACCTCATGAAGCAGAAGCGAAACGATCTCCGGAATGTTGCCATCATTGCCCACGTCGATCACGGAAAAACCACGCTTGTGGATCAATTGCTCCGCCAATCGGGGCTGTTCCGCGAGGGCGAATTGCGCGGCGACTGCATCCTCGATTCGAATGACCTCGAACGCGAGCGCGGCATTACGATTCTCGCCAAGAACATCGCTTTTAAGATCGGGACGACAAAGGTCAATCTAATCGACACGCCGGGCCATGCCGACTTCGGCGGTGAGGTTGAACGAGTGTTGAAGATGGCCGATGGCGCCTTTGTCCTGGTGGATGCTGCCGAAGGCCCCCTGCCCCAAACGCGATTCGTGTTGCGCAAGGCCTTCGCATGCGGGCTAAGGCCAATCGTGGTCATCAACAAGATCGACAGGCCGGATGCTCGAATTACCGAGGTTCATAACGCTATTTTTGACTTGTTCGTGGAGCTGGGTGCCGACGATGCGACTCTCGAATTCCCTCTGATTTACGCTTCGGGGCGCAACGGCGTGGCAACCACGGATCTGAGCGTCACTCCCAAGGACATTACGCCGATCTACGACGCCATCATGAAACACGTTCCGGTTCAGGATGTCGATTTCGATGCCCCGTTGCAGATGCAGATTATGTCGCTCGATTACAGCGAATTTGTCGGTCGGATCGGGATCGGAAAGGTGTTTGCCGGGAAAATTCGCAAGGGCCAAAGGATCGCGTTGCTGAAGCAGGCGGGTGGGCGAACCGATGGCACGATCAAGCAGTTGTTTGAGTTTGATCGACTCGGACGCGTCGAAGTTGAAGAAATCACCGCGGGGGACATCGGCGCCGTCGTGGGATTAGAAGGCGTCGATATCGGGGACACGATCGCAGACATCGAACAGCCCAACGCGCTCCCGCCACTCACCATCGACGAACCAACCCTCGACATGGTGTTTCGGATCAACGATTCACCGTTCTCGGGCCAGGACGGGAAGCCTCTGACGAATCGCGAATTACGCGATCGGCTCATGAAAGAGCTACAGGCGAACGTTGCGTTGCGAGTACGAACCAACCCTGATCGCCCGGAAGAGTTCATCGTTTCGGGCCGCGGTTTGTTGCACCTTTCGATCCTCTTGGAGAATATTCGCCGTGAGGGATCAGAATTATCCGTTGGCAAGCCCCGGGTCATCACGCGAGTCATCGATGGCCAACTAATGGAACCCGTGGAGTATCTGGTCATCGACGTGCCTTCGAACTTGACCGGAGCCGTAATGGCCTTGGTCCTGGAGCGGCAGGGACAATGCCAGAGAATGGAGGTCGGCAACGACTCGACCCACTTGGAGTTCACGATCCCCGCTCGCGGTTTGATCGGCATGCGCACACGACTGATGACGGCGACCAATGGGTTGGCGATCATGCACCACAATTTCCACGAGTATCAGGCGATTCGCCCCAACATGCCGGGACGCCTCAACGGAGTGATGGTCTCGACGGAAACGAACAAGGCCACGGGCTACGCGATTGAGAACTTGCAAGATCGCGGGATCTTGTTCGTGGCGCCCATGGAGACCGTCTACGAGGGGCAAGTCGTCGGCGAGCACTGTCGCGACAACGACCTACCCGTCAACATTTGCCGCGAGAAGAAGCTGACGAACATTCGATCGTCAACGGCCGAGATTAAGACCACGATCAAGCCGCCGCGAGAGTTTGAGTTAGAGGCAGCACTTGAGTACATCGAAGACGACGAACTGGTCGAAATCACTCCCAAGGCTATCCGTTTGAGAAAATACCTGCTCAAAGAAGCCGATCGGAAAAAGGCAGCTCGCCAGACCAACTGACGCGGCATCGAGGTGATTCGTGAGTGCATCCGCTGACCTTGCGGCCCTCGGGATCGACGGCGCCCGACTCCGCCGCGCAATTGACTCCGCCAAGGAGTGGGTCGATTCGGGTCAGGTTCCGGCAATTAGTTTCGCGGTCGGGCGTCGCGGCCGCTTCAGCGACGCCGTGACGTTCGGGGTAAAGTCGGAGTCGCTGTTTCTGATGGCGTCGCCGACCAAGCCAGTGACGGCGACCGCAATCATGATCCTCGTGGAACGCGGCCAATTGGCGCTCGAGGATCGGGCGGTCGAATATCTTCCGCGATTGGCTGCCGGGAAAAGGGAGATTCGCATCCGGCATCTCCTGACGCATACGTCGGGCTTGCCGGACATGCCGCCGGACAATCTGATGCTTCGGCGAGCACATCGGCCGCTGAGCGCCTTCGTCGAATCCACCTACAAAGTGCCCCTGCTTTTCGAGCCTGGTACGCGAGTTAACTATCAGAGCATGGGTTCGGCTCTCCTGGGCGAAATCGTCCATCAGATTACCGGAAAGACCCTACCGGATTTCCTTCAAAGCGAGGTCTTTGGGCCGCTTTCGATGCGGGAAACGTCTCTTGGCTTTCGGCCTGCGACAAAGGATCGAATCGCGCCGATTCGGCTTCCCGATGAACAGCGAGGCGCCGACTGGTCGTGGAATAGCGACTATTGGCTCGGTTTGGGAGTACCGTGGGGCGGTCTTGTCAGCAATGCGACGGATTATCTGAAATTCATTACCATGACGGCTTCCGGCGGCGTCCTCGACGGCGTCAAGATTCTGAGTCGAGCGACGGCTCGCGTCATGACGATTAATCAGCTCTCTTTCATGCCAAGAATTCCCGAGGATGATCGGCAGTCGCGCGGTTGGGGCCTTGGGTGGCGCCTTGGCTGGCCGGCACACCCGGATCGTTTTGGCGATCTGCTCAGCCCCAGAACATTCGGACATTGGGGAGCGACGGGAACGCTCGTCTGGGCCGACCCGGAGACCGAGACGTCCACCGTTATTCTGTCCACGCTGCCGCATGATGCCGGGGGCGGGCGTTTCCTTGTAAGGCTGTCCAATTTGATCTGTGCCGCCTTGAACTGATTTTCACAATCGGATTGTCGCGCTCTGTCTTGTTGGAAATTCCCCAGCGGGCGTACAATACTCGGCATGTCATCCAACAACTGGGCGGAGTGTTCGGCAATGCGATTCATAGTCCGTTTGGCGGGGGCGTCGGCGATTCTGTTCGTTGGAACGATGTCAATTCGTGCCGACGAGATCACACAGCCCGTCGTGCTTTTCAACGGCAAGGATTTGACCAACTTCTACACATACCTGGCAGCGCCCCAGGGAAAGAAAGAAACACTGGGAAAGAACAACGATCCGCTGAGAGTTTTCTCCGTCGTGATGGAGGACGATAAGCCGACGATTCGCGTTTCCGGCGAGGTCTTCGGCTGCTTCACCACGGAAAAGGAATTTGAGAATTACCACCTTTTTGTGGAATTCAAATGGGGTCAAAAAACCTTCCCACCGCGTGTGAAAGCGACGCGCGATAGCGGAATCCTCCTGCATTGCACTGGCCCCGACGGCGGGTTTGGCCCGTGGATGACGTCGATCGAATGTCAGATGATCGAGGGCGGCACCGGTGATATCCTCGTACTCGGCAACAAAGAGCGACCCTATTCCGTGACAGCGACAGTTGTCGAGCTGCCGACCGGAGCCAAGGGAGGTAAGCAACCTTACTTCGCGGCCGAAAATGGAACCGAGCGGGTGTTCACCAGCGGTCGGATCAATTGGTGGGGTCGCGATCCCAAGTGGGAAGACAAGATTGGTTACCGCGGCCCGCAGGACGTTGAAAAGCCGGTTGGCCAATGGAACACGCTTGAGTGCATTTGCGATCGAGACACGATCACGAACATTCTCAACGGCAAGACGGTCAATAAGGCAACAAAGGTGTCGCCGACCAAGGGGAAGATCCTGTTCCAATCGGAAGGGGCGGAAGTGTTCTTCCGGCGAATCGAACTCGTTCCGATCAAGAAGTAGAGTGGCATATTACGCAGACAGTCGCGATTGACACCAAAGGTGTAGCGGTTATACTTCGCCCCACACCTTGGTTGCGCAGATTTCCAAAACTATCAAGATGAACTGAGAGCCAGCAACGTGTCGCAGTCACAGCAAGATCATCTGGAGGCGAGTCGCGCCGAGAAATTGGCGAGGATCGAGCAGCTTGGCTTGGATCCCTGGGGAGGTCGTTTCGACGGTCACAAGCCCATCGAACAGATTCTTGCTCTTCCCAGTGATCTGCCGGATGATCAACGCCCCAATGTACGGGCCGCCGGGCGCATTCGCCTTCGCCGGATCATGGGCAAAGTTCATTTCCTGCATATTTGGGATCAGACAGGCGAAGTGCAAGTCATGATCGGCCAGCGTCAGGTTGGCGAGGTCGGTTGGCAGCTGTCGCATAATCTCGATCTGGGCGACTTGGTGGGCGTCGATGGCACCTTTGGAAAAACGCGGACCGGCGAGCCAACGATCTTTGCCCAATCGTTGACCTTTCTGACCAAGTCGCTTGAACCGCACCCCGACAAGCACAAGGGGCTTCATGATGTCGAGTTGCGGCAGCGGTTGCGATACCTTGATCTGATTTACAACCCGGAAACTCTGCGCCGAGCCAAGCAACGCATCCTAATCGTCCGCACGATCCGCCAGTTTCTCGACAATCTCGGGTATTGCGAGGTGGAAACTCCGGTGCTCCACTCCATCGCCGGCGGAGCCGCGGCGAGGCCCTTCGAGACTCACCACAATGCCTTGGACATTCCGTTATTCTTGCGAATCGCGCTTGAGCTACATCTGAAACGGCTTCTCGTCGGAGGCATCGAGAAGGTCTACGAGTTGGGTCGGGTCTTTCGCAATGAAGGTATCAGCAAGAAGCACAACCCTGAATTCACAATGCTCGAATTGTACCAAGCCTACGGCGACTACCGAACGATGATGGACCTGACAGAAGGGCTTATCGTCGCGTGTGTCGATTGCCTGGGTCTGGGACGCGTGGTTCATTACGGCCAGCATCAGATTGATTTCACGCCTCCCTGGGAACGCAAGAGCTATTCAAGCCTACTCGAAGAACTGGTGGGCGTTTCCGTCACGGATACGGAAGGCGTGCGTAAGAAAGCCATCGATCATGAAATCCCCGTGGAGGTACGCGATGACAGGACGAAGGCTGTCGTCGCCAAGGACCACGACGTATTGGTGCATGAGTTGTTCGAGCATTGCGTCGAGCACAAGCTTGCGGGGCCGGTCTTTGTGTACGACTATCCGGCCAGCCTATGCCCATTGACCAAACGGAAACGGGGCAACCCGGCGATTGCGGAGCGTTTCGAGTTGTACGTCAATGGGATGGAGTTGGCTAATGCCTATACGGAACTGAACGACCCGATCACACAAGAGGCGACCTTTCGCCGGCAATTGGTGGGCCTGGCAGACGAAGATTCAATGGCACGGATGGATGACGACTTCGTGCGCGCGTTGCGTCATGGGATGCCGCCGGCCGGCGGGCTCGGCATCGGAATCGATCGATTGTGCATGTTGCTGACCAACACGGCAAATATCGGGGACGTGATTTTGTTCCCGTTGCTACGACCCGAGAAACAGCCCTAGTGCCTTGTCACAGCAAAAAATTCGGGTTGGGCGTTTGCGTGGGACCGTTTCCTAACCCGTTTTGAATCACGTAGGACGGGTTAGGAAACCCGTACCACAACCCGAAGATTAAGCTGTGACAATGCACTAGCAGCAACGAGCCGTGTTTCGGTGGGCAAGGACGTCTGACTGAAGGTGGACGAACAGGATGTACAAGCTCATACTCTGCTGGCGATATCTTCGCACGCGATTTCTCGCTTTCATCTGCATCATCTCCGTGATGCTCGGAGTGGCTACGCTCATTGTCGTGAACAGCGTCATGAGCGGGTTCAGTACCAAGCTCAAACTCCGATTGCACGGCATTCTCTCAGACGTCGTGGTCGAGTCTCGCGGATTCGATGGCGGGCCGATCTTGCCAAAGGACATGATAGGCATGATTCGCGAATCACCGGCCGGCCCTCTTGTGGCGGCCATGTCGCCGACCGTTGAAGTGCCGGCGATGATGCGCTATTACATTAACGGGACACCGGTGACCCAAGGGGTGAAGTTGATCGGTATCGATCCGAAACTCCGGGCCGAGGTCGGTGGCTTCGCGGAGCATCTCGTCGATCCCAAGCGGCGCGACCAACCGTCGTTTGAGTTGAGTCGTTATGCCGCCGAGCGATTTCGAGCCTTACACCCATTGGCTCCACCGAACCCGATGCCTCCCGTGGGTCCCGCGGGAGTGCCTCCTCCCGACCCTACACCGGCGCCGAGCCGCAATCAGTTCCCATCCGGAGCCATCGTTGGCTTCGCCTTGGCCACGATTCGACTTCCCGATCCTGAGACAGGGCTTACCAAGGATCATTTCCTGATGCAGCCTGGGGATGAGTTGCTGATTTCAACAGTCGGCACCCAGGATCGTGCGCCGGTCGTCTTTGACACGTTCATTGTCTGCGACTATTTCAAGTCGGAGATGAGCGAGTATGACGCGACTTATGTTTACGTTCCGCTCGATCAGTTGCAGAACATGCGCACAATGGAAGGTCGTGTCACGTCGATGCAGATTCGGCTTACCGACTTCCGCCATGCAGAATCGGTCGTAGAATCCTTGAAGAAGCTGTTCCCAACGCCTTACTACCAAGTCGAAACCTGGCAAGACAAACAGGGGCCGTTGTTGGCCGCCATCGCCATCGAGCGTGGACTGCTCAACGTGCTGCTGTTCCTCATTATTGGCGTCGCCGGTTTTGGAATCCTGGCCATCTTTTCCATGATCGTCTCGGAGAAGACCCGCGACATTGGCATTCTGAAATCGCTTGGAGCATCCAGTCGCGGAGTCATGTCGATCTTTCTGGGTTACGGCCTCATGTTGGGAGTGATCGGCTCGCTCTTCGGAACAGGATTAGGCCTGCTCATCACGCGCTACATCAATGAGATCGAGTCGTTCCTTACCAAGATCACCGGAAGTGAGATCTTTCCCCGCAAGGTCTATTACTTCGAGTCAATTCCCACGGATATTCAGCCGGTTAACATCATGCTGATTTGCTTTGGAGCGGTGGCCATTGCGACGACGTTCAGCATTCTGCCGGCGCTGCGAGCGGCCATGTTGAACCCGGTTCGGGCGTTGCGGTTCGAATAGGAGTGAACCATGTTGATTGCGGAAAACCTCCACAAGACCTACCGCCGCAATACCGAGAATGTCCGAGTCCTCAGTGGCGTCAACCTCGAGGTGCGCACCGGCGAATTCGTTTGTGTCACGGGGGCGTCCGGATCGGGCAAGAGTACGTTGCTTCATCTCTTGGGCACGCTTGATCGCCCGGATACCGGGAGCGTCAAGCTCGATTGCCGGCGAATCGATGACCTTCCATCTCGTGAACGAGACCTACATCGCAATCGGACCTTCGGGTTTATTTTTCAGTTCTACCACCTGCTACCGGAGCTGAACGCATTGGAAAACGTCATGGTGCCGGCGATGGTCGGCAGCACGATTCGCGGATGGTTTCGCACTCGCCGCGAGGCCAAGAAACGGGCTGCTGAAATCCTCGACCGCGTGGGGTTGAGCCATCGACTTCGTCATCGCCCCCGCGAATTGTCCGGCGGAGAAATGCAGCGAACCGCGATTGCACGGGCTCTGATCACTCGTCCGCGACTGCTGTTGGCCGATGAGCCGACCGGCAATCTTGATGCCGAAAACGGTGCCAGCGTGGTCAAATTGTTGCACGACCTCAACCGCGAGGACAATCTGACGATCGTGATGGTCACGCATAACAACGAATTGGCCGCGGGGACTTCTCGAACAGTTCGGCTGGTAGGCGGCCGCATCGATCAACCGCGCATCGGCCTCGTCACCAGTCAGGCCGGATAGAATGGATATGATGTCTTAGCCCGAATTTGCATTCGACCCGCGAGATTCCCTCATGAGCAGCACCCTCGTTTGGATGAACGGAAAACTGGTGGACAAGGCGGATGCGAAGGTCAGCGTCTACGACCATGGCTTCCTCTACGGCGATGGCGTGTTCGAAGGCATTCGCATCTATAGTGGTCGCGTCTTTCGCCATCGCGAGCATATTGATCGGCTCTACGATTCCGCACGCAGCATCGCGCTTGAGATTCCGATGAGCCGCGAGGCGATGATGAGGGCTGTCGAAGACACGGTGCGCGCCAACAACAAACACGATGGGTATATTCGCCTGGTTGTCTCACGAGGCCCCGGAAATCTGGGGCTGGACCCGCGAAAGTGCGAGCCTCAGATCATCATCATTGTGGACGACATCAGCCTTTATCCCAACGAACTCTACGAAAACGGGCTTGAAGTCATTACGGCTTCGACCATTCGCAATCATCCGAACGCGGTCAACCCACGAATCAAGTCGCTCAACTACCTCAACAACATTCTGGCAAAGATTGAAGCAATTCGCGCCGGGTGCCTCGAAGCGATCATGCTCAACATCAAGGGAGAGATTGCTGAATGCACGGGCGACAATCTATTCTTGGTGAAACGTGGCGTCCTGAAGACACCACCGACGGAAGCCGGAATCCTTGAAGGGATCACGCGATCCGTGGTCCTCGACATAGCCCGCGGCGCTGACATCCCGACGTCGGAAGCCCCTTTGACTCGGCATGATGTTTACACGGCCGACGAGTGTTTCCTAACAGGAACCGCGGCCGAGGTCATTGCTGTGGTCAAGGTTGACGGCCGGCCGATCGGTTCCGGAAAACCGGGCCCCATTACGGGACAGCTTCGCAAGAAATTCCAACAGATTGTCCGGGAATAGTCGCCTCGGCCCCCGCTGTGGCATCGAAAGCTCGTGTGGAGACAGGCCCCGGCGCCGGTCCTTGCGGCAAAGTATCAGATTTCAATTTCCGCCACCGACGGCAGGATGTGCGTCGGACGATAAGGAAATCGGTCGATGTCTTCGAGTCGGGTGACGCCGGTCAGCACAAGGATGGTTTCCAACCCGGCCTCCATACCGGCAATCACATCGGTATCCATGCGGTCACCGACCATGACCGTGTCCTCCGAATGGGCACCGAGATGGTTCAGCGCTCGCCGCATCATCAGCGGGTTGGGTTTGCCTACGAAATATGGCTTCTTCCCCGTGGCTCGTTCGATTAGGGCCGACATAGCGCCGCACGCCGGCACGATCCCGTGTTCGGATGGCCCAGTCGGATCTGGATTCGTCGCGATGAACCTTGCACCGGCACTGATCAGCCGAATGGCAAGTGTGACTTGTTCCAGGTTGTACGCGTGAGTCTCACCGAGAACGACATATTCGGGGTTGTGCGACGTGATCGTATATCCAACCTGGTGCAGAGCATACGTCAGGCCGGATTCACCGATAACAAACGCGGTTCCATTGGGCCGTTGCTGTGCCAGGAATTGGGCCGTGGCCATCGCGGACGTGAACAGATTGGGCTCGGGAATCTCAAGTCCTTCGGCTGCCAAGCGATGCTGTAAATCCCGGGGCGTATAAAGCGGATTGTTGGTCAGGACCAGAAATGGCCGATTCCCCGAGATTAGTCTGGCGATAAAGTCTTGGGCACCCGCAATGGGCTTCTTTCCCCGCACCAAAACGCCGTCCATGTCGAGCAGGAAGCAATTTCGAACTGTCATGCCACCCCTCAATTTGGTGTAATTCGGCAAGCTCTAATTGATTTTTCACGGGACACCAGAGATATTATGGGAAACGAGCTTAGCTTCCTCCGACTCTCTACTTTCTTTCCCTCCTGGAGGTAGCTCATGTCCTGGCGACTCTTTGTCGTAGACGGCGCTGACGCGAATCGGCACTTTCCGTTGCCTGATTCCGGAACAGTCGTCATTGGGAATAGCCATCGACATTCAGACATTTGCTTGCACGATCTTTACGTCGCTCGGATCCATTGTCAGATCATGGTTGATGACGGGAAAATCCTCGTTAGTGATGCCTCCAGTCCCAATGGCACCTTCGTCAACGGCCAGAAAGTATCTGAACTCGAGCTTCACCCCGGAGATATTTTGAGAGTCGGTAATTCGCACTTGCGTCTTGAGCCGGATGATCTTGCCGACACGGTGGATGACGTTGCGGAAGTCGTCGACGATCAAGTGGAGGTCGTCGAGGAAGAAGTCTCGCCGATGGACCAATTGCTTCAGTTGGTTGGTCACCGACTGGCGCACTTTGAACTCGAATCGATTCTCGGCAAAGGGATCCACGGTGTTGTTTTTCGCGCCGTTGATGTGGATCATCGCAACGAGGTCGCCATCAAGGTTCTGTCTCCGGTGTTCCCGGCGAACTCGTCAGAACTTCAGCAGTTCGCCAAGGCGTTGAAGTCGGTCTATTCGTTGCGACACGCCAATCTGGTGACGTGGCTCTCAGCGGGCAAGTCTGGCCCGTACTGTTGGATCGCCGAGGAATTGGTCGAGGGCGAGAGCCTGGCGCAATTGACGGCGCGCCACGACTCCACCGGAAGAGCTGCCGTTCAGAATGGGATCAAGCTCACGCACGATCTTGTGGCGGCTCTCAACTACCTTCATGGCAAGAATCTTGCCCACGGTAACATCACGCCGGCCAATATCCTGATTCAGTTGGTCGATCGCCGCGCCAAGCTCAACGACCTCTGTCTCAAGGGCGCTCTCCTCAACAGCGATCTGCAAGTCGCGACGCTTGAGGACAAGATCCTTGTCGACTTGCCGTACACGGCGCCGGAACGCCTTGAAACTGGAGCCTTTGTCGATCCCTTTGTGGCTGACATGTACAGTCTCGGAGCGGTCGTCTACTTGCGAATCACGGGTCGCCCGCCATTTGAAGGGAACACGCCTGCCGATACGATCGAACAGATTTTCTCCGGCGAGATCGTCAAACCCAAAAAGCTTGTCCCCGGCGTCAGCGAGAACCTTCAAGCCGTCCTCCTCCGCATGCTCTCGCGCAATCAGGAAGATCGATACCAGACTCCGCGTGAGTTGATTCAGGATCTCGAGAGACTTCAGATTCGCTAGCCTGCGATGATCCGTGATTCTCGCCCGTCTCCGAATCGGGTGACTTCTACCTCGCGCGAGTGTTTTTCAGAATCTCTTTGCCTCGACGCGTCAATCACAGTACCATCGAGCCAACCTTTTTTTCCAAACCGGAGGTTGGTATGTCTCCTGCGCATGTGACTACTCGGCGCACGTTTCTCAAAGCGTCGGCGGCGGGCTTGGCCGTCCTTACACTCCCGAAATCCCGAGTCCTGGGAGCCAATGAACGCTTGAACATCGGTCTGATTGGATGTGGCGGTCGTGGGCGGTCGCTGATCCTCGAGGCCGTCAAACAAGACCACAATTGCGTGGCGCTGTGCGACGTGGCGAGCTTCCGGCTCGACCAGACATTGTCGGCTCTCGCCAAAGCCGGACAGCAACGCAAGATCGCGACCTTCGTCGATCACCGGGCGTTACTCGAATCCAAGGGCCTGGATGCCGTCATCATCGCCACGCCGGATCATTGGCACCACGATGTTCTGATCGACGCCATGAAAACCGGTAGAGACACCTACATCGAGAAACCTTTGTCGAAATCCATCGACGAAGGTCGAAGCATGGTCAAGGCCGTCCGGGCCACGAAATGCATCGTTCAAGTCGGCAATCAACGGCATAGCGGCGATCACTGGAAGCGCTGCCGAGACTACATTCAATCCGCAGAATTTGGCGACCTTGTTTGGGTCAAGGTTTGGGATTGCCGCAACTGGGTCAAACGCGATCCGTTCGCCCCGCCCAAGGGCTTCGCCGATGCGGACAAGATTGATTGGAAGCGATTCCTCGGAAATGCCCCCGATCGGCCCTTTGATGCCCAGCGATATTTTGCCTGGCGCTGGTATTGGGACTACGCTGGTGGCTTGATGACCGACATCGGCGCCCACCAACTCGACATCGTGCAATGGCTCGGCGGTGTCGAAACCGGCCCGAAGAGCGTCGTGGCCAACGGCGGAAACTACTACTTCAAGTATTGGGAAACGCCCGACGTGATTCACGGTGTCTGGGACTATGGCAAGTTCGCCGCGACTTTCGCCGTGGAATTCGTCAACGGTTATGACGGGGTCGGCGCCACCTTTTACGGGACCAAACGAACTCTTTGGGCCGACGCCGAAAAAGAGATTCGTGTCTACGACACGATCGATCCCCCAAAGCCCGGCATGAAACCGGTCGATTCGTGGAAGGTCGAGTATGAAGGGCCGGCCCACATGCGCAATTGGCTTGAATGCTGTAAGACGCGCATGCAGCCGAATTCAACCATCGAACTCGGCCATCGAGTCATCACCGCGGCTCATCTGGCCAACATGTCGTTCCGGTCCGGCAAGAAGATCCTATGGGATCCGGTTGCGGAAAAAGTCGTCGATAACACTTAGGCCGATCGAGCGCGATTCGGCAACGAAGGCGACTCGAATGCCCTCGCCTCGTTGCCGAATCGCTCGCCACGCTTAAGACGGTTACCCGCGCACATATGGATTGTGACGTTTCTCGTGTCCGACGGTGGTTACCGGCCCGTGACCGGGATAAACGATGGTCGCGTCGGGCAGCACCCAGAGTTTGCCTACGATGCCCGCCCGGAGCATTTCAAAACTCCCGCCCGGGAAATCCCATCGGCCTATTCCTTCTCGAAACAGTATGTCACCGCCGATGACGATCGGCGGTGTGCCGTGCCAGACGTAGACAACATGACCCGGCGAATGCCCCGGAATTTCATGGACGGTCAACTCGACTCCGCCAAAGCTGATGCGATCGGATTCCCGAACCAGACGATCCGCCGGCGGGCTTGTGACCGGTATCCCAAACGGGGCGCTCATATTCAGGTTTGCGTCGGTCAACATCTCGGCATCTCCCGCGCCGATCACCAAAGGGGCATCTGGGAATGCCGTTTTCATGGCTGCGTTGCCGGCAATGTGATCGACATGCCCGTGAGTGTTCAGAATCGCAACGACCTGAACGTGTTCTTCGTGGACCGCGTCAATAATGGCTTCCGGTTCGAATCCCGGGTCAACCACGAACGCTTCGCTTCGACCACTGAGCCGGACGAGGTAACTATTCTCGTCGAAAGGACGCGACACAATCGTTCGAATCATCACACTCGTCATGATCCCTCCCAACCCGAGATTCCGCGCCGTGTGCCCCGGTGACCATGAGGCCGCCAATACGACTGTTATACGCCCTACACCCCGATCCGCAGCGACGACGATTCAGATGGGCGAGTGCAAAAGAGTGGAAAAACCGTCGCCCCCAGTCGATTCCCATTGACAGGAGCAACCGGCCCATTCAGGAGGAACGCCATGCGCTTCGGTCATATTGTTGGGCTTTGCGGAGTCATATTGGCGTCGGGCGTCGTGGTATCGGCCCAGGCCCCCGCCGAGAACCGCGATCTCCTCGGAGCATGGATCGCTTCCGCTCGCCAAGCCTATCCGCTGGTCCGCGACTACACCTGTACCTACGTGAAGAAGGAACGGGTAAACGGTGCGATCAAAGACGATCAGATTGCTCAAATGGTCGTCAGAACCAATCCCCTCGCGATTCGCTTGAAAATCGTCGCCCCCAAGAATGACGTTGGTCGGGAGATCGTGTACGTCGCTGACGCGAAAGGCCCCAAGATTCGCACGAAATCGGCAGGGACCATTGGCTTGGTTGGTTGGTCAAGCATCGATCCCAACGATCCCAAAGCCTCTGCGGGAACGCGGCAGCCGGTTTCCGACGCCGGTATCGGCAGGCTGATCGAAAAGGTCGCGGCCGATCACGCGGCCGCAATGGCGAACGGGAAACCGCCCGTGGTTCTCGCAACCCCGGCCGTCTATGACAAACGCCCATCAGTCCGGCTCGACGTCACGGATGCCACAGCCGATGGTGTTCATCACCCGTTTCGCAGTGTCGTTTGGTTCGACAAACAAACAAACCTTCCAATGCGGCGCGAAACCTACGATCGCCGAGGCGGCCTGATCGACTGTGCCAGTTACATCGACGTTCGCTACAACCTGGGCGTCAACGACAGTATCTTCAACCCGTGACCGTCAGGCGACGGCACTCATCGAGCGACGCTTCGCGAAACCCTTTCCCGCGGCTTCGCGAAGCAACTCAACGCTTCCAAAGGATCGTCTCGCCGATCCTCATTGAGAGGATCTGTCAGCGGAGTCCGTTGGCTTCATGGTCTTAAGAATAAACTGCATCATCAATCGCTGATAATGCCTGCCGAAGATCCCGTGGCGAGCACGGGGATAAAACATCACCTCAAAGTCCTTGTCGGCCCGTTGTAGCTCGTCGATGAACTGCACTGTGTTTTGCACATGAACATTGTCGTCCATGATCCCGTGGAGAATCAGCAATCGGCCGTGGAGGTTTTTGGCCGACCTGACGACTGATGTTCTCGCGTAGCCATCGGGATTCTCTTTAGGCGTATTCATGTATCGTTCGGTGTAAATGGAGTCGTATAACTTCCAATCGGTGACCGGCGCCCCAGCGATTCCAGCGCAGAAGAGTTTGCTATGGGTCATCGCGTAGGCCGTCATGAATCCCCCGTAGCTATGCCCGCTCATTCCAATGCGAGTCTTGTCGACGAAAGGATGCTTGTCAATCAGCCAGTTGATCGCCGTCTCGATGTCTTTGAGCTCCTGAACGCCAAGTTGACGATAGGCCGACCAAGCCGACACGGCACCTTTCCCGCTCGCGCTGCGAGGATCGCAGCGAAACACGATGATCCCTTCGTTGGCCAAGACCGCGTCCGTTAGTCGATGGCTCCAGCTATCGGTGATCGTCGGCATGTGGGGGCCGGCATACGTCATGAACCAAACCGGGTACTTCTTCGATGGATCGAATCCCACTGGAAGTCGAAGACTTCCCTCGATGGTGAACCCGTCCGTTGTAGGGATCTTCACCAACTCGAACTTTCCAAGCTGATATTCCTCAATGGTAAAGGCGGGATTCGAGTCAAGTACGCGAACGACCTTGCCCGACGAATCGTGCAATCGGACTTTTCCCGGCTGGGAGTGACTGCTCACGGTGTCGATGAAATAGTTGCAGGTCGGGCTTACCTGAACGCGATGATCTCCAGGCGTTGTGGTGAGCCGCTCGACCTGCGAGTCACTAAGCCGGACACGATAGAGATTCGATCCGATCGGGCTGTCCTTGGTTCCGCTGAAGTAAAGCCAACCTTGTTTTTCATCCATTTGATGTACTTGACGCACCTCCCATGGCCCCTCAGTGACCACGCGGCGGAGTTTACCATCCTTCTCAAAATGATACAAATGTCGCCAGCCGGTCCGGGCGCTGGCGAGGATGAACGAACCATCTTTGAGAAAATGCGGTTCACCGGGGTCGTCAACCCAGGCTTTGGTCGTCTCTCGAAACAGCTTGACCGGATCCCCTCCCGCGGTGGCTTGGGACATCACGTCCATCCACGTCTGGGCACGATCCAAGACGAAGAATAAGACACCGGAGCTGTCGGGCTTCCATGCGGCCCGAATAAGGAGTGTCGATGACGGGTTGCATTCCTTGAGATCAACGAAGCGCGGCCCTCCGCCGGCAACCGCCACGATTCCAAGTTTCACCAGCGGGTTCGGGTCACCCGATTTCGGATAGGGCGTCTGTTCGATGTTCTGGCGAGTCGTCATGTGGTTGACGACCGTGAACTTCGACACCGGCGTATCATCGAATCGTAGAAATGCGATGTGCTTTGCGTCCTCCGACCACCAAAACGCGTGGTATTTCCGATCGAAAATCTCCTCGAAGTAGACCCAATCTGCTTTTCCGTTCGAGATCAACCCGCCGCCATCAGTTGTGAGTTGTCGTTCGGTTTGCGTGGCGAGATCGACAGCAAACAGATTCTGGTTTCGCACAAACGCGACATGGCTTCCGTCCGGGCTGAAGGTGACGAGTTCCTTCGGACCCGCTGATTTTGTCAATCGCATAGCATTCGAACCATCGAACGCTGCGTAATACAAGTCGTTCGAATGCTCGAACAGGAAACCTGTTTGGGCCGGGTTCATTTGAGTGGGTGGCTGCCGAACGATTTGATCGGAGACTTTCCCATCGAATGACGGGATGTTTCGGATCGCCTTGGCAACCTTGGCCGAGTCGAAGAATGGAACCGACTTGCCGGTCGCAGCCTCGACTTTCACGCCGCGCCCACCCCGTCCTTGGAGATAGTGCTTGCCGTCAGCGAGCCATCGTAGGCCGCCGATGGGCGCCGCGGAGAGATTAACCGCGGGCGGGAACGAGGTGGCCATGGCCGCCGTCAGCCGCTTGCCCATGACGCGGTCTTCGGCAAAAGGTCGCGCGGAAGTTGTCAGAAACGACGTCTCGGTTGCGAGCGAGACGACGGGATGCTCCGCTCCCGGCTTGATCGCTTCATCGAAGTAGTTCCACGTCGTCAACCCATCTTCTGAACGAGGCTCCAGTAGAAGGCAGGCAAGTCGTCCCAACGGTTGCTTGGTGCGTACGACAAACGAATCCGCGGAGACTCGCCGAGTCTCCGTCGAATGTGTCGTCGATAATTCGATTTGCTTGTGTCCTTGGTATGGTTTCGGTGCGGTGTTCACGGCTTGAATGTGCGTTACTCGCACCGGAAGATCGAGGTCTTCTCGCAAGACTTCCACATCAATGCCGTGTCGCAGCAAGTTCTCGATGACCTTTCCCCAAGACGCCGGAATGACGTACGCGAATGGCCGCGGTTCAACCAATGTCGCCGCGGTCTCGTTGAAATGCGTTACCGTGTAGTCATGCTTCTTGTCTGTTGCGACACGCTTGCCGTCGCGCATCTCTTCAACAAACCCGTTGATCGCGACGGGCTTTGCGGATGCCTTGAGTTCATGCCGCAGCGCGATGCGATCGGGCGTTGTCGCAGCTGAGTCGAGGACCGATTTGACCTTGCTGCTATTGGCCGCGACGACGTTGATGCAGTGATGGACGAAACTTCGAGTGGCTCGGACTCGATCGCGATAGGAAGCGTAGACATACGATTCGGCGAGAATGGCGATCCGCCCGCGGAGGGCCACGTATTGAGTCCCGTAGCGAAGATGAGCCGGATATGGTTCCCACTTCTTTCGCTCGCGATCGAAATTGCCGTAGAAGAAGGTCGCGAAGCCATCGGACTGTTCAACGCGCTTGGAAACCTCCGGCAACATGGTGTCTCGGACAAAGACGACGAGTTTCTCATCACATGCCGGGTGTCTAGGACCGTCGTAGGTGAGCGTATACCGGTGAAAAGAACCGTTGGTGGTGTGCGTGTCGATGACGACGGCGGGATTCATCCGGCGGTATAGTCTAACGAGTGCTTGAACCTCGCGCGTCTCCAGCTTGACGAAGTCCCGATTAAGGTCAAACCCGTCGGCATTGGTTCGCACTCCAACTTCTGCCGGTCCGTTCTGATGGGGACGATTCGTCTTAGCCAGTTTCTCGTTACCGTCGGGGTTGACTAGCGGCGCTATGGCGACGATTACCGATTTCAACAGAGACCGATTTTTGGCCTGAGCAAGGTCTCGGGCGAGTATGAGCAAGGCTTCCTTGCCGTCCACCTCGCCGGCGTGGATGTTACCTTGCGCGAGGATGATGAGCTTTCCGGCACGGGCTGCTTGTTCCAGTGAATCGACCGGCGGGTCGGCGATGAACAGCAATGGGAGCTTGCGGCCTTCGCCGCTCGTACCGTAGTCGGTGAATCGGGCGACCGGCGATTCCCTCGCCAGTGTTTGGCAGAATGCCAAAACGTCGGCATGTCGCGACGTGGCTTGAAACTGACTCGTTTCGGCAACAGTTTGAGGCGTTTGTGCGACGAGGCGAACGCAGCAAGTGGCCGCAATGATGAGTGCGACGAACGCACGATGGCAAACTTTCACGCGACATCCCTCCGTTGGTGACGGGGGATGTTATACGGAGTCGCACGATGATCCGACGCCGGCGCGGCTTGGCTTGAATTGTTGCGGGTTTAGGCGGCGATATCCTCCAGATGTTTGCCCGCGTTGAGCGTCTCGACAACGGTCT
The DNA here is from genome assembly GCA_964515185.1 of uncultured Alcaligenaceae bacterium. Taxonomy (GTDB): domain Bacteria; phylum Planctomycetota; class Planctomycetia; order Gemmatales; family Gemmataceae; genus CAZESP01. The sequence goes on from CAZESP010000002.1 coordinate 152,168, forward strand.
CGTAACCGTTGCGAACGACGACCGAGATACCACAATTGTCGAGTGACACATGTCTGGCTTGTTCGAGCGGCAAGCCAATCAGCGTCGAGAGAAACACTCGATTCACGACATGATGTGAGACGACAAGGAGAGTCTTGCCCCTGTACATCTGAAAGAGTTGCTCGATGGCAGCCGTCACCCGTTCGGAAACTTGGTGGAAGTTCTCGCCGCCCGGGTAGCCATGATCGACCGGGTTGGACATGAACTTGGAATGTGCCTCGGAGTCAAGGTAGCGAATCGCCTGCCAGTCCATCCCTTCCCAACGGCCGATGTCGCACTCGGTCAACGCTTCCAAAGGAATCGGGAATAGCCGATGCGGCTGGGCCACGATTTGGGCAGTCTGAATCGCCCGGCGCAGCGGCGAACAGAAGCATGCGTCAATTCGCTCGGCGGCGAGGGCATCTCTGGTCGCTTCGGCCTGGCGAATCCCCAGTCGTGCGAGTGGTGGATCGAGCCGCCGGCCCTGAAGGAGCGGCGGGTTTGCCAGATTGGCCTCTGTGGCCGCATGGCGAAGTAATAGCAGCTTGGTGACCATCCCGGTTCCTCCCTGAACCACGAGGCAATCGAGGGTGGTATCCTTACGCCGAACAGACTGAGAACATTCCTAGAGACGTGAGATTAACGCTGCTTTGATCGATTCGTTGATACACTTCGGCCCGAGATAGATATCCCAGACGGCCTTCGCGAAGGGCAGACCCTTGATCCACTGTGTCTTCTTTCCGACGAGGTTGCAATAGATCCCGTATCCCGGGAAGTGGGTAATCCAAATCTCGTCGTTCTTCGCGACGGGGTGGGCTTCCAGAAGCGCACACAATTGTGATAATTCGGCCGCGAATCGATTGTCGGGATAGGCGGCCATAATGGCATCCCGGAATGCCTTGGCCATGTCCTGACCTGAAACGTCGCGTTCCATGATGATGTGAAGTTGTTTGACCGTATCGGCGCCGGCCAATTGGTCGGCCGTCTTGATGTTCGTACCGCCCTGAACGTAGCTGCCGACCGTGTAAACGCTGAAGAACGCCCGCTTCCGCAGGACGGCACCCGTGAGGTTCAAGGAGACTTTCTTGTCGGCAATGGACGTTTCGACCTTGGTCGGATACTGACGTGAGCTACCGGTGGCCGTCACCATTTCCTGGCCATGGGCTGTAGCCGCGATGCCGGCAAACAACACGGACGCGATCGCAGCGATACGGATCATGAATAGGCTCCTTTATTTGGTTCGCGGACGAATAAGTCGGCATGCCACTTCCGCGGCAGCCACGAGGCTGCTCGCGTCGGCGATGCCCTTCCATGCAATGTCGTAAGCCGTTCCGTGGGCTACACTGGTGCGAACAATGGGGAGACCAACTGTGATATTGACCGCTCGCCACCCGCTACGGAGCTTCAAAGCGATGTGGCCCTGATCGTGGTACATGGCGACGACGCCATCGAACTCGCCATGGGCGGCACGGACGAAGAGCGTGTCGGTGGGCCATGGCCCGCTCACACAGATGCCCTCGGCTTGAGCCGCCGCGACGGCCGGGCGGATGGTCGTTTCTTCTTCGTCGCCAAATAGACCCCCGTCACTTGCATGAGGATTCAATGCCGCGACGGCGATCCGCGGAGCGTGATCGACGAGTTTTGGTAGCAGGGCATTCAGCAGTCGAATCTTCTCGACGATGGCTTGTTGGCTTAGGTGCTGAAAAACATCTCGAAGGGCCATATGCAGAGTCACATGTGCGACGGCAATGCCGTCACCGAATAGGACCATGGCAAAATCGCGAGTATCCGTCTTGGCGGCCAGAATCTCCGTGTGTCCTGGGTATGGTAAGCCCGCGGCGTGAAGCCCTTCCTTATGTAATGGCGCGGTGACGATGGCCGTGGACGGGTTCCCTCGAGCCAACTCGATGGCCCGGCACAGAAAATCGTAACTGGCCTGCCCGGCGTCGCCGCTGACCTCGCATCGGCGAACATTGTCGAGTTGCCTTTCGGTTCCTTGCAAGCACGGAATGATCTCAGCCGTCGGAGCCGTGTCTGTAAGTCCGTTCGTTTTTTGAACGTTGGTGGATCCGCCGACAAGCGAGACTCCGCGACGCATCCATTCCACGTCACCGATGACGCACGGCGTTGCAAACCGAACCAGCTGCGGCCAGGCGCGAGCAATAATCTCCGGCCCGATGCCGGCGACATCGCCCATCGTGATGACTAGCCGCGGACCGAGGACCATCGTGACAGCCTCGAGTGCATTCGGGAGTTGCTCATCGAGTGGAGGTGGGCGCCTCCCTTGTTCCGATGTTGGTAGATACCCGATTCGGTCGTGGTAGACAAGGTCGAGTCGGGGTTTGCCCTTTTATGCCAGTCTCAGCATCTTCCACGAAATGCCAAGAAGGAAGATTCCAAATAACCCGAGGACTCCACAGTTAATCGCCACGGTTGTTAGATTCGGATTCGGCAAGAGCAGCTCATGGTAGGCGTCAAGTGCCCATGCGTGTGGTGTTAGCAGACTCAACTGCCTCATGAGGTCGGGCATTTGATCTCGCGGCATCATGCAACCGCTGACGCCTGCCAGTACCAGCACGAGGAGAGTCCCGTATACGGCGACTTGCGTTTCCGTCTGAGCGGCGGCGGCAACCACCATCGCCAGACCGACAGCGGCCAGCGAAGTTGTCGTGATGACTCCAAGCAGCATCCAAGGCATCGGACCCAGATTCAGACCAAAGAGAATTCGCCCTGCGAGGAACAGGAAAACGCCCTGCCCAACCGAGATGGCGAAGCACGGGATTACTTTTCCCATCAAGATTTGAGCGCGCGTCAGCGGCGCCGCCCGCAAACGGAGCATTGTGCCCTGACGTTTTTCGGCAACAAATGACCACCCTGCCGTCAGCACCATGAAGAACGCGAACATGACGACATAGGACGGAATGAGGAACTGATACTTCTTTTGCCCAAGGTCTTGAAATGCAAACACACCGCCGCCTTGCACGGTTCCTTGTTCGGACCGCGTAAGTGAGGCCCATGTTTTCGCACGCAGGTTGTACTTGCGGAAAATCTCTTGCAGAGACGCTTGAACACCATCGCCCACCTCACCCTTTTGCTTTTCGTTGAGCAACGCAAGGGGCTTCATCTTGGAAGTGCCGAACGGTGAACTCACTTCGACCCGGCGGGATAACTCGTCGATGAATTGCTTGTCGCTGATTTTGTCAAACGCCCGTCCGATCATCCAGGGCATGACGACCCGTAACAGGGAGACTTGTGCGACCTGCTTGATGACGGATGCGGCCAAGACCTGTTTCCGGTCTTCGATGACGTCAATGCCAACAGCCGCAAGATCGACTCCGTCGCGATAGAAAGGATTGATGCCTGGCTCGTTCGTGAATCGGTCGTCGAGAAACGAGCAACGGTGAACTCTTGAGCTGAACTCCGGACCGAACACGAGCACAGCCGCGCGCTGACCTGAGTCGATCAGCCGTTGAGCCTCTTGGCGACTCGTGATTGTCTCAACACGAATCCCGGCGGTTTCGGCCATGTCGTCGCGGACCACGTCGGACCATTTCTTCCCGGGAAATGTGTTCCGAGCGGCGGCCAGTCCCTGATCCTCAACTAATATCGATATTCGCAGTCGATCATCGGGTTTCTCGAAAAAGCCTTCTCCGAGAACCAAGCCCAAGACAAGGATGAAGATCAACGGCATGGCGAGCAAGATCACGACCGAGCGGGTGTCCCGCAACAACAACCGCAGGTCCTTGGCCGCCAGTGTGAGGATTCGATTCATCGGTCGCCAGTCCGCATAGAGGATCAGTCGCGCAGGGCACGGCCAGTAAGGCTGAGAAAGACTCGTTCGAGATTCGGTTCACGGGTTTCGATTTTTCGCGGCGTCAGCCGAAACTCATTGAAGATGGCCGCCAGTTGCATCAGCGTGTTCGGAACGTCGCTGCAATGCACTTCCAAGAGATGCGAATCCTTGGCTTCCACCCGAACGCCGGAAATCTGCGAGATTCGAGACATCAGCGGAGGCGTGACCGAATCGGCACTGATGTGAATGCTGCTTTCGTGTTGGCGGAGCAGGCTCGCGATTTCATCGCAAGCGATAATCAGACCGTGATCGAGGATGGCGACTCGTCGACAGAGAGATTGAACTTCTTCCATGTAGTGACTGGTGTAGATGACGGTCATTCCATCGGCGTTGAGTCGGCGAATGCTATCGAAAATGTGGTTACGTGATTGGGGATCAACGCCCGTTGTTGGTTCATCGAGCAGCAGTAGTTTCGGGCGATGAAGAATCGCGAGGCCAACGTTGAGTCGGCGTTTCATTCCGCCGGAAAACTGCCGGACTCGCTCGGTAGACCGTTCGGCCAGTCCGATGGAATCGAGGACTTCGTCGATTCGACGCGCCAGATCAGCCCCGTTCCAGCCATAGATTTTTCCGAAGAACAGCAGGTTTTCGCGGGCCGTCAGGTCTTCGTAGATCGCCAACTCTTGCGGCGCCAAGCCAATGGACCAGCGAGACGCCAAGTCGTCGATGCCGACTCGGCGACCACCCAGAGTCACGCGCCCGGCGTCGGCACGACTCAGAGCCGACACAATGGAAATCAGGGTCGTCTTGCCCGCGCCGTTTGGGCCCAGCAATCCAAAAATCTCACCGGCGGCCACGGAGAGCGTCACGCCGTCCAATGCCACGAACTTCCCGTAAGTTTTCCGGAGGCCGTCGAGTTGGAGGAACGGTTCTGTCATGGATTCGCCGCAAGCCTTCTTCGCTTGGTCATAGCTTGCAATCTTATCGCGCGCCGAGGTGATCGAGAATCGTAGATATTGACAACCGTTGCGTTGTTCTCCACAATCCATCGGTAGGTCATTGTCGTTTTCTAATTCAGGAGCCGGTCATGATGAAGGCGATTATTGGGTTGGTTGCCGTTGCGTGCATCGCCCTCGCCGGGGCGGTGGGTGTGTCCTATTGGCATGGTCCGAACCATTGTGGATCACCGGGCGAGGACTGCTGCAGCTCATGCTGCAGCGAGGATTGCTGTGCGTCTCGCGACGTGTCCGACGCCGATTCCCCGTGCTGTGCCAACCCAAGCCGGTCGTGCTGCGTTGGTGGCGATGTAGCTGTTCATTCGCCGGAAAAGGCACCGATGCCGCAACTCATCGCGGAATAAACATGACAATATAACGTGTAACGGCGAGGGGCACACCCTCGCCGTTACGCATTTCGGATCTCGTCAGAATCCAACGAGTCATCTCGCCATCGAGGAGCGCCTCTTACAATAGGCGTATCCGTTGTGACTCGTGGGGATTCACTCATGTCATTTGCCAACCTTCCGTCCGTTCTGCATCACCAATCCAATCGTCTCGGCCCTCGAACGGCGTTACGTTTCCGGCGCCATGGCTTGTTTCGAGATATCAGTTGGAGTCAGTATCGCGAGCAGGTTGTGGCGTGCGCGTCGGCTTTGGTCGCCGCCGGCATCAGCACGGGAGATCGCATCGGACTGCTGAGCGAGAATCGCGTTGAATGGCTCATCGCCGACATGGGAATCATGACGGCTGGCGCCATCAACGTGCCATCCCATGCTGCCCTTCCGGGGATTGCCGTCGCCCGACAACTTGCCGATTCGGGGGCCAACTGGCTTTTCGTTTCGACGCGCGACCAACTCGACAAGATGAACGAAGTGCGCGCGAGCATTCCGTCTCTCAAAGGGGTTGTTGTTTTCGATCGCCTTGCTGAGCCTGTCGGCGCCGTGACCTGGGCCGGATTCCTGCAACAGGGTCGGGCCAATCTCTCCGCGACCCGTAATGAGCTGGCACGTCGAGAATCGGCACAGGGTCGCGACGATTTGGCCACCATCATGTACACCTCGGGAACTACCGGAATGCCGAAAGGGGTGATGCTCACCCACGGCAACTTGCTTTCGAATGCAGAGGCTGTCCGCGAGGTCAGCGGAGCGATGAGCGATGTGGTCCAACTAAGTTGGCTGCCCTATAGCCACATATTCGCACGATTGTGCGATCATTACACGAGTTTGTTTCAAGGGTATCAGTTGGTGCTTTCGGAATCCGTTGATACCGTGGCGGTTGACTTGCAGGAGATTCAGCCGACTCACATGAACGGCGTGCCTCGGTTCTTTGAAAAGATGCTCGCCGCTTCCTTACAGAAGAACCCAAGCGATCCGGGCAAAGTCCTCAAGGCGATCTTCGGTCGACGCTTGGTTTGGTTGATGTCGGGCGGAGCGCCATTGCCGATTCACGTTGAAGAAGCCTATCACGCCGCCGGCATCCCATTACTCCAGGGGTACGGCCTGACCGAGAGTGCGCCCGTCTTGACGACGAATCGCCAAGACAACTTCCGAACGGGTTCGGCCGGCCTTCCCGTTCCCGGCGTTGTGTTGAGAATCTCGCAGGATGGCGAGATTCTGGCACGCGGCCCAAACATCATGAAAGGCTATTGGAATCAAACGGCGGCGACGGCTGCCACCATTCGCGACGGTTGGCTGCATACCGGTGATGTCGGCCGCATTGATGATCATGGTTTCCTATACATCACGGGGCGCAAGAAAGAGTTGCTCGTACTTTCGAACGGCAAGAAGGTCGTTCCGACCGAGCTAGAAGCGGCGCTTCAGGCGGACCCCTGCATTGAACAAGTGGTCGTTTTCGGTGACGGGCGCCAGTTCTTGACTGCTGTCATCGTTCCTGTTTGGAATCGCGTCAGGCAGGATCTTGCCACAGCGGGCACTATCGTTGGTGGTTCGGATGAAGAGCTTTCGCGCCACCCCGCTGTTCTTGCAATGTTTCAGGAAAAGATCGATCGACACGCCTCAACTGTCGCAAGCTGGGAAGGCATCAAGCGCTTTATTCTTCGGGCACAGCCATTCGGTGTGGCGACCGGCGAGCTGACGGTCAGTTTGAAACTAAAGCGTGAAGTGGTCTATAACAGGCATCTGAACGAGATTGAAGACCTTTACCGAATCGAGTAGGAAGCACCGGAATCTACCCCAGGTCGGGCGAGCGACTTTGGAGAAAGCCGCTCGCCCCATCCGAGTCAATTACCCGTCGTGCCGGCTCAACACGATTCCCACGAACGTCAATACCGTGGCGATGAGCATCGCGACGCCCGCAGATGAAACGGGACCGACCGCGGGAATTCCGAAGCTTGAACCGAGAACCGCAACCACGGCGGCGACCGGCATGATGATTGCGAGCTTCCAACCAGGTGAGAAGGAAGACAGCATGAGGAGCAGGCCGGCAACCCCGGCTCCATAGCCCACAAAGAAATTGCCGATGAACGCCGGCAACAAAGGCACGGCGGCGGTTGCCTTTTCTGCTCGGAGAATCTCGATCAGCCTTCCGAAGGTTGTGACATCTTGGAACTGGGCGAAGAGATTGTTGGCGTACATCCAACCGAGGCAACCTGCGAGTAACGCCGCACCGACAAAGAACCGTGTGGGCGCTCCGACGATCAGTTCGACGAAACCGCCAATGAGACGTCCCAAGCTAACCTGCTTGGGCGACTTATCTGCTTGTTCGATCTCTTCATCGAGCATGATCGGGACTCGTGGCCGCGGTCGCGGCGGCAACGGGCTATCGCCGCCGGCGGCCATCGTTTCGTCGATGGCCGCGTTGGTGCGTGCCTCGTCGCGGAAAGCGGCAGCCCGTTCTACCATGACTTCGGCGGCCCGCTCGGCTTTGGCTCGCGCCGCAGTGGGGTCGAGGCCTTCGGATTGGAGCCGCTTTGCTTCGATTGCCTGCAATGTCGCTCGTTCGTGAGCCTCGCGTCGCGCCTTGAGCCGGCCCTCGAGCCAGGTCACGATCGGCTCGCGCCAGGCGCCAAAGGTGCGCCGCGTTCGGCCTCTTTGACCGCGAACCCACCAATCGCGAGCTTTCAATTTCTCTTCGTAGCCGAACAGTTCTTCAAAGAACTCTTCCCAGTTATCGCCGCCAAACTTGCACACGAATTGCCGAATCTGGTCCTCATCCATGCCGCGAAGACGCAGTTGTTTGAAGACATCCTCGGCACGATCGAGCGGCTGGTTTCGCTGAGAATCGGCATTGGCGTCGTAGCCAACGTCGAGGCCGACCCCAATCAGAAACGCCAAGACGGTGACGACGGCCCACCAATGCAACACGCCGAAGAGGAAAAGCACGACGAGGAATAGCCCGGCACCCGCAAGGACCATCAGCCGGTCTTTCCACCGACTCCCGTAAACCAGTTCGCGAGCTTTCTCGAAAACGGGTCCGCCGCGCCGAATCCCGTTCTTAACGAAATAGACCGCGCCGGCTTCCACCGTGAGTGCAATCATTCCGATGCCGATCATGAGCCAACCCATGACGAGGCCGATCAGACCCACGACCGCCAGCCCACCGAAGACCCCCAGCCGCACATAGCCGCGAAACCTGCCGAGCGGTTGGGAGTTGTATGCCTTGACGGCTTCTTCGAGGCCCTCAACGTGTTCCTCGTTCGGTTGAAGGCCCCCGGAACCGCTCTTTTCTCCTAGGAAATTCTCCAGGTCCTTGATGAGGTCTGCGAGGTCCGCGTACCGATCTTCGGGTTTCTTCGCAACCATCTTCTGAAGGATATTCGACAGTTCCTTCGGGACACGTTTGACGATGGTATCCGGGGGGCGAATGGCTTCGGTAGCGTGTTTGGTCAGTACCTCCATGATGGTGCTGCCGCGAAACGGCGGCTCACCGGTAAGCAAGACATAAAGCGTGCAGCCCAGCGAGTAGATGTCGGCTCGATGATCGACACCGGCGGCGTTGCGACCCTGTTCGGGTGACATATACGCCGGCGTCCCCATGGCGACGCCGACCTGGGTCATATTGGCGGCGGCGGCATCGGTGAGCTTGGTCATGTCTGCCGACTTGGGGTCGCGTTTCAGTTCCTGGTCGATGGAGCCGGGAGTCTTGACGAGTCCAAGGTCCGCGACTTTCACGATGCCTTGATCGTTGAGCATCAGGTTGTCCGGCTTAATGTCGCGATGAATCATGCCCCGATCATGGGCGAACTTTAGACCGCGAGCCGCTTGGAGGATGTAGCCTATGGCCGTTTCCGGATCGACTTTCCCTTGTTTCTTGACAAGGTCTCCAAGCGACTGGCCTTTGACGAATTCCATGCTGAAGAAATTCGTGTCGCGATCGAGGCCAATGTCATAGATCTGCACGATATTGTGATGTACCAATTGAGCGGCTGCGTAGGCTTCGCGTGTAAACCTCGCAACGAAGCCGGCGTCTTTGGACCATTGGGGATTCATCACTTTCAACGCCACGTCGCGATCGAGAGAGACTTGCCGAGCGAGGAATACTGCCCCCATGCCGCCCCGCCCAAGTTCCTTCAACAGCCGATATCCGCCGAGCGTCTTGGGCGTTGCGTGCGCGGTCGTGTCCTTGGGTGTTTCGGGTAGATTGACTTCGAATTCGTCATCATCACTTTTTTCCGGTCCCGCTTGAGTGGTATCGGCGATTGTGCCGGAAACATTGGCCGCCGGTTTGTTGGCATTCCCGAAGACGCCCGTGGCATCGGGCCTGTCGTTAACCGGCACGGGTGCCGGCGCCGTGACATCAGGATTCCCTTCGGAGATCGGCGGTGGCGGCTTGCGGATCGGCGCCTCACGCGGTTTCTCCACCGGCGGCGCCGTGAATCCTTGGGTCGTCTCAACGACATCCGGCGGCGCCGGCAATCCCGTAAACGCACCCGTCACTTCAGACACGTCCGCGGGAGGTGGACCTGCCGTCATCTGGGCCGGATCGACGCCGCCGATCTTGGCAACAGACGGTGGTGTATTCGGGTCTTCGGCGATTACGAGTTGAAAAACCTTGCCGCATTTCGGGCACTTCGGCTTGAACTTGCCAGGCTTTGGATTCTTGGCGCTGGCGGTGTGCTGGCAGTAAGGACACGAGAACTGCATGGAACGACCCTCGAATGAACAGATGAAACATTGACGTGGGCATAGACGGCCGGCCCATAAAATGGGGATGGTAATAGATATACCAGTCCATCGCTGCCCGTGTCGCCATCGCCGACTTTATGCGAGATTTAGCGGCGATACAAGTATCTGACTTGAATAATTCGCGAAGGGATCGAGAAGAGGTTGACCCGTGGTGGCGGCGCTCACGGGTCACTGAATTCGCATGGGAAATCGATTAGGACTTTGCGGTGTCGGCAGGTGCTGGGGCCTCACCAACATCGGCAGCCGGCGTTCGCAGTGTTATTACGGGACACGAACAGTGACGCAGGACCTGTTCGGCAACACTGCCCATCAGAACCCGCGACAAGCCCGTTCTGCCGTGCGTGCCCATGACGACAAGGTCTACCTGGTTGTCGTTGGCCACTTGGACAATCTCTTTCGCGGGATCGCCTTCCCGTAGCATGTGGCGGATCGTGACTTTCGAATCGGGCGACGTGATACGGGCGAGCGCTTCGCGAGCATTGTTGTACTCGAAGGTGTGATCGACCGGAAATGGATACGGTTCGGCGACAATGACCGGTGGAAGGAGTACGTTCAGCACGATCAGTTCGGCGCCGTAGTCGCGGGCCAAGTCGTGAGCGAGCTGAAAGGCGGCTTCCGACCGTGGAGAAAAGTCCGTTGGGAAGAGTATCGTCTTGATGGCTGACATGGCATTCCCCTTTATCAATTCGGGCATGGGTTATGGACAAAGTCCATTTTCGCGCAATAATCGCTTCACGTCTTCGGTAGCGGCCTCGGGTAGCCCGTCGGTCGCGACGGTGTGAGTCATCGGCAGTAGCATGTTGTTGGGCGGCTCCCAATGAGTCGAGAGCAATTCTCGTACCGCAATTGTTGCGTCGGAGGCATCGTGCCGGCGCCTGACGATGCGTGTGCGTGCAACGTCGTCCGGGGCGTGACATATCACGAACAAAAATGGTATCGAGAGCTGTTTGGCAAGATCAAGAAATGGCAGGCGCCGCCCGTTGTGGTGAAACGTGGCGTCAACGATAACTCGCCGACCTTCGAGGAGCAACTGCCTCGCACGGTCAAGGCATTCGCCGTAAGTTCGATCGGACCAGTGTTGTGTGTAAATGCCTTCACCCGGCGCCGCCGCCGATTGTTTCCCAGGCCGAATGCCGGCCAGTTCCTTGCGAATGACATCAGAACGAATGCAAGTGAAACCCCATGGAGCCAGATTAGCGGCCAGCGTGGATTTCCCCGTGCCGGGCAGGCCTCCGACCAACAACAGCGCTGGTCTTTCGATGGGCGGTGCAAGCTCGCCAAGAGCGAGCAGCCAATGCGACTGCGAGCGGCGCTTTGCTGTCTCACGCTGGAGTTCGGGGATTTCCGGTTCAGTCAGCTTGAAGCCTTCGACCTTCGCACGAACGATGGACCGATAGGCCATATAGAACGGCAACAGGGATCGGCCTTCATCGTCATACGAAGCGTCAAACCACTCGTTGGCAAATGCTCTTGCCAAGTCGCGCCGATGACGAAAAACCAAATCCATCGCCAGAAACGCCACATCGGCGACCGGATCGGCGTAGCGAAATCGTTTGTTGAATTCGATGCAATCGATGACGATCCAATCGGACGGGGGTTTACGATCGGCGAAATAGTAAACGTGGTCGAGGCGCAAATCGCCGTGGGTATCGCAGGGGACGCCTCGGTGTGACCGATTCTCGATAAGAAGGCCGAGTTGGGTCAGAGAATACTGCGTTAGCCATTGCAACCGGTCGTAGACGGAGCGTTGGACCGTGACATCGACGTGAGATGCCGTCTGCTCGAAATTCTCGATCGCGTTTCTGGCAACGACTTCCAATTGCCCGAACGCGGAAATCGCTTTGCTCCGCTCGGCGTTCCGGTGAAACTCGGCAAGGCGACGTGCAAAGGTCTGAAGCATCTCCGTCGATAGTCTCTGTTGTCTCAGGAGACTCTCAAGAGTTTGACTGTCAGGCAGGCGCGTCATCTTGACCGCCCAATCGACGATCGATCCAGTTCCTTCGAATTGAAGCGAGTCGCCGGTAGTGATGGGGACGACGCCAAGGTAGACGTCGGGTGCCAGCCGCCGATTTAGCCGAACCTCTTCTTCGCAAAAATGACGCCGTTTGTCGATCGTGGAGAAGTCGAGAAAGCCGAGATTGAGCGGCTTTTTCAACTTGTACACCACATCGTTTGCCAAGAACACAACGGAGATATGGGTCTGGCGAACCTCGGTTCGGTCAACGCGAAACGGATACGCAGAGGGCGACGCCAGCCTGTGAATAAGTTCAGGCAGGTCCATGCGTAGAACCGTTAGGCATTGGCCGTGACGGCGGTTTGTTCCGGTGGCACACCGCCGACGGGTCCATGATCGCGAACCGTGAGGACCGCGCACGGCGCCCGTCGCACGACGTTCTCAGCGACACTACCCATCAGCACGCGCCGCAATCCGGTACGACCGTGTGTGCCCATCACGATCAAGTCGGCCCCACATTCTTGGGCAGCCGTCAGAATGTCCTCAACCGTATCGCCTTCTTCGAGTCGATGGCCGACTGTCACTCCGGGCGGCGCCTCATACTTGCGGATAACATCCCAAAGAGCTTCTTCGTAGCTGTCGGGAGATCGCCGCGCCACGACTTCGCCGTGCGTCCGAGGCGGCGGATACACGTGAAGGACGATCAGCCTGGCTCCGCGTTCCTTCGCCAGAGAGCAAGCAAGTTCGTAGGCAACATCTGAGCCGGGCGAAAAATCAGTGGGGTGCAAGATAGTCCTGATCGGGAACATGGTTAGACCTCGCTAAATGTCCGTTTCCGGTCTCAATCGTTTCAAAATGTCGAAGGTGGTTATCACGCCAGTCAGGATGCCGGCATAATTAACCACGAAAAGGCGATGAACGTCTCGTTCGACCATCTGCTCGATCACGAGGCCCGCTGGAGTCGTGGGCGCGACCGTGAAAACGACGGGTGTCATGATGTCGCGAATCGTCGTGGGATCGACGTTTTCTTCCTGGAATCCCTCCCGAAAGATAGGTTCGTTTTGTTGGCGACCGAGATCCGGGACATGAGGCAGATAGTCTACCTTCCCGCGATCGTAGATGATTATATCCGATCGGCTCAAGACCCCAACGAATTTCCCGTCTTCGTCCACGACCGGCGCGGCGCTGAAGCCGTTGTCGGTGAGAAACATGATCGCTTCCCGCACGCACGCGTTTGCGTCGAGAGTTGAAGGATTGGCCGTCATCAAGTCGGCCGCTGTTGCGGCATCGAGATAAATACGCGGGCCAGTCTGGGTGGTCGGAGGCATGATGCTACTCCTTTCGGACCGGGCAGATCGGTGCCTTGCCGGTTCAACAACTATGTGCAATCTCAATGCCAAGCCAAGCAACGAAGAGGATTCCGACGACGACTACCGCTCATTTGTCGAAAGACGATTGACTTTCTGAACTTGATCCTCCCGAGAGACCCGCTATTGTGCCCAATCGCACAGTCATTGTGGTTGGGTGACTCGCAATCGCACACCGACATTATCGAACCGAATCTTCCAAGTGCCCCCTCGGCGGCCCATCCGAATCGCCTATACTGACGGTGCCAACCCGAAGCGAATCAACAAACACCCGCCAGACTTCGAGGATGCGTTCATGTTCCGTTGGCTAGTCGTTCCATTTTTCGTGCTGTCTTCTACCTTCACGGTCTTTGCGGGTCCAATCGAATTGAAGAAGGGCGACCGCATCTGCATTATCGGAAACGCTTTGGCCGAACGGATGCAACACTTCGCTTGGTTTGAAGCGTACCTCCATAGCCGTTTCCCGTCGCATGATCTCGTGGTGAGGAACATCGCGTTTGCCGCCGACGAACTCACAATTCGCTTGCGATCAGATGGTTTCGAAAGCACCGATGCATGGCTTGCATCGCAGAAGGCAGACGTCATCTTCGCCTTCTTTGGGTTCAACGAATCGTTTGCCGGCGAAGCCGGGCTGGCGAAGTTTCGTGGCGATCTCGAAGCGTTCATCAAGAGTACCTCGGGGCAGAAGTATAACGGCCAGTCGCCACCGCGACTGGTCTTGTTCTCGCCAATCGCTCACGAGAATGTGAAGAACGCGAACCTGCCGGATGGCGCGACCAATAACGCGCGACTGAAACAGTACAGTGCCGCCATGGCCGAGGTCGCTCGCGCCCATCAGATACCATTTGTCGACTTGTTTGAGCCAAGCCTTGCCCTCTATGGTAAAGCAGCCAAGCCTCTGACAATCAACGGCATCCATCTATCCGAAGCCGGCGATGAGCAACTGGCGTCGGTCATGGAGAACGCTCTTTTCGGCCCCGCGCCGGAGCGGCGCGATTCGCAATATTTGCAGAAACTCCGCTCGGCGGTGCAAGACAAGAACTTTCACTGGTTTCATCGTTATCGCACAACCGACGGTTACTCGACTTATGGCGGGCGCGCCGACCTGAAATTCACGGACGGGCAGACGAATCGAGTCGTTGTCCAACGTGAATTGGAGATTCTCGATGAGATGACCGCGAATCGCGACCGGCGCGTTTGGGCTGCCGCTCAGAACAAGGAGTTGGCCGTTGACGATTCCAATACCAAGCCGTTCATACCCGTAATCACGAACGCTCGGGGAGATGGTCCGGGCGGTTCACACATTTTCTTGTCCGGCAAGGACGCCATCCAACGGATGACGGTCGGCAAGGGATTGAAGGTCACGCTCTTCGCGTCGGAGGAGAAATTCCCTGATCTTATCAATCCGGTTCAGATGGCGTTTGACACGAAGGGGCGTCTTTGGGTCGCGACCTGGCCGTCGTATCCGCATTGGATTCCCAAGGACGATATGAATGATAAGCTCTTGATTCTCGAAGACACCGATGGCAACGGCGCAGCGGACAAGTGTACCGTTTTCGCCGACAAACTCCACAATCCGACAGGTTTCGAGTTCTGGAACGGCGGTGTCATCGTCGCCAATGCCCCGGACTTGCTGTTCCTCAAGGACGTGGATGGCGACGACAAAGCCGACGTTCGCGAGCGCATCGTACACGGCATTGACTCTGCGGATACGCATCACACGGCCAATAGCTTCGTTCTGGATCCGGGCGGAGCGCTCTATTTTCAAGAGGGCACGTTTCATCGCACTCAATCGGAAACCCCCTATGGACCGATGCGCAACATCAACGCTTGCGTCTGGAGATTTGAACCTCGAACTTGGAAACTCGAACGTTATATCCCCTACGACTTCGCGAATCCACATGGCCATGTGTTCGATCGCTGGGGGCAAGACATTGTCGTGGATGGCACCGGTGCCAACCCGTTTCATGGCACGTTATTCTCGGGTCACCTCGACTTTCCGAAGAAACACAATCGCCCGCCACAAGTGTACCAACAGCGGACCCGCCCCTGCCCTGCCATCGAGATTCTGTCGAGCCGGCACTTCCCACCCGAGTGGCAGGGAAATCTGATCGTCGGCAACGTTATCACGGTCCATGGTCTGTTGCATTACAAGATTTCCGACAAAGGATCGAGCTTCACGGGAACCGAACTCGAACCGATCCTGTTCTCGAAGGACCGAAACTTCCGACCGGCGGATATCGAGATTGGCCCCGATGGCGCCATTTGGTTCACCGATTGGCACAACCCGATCATCGGCCACATGCAGCACAATTTGCGTGATCCGAGTCGTGATAAGACCCACGGTCGCGTTTATCGCGTCACGTATGACGGTCGCGAATTGCTGAAGCCCGCTAGGATTTTTGGCGAGCCGATTGAAGTCTTGCTCAATCTCCTCAAGGAACCCGAAGATCGCGTGCGATATCGCGTGCGTATCGAACTCAGCGGTCGCAAGGCCGATGAGGTCGTCGCCGCCGTCACGCGATGGCTCGACGCCTTGAATCCTGCCGACCCCGATTTCGAGCATCATCGCCTCGAAGCCCTTTGGCTGTTGCAGAATCACAACATAGTCAATGAAGATCTTCTGAAGAAACTGCTTCGCTCGCCGGATTTCCGAGTTCGCGCCGCGGCCACTCGGGTCTTGGTGGTCTGGCGCGATCGGCTCCGTGACCCGATCGGGTTGCTGACACTTCAAACTGAGGACGAGCATCCTCGTGTCCGACTCGAAGGGGTTCGAGCATGCAGTTTCTTCAACGATATCAAGGCAGCCGACGCGGCGCTCAGAGTCTTGAAACACCCAACGGATGAGTACCTACTCTTCACACTTCGCGAGACGATGTTTCAGCTCGAACCGCTCTGGAAAAAAGCCGTCGCGTCTGGCGCGGACATCGCTGCCGACAATCCCGCAGGTACCAATTTTCTGCTCCGAGGCGTATCGGCCAACGAACTTGTTGGGATGCGCCGGTCGCCAATGGTCTTTCAAGCGCTCTTGGCTCGCGATCAGATAGCCCCGGACTATCGAGTCGAAGCACTCGCGGGGTTAGCGAAACATAATCGTTCGAGCATGCTTGCCGAGCTATTGGCCGCCGTCGAACGACTGGATCGTGGCGGCGCCGACGTTAGTGAGAGCGCCTTGCACGACCTTGGTCACCTTATGGTGACCTGGGCGACATCGACGGGGGCGTCTCATGGTCATGCCCACGGTCACGCCGGAGCGAAACCTACCGCGTCGGAAGTGAAAGCATCTCGCGGGCAGTTCGCGAAACTCGCGGCCAATGCCGTTCGTCCCTATACTCGTCAAATCGCCTATGTGACTTTGTTCACCATCGATCAAGCACTCGATCCGACGTGGACGGCGGCCGCTCAGAAGTCGGCTCATCAGAAAGACCTGCTCGATGCGGTGCCCTTGATTCCCGATATGGCCCTTCGCGCGGCCGCCCACGATCGGATTCTGCCCCTGTTGTCCGCCAAACCCGCCGACCCCAACGAAAAGCCAGCCGTCAATGGGCGGTATGTGCGTGTGGAACTTCCCCGCCGAGGTACGTTAACGCTCGCGGAGGTTCAGGTTTTTAGCGGCGGGACCAACATTGCCCGTGGAGGGGAAGCGAAGCAATCCACGACGGCCCATGGAGGGGTTGCCTCGCGAGCCATCGATGGCAACACGAGCGGAGTCTATGGCGATGGCGGCCAAACGCACACGGCCGAGAATGACGCCAAGCCCTGGTGGGAACTCGATTTGAAGGCTGAAAAACCGATCGAGTCTATCGCGATTTGGAATCGTTCCGAGGGTAACGGTCAATTTGTGTCCCGCCTCGATGGTTTTCGCCTCGTCGTGCTGGATTCCGGCCGGCAGATGGTATTCGAGAAGCGTGATAACGCCGCCCCTCGCCAAAGCGTTCGATTCGATCTCGGCAGCGATCAGGGAGGATTGATTCGGCGCTCGGCCATCAATGCGATTGTGGCAACGGGCAAAGATACCGAGGCAACATTCAAGATGTTGGCCGGATTCATCCGTGAAGGTCGCGATCGATCGACGGTCGTTCGAGCCATCGGCCGGATTCCCAAGACTCAGTGGCCTCACACGGAATTGCCCGGGCTAATTGAGACCATTCTCAAATTCGTTCGACAGTTACCGGAAAACACACGAACCTCCCCAGAGGTTCGCGATGCCCTGCAGCTCGGAAACGAGCTTGCTTCCTTGCTGCCGGCCAAGCAAGCTCAAGCGGCGCGGGCGGCCTTGCGCGAACTCGGTGTTCCGGTCATCGTCGTTCGTCCCGTGCCGCACTTGATGCTCTACGATCGCAGCGTGATATTCGTCGAGGCCGGCAAACCGATCGAGATTGTCTTTGAGAACACGGACGTGATGCCGCATAATTTCATCGTGGCCAAGCCCGGTTCACTCGAAAAGGTCGGAATCGCGGCCGAGAAGATGTCAGCGGATCCCAGCGCATTCGATCGCCATTTTGTCCCGAATCTGCCCGAAGTCCTGCACTCGACTCGCATGTTGCAGCCCCAGCAGAGCGACCATCTCGTGTTCAAGGCTCCGGTTCAGCTAGGTGACTATGTGTATGTTTGCACGTTCCCCGGCCACTGGCGCCGGATGTACGGAACGCTTCGGGTTGTGCGCAGCCTCGACGATGTTTCCCCCGAAGAACTCGCGGCCTCGCTGACACCGATTAAGGAAACAGCGATCCGGCCGTTCGTGCGTGCCTGGACGGTCGCTGACCTACAAGGTTCAATTAAGAATCTTAACTCCGGCCGGAATCTGGTTCGCGGAAAGGAACTGTTCGCAGCAATCTCTTGCATTCAGTGCCACCGGATGAATGGGGTCGGTGGACAGGTCGGCCCGGATTTGATCGAATTGCAGCCGCGCCTCACCGACAAGAAACTGTCGCCGCTCGACGTGCTGACTGAGTTGATCGAACCTTCCAAGGTCATCAATGAGAAATACCGCACGACCGTCTTCGAATTAAAGAATGGCAAGGTCGTCTCGGGCCTTGTCGTCGCCCAGACCGAAAAGGAGATTCACCTTCGCAGCAACCCGCTTGATCAGAAAGACGACAGGCCAATCGTCATCAAGCGAGACGAAATTGACGAAAAGACCGAGTCGAAGGTCTCGTTGATGCCAATCGGGCTGTTGAATTCGCTGACCGAAGATGAAGTCCTCGACCTAATGGCCTATGTTCTTTCGGGTGGCAAATGATCGCCGGGTCGCGGCTGCTCGCCCATGAGCGCGATAGTGTAGTCAACGTGTGTTTGTGGTTTGCTGTTTATTCGTGAAAGGTCAGAGGTCCCATGCGTGAGATTCGGATTGGCGATACGGTTGAAATGGCGGTTGAGCGAAGTGACTATCCGCCGGAGAAAATCAAAGCGATTCTCGGCAACGAAACCGTCGCCGTCGTTGGGTATGGAGTGCAAGGTCGCGGCCAATCGTTGAACATGCGCGATAACGGTGTTCGCGTTATCGTCGGCCAGCGACCCGGCGGCAAGGCGTGGGAGACGGCCGTCGCGGACGGGTGGGTGCCGGGCCAGACGCTTTTCGATATCGAAGAAGCCGCAAAGCGAGGCACGGTCATTCAGTATCTTCTCTCTGATGCCGGTCAGAAGGAGCTATGGCCGAAAGTTAAGCCCCACCTGACTACCGGAAAGGCCCTTTACTTCTCTCACGGGTTTTCGATCGTCTTTAGCGATCAAACCGGAGTCATCCCGCCGCCGGATATCGACGTCATTCTCGTGGCGCCCAAGGGGTCGGGGACGACCGTCCGCCGTCACTTCCTCGAAGGTCGCGGCATCAATGCAAGTTTCGCGATTCACCAGGACGCCACGGGTCGGGCCAGAGACCGTTGCTTGGCCTTGGGGGTCGCCATTGGGAGCGGCTATCTATTCGAGACGACATTCCACAAAGAAGTTGTCAGCGATCTGACCGGCGAACGCGGAGTGTTGATGGGGGCCATCTACGGGTTGTGGCTGGCTCAATATGAGGTGCTTCGCGAACACGGTCACAGTCCCAGTGAGGCGTTCAACGAGACCGTCGAGGAAGCGACGCAGAGCCTTTACCCGCTCATCGCTGAGAATGGCATGGACTGGATGTACGCCAATTGCTCGACAACGGCCCAGCGAGGCGCCCTGGACTGGTTCCGACGATTTCGCGATGCCGCTCGACCCGTCTTCGAAGAGCTTTATCGCCGCGTCGAGTCGGGCGACGAAACACGCCGGGTCCTTGACGTCAATACCAAGCCGAACTACCGCGAAGAACTTGAAAAGGAACTCAAGGCGGTTGCCGATAGCGAAATGTGGCAGGCTGGAAAAGCAGTACGCGAGCTTCGACCCGAACGGAACTCGTAGACGAATGGCAGTGAAAGCGAGCCGAGGATTTGGCCTTGCGCTCGCTTTCACAGCGAATAGAGCAACCGTAGCATTCCAGGCGTCAAGTAGATCTCGCGTCGGGAGCTAATCAGTTCGATCGCTTGGTCCGCGTCCAAATTCATGGCCTTCATCAGGTAGCCGGCAACAACAACAGCCGATCGGCTCCTTCCCGCGTGGCAGTGGACTAACACTTTCGAATGTTGCTGGATCAACTCACCCAAGACTTCGACGGCTCTCAGAAACGTCGCGACATCAGAATGGGCACTGTCTTCCATCTCGACAATTCGGATATCGCTCACGCCCAGCATCAGGGGTTCCACGGCGCTGAGCGTATCGATGAGGCCCAGGACGGCGACCACTCCCTCACGAATAAGCAGTGAACTATCTTGGGCATCCGCGAAATTGCCGATGGCGATCGAGTCGGTGATCCAGTTCATGGACGCTTCCTTCCGATCATTCCGGCGGTCGCAATCGCACCTGTTCGACAATTCGCCGCCATTGGTCGCCAACGCCAAACACGACCGTCGACAACACAAGAAGCCCAAAAGGTAATGAAGGAACTTCGTGTCGCTGGTGGGCGCAAAGACTGTAGCAGGTCAGTGCAACCGCATTCATCGACAGTAGCCACCACGCGACCGGGGCGACACCGCGGCGAAATTGCTCCAATCCGCTCCACCCCATTCGCCACACTCCGAAAGCGGCAAAGGCGCCGACTGTCCATCGATGGGGCCAGAGCAAGCGATCCCAGGCAAGCGTGTTCTTTCCTGGAGGCGTCAATGCCACCGGAAGCCGACTCCAAGCCAAGGCCACGAAAAGAACAAGGGAAATGCCGAACATGCCACCAATCAAAAGATTTCCCACGTTGGCTCGGGGATTCTTTCTCGTGAGTCGGCGTGTTAACGACAACAGAAAACCGGCAACGATCGCGAAACTGGTCATACCAAGGACTAACCAAGTGACGAAAACAGCGTACTCCCATTCTTTATGCAACACCGCGGTCGGGTAACCCCACCGCCATGCCAACGTCTCCCATAATCCGGTGCCTGCACAAAGAATGGACAGAAACCAATCCCAAATGACCAAACGAATCTCGAAACATGCTCGCCATAGAGAAAGCGACGCAGCCCAAACAACCGAAAAGATCACAAGCCAAGGTGTCCCCATGAGGGCTTCCTGGTTCGGATCCGTTTGCAGAGTAGGTATTTGCGTTGCAACGATGGCAGCGACCAGACCCCAAAAATAGCCCAGGAGCTGAGATTCGACGAACCACGCCCCCAAGACGGCGGCCAGTGTAGCGACAAGAATATCCAACGAGTCGAGGCGTCGAGACGAGGCAACTACGACATAAGTCGCAACACACAATATCGTTATGGCTCTTGTTGTCCACAATCGGCGACGCATTACAGACGACTCGGGCATGCGATCTCTCCGTTGCGTACACAGAGCCTTGATATTCTACGAAAGAAACAACCTAGCATCGTTCCTCGAACCGAGATGAATTCGCCGTCATTCTGAGACCTCATCGACTTTATTCGTTGGGCTATTCGTTTGGCTTATTATTTTCCGCGTCACGCCTAAGAAAAAAATGAAGGAAGTGTCAAGCATCAAGAGGCAATTTGAACGTAACATAAAATCAAATAGCGATTTGCGACTGAACGATCAATATGATTCTTCAGGAAGAATTCTTTGTATTTGCACTTGACATTTCAAAGAACATTGGTAACATCTCCTCATTACTCTGGCCTCTTCTCTGTTCCGGCCCCGCCGGTTCGTGCAAACGGACGGCGGGGTTTTTTATCGCCCCAACTGAACTTGCCGTATTCCTTTGTTTTACACGACTTAGATCAATGCCGTGTTTTTTTGCGGTTTTTGCTTTCCCATTCGTCGACTCGGGGCAGTATAATGAGAGTCCCAAGCCAGTCAGCGAACGATTCAAGTCGGGTGGGATGCGGTGAGGAGTCGGACGATGCTTCCACACAACTGTGTCACTGAGTTCAAGCACCATTGGTTGCCCAACATCACCGATGCCGGCCTCGATCGGATCATTGAGATGATCGAGAAAGGCAGCCCCATGTTGATCAGTGGCTGTTTTACGCGCGCTATGCCCATGGGTTGCTTGGCGAGTCATATTGCGTGGAATCATCCCGAGACTTCTCGCCTCAATCTTGAAGCCGGCATTATGTGGTTGACTCGGATCGCTCATCTCAACCCGGCGACCTCAGCGGTTATCCGCGAATGGGATCGGCTCGGCCCGGCCGACTGGCAATTTCGAGCCGAGTTGCTCGAACTCCTTTATGCCGAACGAACGGCCCGACAGAATCGAGAACCGGTCCCGGCGTTTTGTGAAACCGTTACGGTTTGAGCCTCGATGATCCCTCGAATCCTCGAACCCGAGGTCATGGATACCCGCGAGGAAGCTCGTGACTACGACTCGATGGATCATTCCAAGGTCAATCGAGTCTTTGTCCAAGATTTCCTCTCAGTTTGGGATCGCCGGTCCCCGATTCTCGATGTCGGCACCGGGACCGCCCAGATACCCATCGAGCTTTGCCGCCAAGCTGCCGAGGCAACGGTTATCGGAATCGACCTATCCGCTGAAATGCTCGTCGTCGGAAACGAAAACGTCCAACGGGCAACTCTAACGGATCGAATCAAGTGCGAGTTGGTCAACGCGCGTGGACTTCCCTACGCGGGCGGATCTTTCCCAGCGGTCATCTCGAACAGCATCATTCACCACATTCCTGAGCCGATTGACTGTATTCGAGAGATGGTCCGTGTCTGCGCGCCCGGCGGTGTAATTTTCGTGCGCGACCTTCTTCGCCCTCTGGATGAATTGAACCTTCGACAGCTTGTCAACACGTATGCCGGAGATGCAAACGCACACCAGAAAAAGATGTTTGCCGACTCGCTCCATGCGGCGCTCGATCTGTCGGAAATCCGAGATCTTGTCGCCCAATTTGGTTTCCCGACAAATTCAGTTCAAGCGACTTCCGACCGGCACTGGACGTGGTCGGCACGCAAGGGGTGACCCGACTCGTGGCGATCTTGCTCTTCATGATCGAGTTCTTGGGTAATTTGACTTTTTTTGCAATAAGGTCGCTGCGGGCGATCTTAGAGTCCGCTCGTCGGTTGCCGCGAGAATCAACCCGGCAGTTTTATCGGGTTCTGATGGGGGCATTGCCGCTTGGCCTGGTCGCGGGGTTGGCAATTGGTTTGGTTCTGTGGATGCACCTTCGGGGCGTCTTGGAACGGTCCCCCGCTGGGCCGACCGCGTTGCAATACTTGCCGACCGCCATTGCGTTAGCGGTAACTTTGGAATTCGCCCCCATCGGCGCCGGCCTCATCGTTGCGGGACGAACGGGAGCAAGCCTCGGCGCCGAGCTTGGGGCGATGAAACTCACCGAGCAAATTGATGCCCTTGAAGTCATGGGCCTACCGGCGATGCGCCAACTTGTCGGCCCACGAATCCTCGCTTGCGTTGTCGCCATGCCGATCCTAACGATCCTCATCATTTTCGTTGCCATTAGTGGTGCGTTTGGCGCCGAGCTACTTGCCGGCTCGCTCAATCGACTTCAGTATCAGGAAGCGACCTGGGACGGCCTACGGCTGGAAGATGTCATTCCGGCCATTGCCAAGACTTCGGTCTTTGGTTTTCTCATTGGCCTGTCAGGTTGCTATTTCGGGATGACCGCCAAGGAAGGGACAGAGGGCGTCGGCCACGCCTCAACGCGAAGTGTCGAGTTGTCCATTGTCCTGGTGCTGATCGCCAATGTCGTTCTCGTTCGTGTGATTCAGATACTCGCCTGACTCTTTTTTTTGGCCTCGAACGAGAACGGCCGTTACAATTCCGTTCGTGGACGGCGCGATGGAGTAGGAGGTCACTTGTGAGCGAATCGATCGTAACTCAACCGGATACCCACGAAGAAACGACGACTCGTCGCCTGCCTCCCTATCATGTAGTTCTTCACAACGACGACTATCATTCGATGGAATTCGTCGTGGATGTTCTGCGTAAGGTATTTGCTTTCGAGTTGCTCAAAGCGATCGAAGTGATGATGACCGCTCACGAAAAAGGCCGAGCGATTGCTTGGACCGGCTCCAAAGAGGTCGCAGAACTCAAGGCCGAGCAATTGATGACATTCCACGAGAGGAAGGGCACGAAAGACTTCGGGCCTCTCGGCGTTACGATTGAACCCGCCGCGTGAATTCAACGGAGAAACCCGCATGGCCATTGAACCGCTCGCCATTGGAGTCTGCAGTTGGTCGTTGCAAGTCAAGAACATCCCCGAACTGCGGCGCCTCACGGATCACCTTGGCATCGATGTCGTTCAGATCGCGTGCGGCGACCCTCAACACGCATCATGGGACGAGGGCGACCGGATGCCCGAAGCCGCTCGCGCGTCCGGTTTGAGGCTTACCGGGACCATGCTTGGGTTTCCGGGCGAAGATTACACAACGCCGGCGACAATTCAAAAAACCGGCGGATTCGGTGACCCGGCGACTCGCACGGAGCGACTCGATCGATTTCGGTGGGGCCTCGAGCGAACCCGCGCGCTTGGCTTGGCGGACATGATGCTCCATGCCGGGTTCATTCCCGAGCCTGCCGATGCTGATCGGATGGCGTTTCTCAAGACTTTGGCCAACGTCGGGCAACTGGCGATAGACCACAACGTCACCGTTGCATTTGAGACCGGACAGGAGACCGCCGATCTCCTTGACCTCACACTCACTGAACTCGACTGCCCGAGCCTTCGGGTCAACTTCGATCCCGCCAACATGCTGCTGTACGACAAAGGTGACCCTATCCGAGCGGTCGAATTGTTGGGACCTCGAATTCGCAGTGTGCATGTGAAAGACGCCAATCGACCACTGGCGGCGGGAAATTGGGGTGAAGAAGTTCCCCTAGGCCAAGGTCAAGCGAACATCAAACTGTTTGTGCAGACGTTGAAGAAAGTGGGTTATCGCGGCGCTCTGTGTATCGAGCGAGAAGTGGGCGATCAGGAGCAACGGGTGCGAGATATTGCCCACGGCATCCGCTATCTTCGCGAGTGTCTGGCAGGATGAGCGAGCGGCTAAGGCCCTAACTCGCACGTTCGATTCGCACGGCGCAATACTTATACTCGGGGATTTTCCCGCTGGGGTCTAACGCGTCGTTGGTCAGAATATTGGCAGCCGCTTCACGAAAATGAAACGGAATGAACACGGTCCCCGGCGCCACTCGGTCGCTCGCCCGCAACGATAGCCGGATCGATCCGCGCCGAGACGTGACGACGACATCGTCACCGTCGCGGATTCCGAGTCTTTGCACATCATTCGAATTGATCTCGACAAACGGAGTTGGCTGGATGGCGTCGAGGGCCGCTGATCGGCGGGTCATGACGCCGGTGTGCCAATGCTCTAAGACGCGACCGGTATTTAGCACGAATGGGAAGTCGTGATCGGGCAATTCGTCGGCGTGTCGCAGTTCGCAAGGAACGAACCTTCCACGGCCCGTCGCTGTCGGAAACCGATCCGCGAACAGGACGGGTGTTTCTGAATCGTCTGGGGAACCGACAGGCCAGATACGGCCATTGGGACCGATGTTTGAATGTGACAGCCCGCGGTAGCTCTCTGTCAGCGCCGCGAACTCGTCGAAGACTTCAGCCGGTGTCGTGTACGGTGCAGTGCCGCCGAGTCTCTGAATCAGATCACACAGGATCTCCCAATCTGGCCGAGCGCTTCCCGGTGCGGTGATGACGGGACGACCAAGTTGCACGCGACGATCGGTATTGGTATAGGTCCCGAGCTTCTCAAAGAATGATGCCGCCGGCAGAATCACATCCGCGAATTCGGCCGTTTCCGTGAAGAATATCTCTTGGACGGCAAGGAAATCGAGTTGCGACAACGCTCTTCGCACCTTGTTCACGTTGGGGTCAGACAGAAACGGGTTTTCTCCGAGCATGAACATGCCCTTGATGCGTCCCTCCCCGGCGGCGCTCATGATCTCGACAACCGTCAAACCGGGATTTGGATTTAGCGACACGCCCCAAGCCTGTTCAAACTTCCGTCTGATTGTCGCATTCGCGACGGGTTGATAGTCGGGAAAGACCATGGGGATAAGGCCGGCGTCCGAAGCACCTTGCACATTGTTTTGTCCACGAAGTGGATGGAGGCCGGTTCCGGGCCGCCCGATGTTACCGGTTAAAAGGCAGAGAGCAATGAGACAACGTGCGTTGTCCGTGCCGTGCGTGTGTTGGCTAATGCCCATGCCCCAGAAAATCATAAATTGCCGGGAACGGCCGATCTTTCGGGCCACGTCCTCCAGCGTATCGACTGTAATCGCGCAAATCGGAGCCACTCGATCCGGCGAAAATCGGCTCACGGTTTTACGAAGGGCCTCGAAGTTCTCAGTGCGTGATTCGATGAACTCGCGGTCGTGCAATCCCTCGCGAATGATGACGTGCATCAGAGCATAATAAAAGGCGACATCTGTTCCCGGCCGAATCTGACAGAATAACTCCGCGTCGTCGGCGATTGGCGGGCGACGAGGATCGACGACGATGAGCCGTGTGCCTCGCCGAGCAGCTTGTTTGAAGAAGGTCGCCGCCACCGGATGATTCGCGGTCGTGTTGCTGCCGGTGAGCAGGATGACATCCGCGAGGGCTGCGTGGCCAAAGGTGTCGGTGACGGCGCCGGAGCCAATCCCTTCCATCAGGGCCGCTACCGAAGAGGCATGGCATAGTCGCGTGCAATGATCGACGTTGTTTGTCCCCAGAACCGCCCGCATCATTTTCTGAAACAGGTAGGCCTCTTCGTTGGAGCATTTCGCCGATCCAAACCCGGCAAGGGCATCACCGCCAAGTCTCTCTTTGATGGACCGGAGTCGATAAGCGATCAGATCGAGCGCCTCGTCCCAGGTCGCTTCGCGAAACGCCGGCATGACCTGGCCATAGTCAACCACGCGATCTCGCCGGCCTTCGATTCCACGCACGGCGTCCGAAAGCGGTCCCTTGGGGTAGCAGTCAGAGCGGCGAATGAGTGGCGTCGTTAGCCGATGGGGATGCTCGACATAGTCCCAGCCATAGCGGCCCTTGACGCACAAGCGACCCTGATTTCCTGGGTTTTCTCGCCCTTCGGCCCAGAGCATCCGATTGCCGTCGGCGAAATAGGTCGTCGCGCAACCCACCCCGCAATAGGGGCAGAGACTGTCAACGGCCCGCGCTTGATCGCGCGGAATCAGCGGCAGGCTCCGCGATTTGTTTGTCAACGCGCCCGTTGGGCAGGCGGCCACGCATTCGCCGCAGGAAACACAAGAGCTAGTTCCCATCGGCACGTTCAGATCGAAGCCGATCCGTGTCAAATACCCTTTCCCGGTGCGGCCGATTACGTCATTGCATTGAATCTGATCGCAAGCGCGGATGCATCGGTCACAGAGGATACATGCCTGATGGTCGACGCGAATGACTTTGGAAGATTCGTCCAAAACTCTTGGGCCGCGCGACGACGGCGGAATTGGATTGACGTGCCCGTGCCCCAGACACCCGAGATTTCGGCCAAGGGCTTCCAATTCACAGTCACCCGTAGTTTGTTCCTTGACGCATGGCGACGGATGGTCGGCCAACAGCAGAGCGGTCAACATTCGTCGCTGTTTGATGACCCGAGCTGTATCGGTTTTCACGTCCATGCCGTCTTCGCACTCGCGAACACACGAGGCCGCAAGAACTCGGGCGCCAACATCGACGACACACAACCGGCAAACCCCGGAGGCGGGAAGTTTGGGAGAGTAGCACAGGCTCGGGATGGTGATGCCGTGATCGCGAGCCGCCTGCCAAATCGTCGTCGGCGGGGAGACCATGAGGGGCTTCCCATCGATCGTCAACCGAATGCTCATGGTCACATCCCTATCCATTTTCGCACCTGGTCGGTCAATTCGGCCAGTTCGTGTGCGACTCGAATCTCGGGGCGAGCCAGTTTGAGCTGAATCTCAACATCAGCACGGCGCGGATAGTTGGGGTGCGTGCCGGCGAAGATCGGTTGTGACGTCGCGATTCGGCCGCCTAGCTCAAACAGGGCAATCGGACACAGCGTCTCCGAAGGGAACCAGAACAGGACCGCCGAAGCGCGTCGAAGATATCGGTATTCCCATCGAATCTGGGCTTCGGCCGCGCTGGGGTCGTGCCAGGGATAATTGATTCGTCGGGGATTCAAGAGTACCAGGGGCGTGTCCGCGAGACGGCGAACTACCTCGGCCTGCCAATGAATGGTGCCCGTGATACCGCCGGCTAAGAAGAGGCTCGGTTCACTTCCTTCATATTCGTTTGGAGCTTCGATGATCCGGCTCATTATGGCTCCTCGGGTTGCGGTAATACTTGCCGCAACATCGATATGACAGGGTTCAGAGCAACTTGGCCTAGTCCACAAATCGACGTCAAGGTCATGGCTTCGGCAAGGTCAGACAGCACCGGGAGCGAGTGACGCGCGTTGCTGCCAAGATTCACGCCATCGATCAACAACAGGGCTTTTTCCGAACCGATGCGGCATGGCACGCATTTACCGCAGGACTCATTGCGAAAGAACCTCACGATATTCGCGGCCAGTGCCATCAGGTCAGTCCCCTCGGCCACAACGAACAAGGCCCCCGATCCGAGCATCGACCCGGCTTGAGCCATGGCGTTAAAATCGAGCGGCGTGCCGGCGCTCGACGCAGGCAGAAAATTCGAGGAGGCTCCGCCGGGCAGAAATGCGACGAGCGTTTTCCCGTCGCGAATCCCGCCGGCCATGTCGATCAGTTGGCTGACGGTAGTTCCAATCGGTATCTCATAAACCCCAGGACGGGCAATATGGCCGGAGACCGACATGAATTTCAGCCCTGCGAATCCGGGCCGCCCTTGTGACTTCCACCATGCCGGTCCGAGAGCGACGATTGCTGGAACCATCGCGAGCGTCTCGACATTGTTGATGAGAGTGGGTTGCCCGAAGAGTCCATGCGTGACGGGAAACGGCGGCTTGTTCCGAGGTTCTCCGCGTCGATCCTCCAGACACTCGAGCAAAGCCGTCTCCTCACCCAGGATGTAGCCGCCGGGAGATACAACAATGTCGATGTCGAACTCATGGCCCAAGATTCCGGCTCGTCGAGCATTCTCACGCTCGCGTTCGAATGAAACTCGTTCGGCCTCGTACTCGTGCCGGATGAAGAGAATCCCCCGCGAGGCCCCAACGGCGATGCCCGCCAGCACCATGCCTTCGATAATTAGATGGGGTAGCGCTGACAGAATCTCCCGATCCTTGAAGGTGCCCGGCTCGCTTTCGTCCGCGTTCGCGATGATGTACTTGGGCGTCCGAGATTCTCGCCGCACGAGGTCCCATTTCCGGCCCGTAGGGAATCCGGCTCCTCCCATTCCGCGAAGCCCGCTCTCGGTGAGCGCGGCAATAATCTGCTCGGCCGTCCTGGTTCGATCAGCCACGATTCGATAGTCTCTGGAGGACCCCGAATACGGATCGCATCGGTAGGATCGTAGCGGGAAATTGGGTTCGAGAGGGGCTCTGACCGGTGCCGAGGCGGCGGCCAGTGCGTCAACGTCCGTAAGCGAAACAGGGATGTCATTCACGAGAGCCGCGGGGGCGGAATCACATCGGCCTATGCACGAAACGTCACGAATTGTCGTGGCTGACTCGTTTTCGAGAGCGTTCTGCAATCGGGTCTTGTGCGAGGCCCCACCCGCAATCCAACACGCCATGTCGCGACAAACAGCAACGTCCATGCCCGGCGGCGGCGACGTCCGAAAGTGAGGATAGAATGAGACCAATTCCTGAAGCCGATACGTCGGGACGACGGCCTCCTTCGACAGTTGTCGAAGTGCCTCGTCGCTCAGGAAGCCATGCCGTTTTTGCAATTCAAACAGGCGCTGGATTAATCTCATTCGCGGTAGCTCAGAATCATTGCGAGGACGGGATCGATTCGCGGCAAGCGGAACCAGGATCGAGGCGCCGTTCGCAGCGCTGGCTCAAGCCATTATGACGAAGTCGCTGTCTTTGGGTATACTAGGGTTATGGCAGACCCAGTCTACGACCCGCGGTTTCTGGCCGGCGTCGCGCTCTTCAATCAGCGTGAGTTCTTCGAGGCTCACGAAGTTTGGGAGGCGCTTTGGCTCAGCGCCGATGTCGGGGATGACCGGCGATTTGTTCAGAGTTTGATTCAGGCTGCCGTCGCCCTCTATCATTTTGGTAACGCGAATGCCCGCGGTGCGAGCAAATTGTTCCATTCCGGGCGCGCCTACATGCAAACGTACCCGGTGCCGCACCTTGGCATGGACGGCGGAGCTTTCTGGCAGCAAATGGAACTATGCCTCCAGCCAGTGCTGGCGGCCCATGATGCAACGGTCGGTGCGACACCCGACGAGTCCTTGTTCCCCACTATCGATTTAAGTCCGCCACCCACGGAATGGCCGGACCCGACACAGTTTCTCGACGAGGATCATTAGGCTCGCCGGAAGGATGATTCGATGAATGACGATGAAATGTCACTGGCGAGCTTCAACGGTCGCGTGCGTCTATTCCCGCTTCCCAATCTAGTGTTGTTCCCTCAGGTCGTGCAAGCGCTCCACATTTTTGAGCCGCGCTATCGGCAAATGGTCGAAGATGCCCTCAAGACGGATCGCCTGATCACGTTGATTTTGTTGCGCCCCGGTTGGGAGAATGACTACGATCACTCGCCGGCGTGTTTTTCCGTTGGCTGCCTCGGCCGAATCGCTGCCGAGAAGCGACTCGATGATGGAAGGTTCATTCTCTTGCTCCGCGGACTGGCCCGGGTAGGCATCGAAGAAGAACTGAGTTGCGAACGGCTCTATCGGCAAGCCCAGGCGAACATCCTGATGGAAACCGAGATTCCGCCGCCGGCGGACAGTGTTCGTTTGCGGCACCAATTGGCGAACCTCTTAATGCCTCGAGTCACCGGTCCTGCCGACGTTCAGAAGCAGCTGGGTGAGTTGTTCGCGAGCGAACTTCCGTTGGGGACAATCTGCGATCACCTCAGTTTTCATTTACCGTTACCATTGTCGCGAAAACAAGGATTGCTGGAACAAAGGAGCGTGGCCGATCGTGCGGCTCAATTGATTCAGTTCCTTGAGTCGACGGCTCTTCCCCCACCGTCGGGTATGCGCAGATATCCGCCTGATTTCAGCCTGAACTAACAGCACGGCAACAATTCCGGCAAGGTCGACTGAAACCTTGGACCGAACCAATTTTTTGAGTTGACTTCAATCAATTGGTTGACCGTGACTTCTCGTGTGACGTGAACTGGTGAGATTGTTCGGATTATTCCGATTCTGACGGATCTGCGAGTTGATGTCATACCACGTATCGTGCGAGCGAAACTCAACTGTTGCATCTTTTTGACATACGATTAGTCTAAAGAGATGAGCGCCTCGCTCACGGAAATACCACGCGTTTGGGGGACGTGGAATGTTCCGGCCGATGCCGGGCCGACGCGAGTGGCGACAACAACCCCAGAGGCGGAACGGAGAACTAGCCATGCGATCGACGCGAGGTTTCTTGGGCGGTGCCGCAGCCGCGCTACTGTTGTTGGCCGGCGGCAATCAAGCCCAAGCGGCTTGGAACAACGTCTTTCAAGTCTGCTGCCACAATTGCCGTAGCTCTTCGAGCTACTCGATCGCCGCGCCGGCGATCACATCATATTCGGTGCCGACCAATTGTTGCCCGTCGGTCTCCTATTGTCAGCGCTGCTACTATCAGCCGGTAACAACCTATAAGACCACGACCTATTTGGAACCGGTCACGAGCTACCGGACCTCTTACTTTTGGGAGCCGGTCTGTAGCTATCGGTCAAGCTGCTACTATGACCCTTGTACCGGCCAATCGACCCAAGTAACGACTCCAGTGACTTCGTACCGTTTGCGGTCGCAGTGCAACGCGGTGACAAGTTACGTACAGCGGTGTGCCCTCGTGCCGGTCACAGAAATGCGCAAGGCTTGCTATCTTGAGCCAGTGGTGAATCCGTGCCCATCGTGCCCGACGGCTCCGGCGATGGCGGTTCCCGGCGCGACAGCTCCCGTGGCGCCCGCCCTGCCCGCCACTCCTGCGGCTCCGAGCAATCCAGGCAACAACGGGCTGTTGCCGCCCATTAATGTGGAAGAGGCTCCGGCGTCGGGATCGAGCTACCGACAACCGGGTCTGGAGCCGCCCGTCGCACCGCCAAGCCGACCCATGCAACCCGCCGACCAAACGCGATTTGATCGGATGACGAGTCTCACGGGCAGCTCGGCAATCGTTCGGGGTACGGTGGTGGCCAGCAATCTTTCCACTCGGATTCCCGGTTCGACAATATACTTTGTCAACCGTCAAAACCGAAAGGAACAGGTTGCGGTCACGACTGATTCGGCGGGCCGATTCACGGCTCAGGTGCCCGCGGGCGCTTGGGATGTTTACGCGCCGGGACAATCGGGACGATCCGAATGGCACAGCTCGATCGATATTCAGCCCAATACCCCGCGTGATTTCACCGTCGTCACTCGCTAGTTTGCGAGCTAGGTCAAGCGAAAGGGCCAGCGCCGCCATTTCGGTCGCGCGGGCCCTATTTTCATCAGTAAGATGTTGACCTAGAATCGTCGGGGCGATAAGGTTAAGCAATTGAGGTTGCCTCGTTTGGCTAACCTTCCAACCTGCTTGCCAAACCCACCCAAAGCAACAACTGAGCGGGTTTGCCAGGGAAGGTCTAACACTAGGTTCGGCTGCGCGCCGAACGGAAACATGACTCAAGCGTAAGGGAGAAAAGTGATCAGGGACCAAGTGCCTCGCGGTGATCGTCAGCCGCGGATCAACGAACAAATCCGACTCAGTCCGATTCGCCTCATCGGAGCCAACGGCGAACAACACGGCATCGTTCCAACGGCTCAAGCCATGGACATGGCGCGGGAAGCGGGCCTCGATCTTGTGGAGGTCGCACCGCTCGAGCGTCCACCGGTTTGCAAGATCATGGACTACGGCAAGTTCCGTTACCAGCAATCTCGCAAGCACAAAGAAAAAACACACCAGCAGCGGCAAAAAGAAATCCGCGTCCGGCCCAAGACCGGTGACCACGACATCGAAACCAAGGTGAATCAGGCACGCCGTTTCCTCGAACACAAAGACAAGGTCTTGATTACTGTTCTGTTTCGAGGCCGCGAGCTGCAGCACATCGAGGAAGGCAAACGCATCATCGATGGCATCTTGGAAAAGCTCGCGGACATCTGCAAAATTGAAAAGCCACCGACCATGGAAGGCAAGAGAATGACCGCGACCGTGGCTCCAAAAACATGAGTATCTCTCGCAAAAAACCTGACCGCCGCAGGTATCTTCTTATATATTGATGATTCCAGAACGTCAGCCGTTCACCGGAACCTGCAAGCCGTGACTTGTGGGTTCCGCTGTGTTTTCCGCCCCGTGACTGGAGCGGGTTGGGGATAGAATCGTGCCGAAGCAAAAAACAAACAAAAGCGTCAAGAAACGGATGAAGGTAACGGCCAGCGGCAAGATCAAACGCCGTAAGGTGAACAAGCGACACTTGCTCAGCGGCCGAAGCACCAAGCGAAAACGCCAACTTCGACAGGCCGAGATCGAAACCGGGAAGATCGCGAAGAAGTACGTCAAAGCGTTGGCCGGTGGCTGATTCGGACTTTGCAAACAGGTTAACGACCCATGACTCGAGCACGCAGTGGTAAGACCGTTATCCGTCGCCGCAAGCGAATTCGGAAGCTATGCCAGGGTTTTCGCCTCAGCCGGCATAATCTGTTCCGTCAAGCGATGGTGACTTTGATTCGAGCCCGGCGATTTGCCTACCGCGATCGCCGTGCGCGAAAGCGGATGTTCCGCCGACTTTGGATCGTTCGCATCAACGCGGCCTGTCGAATGCGCGGGACCCGTTACAGCGAATTGATCGCCGGCTTGCAGCGAGCCAACGTCGAGATGAATCGCAAGGCTTTGGCGGAAATCGCGATTCATGATCCCGACACGTTCACAAAATTGGTCGAATTGGCCAAGAAACATCTGCCCAAACCGGTCGCCGCGAAGGCCTGAACCTAGTGGGCCAGCCGCGCCTCTGAGGCTTTAGACTCCGTTCCGCGTGTCTCGCTGAGCCTATCGGGTCGAGTGGTCACCCGTTGCTCACGCCGGCACGCGGTTTTCCTTGGGTATTCCGGATCGGCCATCATGTCCGACCTCGCCAATCTCGAACAGCGCGCCCTTGAGGAGCTTCGCACGTGTACTGACGAGCCGGCTTTACGAAGCTGGAACACGCGATATTTCGGCGATCACGGCGAAATGAAACAGATGATGCGCAAGGTCGGTTCGATCCCGCCGGCGGACCGAAAAGCGTTTGGGCAGGAAGCCAATCGAATCAACGATTCGCTGAAAGCTGCCTTCGAAAAGGCTCTCGAAGTAGCCCGCGAGGCCGCCTTGGATCGTAGTCTTCGCGACGACGTGATTGATGTAACCCTGCCGGGCCGGCCCGTGAATCATGGGAGGTTGCATGTTGTCACCCAGGTGATGCGCGAGATTCTCGCGATTTTCGCCAACATGGGTTTTCAAGTCTTTCGCAGCCGAGAGGTTGAAGACGACACGCATAACTTCGAGTTACTCAATATGCCCCCGCATCACCCGGCACGGGATATGTGGGATACGTTCCACACCACTACTCCAGGAGTGTTGTTGCGGACGCATACATCGCCCGGTCAGATTCATGTCATGCGTGAGATGGCGCCCAAGCCGGTGAGAGTTGTCCTGCCGGGAATGTGTTATCGGTATGAACAGATCACGCCGCGTAGCGAGATCATGTTCGAGCAAGTTGAAGGGTTGGTTATTGGGCAAGGCGTGACCATGGCGGACCTCAAGGGAACAATCCAAGCCTTCGCGAGGCGATTGTTCGGCCAGGATCGCGAGATTCGCATTCGGTCGAGCTACTTCCCGTTCACCGAGCCAAGCATCGAAGTGGATGTCAGTTGGCCGATGACAGATCCCGATGCCGTCCGTCTCACCAAAGGCACCGGCTGGCTCGAGATCATGGGCGCCGGTATGGTCCATCCGGCCGTTTTGCGCAACGGCGGCTACGATCCCGCAGTATTTAGCGGATTCGCCTTCGGACTTGGACCCCAACGAATCACGATGTTGAAATATGGGATCGATGATATTCGACAGTTCTGGGCGAACGATCTTCGATTCCTGAAACAGTTCTAACCGGCGTGTTGGGCGATGGTGTTTCTCGGGTGGCGGTGGCGATCACATGAAAGTTCCATTGACCTGGCTGCGTGAACTCGTGCCGTGCGGGATGCCAGTCGCACAATTGGCAGAACGTTTGACCATCGCGGGTCTGGAAGTAGCCGGAATTCGATCCTATGGGCTTCCGTCGCCCGAAGGCGTGACGTTCAAGGCCGACGACCAAGGGCCGGTCTGGCTGAGAGATAAGGTGGTCGTTGCTCGCGTCATCAAGACCGAAAAGCACCCGAATGCCGACAAATTGAAACTCGTTACGGTCGATTACGGCGCTTCCGAGACAAAGGTCGTCGTAACCGGCGCGCCGAACATTAATATCGGCGATAGCGGGCAAAAGGTCATACTCGGGCTTTCCGGCACGCACTACTTCGATGGCCACGCGACGCCCAAGACCATCAAAGAGCTTAAACCCAGTGTCCTGCGCGGCATTCCGTCTGATGCGATGGTTATGTCCGAGTTTGAACTTGGCATAACAGACGAGCACGAGGGAATCATCATTCTCGATGGGGACGCCCCCGTCGGCATGCCGTTGGCTGACTATTTCGGCGACGTCGTCCTGGAGATCGACGTGTTGCCGAACATGGCTCGGTGTCTGTCGATGATTGGCGTAGCTCGTGAGGTCGCGGCCCTCAGCGGCAATCGGGTTCAACTGCCCGACGTGACTTGCCCCCGCTACTACGAAACCATCTCGGGCCAGGTTTCGGTTGCCATCGAGGACAGCGCCCTATCAGCCCGGTATCTCGCGATGTTGATCGGCGGGGTGACTATCGGCCCATCACCGCAGTGGCTCCGGCAGCGACTGACATACTCAGGAATGCGACCGATCAACAACATCGTCGATATCACCAACTACGTCATGCTGGAATGGGGCCAGCCCCTTCATGCGTTCGACTACGACGTTTTGCAACATCGTGCCAAGGGAAACCCGCCCACAATCACGGTCCGTTCGGCTCGCCCCGGTGAGAAGCTGGTGACGCTCGACAAAGTCGAGCGAACCCTTAGCCCGGATATGCTGGTGATCGCGGACGTTGCCGGCCCGATTGCATTAGCCGGCGTCATGGGTGGCCTGGAAACGGAAGTGACCCCGGCGACGCGGAACATTCTGCTGGAATCGGCGAGCTTCAACTATGTCAGCATTCGCCGGACCATGAGAGCTTTGAACTTGCCCAGTGAGGCAAGCGCTCGGTTCAGTCGCGGAGTTCACCCGGAAATCGTGCGGCCCGCTGCCCAACGAGCTGCCCAACTCATGCACCGAATTGCCGGCGGGACCGTTTGCGAAGGCGAAGTAGATTGTTACCCTGCCCCGCCCCAAATTCAAAGAATCTCACTTCCTCTTTCTGAGGTCCGTCGAGTGCTCGGGGTGGACATTGCGCGAGAAGAGGTGTCGCGGATTCTCCAAGCGCTGGAGTTTCAGGTCACGAACGCCACGAATGAGAATCTCGACGTGATTGTGCCGCCTCATCGTTTAGATGTTCAAGAAGGAGCCGCGGATCTAATCGAGGAAATTGCGAGAATTCACGGGTATGACAAGCTGCCGGCGACCATGTTGGCTGAGCCGCTGCCCGAACAAAAGGGCAATCCCGAGTTGATTATTGAAGATTCCGTTCGCGACCACTTGGCCGAGGCCGGGTTGCAGGAAGTTGTCACCTACTCGCTAATAGCCCCCGAACGAGAATCGCCGCTTGCCGGCGAAGATGCACCGTACGTTCGTCTTCAGAATCCCATCAGCGCGGATCGCGCTGCCATGCGGCGCACGCTTCTGGGAGGCGTTCTGGATGTCGCTCGATCGAATCTCGACACTCAGTCGATTCTTAGACTGTTCGAGATTGGCCGCGTCTATCTACCAGGTGCCGAAGCTCGGCTTCCTGAAGAACGATTGCGATTGGCAATCGTATTGACCGGTCGCCGCGACGTTGATTTTTGGGGCGACTCCGGGACCGATCAGCGACGCGACGTCGATTTCTTCGATCTGAAAGGGGGCGTCGAGTCGTTGATCGCATCATTGCACTTGGAGGAGACATCATTTGTTCGAGCAACGGTGCCATGGCTGCACCCAGGGCAGTCAGCAGCATTGCACGTTGGCGGCCAGGCCGCGGGATACCTCGGAATGCTCCACCCACGGGTCGCCCCCAAGCTCGGCCTCGGCAATCGTGTGATTCTCGCGGCTGAATTGGATCTGGGCACGATGATTGCCGCGGTGCCGAGCCGCTATCGATACCGAATCGTGTCGCGCTATCCAGCAGCGCTGCGCGATGTGGCGATAATCGTCGCAGAAGAGATGACTGCCGATCGTGTTCTGCACGAGCTACAAGCCGCCGGCGGCGAGTTGCTCCGAAACGCTCGGCTCTTTGACGTCTATCGCGGCCCGAGTATTCCGGCAGGAACGAAGAGCCTTGCCTTCGCTCTCACCTATCAGGCTCACGATCGCACCCTGACCGACAAAGAAGTCGATAAGGCGCACAGGTCGATCGAAGAGCGACTCAAGCGATCATTGAAGGCACAGATTCGGGGTAAGGAATAGCGTTACGTAGTTCGCTGAGGCGCAACTCATGACTTCACTCTTTGATCAGATCCAAGAAGCTGCCCAGTACATCCGCTCTCGTTGGGCCGCCAAGCCGCGAGTAGGTATCATCCTTGGCACCGGCCTGGGAGGATTTGCCAAAGAGATTAGCGACCGCGTTGAGATTCCCTACGAGCAGGTTCCCCATTTCCCGCGATCAACCGCGCCGTCGCACAAAGGGCAACTCGTTTGCGGCACGCTCGGCGGCAAGCAAGTTGTCGCGATGGAAGGCCGATTCCATTTCTACGAAGGATACTCACTGCAGCTAATCAC
This sequence comes from uncultured Alcaligenaceae bacterium, assembly GCA_964515185.1. GTDB lineage: Bacteria > Planctomycetota > Planctomycetia > Gemmatales > Gemmataceae > CAZESP01. The sequence goes on from CAZESP010000002.1 coordinate 189,920, forward strand.
CTTTCCGGTTCGTGTGATGAAGGCGCTAGGCTGCGAAGTCCTCATCGTTAGCAACGCCTGCGGTGGAATGAACCCGCAGTGGTCTCGAGGCGATTTGATGGTTATCGAGGACCACATTAATCTACTCGGCGATAACCCGCTTATCGGCCCCAACGACGATCGTCTGGGTGAGCGATTCCCCGACATGAGCCGGCCTTATGACCACGGCTTGATTCAGTTAGCGGAGCGAGTCGCCCTTGAGGAACGTATCTCTTTGAAAAAGGGCGTGTTCGTCGCTGTCTCCGGGCCAAACTTGGAAACTCGAGCCGAATACAGATTCCTTCGATTGATCGGAGCCGATGTCGTGGGAATGAGTACCGTCCCCGAGGTGATCGTCGCCATTCATGGAAAGATGCGCGTGATGGGCCTTTCAGTAATCACCGATCAATGTCTGCCCGACGCACTCGAACCCGCCAACCTTGCCGACATCATCGCCACGGCCAATGAGGCGGAGCCGAAGCTCCGGGTCTTGGTTCAACGTGTCGTTGCTGAATTGAGCTAGGTCCGAGGCTCGCGCTCCGTCGCCGACCGATTTACGTTAGAATTCGCAGTTTTGTAAACTCGCGGACGCAAGTCGTAATGGCAAATTCGGTCGGTAATCGCTCAATACTGGATGCACCGTAGAATCCCGCGATGCCGCGAGTATGGTCGAGGATAAACTGAGCGTCGCCAGGCTCCGATATCGGGCCACCGTGACAGAGAACGAGAATATCGGGGTTGATTCGCTTGGCGGCGTCGCACATTGACTGAATGCGAATCGCGGCATCTTCGAGAGTCAGCGCCGTCTTGGCGCCGATCGTTCCCTTCGTCGTCAGTCCCATGTGGGGAATCAAGATATCCGCGCCGGCTTTCGTCATGGCAATCGCTTCATCGGAATTGAAAACATAAGGAGTCGTCAGCAACCCGAGTTCGTGCGCTTGCCGAATCATGTCGATTTCCAACCCATAGCTCATGCCGGTTTCTTCGAGGTTTTGGCGAAAGACTCCATCAATCAACCCGACTGTCGGGAAGTTTTGAACACCGCTAAACCCCGCGGCTTGAACCTCGCGTAAAAACAGCCGCATGATCCGAAACGGATCGGTTCCACAAACGCCCGCAAGCACCGGCGTCTTTGTGACCACGGGTAGAACTTCTCGAGCCATCTCCATAACGATCTGATTTGCGTCGCCGTAGGGCATCATTCCGCAGAGGCTGCCGCGACCGGCCATCCGAAACCGGCCTGAATTGTAGATGATGAGAATGTCGATGCCGCCGTTCTCCGCCGACTTGGCGCTAATGCCCGTGCCGGCGCCGCCTCCAATGATCGGCTGACCCTGAGAAACCTTACCCCGCAAGCGACTCAGAAGTTCGGTACGTTCCATCAGGCTCATCCCTTGTTTTCTGTTGTGAACACGGCAAGGAACCCAGTCGTCACCAAAGTCCTTTTACGTTTTCTTGTCGCGGGAATTCCCATACGGCTGGTTTCCGGCGATTGTAACATATGAACAACGCCCAAGATTGTCTGAACCTTGTGCGAGTCTCTACATGGCCGTCTTGCTCGTAGCAACCCTTGACACCAAGGGCATGGAATGCGGTTTCATCCGCGACCGGCTTCGCGGTGCTGGGCTCGATGTCCTCGTGATGGATACCGGTGTGCTGGGACCTCCGGCCATTATCGCCGACGTATCGCGTGAGTCGGTATTTGAGGCCGCGGGAACGACTCACGGACGGGTTCACGACAAAGCCGATCGGGGAGACGCGATTACCGCGGGAGCCCGGGGAGCCGCGAAGATCGCTCGCGATCTCCATGCCCAAGGACGAATCGACGGGATCATCGGCTTAGGGGGGTCAGCGGGAACTACGATTGGAACCGCCGCCATGAGGGCCGTTCCCTTCGGTGTCCCGAAACTCATGGTAAGTACGTTGGCGAGCGGACAGGTCAAGCCGTATGTCGGTGTCCGCGACATCATGATGATGAACTCGGTCGTCGATATCAGCGGAATCAATCGAATCAGCCGCGTCATCTTGCAGAACGCCGCAAACGCCATGATCGGCATGGTTCGCGGAGCGACTCGACTCCAGCTCGATCGGGTTTCGGACAAACCACTCGTCACGGCGACCATGTTTGGCGTTACGACTCCGTGCGTCGAACGTGCTCGCGCCGTCATCGAGGCTCATGACTTTGAGGTTCTCGTCTTTCATGCGACCGGAACGGGCGGAATGACGATGGAGTCTTTCGTCCATGACGGGCTGATTTCCGGAGTCCTCGATTTAACGACGACGGAATTGGCGGACGAATTGGTTGGGGGCATTCTCACGGCAGGACCGGATCGGCTCACTGCCGCAGCCATCAAGGGAGTACCACAGGTAATTTCGCTCGGTGCCCTCGACATGGTCAACTTCGGCCCACCGGAGACCGTTCCCGAACGATTCAAGGGTCGCAGGTTCTACTGTCATAACCCGACCGTGACATTGATGCGGACGACGCCGGAAGAGAACGATCGGCTGGGAAAGATCATTGCCGAACGTGCCAGTGCGGCTCGCGGACCAACTGCCGTGTTGATCCCGATACGGGGAATCTCGGCAATTGATCGTGAGGGTCAGCCGTTTTGGTGGCCCGAAGCGGATGCGGCGTTGTTTGCAAGCCTTCGGAACTGGGTCAGCCCTGACGTGAAGGTTGTCGAACTTGATCTGCACATCAACGATCCGGCGTTCGCTGAGGCGGCCGCCGATACGTTTTTGAAACTCATGGCCAAAAAATAATCGCCGCCCGTCATGGCGGCGATCAATCCGCGTCGGTTCGATTATTGCTTCTGTTTGGCGAAGTCGGGAAACCAATCTCGGAGGATATCGTCATTGGTTCGCTTGTCTTTCGGAGCAATCGCTGTCGTGGGATTCTTTTCCGTCTTATTGGCGTCGCGATTGTCGAGGAACTCACCAAACTTCTCTGAGCCTTGCTTTAGCCCCTTACCGACATCCGTCTTGATCTTGTCCTTGTTGATGTCGATCTCGACTCGAGTTTGACCCGAGCCAGAAGAGACACGGCCGACCTTGTACCATTCGAGGTACCATCCCAGGGCGAGTATGGTCACCACAGCCGCACCGATAAAAGCCAGGAAATTCTTCATCGCCGACGTCCTCCATTGTCGTGTACCGCCCCAAGGTATAGCCTTTGGGCAGGGCGGTCGTCCAGCCCATTCTACGCATGGAATCGACAGGGTGCGATTCCTTGCGCGAAGGCTACTCCCCTTTTTCGATCAGTTATGGTAATAGTGGTAAGGGTGGAGAATTCCGCAAACCTGCCGTGAGGACGCGATGCCGGAACAAAAGGTCCTGCTCGAACCGGAGTTCCTCTCCCGCCTCGAACAACTCGAACTGGTGTCGCGAAAGATCTTCCTCGGCCGAATGAAGGGCGAACGCCTGAGTAAGAGGAAGGGACAAAGCGTCGAGTTTGCCGACTACCGAAACTACGTCGTCGGTGACGATCTTCGCTTCTTGGACTGGAATCTATACGGCCGCCTCGACAGACTCTTTCTTCGCTTGTTTCTGGAAGAAGAAGACCTTCACTTCTACATTCTTGTTGACAACAGCATGTCAATGGATTTCGGCAACCCAACGAAGTTGCAATATGCCTTGAAGGTGGCGGCGGCCCTTGGGTTTGTCGGGCTGGTGAATCTCGATCGCGTTATCATTGAAGTCTTCAATGACCGATTAGTGCAGTCCATGCCGCCGCTTCGCGGGCGTCGAAGCCTCTGGCGGATGCTTGACTTTCTCAGCAAGGTCGAACCCGCCGGCTCCAGCAATATGCGCGATTCCCTGCGAACGTTTAGCCTGAAGTGCTCGGGCAAAGGCGTGGTTATCCTCATTAGCGATTTCATGGACAAGAATGGCTACGAGGACGCCTTGCGGTATTTGATTGCGCGGCAACTCGACATCTATGTGCTTCAGGTGCTTTCCCAAGAGGAAATCGAGCCTGACGTGACAGGCGATCTGAAACTGGTGGACATCGAGGACGCCGACGAGGCTGAGATTACGGTGAGCGCGGCTCTCATCGACCGGTACAAGAAGAATCTTGCCGCCTATCGCGCGTCGCTTGCCGAGTTTTGCACGCGGCGTGGGGTGACCTATCTGTTTACGAGTAACCAGGTCCCGTTTGAGCGATTGGTGTTTACTTATCTGCGTCAACGTGGTCTCGTTCGATAACCGGGATTGAGAAGATGTCGAACAAGCCTTCGGGATTGCCGTCGCTGTTCCGTCGAATGTGGTTTCCAGTAGGGCTTGCGGCGCTGCTCCTGCTGATGATCCCCGGTTTTGTTCTTTTCGCCATGAATCTGTTTGGCTATGAAAGCCAATCCAACGCCTGGCTTGAAGAGAATCTCGGCGTCAGTCACCATTTGCCGATACCTTGGTGGGGCGCGCTCGCGCTGTTTCTGATCCCTCCGTCGTTGGTGTTGCTCTATTTCCTGAAGCTCAAACGTAAGCCGATTCACGTTCCCAGTACGTTCCTCTGGAAAAAGAGCATCGAAGACCTTCATGTAAACAGTCTGTTTCAGTGGCTTCGGAACAACTTGCTCTTATTGCTTCAATTGCTGATTCTCTTGGCCATGATCTATGCCATCCTGGCGCCGCGACTCCACGGTTCGGTCGGGCGCGGCAAACACTATATCCTCATGGTCGACAATTCCGCGAGCATGTCGGCTACCGACGTTTCCACGTCTCGTTTGGAATGGGCCAAGGCCGAAGCCATCAAGGAAATAGACGGCGCCGGTGACAACGACTTTGGCATGTTGATCGTGTTTAACTCGCGAGCCGAAATCCGGCAGTCGTATACCAACAATCGCTCGTTGTTACGTCAACGGGTCCGCGACATCGAACCGACGCACCGGCCAACACACATTGAAGAGGCGCTCCATCTTGCGGATAGTTTGGCCAACCCTCGCAGTTCGACCGAAAACGAAGCGGTAAGGCCGCCGGATGCTCCGGAAGGTCAGCAACGCACTTACGTGGCACCGGAAGGCGTGCATGCTGAAGTACATCTCTACTCAGACGGCCGGTTCCCGGATGTACCCGAGTTTGCTCTAGGTAACCTCGACTTGCGCTACCATGCAGCCGGCTCGCCCGGAACGGGAAATGTCGGCATCATCACGTTCAACGCAGTTCGGGACGAGTCCGATCCGAATTTGGTTCAAGCATTTGTCCGATGTCAAAACTATGGCGATTCCGCGGCTCGCGTTACTTGTGGCCTCGAGGTTTTCGTTAATGGCCGGCGCGTCAAAAGGTTCGAGAAACCGCTCGACATGGCCGCCCGGCGCAAGGCAGATCCGGCCGAGGGTGAAGTCGCTCGCGACGTTCCCGGGGATGCTTCGGCCGTCTTCGAGATTAGCGAACTCGATGATCGAAGCGAGGTGATCCTTCAGGCGAAACTGTCAGATCACAAAGACGCGATGCCTTTGGACGACGAGGCTTGGTTGGTGCTGGGAGTCGTTCGCAAGGCTCGAGTCTTGATTGTCGGGCGATCAAACATCGTGCTGAAGGCTTTTTTCGACGATGATTCGACAAAGGCAATCGCCGATGTGTCGTACCTTTCCGCGGATGATTTCGGAAACGCGGATGAATATCGGCGCACTTATCTGGAACCTGCCCGAAATGGGGCATTTGACTTAGTCGTCTTCGACCGATGCGCGCCCAATTCCGAAGACGATATGCCACGATGCAACACCGTATTCATCGGCATGCCGCCGCCTCCGTGGAAAGCTATCGATCTCAAGAAAGAGAAAAACCTTTTCGTCAAAGGCGGAACAAGTCAGCACGCCATCATGCGCTATTTGAGCGGCTTGCACGAAATCGGGATTCGTGAGGTTTCTCGTATCGAGAATCTGCCGCCCCGAACTCCTATCCTGCTCGAAGGCGAAAGCAACCTCGCCCTTTTGTTTGTATTGAGCCGACAATCGCACACCGATGTCGTTCAATTGTTTCCGTTGATCGACGATTCGGGAAGTTACAACACAAATTGGCCCGTTCAAACGAGCTTTCCGCTATTCTGGCGCAACGTGCTCTACATCCTGGGCAACGTGAGCGATGCCGCGACCGAGGAGCTGACACCCCCCGGACAGCCGAAGAGAATTCGCCCGCGTTTGGGCGTTGAAAAGATCCGCGTGACCGATCCCGATCGCAAGGTTCACGAAGTTGATCGAGTGGCTGGTCGGGCTGATTTTGATTTTCTCGGAACCGATCGCATCGGAGTTTACCTTGCCGAATGGGGCGACAAGGATGGGCGAGCGTTCGCGATAAACCTCATGGACTCCGAAGAGAGCAACCTCGAACCACGGCCCGCCGTGCGCATCGGCGCTGAACGAGTCGTATCGGGAACGACACGCCCCCAAACTCGCGAGCTTTGGAAATGGGTCGTCCTGGCCGCATTCATGTTCCTCCTAGTGGAATGGTATGTCTACAATCGGCGCGTTTACGTTTAGCGGGTCTTGTCGGGTTTCGGCCAATCGAGGTGCCGAGTCAAGAAGGAAAGCGTTCCCTTCAAATTGATCTCGTGACCACCGGGGAAGAACTCGATCTCGGCTCGATCCGCCAGCTTTAGCCTGTTGGCATACAGGTATCGCACTTTCGCAAACTCGTAGGCGACCATCTCATCAATTCCGACGCCATCGTCGTGGCCGCGTTCAACCATGAACGGACGGGGAGCGATCAAGTAGGCCATTTCCGCGTAGTTGAATGTGCTGCCCAGGTCGAACTCGTACATTTCGTATTCTGGGCTGAACATGTAGCTCATTCGCAGACTGACCGACACGTTCTTGCCGATCCATTCATTGAAATCACCCGAGCAGATCGACAGGCAGTAACGCTTGACGACGGCCGGGACTCGCATCGCCGTCTTCCCGCCATAACTTAGTCCATAAAACGCAATCCGTTTCGGATCGACAAACGGGAGTGTCGCAAGCCAATCTGTCGTGGTCTCATGTTGGCGAATGATGAACGAGAACAACGATAGCCCCAGGGGATTCGCCTTTCGCTGTAGTTGGCGAAACTGGTTCTGGAAAATATAGGGGTTCTGAGGAGCGTAGACGACAAACCCCAAATCGGCGAGCTGTGCTCCGAATGAGTTGTAGTATCGCGTCTTTTCTTTGGGATTCACAACGTCGATCGGTTGGCCCTCCAGGCCGTGTTGGCAAACGACTACGGGCCGCTTCTCGCCTGGTTTCAGATCATTCGGAACCAAGAGAATTCCTTGTGCAAAAACGTCGGGATAGAGGTCAAGGACCACCTCATACCCCTTCCACTTTGGCTCATCGAAGATAGCGCGTGTTCGTGGATTTGTCGGCGTCGTCGGCTTGGGGAGCTTGCCGATAACCTCCTCCCAAAAGTAATTTCGAAAGGTCTCGCAAGCGGCTTCCCATTTGGCCGGTGGGGCCTTGAACGCGTTGCCCCAGAACTGCCGGCGAATCTCATCGCTATCACGCCATCGCAGTTGGACGATGCTCACAAGTTCGTTAAACTGTCGCCTCTGCCGGTCCACCGGATCGGGCAAAGTCCCCGCGGACTTTGGCGGGTTTCCCGAAGGGCCATTTGAAGCGTTCGCCAGCAGTTGCAAGAATCGACCCAGGGGGCGTTCCCCGCGCGTGGGGTCTTCCGTCGAAGCTCGCATCACGCCTGGTTTGCGAGGTTCGCGCAAATCGAGCTTGGTGAACGATTCCATACGCGACATCTCGCGAGCGGCGGCCTGAAGTGTCGGCGTGCGGATTTGCCCCGGGGCCGCTCCGCCGCGGCCTTGCCGTGGTCTCGGCGGCCCTTTTACCTCGACAGCTTTTCCGGCTTCCACGACGAGTGTTCGCGGGACGATGAGATCGACCAATTCGGCATCGCCAAATTCGCGCAGAAGTCCCCAGATGTTGCGATAAATTGGCTCGTCGTGCAATTCCTCGCGAGGCCCGAAATATCCGTTCACCAGCGTACAGCGGATGCGATCGTCGATGGCGGCCGCATACAAGGCGAGCAGGGCTCCCTCTCCGTGGCCGTAAATGCCCACCGGCAGCGATTCCTTGTCCCGGGCAAGCCAATCCACTGCCGCGAGAATCTTCTGTAATTCGTAGCCAATAATGTGACGACCCATCTGATAGGCCATCCGGTAGATGAACTCCCGATGGGGTTGATTCGTCATCCGGCCAAGTGTCGCGTTTCCTGAGAAATCGTCCTTGCGATCAATCAGGACCGGCACGATGACACGACAACCGCTCTCGACCAGTCGGCGTGCAAACTGCATTTCCGGTGCAACGCCGGACGTTAGGCCGACGATCATCTCGGGCGTGTGATCGGCATCTGGGATGGCGACCACGCATGCCACGGGCGCGGTCTTCGGCTCGAGCAGCAGCCCTTCGCCATGAAGATCGCGGATCGACTCCCATCGGATCGTATACACTTTGAAACGATCCGTCTCCGCGACAAGAGCCGGCGCCGCGGGGCCACCAACGTATGAAAGATTCGGTAACACGCGAGGATCAACTACGCCCAAGATTCTCTTCAGGCGTTGACGATTCGGGAGGACCGATTTCTCGTAGGTGGTGGCTGAGGTGAAATCGGGCTTCCACAATTGCTTTCGTTTATCGAGGGCCTCTGCCGTCTGTCGAGTCAAGTATTTGTCGATCCCCTCGACCATAGCCTTGGCGAGGTTACCTTCCATGGTCAGCGGCTGAGTGCCCGGCAAGTGGTCAGCCTGCGCTGCGGAAGCAACAAGAAAAGACCAAACAACGGCCCAAAACCGTTGCGAGCGGCCGGCGGTATTCATCGCGAGTCATTCCAAGGTGGGAGAAAACATGATAAATGCCGCGAACTGAATTGGGCGGCAGCCCGCGGCACACGAGTTCTCTACGGGTTACGGAAACAATACAGCTTGGTGAGCGTCCGAATAAGGAGTCGATCGCCGGCCAGAGCTGGGGTTGCCATTGCCATCTCTTCGAGCCGGTTCTTTCCAAGAATCTGAAACTTTGGCCCCGCTTGAACAACATAGGTCGTGCCATCCTCATTGAGGCAATAAACCTTGCCCCCATAAGCCCATGGCGACGACGTGAACATGCCATCGAGTCGTTCTCGTTCGTAGACCGGCTTGCCCGACTTGGCTTCGTAGCACGATATCATTCCGCGATCGTACAGAACGTAGAGGTAGTCCCCGTACACCAGCGGTGTCGGATTGTAGGGGGCCGCGTTTTGAGACCACGCGATCTGATCGCTGGTTGTTTGACCCGGCTTGAGCGAAATGTCACCGGTCGCACCCGGGCGAATTGCATAGATGGGTCGGGTCTTATCCATGACGTAGCCCGATCCGATGTATAACAACCCGTGACGGGCGAAGGGCGTCGGAATTGTGATACTCGACATGCCCCCCAGTTCCCAAAGGACCTTTCCTTCGAGGTCATACGACCGAACGCGACTCGTTCCCGCGGTGACAACCTCGGTTCGTCCATCGTGTTCCCAAATAAACGGAGTCGCCCAATTGCTCTTCTCGTCGCGATTGACATGCCAGACCACTTCACCAGTCTTGGCGTCAATGGCTTCCAGGAACGACTTGTCCTCATTGTCGTTGAGAATGTAGATTCGCCCCTTGTGGACCACCGGCGAAGCGGCTGTCCCCCAACTGAATCGGGTTCGGACGCTCGGCCATGTCTTTTTCCACAGGAGCTTGCCATCGAGGCTGTAGCAGAACAAACCCATGTTGCCGAAATAGGCGTAGAGCCGTTCGCCGTCCGTAACGGGTGTCTCCGACGCATAGGTGTTTTTGATGTGAATGCCGCGATCAGGCTTCGCCGAACCGACTTCCTGTTCCCAGACCTTTTTGCCCGTCATGAGATCGAAACAGTAGACTCTCCAGTGGTGGACAACATCCGCGGGCTTGGCACGCTCGCCGCCAAAGTACAGACCCTTTCTTGCCTCTTCGTAATTTCCTTCCTTAACGACCGACGTGAGAAAGACGCGGTTTCCCCAAACAACCGGCGATGACCAACCGCGGCCTGGAACATCGACAACCCAGGCAACGTTTTTCGTGGGGCTCCACTCGGCCGGTAGTTTCGCGTCGTCAGAAACGCCTGCGGTGGTACCGCGAAACTGAGGCCAGTTGGTGTCTCCAATGGCCGTTGGAAGGAAGCAAAAACAAGCCACGATGGCGAAGGCGTTTCGGCACATGGATGTCAATCCTCTCTTGTCATCAAATCAGTTCGCAAACCGGGCGAGCCTCAACAAGCGGAACCGACCGTCCATCGACACCACAGGGAATGGGCGTCGCGGGATCGATGCCGAGACACCGGTAAATGGTCGCTGCGAATTCCGCCGGAGTGACCGGACGATCGATCGGCTCGGCCGCGATCCGATCCGTGGCACCGACGACGGCCCCTCCTCGGATGCCGGCCCCCGCCATGAGGACTGACCAGGCTCCCGGCCAATGGTCGCGTCCCCCGCGAGGATTGAGCCGCGGCGTGCGGCCGAACTCTCCGGCAGCAACGACCAAGGTTTTGGCGAGCAAGCCGCGATCGTCGAGGTCGTCGATCAATGATGTGAAGGCACAATCAAACGCTGGACAGAGCGTTTGACGATAATCGTCAAGGCTCGACGCCAAGGAGCCACCATCGGCGTGACAGTCCCATGTCACCTTATCGAATACCGTGTCAAACATGTTGACTGCGACCACTCGACTACCTCGTTCGACGAGCCGTCGAGCCATCATGCAGGAGTCGCCGAAACGGGTCCCGCCATAACGCGATCGTAGAGCGTTCGATTCAGTTACAGCTAACTCCGTTTGAGCCTTGAGATCCGGTATCCACGGGGCAAATCGATTGCCGAGTGCGCCGGCTCCTTGCCCGTGGCTCACACTGACTCCGGTGTGGCCGATTGGGGCCGGCAACAAAGCAAAGGGATCGCTCGGGCTCGAACGTTGACGATCAAGGTAGGCGGCCACGGAACCGTAGTGGGGGTACTCATGCCCGCCCGTGAAAAGCCGGCCGGTCTGCATCAACTGGTGACCGGTCTCATGGATCGGCGCTTCCTGATGGTTCAGAGTCCGAATCAGGGCGACGCGATCCATCATCATTGCCAGTCGCGGGAAATGCTCAGATATCCTCACGCCGGGGACACGAGTTTGCGTGACGCCGAACGGCCCCCGAAACTCGCTTGGGGCATCTGGCTTGGGATCAAACGTATCGAGTTGGCTCGGACCCCCGACCAGGAATAGCAGAATGAGGTTTGTTTCTTGCGACGAATTCGCCTCAACTGGATTCCAGGCCGTGAGCGAAAGCCCTGCCGCTGTCGCGAGACCAGTCCGAAGAAAATCGCGGCGTGATTGCTGAGCTTGGGTAAATCCGTTTCGTCGTTCCATTCCGGGTTCCCCGTGGTCGATGCACCTTTGGGTCGGGTTTTGTTGGTTATCCTACCGGCGATGAAAAGACGTGCAACCGAAATGTCGCCGCACGCAACGAGAATTAGTTCCAAGGAGTGTCTGGAGGCCGTTTCACAAGAACCACGGTACGTATGTCATCGTCGTCATCGTCATCGCCGGCGGGGGCATCCAATCCCACGATGCTCAGGTAGCCGATCGCCCAAAAGAGGCGGCCAATTGGTGTGGTCACCAACAATCCAAGACCCAAACAAGTCAGACCGAGCAGATCAAGCGCCCAGACGTACCAACACGCGCCGAAGATTTTCCAGAAGTGTCGACCGCGGGTCAAGTACCAACATGCCTTGATTGCTTGAATCGGCCCGAATTTCTTCATGATGATGAATTCGGTCGAGAGAAACGTCGTGCGAATTGAGAAATAGGCACTGGCCGACAGGCAGATCAACCCAAGGCTGATCGCAACTGCGATTGTCACGTGATCGTTCGTTGCGAGCATGTTTGCTCCGATGACCCATGTCAGTAACGGAATGAAGCAAGCGGCTTGAATGACACTCGCCAGAAGCGACACCACGACCAAAGGTCCAAAGAAACGAAAACCGCCAAACAGGTCCCGATACGGGGTTCGGCAAGTGAGTCGGTCGAGTGCGATCAGAGTCAGGCCTGCGCTCAGCGGCGGGTCCAGCAAAACTAGGAAGAATGAACCGGCGCAAGAATAGCCGATAAGCCAAATCATGCCGTAGATAAAGGTCGGCCGAATGAAGTAAGACGGAGATGACGAAAACTCTCGCCAGGCGGATCGAAACCAAACCGAAGCCTCTACGGAGAACTCTTGAGGAAGAATGTGCTCCATTTCCCCTTCAAGATCATAGCGATCCGGTGGCTCTTCCCCTTCATCGAAATACCGTTTCGGTTCGGGATCAGGAGCTGCAGAGTCGTCAGACATGTGGGCAATCTCCATTCTCCAACGGCAACGAACACACCAAGCGGGCTCATGAGGGAGGCAATGCGATACACAATAACAACCACGAATTCCAAAAGACCGTCTGCCGTCATCATTTCCGAACATTCGTGTTGAAGCCGCGACTCACTGGCACGTGGTTCGTAAAACGATGCGAGTGACGCCCAGAGACTCTCCCCAGCGGTTTTTCGCCAACCAACAGGTGACGGTAACAGCGTAACTCATTACGGAGGCAACGTCATGAACAATCCTAAAACACCCGCACGATATCGATTTACTTTTGGGCCGTGGAACATTAGCACGGGGGCCGACCCGTTTGGACCTCCTATTCGGCCGGAGGTTTCGTTTGCGATGAAGCTTCGCGAATACAAGAAACTTGGCTTTGATGGCATCCAGCTTCATGATGACGACGTCGTGTCGGCCGATCTGGGTCCTGTGGAAATGACCCGGAGTGTTGCTGAAGTGAAAAAGATGTTCGACGACGAGGGCCTGTTCGCGGAGTTTGTCGCGCCCAGGCTCTGGGAGCATCCCAGCACGGTGGACGGTGGCTTTACCGCGAACAATGCTGCTCATCGCAAATATGTGATTGACCGATCAAAGCGAGCCATCGACATCGCCAACCAACTCAACTCGCGCGATATCGTCCTGTGGTTGGCCCGCGAAGGAACCTACGTCCGCGAGGCCAAATGCCCGATAACCGCGACGCAGAGAATCCTAGAAGCGGTCAACATCCTGCTCGAGCACGATCGGCAAATCCGCATCTTGGGCGAGATGAAACCCAACGAACCGATGGATCAGGCCTACTTGCCGACTCCAGGCCACTTTCTGGCGCTCTGCTATCGCACGGCTGACCCCGCTCGATGCGGCGTCTTGATCGAGTCGGCGCACTCGATACTCGCAGGCCTTGATCCTTCAGACGACATGGCGAACGCTCTTTGGCATCAGAAACTCTGGAGCGTTCACCTCAACGATCAGAATGGTTTGAAATACGACCAAGACAAAGTCTTTGGATCGGTCGATCTGCGGCGCTCGTTCAACCAAGTTTGGGTTCTCGAACGGGCCGGGTACGATGGCTGCATCGGGCTTGATGTCAAAGCCATGCGCACGACGAAGCCCGAGCATCAAACGAAGCACTTGCAGAACAGTAAGAAGCTCTTTGAGAGGCTCGTTGAAGTCGCTCGATCATTGGACACGAATTTGATTGAGCAGCTTCGTGCCGATCGTGATTACGAGGCCCTTGAGCTGTACATCGTCGAGAAACTCATGGGTCGATAGAAGCTTCGCGATGAGGGACCTTTATGTCGGCTCTCGAGACTCGTGTCCGACTTTGATGAGGTAGCGTCAGTAAGACTTGCTGCCAGGCGATGCTGAGATGCCGCGAAATCGCCGACAGACCGTTATGTCGAACGAGGCGATCCGGCGTCCGTCCTCGCGGCAAATCCAGTGAATTGTGGGGTGAACCTCATCAAATGCAGCCACGAGTTCCTTGGGGAGAGGACCGTTATCAACAAACACAAAATCGCGACCCAGGAACTGCTGGGCATCGGCCAGAGGATTCGGACGCCAATGATCGTACTGGCTGTGCCGATCCCAAAACGCCGAGCCAATGGCGTGTGTCGGCGGCCGATCAACGCAATAAAAGGCCAATTCGCTCGCCATCGTCCAACGCATCGCGGCGACAACCGGCTCCGAACCCGATTTCCGAATCTCGTGACGAATGCGATCGACCTCACATGCAAGCGCTCTCCAACCCCGCATACGAATCGTTGGATCAACGTGACGCAAGGGGATCTCGGCATTGGGTCTGAGCACCTCGCCGGCACGATCGAACAACGGCGCCGCGGGTCGTGTGTTTCGTGCCAGAACCGTCAATCCCAACGACAAGATTGCAACAATTCCCATTACGATTGTCCATCGGTGGGAACGCGACGAACTACGGGCTAATAGCCAGGCCGTGCCAAGGACCATTCCCGCGAGATACGCCGTCACCGGCCAGTTCACGTTGACGCTCGTGCGAAAACTAAACAGGCCGAAGAAAATGAAGGTCGGCACCGACAGCCACCAGAGAAAGCCGAGCGTTGCATCCGTCGTTCGCATCGGATTCAGAGCGACGATGGCGCGCGCCCAGACGACGAAACAACCCCCGAGCATGATCGCGAATTGGCCTGTTAGATAGCTGATAGGGCCAAGCCAATTGATGCCCGAGCGGGTGACGCCTGCCTGGCCGCCCACGTGCCGGAGAGAGACCCAGTCGTTTGTCGCGTTCCACAACACGATCGGCATTCCACCAATCGCGCCGATGAGCAGACAGAGCCAAAAGCCTCGCTGGACGAGTAGCTTCCGATAGTCGCGAGTTGCAAGGCAGAACATAGCAAGAGACATGGGAAACAGGATCATGGTGTACTTGGCCAGAATGCCAATCGCGATACACGCGCCCAGCGCCGCCCACGCCCATTGAGAGCGATCCCATACCGCGCGATGTGCTGCCACGAGCGCCCAGCCCCAACAGCATGCGAACGGCGCATCGATCGTCATCGCGATTCGTGAAATCGAGCAGGCGGGGAAGAACAAGAAAGTGACGGTGAATAATGCCGCAACCGTTGGTCGGTGAAGGCACTGAAGAACAAACACATACATGCTGAGCGCGAGCAGACATCCGCAAGCGATTGCCGGGAATCGGACCGCAGCTTCTGGGCAACCATTGGCGCCAGCCCAGGCTCCAAATAGTTCGCTACTTCCACGAATAAGCCATGCGACCAACGGGCCTTTGCTGTAGTAACTCCAATCTAGACGCCGCGACCATTCCCAGTAATGGGCTTCATCCGGGGCCAAATCGAACGGGCAATCTTGCGTGACATATCGAACATCAATGATGGCCGCTACAAGGATCGCAACGACGACAAATCCGTGAACAAGTCGGGAAGGGATCGTGGTCGAAGATCCTAGATTCCATGCCCGGTGAAGGGGCGCGCGAGATACAAGCGGTTGCATCTTTCCATCCATGGAGTGCGGTTGTCGTTCAACCGATCTTGTTCGATTCGCGCAATTTCGTCAAGCGAGGCCGGAAACGCCGAAGCCCTGGAGAATAACCAGGGCTTTGGCATGTTTCCTCTTTGGAAACTCAAATGAGCGCTGAAGTGATGTCATCGATGAGCTTGCCAAGCACATCATGGGTTAGAGCAAACGCGGTAGGCTCGCGCTTGGCGCCCGGGTCGAGTGCGGCTCGGTAGCGACGAACCTCTGCCTTGACAGGCGTGACGACAATCTCAAAGTGCCCTCGATGCCCATTGCGAATCGTCGGGGAGGCGCTTCGCAGGCGAGCCTCACTCTTGTCGGCGTCAATTTCGATGACCCGCAAGGGTTCCATGAGACTATTGACCTTTGCGGCAACCGAATTTGCCAAGTCAACCAATGGGCGTTCAAATCCCGCGTCGTGCGTGAACGAGACGTCCCATAGCTCGATGCTTAGGGACTCGGCACGCTCGGCGGTCATGTGAATCTTCCAGCCGGATTCATCCACGAAATCGAATGGCTGACGGCCCTTGCCCGTGGGCTGCCAATCAGCGAGTTTTTGCAGCAGGCGGTCGGCGAATGTCATCGGCCGCTCCTCCTATGGGGGTTGATGTATGGTCTGTTCCGTCGAAGCCTAACAGCGTCGGCTTTCCTTCTAGTATTGTCTCCAAATTCACCGGGCGACTCCAGATGAATTGGATATTCGCCAGTGTGTCCTTTGCCGTATTCAGCTTCAGGTCGATGCCGTTGTGCTGATGACGCAACAACAGTTCCCCGCGATTGCGGAAGTTGCCATCGACAACGAAGATCCACGGCTTACCGAAATTGGTGAGGCTAAACAGCAATCGCTGCTTGATCTTCTGAAACTCACGGGATTCGATCACATACTGTGACGTTTGCTCCTGATAACCGAAAGAAAACAGCTTGTGCTCGCGACAAAAATCCTGCGTCAGAAACGTGTCGATGAAGGTAATATCGTTGTGAATCTTGCGAACCTCAAAGATCTTATCTCGTCCGAGTCCGAGCTGTTTGTTCCAAGTTCGCCGTTTTTGCAGATCGTCACAGGCGTCATATTCCGGTCCAAATTTCCCGGTGTTCCATCGATCCTCAATGTCTCGAAACAACTCCAACCCGAGTTTGTAGGGATTCAGTCGCGCGCCATGCATGGCGACCGTTCCCGAGTGATGGTCGGCATAGTCGAGCAATTCCGACGGATGCAGCGCCTTTTGGGTCATGATCGTTGAATGCCAATACGACGCCCAACCTTCGTTCATGATCTTCGTCTGGCCCTGCGGTGCGAAATAATACGCCTCGTCGCGGATTATTGAAAGCACGTCACGCTGCCACGGCTTGAGAGGGGCATTTTCGATTAGGAACAACAGAACATCTTTTTCCGGCCGTTCGGGGAAACTCTTCGCCTGTTGCTCGAGCCTCTTTCGCTTTTCGTCTTCCTCGGCCTTGAGGACCTTGCGCGGATTGATGTACTCATCCATGTACTCCTTGCTCTTGAATCGAGTGGTCCGTAAGGAGTCGTCGTCGCCCTTGTCGGAAAAATCGAACCGCGACGTATCGTCGCGCCGGCGAATCGCAACCGAGTGAATGTCGATCAAATCGTCAATGGACAAACATCGATCCAAGAATGCTTCGACTTCGTCCTCACCGAGTTTCTCGATGTAGCCGCGGATTCTTGCGCCATGATTGGCCATCTCGTCCATCATCTTGCGGCTGGTGTGGCCGAAAAATGCGTTGTTTTTGAAGAAATCGCAGTGACCGTAGACGTGCGCCATGACCAATTTCTGGTCGACCGTGTGATTACATCGCATCAAATAGGCGTAGCACGGATCATTGTTGATGACCATCTCATAGATTTTGGATAGTCCATAGTCGTAGCTTTTCTTGAGTTCCTCGTAGGCCATCCCGAATGACCAATGCGGGTATCGCGTCGGGAATCCGCCATAGGCGGCGATTTCGTTGAGATCGTCGGCATCAACCACCTCGAAAATCGTCTCGTAGAAATCGAGTCCGTAACCGCGAGCATAGCCCTCGATTTCATCTTTGAGGACACGCAGGTGCGGCGGTAGATGAGTGTGGTAAAACGTTTGCATGCCGCCTCCCATCCGGCGCGGGTCACCGAATCACCGACCCGTCGCGAGGAATTCCTTGATGGACCCCAAGATCGCCTCGCGATCGGGAATCCGACTTGTGATTAAATGAGGATGCTTTGAAACCAGCGCGTGAATGTGTTCGTAGAATTCGCCACTCCCATACGGACTCTCGACTTGCCCATAACCCAATAGATTCAACTTGGGCAGCAACCGAGTCTTCAGAATCTCCAGGCACTTCGCATTGTCGTCGCCCCAATTGTCGCCATCGGAAAAGTGAAACGCATAGACGTTCCATTCATCGGGCGGATACCTGGTATCGATCATCTTGACGGCCATCTCGTAGGCCGAACTGATTTTCGTCCCGCCACTTTCGCGCGTGTGGTAGAAGGTATGCTCATCAACTTCATGTGCGACGGCATCATGGATGATGTACGCGGTCTCAACACCCCGATAGTGAGCCTTGATCCACATGTCGATCCAAAACGCTTCGATACGGACGATCTCCTTTTGTTCGTCGGTCATGCTTCCCGAGACGTCCATCATGTAAATAATGGCGGCGACACTTTGCGGAAGGTGAATCTCATTCCAACTTCGGTATTGTTTGTCGACGCGTTCCGGAACGACGATCGGATCCACCGGGTCATAGGTGCCCGTGGAAATGTGGCGGCGTAGCGCGCGTTTATAGGTGCGCTTGAAATGCCGCAACGATTCCGGTCCAACCTGGCGGATGCTGTTGTACTTGTCGCGCGTGGTGACGATGTTCTTCTTGCCGCGAGGCTCGATTCGAGGCAACGCCAGTTCTTCGCCCAGAATCGCGGCAAGCTCTTCGAGAGTCAATTCGACTTCGAGAATATGGCCGCCGGGTTGGTCGCCGGCTTTCGGTTCGCCGTCACCGTGCGGAGCGGTCAACGGCTGGCCGACCGCCCCATCGCCTTGCCCCACGCCGCCGCTGCCGCGATTGCCGTATCGGAATTGTGGAATGTCGATCTGGGGCAATGGGATGCTGACGAGGTCCTTGCCTCGTTTCCCGATCAACTCGCCGCGGCTGATGTACTTGCTGAGGTTACTCTTCACCTTGCCCCGAACGATGCGACGAAATCGTTGGGAATCGCGTTCAATCTTCTGGCCCATGTTGGGGTGCCCCCGCTGTCCCGTTCAAACAGACGCCCGCAGCGATAGGCGCCGCGGGCGTCGAGGTGAGACAGAGTATAAGGAGCTGAGCGAGGCTGATCCACGCCGCGCAGTACAAGCACTTATGGCTGCACCTTCCGGCCTGACCAGGTTCATGCCCTCCCGCCGGGTGGGGCCCCGCCCAGCCCTTTTCTCATCGAGTCGCCCTCGAGTCGTTTCGCCCTTCGGCGAGTCACGACGCTCACCGCGACTCTTATTTCTTCGAGTGACCCCTCGCGAAAATGCTGGCGACGAAGTTCAGCACATCGGTGGCACTCGATTCATTATAACCGTAGTTTCGAATCAGGCGACTCTTGACGACATCAATTTTCTCCTGGGTCGCCTTATCGACCACATTCGACACCAAACTCGTCAACTTGATCGTGTCTTTCTGATCCTCGAACAGCTTCAATTCCAGTGCCTTTTGCAGGCGTTCATTTGTCTTGTAGTCGAACCGTTTCCCGTCCAAGGCGAGCGCGCCAATATAGTTCATGATCTCGCGACGGAAATCATCCTTGCGTCCCTCGGGGATATCGATCTTCTCCTCGACGGAACGCATCAGTCGCTCGTCTGGCTCCTCATAGTTGCCAGTGTATTTGTTGCGGACCTTTTCGCGTTGAGTATAGGCTCTGACGTTGTCGATGTAGTTACCGCAAAGTCGAGCCAACGCTTCTTCATCCGCAGCGATGGCTCGCTGGACTTCGTTCTTGACGATATCTTCATATTCCTCCTGGACGACCTTCAAAAGTTCCTTGTAGTGTTGCAACTGGTCCTGGCTCGTAATGAGCGGGTGATGTCGAAGACCTAGCTCGAGTTCGTGCAGAACCATGAACGGGTTGATGTTGTCCTCGTCAGGGTGAGCGACGAGGGCGTTGGAGATCTTGTCCTGAATGTAACGCGGGCTGATCCCCGTCATTCCCTCGCTGGCGGCCTCGCGCTTGAGTTCAATCACGTTGTCTTCCGTGAACCCTGGCAGCGTTTTGCCGTTGTAGAGCTTGAGCTTTTGCAACAGCGTCAGATTCGCATGTTTCGGCGGATTCAGTCGGGTCAGTACGGCCCACATCGCCGCGATCTCGATCGTATGCGGCGCGATGTGCTTGCTCTTCACTTTCTCGCCATTGAAGTCCTTCTCATAAATCTTAATCTCGTCCCGCAGCCGTGTGACGTACGGTACGTCAATCTTGACGGTGCGGTCTCGAAGAGCTTCCATGAATTCGTTGTTTTGCAGCCTCTTATACTCAGGCTCGTTGGTGTGCCCCAAGATCACGAGGTCGATATCTGTTTGGGCGAATTTCTTTGGCTTGATCTTGTGCTCCTGCGACGCCCCCAACAGGTCGTACAAGAATGCGACGTCGAGTTTCAAGACTTCGATGAACTCGACCAAGCCTCGATTCGCGATATTCAGCTCCCCATCAAAATTAAACGCACGAGGATCGCTGTCGGAGCCAAAGACGGCGATCTTTCGATAATTGATGTCTCCGGTCAGTTCGGTGCTGTCCTGGTTCTTCTCGTCCTTCGGTTGGAAGGTGCCGATGCCGACGCGATCTTGTTCGGAAAGGACGAGCCGGAATACCTTGATGTCGTCGAGCACCTTGAGCCAATCGCCGTTGTACTTCTGAAGTCGCTCTCGGAACATCTGCCGGCAGAATGGATTGAGTTCGCTGTGAATCTTGATCTCGAAATCACCCTTGCGATTGGCGTTGAGCATCGAGAGGAACTCGCGGCGATTCTCCGGCGGGACCAAGCAGAGCGGGTCTTGATGCATGGGGCATTTCTGCCAAGTTTCGTCGTCCATTTTCCAAGCGTAGCTGAAGATCATGCCGCCATCCGACCGCGAATAATCCTCAAGTCCTCGTTTGAGTAAACGCGCGATCGTGCTTTTCGAGGAGCCCACCGGCCCATGAAGCAACAGAACGCGGCGTTCGGTGCCATAACCCTTGGCCGCCGATTTGAACGTGTTGACCAGTTGCATCAAAGGCCGATCGATGCCGAAAATGCCGTCGCCATGCCGCGCCGCGTAATCCGTGAAGAACTTGAAGCGGATGACCTTCTCCTTGTTCTCAAACACGTCTTCCGTGCCGTGCGAGATGATCATGTCGTACAATCGCTGATGCGCATTTCGGGTGACGACAGGGTTATCCAGAACAATGTTTATGTAGTCTTCGAAAGATCCTTCCCAGTTCTTTCGACGATAGTCGCTTAGATCGAGACGCGATCGCATAGTCGTAAGGATGTCTTTTCCCGTGGCCATCGTCATCTCCTCCAGGGGCGGTTGGGCTGTCCGCAAGGGCCAATACAAATTGCGCCGGGCGGGGCTGAAAGGAAGACCACATGAGATGCCCCGCATGCGTGCGCTACGGGTTCAAGCATCGAGAGAGGATTGGCGCCGGGGTCGCCCAACGCGCCGGTGAAGACCGATTGCTACAAATCCCCGGAGCCTCGCCTTGTTCCTAATCATCATTTTAGACGGCTCGCGCAGGCTCACAAGAGCAACCGATGCGTACTCGATGCCGGCATCATCCTTTCCTTTGGGCGATTTTCACCTCAGCAGCATAAGCCATCGAGCATGGGGGCTGTCAATACCGAATCGCCCATCAGGCTCGGGCCAACGCCAACCCCTCAGCTTTCTCTTTCACCTCATTCAGGATGCCCGCCAAGATTTGATCGGAAGGAATGTTCTCGGCTTGCGCTTCGAAATTGAGAAGAATTCGATGTCTGAGCGCCGGCAGGTAGATCTTGCGCACATCCTCGAAACTGACGTTATAACGTCCGTCCAACAGTGCATTGACCTTGGCAGCAAGCACTAATGCTTGGGCGCCGCGAGGACTGGCACCACACCGGATGAAACGATTTGTGTCACCCGTCGCAAACTCCCCTTGCGGGTGAGTCGCCATGACCAGCCGTACTGCATAATCCTGAACCGGCGGCGACACGATGACCTCGCGAACCAAGCGTTGCCATTGCTCAATCTCGCGGCCGTCCATGACTTTTTCCGGTTTCGGCCATTCGTTTCGGGTCGTGCGATCGAGGATCGTCATCATCTCTTCACGGCCCGAATACTCCACCACGAGCTTGAAGAAGAAACGGTCGAGTTGGGCCTCGGGTAGTGGATACGTGCCTTCTTGCTCGATGGGGTTTTGCGTTGCGAGGACGAAGAACGGCTCCTGGAGGCGGTGAATCGTCCCGCCCACGGTGACGCTGTGTTCCTGCATGGCTTCCAGCAACGCCGACTGCGTTTTCGGCGTGGCTCGGTTGATTTCGTCAGCGAGCACGATTTGAGCAAACAACGGCCCCGGTTGGAAGTTGAACACACGCCGGCCATCGGGGCCTTCGCTGATGATGTTCGTGCCGATGATATCCGAAGGCATGAGGTCCGGCGTAAACTGAATTCGATTGAACTTCAGATCGAGAACCTGACTCAACGTTCGCACGAGCAATGTCTTACCCAACCCGGGAACCCCTTCGAGCAGCGCATGACCACCCACGAACAGACAGGTCATCACCCCATCGACGATCCGGGCATGGCCAACGATCACCTTGCCAATCTCTTCACGCACGCGGCGGTAGGCGCGCTGAAACTCCGCGACTCGTTCGGGCATACTGGCATCGGCAGTCATTCCAATCTCCGTGAGAGTTTTATTCGTCGGGATTATCGAGATCTTCCATCGCCTTGCGCTTGCCGCGCTTCAGCCGGCTGAAATAATCGTCGCCCTGAACCGGGTCATCAGGCTTGGGCGGCGTGACGGGTCGTGGTCTTGGGGCTGCGACCTCGACATCGGCTCCCGGCGGCGGGCCACCCACGGGAGAGTCCGGGGCATCAAATCTCTTTGCAGACGTTCCTTTCACGAGATTCTCGCCCACCGCAGCCTTCCGAGTCTTGAGTCGCTCGAAGAACTCCGGCACATCCGAAGTCGCTTCGCGACGCCCACGCAATGAGTCCCACCACTTCGATGTAGACTGAATTGCTTCCGCGGGTTCGACGGCGATGCGTCGAATGGCCACATCGAAGAACAAACCAATCCCGGCCAACGCCACAAGCCAAAACCAAATCGGTTGGAGGTTGCGGAACGCGGCAGGGGTTGCTCGATACAGGTCGCCGCGACGGCTGATTTCCGCAATCTTCGTTTCGTCCCAAACCGTGCCGCCGGTCAGATCCGCCAAACGCCTCAGTAGCGCCGTGTTACTTTCAAGATCGGCGAATTCCGGCGAATAAGGCAGGGTCACGCCGCTCCGAACACTATCGGTCGTCTCTTCAACGACGAACTCTTTCCCGTTGCGGTTTTCGGTGCGAGTTCGCTTCGCGGCCGCATTGACGAAATAAGACCCCGCTTCGTCGGCCTTGAACGTTGCTTCGTATTGGCCGGCGTTTTTCTGATCGAACTTCAGAATGATCGGTTTGCCCCCATTGGCCATGGGATTTGGCGGCGTTACGGCACCTTCGAGCTTGAGATTCGTCAATGGCTTTTGTTTCTCGTCACGCGCATCGATGACGACGCGAATCTTGCCGTCGCGGTATTCGGTCGTCATCGCCAGTTTGCCAGTCTCGACGCTTCGCACCGACCACCCGACGACTTGTTCCCAGAATTTCAGGTACATCTCGGAACCGGCCCAGTCCTGATCCCAGCCTTTGACCCGGTTGTTGGTTCTCGCATCGCTGGTAAAAGCGACGGCTTTGCCCAAGCCGTATTGCCAGTAGGCGAGAACCGGAAACTCTTGTTCAGCCGTTTGCGGGCCTTCGATGCCCATTACGGATAGAGTCGATGCCTTGCGGCTGGTACGAACAAAGCCTCGCAACGTCGGCAGTGGGTTGGGCAGATTCGATTCGGGACCGCCCGTCGGATGCAACACCGGCTGGAAAGGTTTTTCGTGGATGAACGACTGGCTGACGATGCGCGTTTCCTGCGTGTAAATCGCGGGCAATTGGGCCGGATTGGTGACGTGATACGAACGACCGCCGGTCGCATCCGCCATCTTCTTCATCTTCTGAACTTCATTTGACCCATGTGACGTGACGCAAACGGTCGTCAATGTGATGCCAGCCGACCTTAGTTTGCTCAATACGTTACCACTGGCGTTCCAATGGTCGCCGTCGCTGATGAAGATAATGTGCTTCTTGGCCAACCGATGGGCGGGGTTAGCCAGTTCCTTGTGCGCCAATTCGAGGGCGGGATTGCAATCAGGCATGTCGTTGGGCGTCATGCGATCGACGAGGCTCAGCAGGCGCGCTCGACTCGAACCCACGGACTGAAACGGAATGTGCCAAGCTGTACTGAAGTTCCAATAGAGCATGCCGAGCATGTCCACGGCAGACAGTTTTTGAATCGCCAATTTGGCGATTTCCTTTTGCCATCGGTTTCCCTCGGCCATTTCCGACGCATGCATGATGAGGACCAAACCGCCCTTGCCGGCCACTTGGAGAGCCTTAATGTCGCAATCGACGGGCAAGGCTTTCTCGACCGGCGTTTGTTGCCAACCGCCGGCACCAAAACTATCCGGCCCGCCGATCATGACCAAGCCACAACCTTGATCGTAAGTGTTGCCCCGAAGCATCTCCATTTGGTCTTCGGTGAATTCCTCGGCTGGCACGTTGGCCAGAATCACCGAATCGAAATTGCTCAGAAAGACGCCGAGTTCGGCCTTGTTGCCGGGAAGCTCCTTGGTTGTCACGGGAGCCACTTGGAACTTCGACTTTCCCGCATTGACCAATCGATCGATAAGCAGTTCGTGTTGCCCCTTACCACCGGGTTTGGCTGATTCAACGAACAAGACCTTGCGTCGGCCCAAGGCAACAACGTGCGTGGACGCGCTGTTGTTTTGGGGTCTGTCACCGGAGACTCCTCGAGTAAACATGTCGTCTTCATCGACGGTGCCCAGGGGCTGGAAAACGGCCTCATAGGTATACGATCGCGTTTCGCCACCAAGCGTTTGCCGGAAGCTGAAGGAGTTCAGGCCGGTTCGTAACCGCACGGATGCCAGGTCACCGGCTTTGTCGACGCCCGGGCCTGCCAGGATGGGGATGAGGGTCGGAGGGCCTTCTGTACTCTTCTGCCGAAGTTGCAACGTTCCAATAACTGTCTTTGGATTGTAACTGCGAATTAGAACCCGAATCGGGACGCGCGACCCTTGCTCGGTTTGCGGCGGAGCTTCGACCACCTGAACGAGAACTTCTTGCTCGTTGCGGAACCCGGCAGCTAACGGAACGACGTCGATCTGAACATCGTTGAGTTTGGCCAGTCGAGCTTGTTCCTCGGCGTTGCCAAGGTTCTCGTTGCCGTCGCTCATCAAGACGATGCGCTTGCTCGTATTTTCGGGAAACGACGCCAACGCAAGCTTGATAGCGGCTCCGATGTCGGTGTAGTAGGAGTCGAGGCCGATCAACAGCTCATCGGACAAGACCATGCGATCGACCGAGCTTGGCGGCAAGACAAGACGCGGGCGACGCCCGAAGGCAATCACGCCGGCCTGATCGAGTTCGTGGCCGGTGCCGCGACGAAATACCGCATCGGCAATAAACTGCTGCACTCGTTGCCAGCGACGATCCTTCGCGGTCGGGTCGTTCGGGTCCGGGTCGGCCGGAACGCTAAGCGAACGATCCACGACGAAAAGGACGGTCAAGCTTTCACTCGGTTGACGCAACCGCATTTCGGCGAGGGCAAACGCAAGACTTGTCACCAACAGGCACCGCAGTCCAATCGCCACCCATCGGCGGATGGGGCCCAGACCCGCGAGGCTTCGGTAGCTGAGGTGAAAAACAACGGGGACAAAAACCAATAGCAGCAGCCACCAAGGCGAGACGAATTCGACGCTTCGTGCTGTTCGAGTCAGATGCACCAAGCCGCGTCCGGTCTCGACCAGACCCAAGCCGCCGAGGCCGATACACAGCCCCGCGCCGAGGACAAGTCCCAGAATCGTGGACCAGTGACCCGTGACGACAAGCCATAAAAGCGACAGGAAGAAGAGCGCGGCAGCGACACCGGCGATCCAAGCCGCCGGCTCAAACGGCAGCGCCAATCCGCCGATACCGGTCAGTCCGATTGCGGCTCCGAGGCCGATGATCGCATGTGATTTCTTGCGCCAAAAAGCCCAACTCGCCAAGCCGGTGCCGGCAAGCGTGATGAGCAAGGCGAGCCAGTAGACTTCAACGAATGCCTGGATCGGTCGCATGATAGGGATCCGTGGACCTGTCCGTTAGAACCGAATTCGTTGCACGCGATGATTCTCGGTGTCCACCACATGGACGCGGCCTCGGCGATCGACGGCCAGCGCCCACGGGCTGCCAAGCTTGCCGGGTTCGCGCCCGGGGCCGCCCCAACAACCCAACGACTTTCCTTCAAGCGAGAACTTTTGCACGCGGTGATTGTTGTATTCGACGACGTACAGGTTGCCCTTTGAATCGATTGACAAGTCATAGGGATAGCTTAGTTGACCGGGGTCTTCTCCAGGCTCACCGATGCACCTCACGAAATCACCATCACGCGTAAACACCTGAATTCGGTGGTTGACTGCGTCCGCGGCGTAGATGCACTTGTCCGGTCCATTGACCAAGGCACGCAGTCGCTGAAATTCCCCCGGTTCGGTCCCTGCCCTGCCCCAGCATTTCACGAGACTGCCATCCGACGCCAGCTTGGTGATCCGGTCGTTGTCGCCAAATTCCGAGATGTAGAAGTAGCCATCCTCATCTTGAATGCAGTCGCTGATGTACCCGAATTGCCCCGGTTTGGACCCAGATTCGCCGCCGAGCGTTCTCAAAAGCTGGCCATCCGGCGAATAGATGCGAACGATGTGATAATGCGAGTCGCACACGATAAGGTTGCCGTCGCGGTCAATGTCGAGTCCCGCGGGTCGGCCGTTGCGATAGTCAGGTGTTTGCCATGTCGGCCCCATGTAACGTCCATTGAGGTCGTAAACTTGGATTCGGGCCGTGTAGTCCACCAGATACAGACGATCGTTTTTGTCGATGGCGATGGCTCGCGGGCGGTGCAATTCCGCATTCCGAACGCCGTGCTTGCCCCAGACGAGATCTGGTTTCCCCGTGGGGCGACCGCAACCCATGGCGACGATTCCCAAGCCGCAACTCAGTGTGCCGACAATGATTCGTCGCCATGACCCGTCCACAAGCTCGCCCCCTAGAACTCCTATCGCCAATGGGTGTTAGAATACCATGCCAGTTCGAGGGCGACAACCAATCCAATGACGCTTGCCGGAGCAAGGTCTAACAAGCTGGTTTGCGGCAAGGCGGCGCCCAGCATCTACTGGAACCTATGAAATCGATCGGAATCTGTGTTTTTCTTCCGAGTCAGTCTCTGGCGCGAACCTTGAGTCGGCGGGGACTGTCCGAGAGAGAATCGCCCCCGACGGAGATCGTCTTTCCTGACCTGGCGCTATAATG
This sequence comes from uncultured Alcaligenaceae bacterium, assembly GCA_964515185.1. Classification (GTDB taxonomy): domain Bacteria; phylum Planctomycetota; class Planctomycetia; order Gemmatales; family Gemmataceae; genus CAZESP01. Next base: position 216,961 of record CAZESP010000002.1, read on the forward strand.
GCCTGAGTCAGGTGCTCCTGAAGACTCGCAATGAGGGGAAGTTCCCCCGCCCAGGAGCGTGAAACGAGTTTCTTGCACCCTTTTCGATAAGAGGTTGTAACAAACCAGCCCGCAGAACGTCATCATTGGTGTGCAGGCAGGTGCGACTGCCCACGCCCGAAGAAACCTCTCAACTAGCCGGAGGTTAGACATGGCCAAGCTCAATCTCGTCAACGCGATGCGAATCAACGTGCGACACAACGCCCTTGTCGTTGTTCGCGGCTGCATCGGCGTGCGAATGGCCCTGCTCACCCCGGCTTCCCTGTCCCACGGGCAACCCAGACAGGCCATGCCGGAACCGAAACAGCCAACGACGTGGCGCGACGAATCGGGATTTGCCGATTCCGCCACGAACGGGGCCGGTCGGTCCTATGCAGCCTTGCCGGGTTGTTCACCCTGTTGCCGCGTGCCGAGTTCCGGCATCCCCGCGACAACGGCCCGTTCGACGCCAATGGTTGGCTTCTTGGAGACGCCTTTGCGCCTCAAGCGCATAGTCGTCGCGAGTTGCAGCCATGGTCATCGGCCTTATGCGGCCGGCGAATCGGCGTTATCGAACCTAGCAGGGTGAATGAGATGTCGGTTCGGATAGACTCCGAAACCGTCGTCAAACCGTCGATCCAAACGGCTTCCTGCTCGTGGTTCCGCGAACGCTCGGCGATGCGATTGCCTCGCGAGGCCTCGGTTGCTGCGGTTTGAAAACCCGCAGCCAACAACCTCGATGAGATCGCCGCCAATCGGTCGTGGTGGATCGCGTAATCGTCAACGTGCGTCGAGTTGTACCGGCAACGAGCCATGCACTCACCCGCTCGGGACTCCGATGGTCGCCAATTCTGATCCTTGGCTTGACCACGTTTCCCCGACAGCGGAAACCGCCGCCGACACGGATCGGGACAGGGAATCAATCATGATCTGGGACGAAGTCACGAAGTTGGTTGAACGTGCTCGAACGGGTGACCGTCACGCCTTCGGCGAGTTGGTCGGCCGATTCCAGAACGCTGTCTACGCCGTCGCACTGAGCAAGGTCCGAGACCCGAACGAAGCCCAGGAACTGGTTCAGGACGTTTTCATCCACGCGATGCGAAAGCTGTCGCAACTACGCGATGCTCGGTGCTTTGCCGGCTGGTTGCGCCAGATCACGGTTCGCATGGCGATCAACCGGTTGACGCGCAGCGATCCGGTCCGGGGTGCTGACCAAGAAATCCTGGAAAACGTTAAGGGTCGCATGGAGGCGCCGCTGCACGAGTTGGAGCGCACCGAAGTTCGAGGCCAGATCCACGAGGGCCTCAGCCAGTTGAAGGAACTGGATCGTCAGACGCTCGAAGCGTTCTATCTGCGGGGCCGGTCGTTGCAGCAGATGAGCCGGGAATTCGATGCACCGGTTGGTACGATCAAGCGCCGGCTTCACGTTGCTCGCGAGCGACTGAAGTGTGTCTTGGAGCGAAATGGCGTCGATGCCAACGACCTTGTTCGCGACAAAAGCGAACTGGCCGCCGTCTGAACGACGCCGCTAATAGCGCAATCGAGGCGCGGGGCTGGATGCCTCGCGCCTCTTTCGTTTCTCCGCGACAGCGAACTTGTTGACACTATCCGTACATTTTCGACCGCTCCCAGGATTCCTTGGCCGGAACGAGCCGCGAATTTACAATTAAGGCATGGCCTCCACCGATCTACCTCTATGCCCCCCGGTGCTTCCGGGATTCCTCGACCAGCCGCCAGCGACGATCACGGCATGGCTCGCCGAACGCCGGCAGCCGCCAATGCGAGCGAAGCAGATTCTTCGGTGGATCATTTCGAGCCGCGCTGTTTCGTTTGAAGAGATGACCAACATCCCCAGAGATCTGCGCCAAGAACTGGCCACCGCTTTCTCGCCGCTGTCGACCCGCATTGCCCACCAATCTCAGTCGCGGGATGGCACCCTCAAGCTCCTGTTGAGGCTAGCCGACGGCGGCACGGTCGAGTCCGTACTGATCCCGGAGGGGGACCGCCGAACAGCTTGCATAAGTACGCAAGTCGGATGTGCCATGGGCTGCGTTTTCTGTGCGAGCGGCCTAGAAGGCGTCGAGCGAAACCTGACCAGCGGCGAGATTCTCGAACAACTCATTCAGGTGCGCAATCTGCTGCCAACGGACGAGCGCCTCACCAACGTCGTTGTTATGGGCATGGGAGAACCTCTTGCCAATATCGAGAATCTCGTCGCGGCATTGGAAGTTGCCGGGGACAAGAACGGTTTGGAAATCGGCGCTCGCCACGTCACCATCTCGACGGTCGGCATACCGGCCAAGATTAGACGCTTGGCTGACCTTCAAAAACAGTATCACCTCGCCGTCTCACTGCACGCTCCGAATGACGCGTTGCGAACGCGAATCGTGCCCACCAACGATGCGATAGGCATTGCCGCCATTCTCGACGCTGCCGACTACTTCTTCATGAAGACGGGCCGCCAGGTGACGTACGAATACGTAGTCCTAGGCGGGCTGAACGACCTGCCTGACCATGCCGGAGAATTGGCTCGGTTTCTTCGCGGTCGAAAGGCCTATGTCAATCTGATACCGTTCAATGAAGTAGAAGGGCTTGCGTATCGCCGGCCGACCGACCAATCCCTGGCAACATTCACCGCGATATTGCAGCGAGCTGGAATTCGTGTCAAGATCCGCAAGCGTAAAGGTGCCGATATCGACGCCGCTTGCGGCCAGCTTCGGCGCCGGAACTCGACGCCACCGGAACCCGCCCCGGTCGCGAGTGTTGAATGAGCAATGGCGGGTGAACCGTAGACCACGAGGCCCCAGTGGGGTTAATCGGCCGAACGAGCGCGCAAATGGCGCTTCGGGACCCGGACATCCGTCTGATGCTGCGCGTCCGTGAGGATGATCAGGAGGCCTTCGCCGAACTCGTCCAACGATATCAACATCGAATCGTTGGAGTCATGCACCACTTGCTCGGCAACATGGAAGAGGCCGAGGATCTGGCCCAAGAGGTGTTTTTGCGAGTCTACAGGAATCGCAAGAAGTATACGCCGATGGCCAAATTCTCGACATGGCTATTTACAATCGCCAACAACCTCGCCCTGAATGTCTTGCGGAGCCGGCACCGTAAGCCGACCGTGCCTCTTGACCCCGGAACATCAGGCCCATTGGGGCCTCGGCCGGGTGAGAACGCCGTACCCGCTGCTGGGGACTCGCCCAGTACACAGCTCCGACATCGGGAACTCGCCGGCGTTATTCGCGATGCTCTCAATCAGTTGAACGAACGTCAGAAAATGGCTGTGGTTCTGAACAAGTTCGAGGAGATGAATTACGCCGAAATCGCCGAGGTGATGGGCTTGACGACGAAAGCTGTCAAGTCGCTCCTCAGCCGGGCCCGCGCCAGACTTCGCGAGGTCTTGCAAGGTTACGTTTTCATGGACAGTCAGGCGATTCCCCGAATGACACCCGGTGACGACGAGTAAGGGGTTTCATCATGGCCGAAACGGAACAGCCCGATGATCCGGTACGCGACGAGATAGTCGCCTTTCTCGACGGCGAGCTGAACGATGATGAAGCGGGTCGCATCGAATCGCAGTTAAATCGCGACCCGAAATTGCGAGCCGAGGCCGACGCGCTGAAACAGGCTTGGGACTTCTTGGATTATCTCCCACGCCCAGAGCCTTCGCCTGATTTCGCGTCGCGGACCATGACTCGGCTTCCGACACCGGCGCCTCCCGCTCCGGCGTCGAGCACGCATTCGCTCACATTGCCGGCCCGCGTTCGTCGCCCTTGGTTCCGCATTGCCGCGGCCGCTGCGGCCGGGGCGTTCTTGGTCTGGCTCGGTTACATCGCCGGCGGTTCCATGAAATCGAACTCACATACGCTCCCCGAGGACATCGACGAACGGATCGCACGCGATGCCAGAATCCTCGAAAACCTGCCGCTATACAGATACTCAAACGATCTTGAGTTTGTTCAATCGATCGAAGAGTTGTTTGGACATGATACGAATGCGAATTAGACGACCAAGCCGTGTCTATTCGGTTGTGGCGGCGTTTGTCGCGATGGCTGCGCTGGTCGCTTCCATTGCCGCTACGGATGGTGACTCTGCTCGGCGACCGGCCGCCAAGCTACGATTCGATCCCGATAGCCGCGCTCGCCTCATTCGCCTCTATCGGGAATTCCAAGATTTGCCCCGCGACGAGCAAGAGAGAATTCGACAACTCGACCGGAGCCTACACGAAGAGGATTCCGCGACCCAGGCGAGGCTCTTTCGGATCATGGAAGCCTATACCGGCTGGCTGACGCGGCTGAACGCTTTCGATCAAGCTCGAGTTCTTCGGGCCACAAGCAACAGCGATCGGCTCGCCGTCATTCGCGAGATTCGCGACCGACAATGGCGCGAACGGCTGCCCCAAGCCCAGGCCCTCAACTTGCGATCGGCTTCCCCCGAACAATACACGAAACTCGCGGACGACATTCGCCGCCAACAGCTGCAACGCAACCAGGAATGGCAAGGCGCCCGACTGGCTTGGGATGTCGAAACCGTTTTCAACCGCGACCCCATCGATGAACTTCGCCGATTCGTCAACACTCGGCTGCGGCCAATGCTGACACCGGCCGAACTTCGCCAACTTAACGACCTTGAAAATTCCTTGGATGTTCCACGCCTTCGAATGCAATGGTTCTTTCTGGTTCACGAGTTGTCCGGTCGCCATCCGGTACTTTCGTTGAACCCGTTGCCGCGACAACTGATCGAGGCGCCCAAGGAATATCAGCAGGCCTTTGCAAAAATAAACGCTCAGGACCAAGAGGCATTTCGCAAGCGGGCCACCCTCGGAACCACTCCGCAGTTCGCAATTGAACTCACGGAATTCTTGCGGACGAGCGGCGTAGCTCCCAAGGAACAGCTCGGCCCGTGCCGTTCGAACGACTTGCCGGAAATGACGCGCAAAGTTGTGGAATCGCTCATGCGAAAAAGCGAGCTGACACGCGATGAGCGGGAGTCTGTTCGACTCGCTGAAGGCCGATGGCCCGATTACATGAGGGCCATTCTTCAAGTCGCTCGGGTCCATCGCGTCTACCTACCGGAGTTCTCGGTGCCGTTTGATCCGCGGAAATGGGATGCCATGAAACAGCGATTCCCAACCGTGCGGCGATTACCCGAACCCCCTGAGCCAATGTTCCGCGAGTTCGTGATGAAATACGTCAATGAACATGACGGCTCTTCGTGGCGGCTCTCGCCCACCAACCCCGTTGACCGCGAGAAGCTCAAGGAGCTTTTTTACGAACAGAACAAGGACGTTCTTGAGAAGCAGCAATCTCTCGACCGCGAGAAAATGCAGAAGAAAATGCTGAAAGGCAAAAAGTGACGGTGGAGGCTAAGCGACGGGGTTTACCAGCGAACCAATCCCCGCAGCGTCGATGGTCACCAAGTCCCCGCTTTTCAGGGTGAACTCGTCGGGCGGGACGATGCCTGTTCCCGTCAACAAGACCACTCCATCCGGGAACGTGATCTCCCGCGCCAACCATTCCACTAAGCTGTCGAAGGTCCGAGCCATCGAGGCCAACGACGTTTCACCCTCAAATACAACGCGACCATCTCGTTCGATCTTAAGGCGAATCGTTGCTTGATCCAGCGTCGGAAAATCGGCCGCGAGAGTGACGACCGGACCAAGCGCGCAAGAGCCGTCGTAGATTTTTGCTTGAGGAAGATAGAGCGGGTTCTCGCCCTCGATGTCCCGGGCGCTCATGTCGTTGCCGATGCTGTAGCCAACGATCTTCAACGCCGGCGAGATGAAAAGCGCAATTTCCGGTTCGGGGACACTCCAGTGGCTGTCTCGCCGGACCCTCACCGCATCACCAGGCCCAACCACGCGCCACGCCGGAGACTTGAAGAAAATCTCGGGTCGGGGCGCCGTGTAAACCTTGTCGTAGAAGCTGGCGGCTCCCTCGGACTCAGACTCTCTCGCGATCTTGCTTCGCTTATAGGTGACCCCCGCCGCCCAAATTTCTTGACGATCAACGGGGGCAACAAGTTTCCGGGCATCAAACAGCGTGCCCGTCGTCTCGTTATCAACAAGTTGCGTCACCAAACTCCGGGGATTGTCGGAGTAAAGAATGTCTGAGAGTCTCTTGATGCCGGCGACCCTCGATAGATCGAGCGGCGACATGAGCCCGTCGCGGATAACGGCTACCGTTGAAGATGACACACCATGTCGAAACTTGCACAATTGCATGGCCTACCCCGCGAAAAGCACGAGCGCACGGAAAGTTGAATTGGAATTAGTCTATCACGGCAAACGAATCGACGCGAGTGTCATGGCTTGTCGCAGTCCGGACGAAAGCGACAGAGTTGTTGGCTCAACCAAGCCATGAGGTCGGGCGTGACCTTGCTGACCGTTTCGTGGCTGTGCTTGCCACCGGGCACGCAAACGACGCGAATCTCGAGATTCCGGTGACTCGCAAGGTGCAGGAAGCTAAGGACCTGATTGTGTATGTTGAACTCGTCGGCGTCGCCATAGGCGATGTACATCGCGTACTGGCCGGGGCGGACATCGTGGGTCTCAAGCATTTCCGCCGGATTCTCGCGCTCGAGGGCTTCTCGGGCTTCTCTACCGACTCCGTACAACGGCCCAATGAGTTGGGCCTGGGGAATGTAAAGCCCCTTGTAGAAAGCGACTGGGGCCAACGGGCGAATTCGATCGCGAAACGTGAAACAGTTCGGATCAAATTTACCGGAGTAGCGACCCTTGCAATCGCCGAAGCGCAGATTCAACGGCGGCAGAATCCCCGCCACGACGCCGATGCGATCCCGATACTTGAACGCGAGGTTGTAAGCGGAGTTACCGCCCATGGACAAACCCACGAAGACGTGGGCGCACCGATCGGGAATGATTGGAAAGCTCTCGTGGACGAAGTTCCAAATATCGCGCATCAAATAATCTTCAAAACGACCCGCCCGTGAGTTCAGGAAGAAGCTCCCGGCGTTGAGCAACGATGGATGCCCGCGAATACTGCCGTCGGGCACGACCAGGATCGTCGGTGGCAGTCGGCCCGCCGATATCTCCTTATCAAAGATCTCGATGCCGTTGAGCGATCGTGTCTCGTCTTGACCCAGCCCGTGGAGATAAAAGATCACGGGATAGCGCTTCGAGTGATCGAAGCCCGGCGGAAGATAGATGTACAAATCTCGTTTGGAATCGAGCGCCGGCGAGTAGATACGTCGATCACAACCGTGGTTGTGGGTGAAATCGAGGACCGTGCCGTTCAGCTTGCAATTGACCGTGGCAAGCTCCGGCACCTTGTGCCGTGACCGCCACAAAATGCCGGCCGCTTCGACTTCGGCCGCAACGCCAACGAGTATTGCGAGGCCCAACAACGATCGCATGGAACCCCCCACCCGGTCGCAATTTCAATCACACCTTATTTATTTCCCGAGGCGACCCGCCGGTCAACAAGTCGGTAGAGACTCCTCGCGATCCTGGCTGTTTTCCTGGCAAACTTTTCCAATCAGTTCGACTTCTGTCTTTTGGTACTTTCCGTCAACCGCGCCGCTTGATGCTGTCGCGCCGGGTTTCGGGAATCCTGGCCAGCGCAGTTTCTCGAATTCGCTCAAGTTGCGCGATCTGCTCTGTTCCGATCGGCACGGCAGCTCCCGGCGGCGGCACCTCGGGAATCAAACGGTGGATGATCGCCGCCATCAGGCGCTCGACTCCCTCTCCTGTCTTGGCGGACAGTCGAATGAATGTGTCACGGCTCGTGTCCCAAGCTGCCGGGAGATCAATCTTGTTCACGACAATCAGGTCGCGGCTCGATCGCAGTGACAGCCCAGTGTCGTCGTATGGGATGCTTGCGTCAACGAGCCAGACACATAGGTCCGCGTTCTCGATTTCCGACCGAGCCAAGGCGATGCCTTGTGCCTCTAGCGGGCTGCTTTCGTCGCGAATGCCGGCGGTGTCAACGACGAGAACCGGCCAACCACCAAATACAAGCGAAACAGCAACAAGGTCGCGTGTCGTCCCGGGCACCGCTGCCACGATACTCCTCGGAAAGCCGGCCAATGCGTTCAAGAGGCTACTCTTTCCGACGTTCGGGCGTCCGGCGATGACGACGCGCCAGGGTTCCACCAAGTGCCTTCCCAAGGGGGCGAATCGTAACAGACTCTCGACACGGTGCAGAGCTTCATCGGGAGCGTCATGAAGCGATTGGGCGATTGTCGCCATTTCCTTGTCGAATGCTCCCGAATATTGGTCGAGGAGGATCGATGCGGTTTGCCGGCTGGGCGCCTGAACCAACCATTGAACGACCTTAGATCCTGCCCGTTCACGCCCAGCGATTTCGTATATCCGCCGCCAATCAACCGTCGCCGCGCCGCCGTTCGCGAGGGCTTCGAGAATGGCCTCAACGGAGTATCGTCCCCCGTGTCCATGTATCTCGATCCAAGGTTGATCGGTGACCAGTTCAGTTGTCACGACGACTTCGTCGATCGTCGCTGGCGATCCGAACGGGCCAATCCAAATTCGAGAAGAGTCGATGGTCACAGGAGGCGGTTTGGTCCCCACCGGACTAAGTTGTGCTCGCACGATCGTCCAGGCATCAGGCCCGAAGACCACGACGGATGCAATCGCTCCGACCCCTTGCGGTGAAACACAGGCCGCAACCGTTTGGTTCATGAGCCACCAATGGCGACTTGGCGAATACCCTCCAGGGCAACGAACGCCCCCAACCGCTGAGGCCGGCAGCGAAGATCCATCAGAAGTTCGGTATGCCCGCCGGCAAGAAAAACTCGAGCGCCGCCGCAATGCTCTGACATTCGTTCGACGATTCGGTCAATGCCGCCGCAAACCGTGTAATAGATCCCAGCTCGAATCGCCTCGGAAGTGTCCTTCCCCGGAAGGGGCGGTTCCATGTCGCCGGACAAGTCGACGAGCGGCAACTGAGCTGTGTAATCGTGAAGCGATTGGCTCATCAGGGTTAGCCCTGGGAAAATCGCGCCGCCCTCGAAAACGCCTGCGGCATCGATCCAGTCCACGGTAACCGCCGACCCCGCGTCGATGACGATGGCGGCTACTGCTTCCCGTAACATCGACCGCACCGCAATGGCGTTGAGCAGACGATCGATTCCAACCCGTTCCGGCAAGCGAACGGATGACCGAATCGGCAGGTCGCGATAGTCGTACAGGATTCGAACCGAATCGCCCCGGTTTTCTAACGAATCTCTTAGGCGATCCCGGCGAGGAGGATGAACCCCGGCAATGACCCATGCGGCTCCGGGCGCAACGTCCCAGGCTCGCAATTGGGCTTCTAGTGCCGGTGGATCATCTGGGGGCAGCGAAGCCGTCGAAAGGAGTTGATCGCCTCCGGCAACTCCGATCTTGATTCGCGTATTGCCGATGTCCGCAACGAGTACGCGATTCATGCTCAAGTCTCGGTTGGAGCGTTGATCGGCGAGGGCGGCGGGCGCAGGTGAGGCGGAACGGGTCGATGTAAGACGGGAGCTTCGGAAGTTTGGATCGACGCCAACAGGTCGACTATCGCATGCACGAGTTCCGCCAATCCGGCACCCGTCACGGCGGAGACGCGTACCAACGGCTTGCCGATGTCGCGCTCCATGCGTTCGATCAAGTCCGCATCGGCCAATAATTCGGATTTGCTCACGACCACCAGTTCGGGTTTGGACGCCAAGAGCGGCGAATAGAGTTCGATCTCACGCCGAATCATGCGGTAATTCTGAATTGGGTCAGAATTATCCGTTGGCATCGGTTCGATCAGGTGAACCAAGACCCGCGTTCGCTCCACGTGTCGAAGAAACTCATGTCCTAGGCCGACGCCCGTGTGTGCCCCTTCGATCAAGCCCGGCAAGTCGGCCAGCACGAAGGATCGGTCATCGTCAACGAAAACCAAGCCGAGATTGGGGTATTTGGTGGTGAACGGATAGTCGGCGATTTCCGGCCTCGCGCGAGAAAGCCGGCTCAGAAGCGTTGATTTCCCGGCGTTGGGCAGGCCGACCAAACCGGCGTCGGCAATGACTTTCAGTTCCAGGATCACCCATCGTTCTTCGCCGGCGGTGCCGGGTTCGAATTCGCGAGGAGCTTGATGAGTCGCTGTCGCAAAGGCCTTGTTCCCGCGCCCGCCGCGCCCGCCGTGGGCGATTGTCACTTCGTCGCCAATTTGAATAAGATCCTTGAGAATGTTTCCGCGATCCCGGTCGCGAACAATGGTCCCAGGCGGGACGGGGATGACAAGGTCGCCGCCTCGTCGCCCATGCCGCAGAGCCGGTCCGCCGGCTCCTCCCTGTTCAGCGCGCCAGAATTTTCGGTGGGTCAGCCCCGCAAGGCTATCCGCGCCGGCGACAGCCCGCAGGATGACCGACCCGCCATCTCCGCCGTCACCGCCATCCGGTCCTCCCCGCGGAACGTACTTCTCGCGCCGGAAGCTCATCGCGCCGCGCCCGCCATCACCACCACACGCGAAGATTGAGATGCGATCGACAAACATACGAGTCCCAGAATAACGGTCGCCCAGGAAACGCCCTGAGCCACTTCCATTATAAGGGGACGGGGAATCCGAGAAGGGTTCGGTCAACCAGCCGCGGCAACGGCAGACGCTTGGCCGTAGAGTCGCACCAATACCTCGAGCATCACGGGCCGAACGAGCGTCTCCAAATTCAAACGCTGATGAGAGTCACCTATCTGGCTGAAGACGTCGTCAAACAGACGCTTGAAGTCGTTCGCGGAAAGATGATTCTCGCGAGCGCCCGTTTCGAAATCGTCCAACATGCGCAGCCAATCGGGTCCGAGACGGTCAACAAAGGCGCTGCACAATTGCCCCAACAACGTCCGCAATCGGTCGTGTTGATCGCCGTCCTTGATAACCGGAAGATGCCGAGCAAGGTCCGCGCGCGACAACGTCGATCTGATGCTTCGCAGAAGGATTTCGCGCGTCAGGTCCTGCTTGCAAAGGTAGTCGTCGGCGCCACCCTCGAGCAACTCGGCGGCGTCATCTGTCGTGGCAATACCTGAAAGCGCGACAATCGGAACGATGGGATCGATTGATCGAATCCGTCGCAAGCAGTTCAGGCCGTCGCCAGACGATAAGTGATAGTCGAGGAGGATTATGTCGAAGCCGATCTCTGACAATTGGCGAATGGCGCTCTCTTCGGAATCGGCTTGGTAAACGTCAATGACAAGATCGCGGCTACCGGCCAACAAATGGGCGATTAATCGGCGATGGGTCAGGTTGTCTTCGACGTGAAGCAGTCGAACGGTGCGCGATGGCGAGGTCACTCCAAATCCCCTTATTTCTTGATGCCCAGCGTGGAGATGAGCCGGCCGAACATGCTGCTTGGTTTCTTGGTCTCTTCCATCTCAGTCGGTCTGGGTAGGAGTTTCTGCGCAAGGGCGGTGATCCCGGTCAGAACTTTTGATTTCGGTTCCTTCAGTTTAAGCGGTAGACCCTGATTCACGGCCGACATTACCGAGGGGTAATCGGAAACGATGGTGAGAATCTCCGAGACTCCCAACATCGTGCGCAGGCGATCGACGCCAAAGCCCGGCACGTTGGGATCGTAGCGGTTCAGGACCAAATGGTGCAGTTTGTCCTGCAATTGACCGTGGATCATCTGAAGTGACCGAATCGACGGAACCTTCTGCTCGGCGACCAGAACTACTTGGTCCGCAGCCATCAAGGTCTCGAAGTACATGGCGTCGTAGGTACATGGCACATCCAAAACGACGATGTCCGCCAACTGCCGCAGACCTTCGACGAGCAACAAGACGTCCGATGGTGGCACCGACAGCGGCGTCACATTCTGATAAGGACCTGAGAGAATCTGCACTCGCTCCACGATCGGCGTCAGGGCCTGCTGCATGAAGTAAAGATCCATCTTGTGAATATCTTGCAGCAGATCATGCGTCGTGTAACGCGGTTCGACATTGAGATAAAGGGGTAACTTGCCCATTTGCAACGACAATTCCGCGAGAATGACCCGCAGTTGGCTCGCTTCGGAAAGCTCATAAGCAAGGTTGATCGCGATCGTCGTCGCTCCGCAACCACCCGTGACTCCGGCTACGGCGATGACCTGGTTAGTGACCGTTTGTCCGTTTTGCAGAGCGATGCAATCCAGAGCGGATTTGAAGTCGTTTGCCTGAAGCGGGAGCATGACGACTTGAGTCGCTCCCATGCGCATCGCCGAGATAAGCAGATTCGGGTCGCCGGTCGATGGCAACAGTACGAGGATTGGGTTCCCGGGAAAGAATGCGTTCAGCCGTTTGATGGCCGGCAATTCCTGCATCGATTCAACGTGAACAATAAACAGTCGTCGCGCCGAATCGGGAATTGGTTCGGATTTCCTGCCGTTCCAGTTCGCGGGGTCCGCGCCAGCGTTTGCCGGTCGCAGGGCAGCAACGGTGCTTTCCACGCCCAGATACTCGGCTTCGATGCGGGCGCCGTGAACCGACAACTCCATCCTCAAGAGTTGCAACAAGTCACCGGCACAACCGATCAAGCAGACGTTTAGGTGATACATGCTCAGCCCAGTTTGGGTTGATTTCTTGGTTATTAGTCTCAATCGAACTCTAACTCATACATCACGACTGTGCGGCATAAAAGTTGAATTCGGGCCAAACAGGAGACCTTGTCGAGCCAGCCATCGACCATTCCCTTATTGCGTCGCGTGAATTTCTCGATCGAGAGCAGCATCTAGTTGTGTCAGTTCCTTCTCTAAGGCGTCCGCAAGATCGGCTGCCGCTGTGAGGTCGCCTTGACGAGCAACGGCTTCCAGTTGACTTGCAACGCCAACGAGCTTCGACGCGAAGAAGACCGCACCCAGGCCCTTGAGCGTGTGCGCGGCGAATCGGATGCGCGGCGCGTCGCCTGCCTGCAATGCCGCGTGCAAGGTCGCCGTGAGAGACTTGCGGTCATCCAGAAAACTGGCGATGAGCGAATGAAACATACTCAAGTCGCCATCAACTCGCTCCAACGCACGTTGGCGATCAAAGGTCGGCGATCCAATATCGTTCCCATCCTCCGATTCCGCAGCGGGCGCCGGCTGTGCTCTGGGATTGGCTATGTGGCGATCGATGACCCGCATCAGTTCGGAGATGCGTATGGGCTTTGCCAAATAATCGTCCATGCCGGCGGAAAGGCATGCTTCGCGAAAGCCCTTCAACGCATGGGCCGTCAGCGCGACAATGGGAACTCGTTTTCCACTCTTGGCTTCAGTAGCTCGAATCGACTTCGTCGCCTCGAAGCCATCGTAGTCGGGCATTTCGATGTCCATGAGTATCAGATCAAAATCCTCACGGGTCACCGCGTCGATGGCCTCGCGCCCGTTACTGGCGACATGAACCTTGTGGCCTCGCTTTTCGAGAAGCCCTACCGCAAAGAGCTGATTGACCGAGTTGTCTTCGGCCAAAAGAATCTTGTATTGCCGAGCTCGGTCGTCGATTCGGCGGCCAGCACAAACCGCGTCGTTGTTGGCCGAGATTGCTGGATTGAGGACAGTCTCGATCGAGCCGAGCAGAGCGGACTCCCGCATGGGCTTGACAAGGTATTCGGTCAGCCCGAGTTGGCGGCAGTGAGCCGCATCCCTACCCAGATTCTCCGTCGTCAGCATTGGCACCACAAAGGGCACACCCGCCGAGGAATGCTGAGCCCAATCGTGCCAAAATGGCGTGATCTTGGAAAAGTCCGCAATTTCCGGCAGCGTGCTATCGATGAGGATGACGCGAAACGGCGCCCCCAACAGCGCACGCCGGCGGAATATCAATCGCGCGTCTTCGAGACTCGCCGCCGACACCGGCAACATTCCGCTGTGAGTGAGTACGGTCTCCAAGTAGTCGCACTGGGTCTTGTTATCTTCGATGACGAGTATTGGAACGTCACGGAAAACCGTGTTCGAGGTGGTCGGATATAAGAGGCTCGAGACAGAACCGCTCTTGAATCGGACCGTGAAATGGAAAGTGCTTCCCTTGCCCACTTCGCTCTCGACCCAAATGCGACCACCCATCAATTCAACAAGCCGCGACGCGATGCCCAAGCCAAGCCCGGTGCCACCGAATCTTCGCGTTGTCGTACTATCGACTTGAGCGAAGGCAGAGAAAATCGCCGATTGCTTGTCCGGCGGAATCCCGATGCCGGTATCGGAAATCGTGAAATAGAGCAGCGGCGAATCGAGCATCGACAAAGGAAAGCCGTGAAAGCTGCGCCGTCCCAGCGCAACTTCGGGCGTCGCCCTGCCCACGCGAATGAGGATTTCGCCCGACTCGGTAAACTTGATGGCGTTGCCGATGAGATTCACCATGACCTGCCTAAGCCGGCTGCTGTCACCAATCCACTGATCGGATACGTCCGGTGCGATTTGGCAGATGAGTTCGAGTCGCTTCCGATGCGCCTTGGCCGCTACGATGTCGAGGGATTGATACAGCGCGTCTCGCAACGAAAACGGCAATTCCTCAAGATCAAGCTTGCGCGCTTCGATCTTGCTGAAGTCGAGAACATCGTTCACCAGCGCCAGCAGGGCATCGGCCGAACCTCGCAGATTGTCTAGGTATTTGCGCTGCTCGACCGTCAGTTCGGTATCGAGCATCAGCTCCGTCATGCCCAGAATCCCATTGAGCGGCGTCCGAAATTCATGGCTCATGCTCGCCAGAAATTCACTCTTAGCGTCGTTGGCCGCTTCGGCTGCCTCGATCGCTGTCAACAACTCCTCTTCGGCTCGCTTTCGATCCGATATGTCAGTGATGACCCCATCCAGCAGCCAGCCGCTGCCGTGGTCCTTTCGGCTGACTTGGATGTTCTCACGGACCCAGCAAACGCTGCCATCGGCGCGAACGACACGGTATTCCAAATGCTGATTCCGGCCGGCACGCAGCCCCTCCATTCCCTCAGACCAGAGTCCACGGTCGCGTGCATCCACCACTTTTCCCCAGCGATCATGGGACTGCATGAAATAGGTCGCAGGCAGGCCGACGATTTTCTCGATTACTGGGGACAAATAGCGATAAGTCCATTGCCCATCGCCGTCGATCTTTGCGCTCCAGAGGCAGTCGGCAACCGAGGTCAATCCGCGGCGAATTTCCGATTCGACCTTCTTAAGTCGCTGATAGGCTTCGCGTTGTTCGCGCAGATCGCGAGCCGTAATGAGGCCGAGAGTCCTGGGTTTCACATGTAGCCGGGTGACCGTCAGATCGACGGGAATCCACTCATTCTCGACTTGCGTTCGCAATAGATAGCCGTCGCGGGCATGAAAAATCCCCGACTGGCGACACGCATCCTTGAGGCGAGCGTCGTCTCCCCCCGGTTCGACCACTATCAAGTCGCTAATCTGCATCCCCAAGAGTTGCTCGCGCGAGAAGCCGCTTAGCCGCTGGGCCGTTGGGTTGACTTCAAGAATCTGGCCGTTATCCGGCTCGAATAGGAAAAGGGCGTCACCAGCTTCTCGAAATAGCGCTTCGGCGAGTCCCTCAAGCTTCTGGGTGACCGTTCCGGCGGGTACCGGGTGTTCCGATCCGCGTGGCGGCCTCTCTTTGTCCGTCGCGAGTGGAGCGAATTGGGTCACGGTCAATCCCAATCGTGCAAGAGCGAATTCCGCACCGGTTGCAGCGAGGCATTATGGTGTCACCACAATCCATAGTACGCCATTGGCCAAAACGCAAGGAAACAGTCGCCGATCGGCACGAGTGAGACTACTTCGCGCTGGCCATCACCTGGAGCTGAACGAGGCTACGATCGTGTTCTTTTTCGAGGTAGTCGCGGCCCTTTTTAACGTTGATGTGGTCCCAGGGCAAGACTTCAGTTGTCGGGCGCGCTCGATGGGAATACCACGCCGGATCGATGCCGAACTGCGAAAAAGTCTGCCACCAGATCTCGGGCTTGAAGTGTTGCCGCCAACCGTCGAGCCGGCAACCTCGTTTCCATGCTTCGAGCACCACCGGCGCCACGCGCCGGTCACCGCGAGTCAAGACACCCTCGAGGAGGCTAAGCTCGATGTCGTGCTGTTTGATCCGCACCGATTCGAATCGGCAACTCGTTCGCAGGTAATGGCCCACCTTTTCAAGGTGCTCGCGAGTCTGCATGCCGCTCCATTGATAGGGCGTATGCGGCTTGGGAACGAAATTCGATACCGATACGGTCACGTCCTTGTATCGTCCGGTCACTTGCTTACTTATCTGAGCGATCGTCTCGGCCATGTCGATGATGCCGTCGAGATCGACAACTCGCTCTCCCGGCAGGCCGCACAGAAAGTAGAGTTTGACTCGTTGCCAACCATTCGCAAACGCCTGACGACAACCTTCGTAGAGATCTTCGTTTTTGATCTTCTTTCGAATCTGGTCGCGCATATCGTCGCGAGCCACTTCCGGAGCCAAAGTCAGACCTGCCTTACGAGCGCCGGCCAGAAGAAGTGGAACGCTGCGCAGTTGGTGATTGATGCGCAGGCTCGGCAACGAGATGTTCACTCCTAGTGGCCCGAACACCTCGTGCATTCGCTTCACCAGATCCTCGAAATAAGGGTAGTCACTGGTGCTAAGGCTCAGGAGGCTTATTTCCTCCAATCCCGTATTGCGATAGCTCTCCAATGCCGCTTGAACGATCGTCTCGACGCTTCGCACTCGCAAAGGCCGCTTGATGACGGTTGATTGGCAGAACCGGCACTGCCACGGGCAACCACGCATGATTTCGATGCTGATGCGATCGTGGGCGGCTTCAACAAATGGAACGATGGGCCGTGTCGGTAGCGGGATCGAGTCAAAATCCTGTGTGATCGTACAAGCCACAATTTCTCGGGGAACATCGGAACGAGTCCGATTCATCGCAGCGATCGTTCCGTCTGCGTGGTATTCCGGTTCATAGAATCTCGGCGCATATGCCCAATCGGTCGCTCCGATCAGTTCGGCAATGAGATCGTCGCGATGCACGCCCGGCTGCCCTGCGTGACGTTCCTTGAGGCTCATCCATCGCTCCATGAGCCACGGCAAGCTCTCTTCGCCGTCGCCAATGACGAATAGATCCACGAACGGAGCCAATACCTCGGGGTTCTGAGCGCCGGGGCCACCGGCAATGACGAGAGGGTGATCAGGTGTCCGATCCACGCTCATTAACGGAATACCGCCAAGCGATAGCATCGTCAGAATGTTCGTGTAGCAGACCTCGTACTGAAGGCTGAAACCAACAAGATCAAATTCCACGAGGGGTGTATACGTCTCGAGCGAATACAGGGGCAACTCATTCTCGCGCAGTTTCCCATCGAAATCACTCCACGGGGTAAAGGCTCGTTCGCATGCCCACTGCGGGTCGGCGTTCATGATGCTGTAGAGAACTTGCAAACCGTGATGGCTCATGCCCAGCGAGTACGTGTCGGGAAACAGGAGGCAGAGCTTTCCGCGAACCTGTCGGTGATCCTTGACGACAATGTTTTTCTCGCCGCCGATATATTGCCCGGGGGTCTGTACATCGAGCAAGTGTCGGAAGACTTCATCCCGCAGCGACGTGTTCAGCATGTTCCGGTCTCCAAATCTGTCAGGGTTGCCCAAAGGCATGCAGGTGTTTTTCGGTACGAATGTAGATAACGCCGTCAGCCAACGCGGGCGTCGCTCGAATCGACTCCGCCAGCACGTTTCTGGCGATGACGTTGAGGGTGGGACCAACACCTACGACACTCACGGTGCCACTGTCCGAACATGCATAGACCTTATTATCGGCGGCGACGGGAGACGAATAATACTGGCCACCGGCCCCAAGGCGCTCTTGAAAGAGGAGCTTACCTGATTTGGCGTCAAGGCATGCCATCAAACCACCATTCTTGACGAGATACACCCGCCCGTGATAGCAGAGGGGCGACGGAACTTCGGGGATGCCCTTTTGATGCTGCCATGCCACAGATTCCTTGGCAAGCTCACCCTTGCCCCCGGGACGAATGGCCAAGATCGAATTGTCAAACGGGGAACGCTCCATCGCTTCCCATTCGGCTTGGGAAACCTTGCCGTCGCGATTGGTGTCAAATCGCCCGAAAAGGTTGTGAATCGTCACATCGCCGACGCCGCCCGGAGCGCCCCGACTAAAGATGACGACTCCCGACGGAATCTCTTTCGCCGTCAGTAACCCGTCACCGTTGGCGTCATGCTTCTTCAACAACTCCTTGAAATCAGGCAACGAGAGTCGATGATCGGAATCTCCCCCAACCAAGTAGCTAGTGACAAACAAGAATTCGTCACCAATCGCGGGCGTCGGCACAGCCTGAAGCGACAGCCCCGGCAACGTCCAGGCGATCGTTCCATCCGCGGGTGAGAGTGCTTGCATCCCTCCAGTACCAGGTAAGACCAGTTGCCGATTCCATTGCACGGGTGCCGGGAAGTCGGACGGAAATGGCAAGCGAGCGGATTCCCAAACAGTCTTGCCATCATCCGCCTTTATGGCCAGCACGCGCGACTCGCGGCCGTGCCCGGCAAGTACGACCATGTCCCCCACGATGACCGGGGACGCCCCTGTGCCGAAGCCCCGCGAAATCATGGGAAAGGGCCTCTGCCAGAGTTCATTGCCGTCGAGATCATAAGCGACCAAGCCATGCGAGCCGAAGTAGCTGATGATGCGTTTGCCATCGGTGGCAGGTGTTGAGGCCGCCGGGCTGTTCACCGGATGCACGCGTTCGATTTGCTTGGGGGCAACGGTGCGCCGCCAGCGAATGCGGCCGTCTCGCCGATTAATGGCGATCGTTTGCAGTTGTTTCTGACTATCGTCGAATGCGGTGACTACGACGATGTCGCCGCAGATAATTGGCGACGAAACGCCCGCGGGAATAGGCGTCATCCATCGCTGGTTGTTATTCGGGCCGAATCGAACCGGAAAGGCCGCGTTGCTGAACGAGACCCCTTGGGCATTCGGTCCACGAAACTGCGGCCAAACAAGAGAATCAGCAGCCGTGGAAAGAGGAACTGTAACGGCTGCCAATGTTAAGAAAACGAACACAAGACGGGCCACTCCAGCCTCGGTTCATGACGAAGCGTTCAGATCATCCGCGGGTGGATTCGACTTCGGCGCACTCCGGTAACCGCGATAGATTAGCAATCCCACGGCGCCCAAAAGGACATAGGGCATGCTGAGCATGAAGAGAATGCTGTTGTTCCAGGCCCTTGCCTGCTGGTCCCCGTCGAAATTGCCCTCGGCCCCGTCGACCGCTTCGGGGATCGACTCCTTGCAGAGTGGGCAGGCGACAATCGAGCCGGACAAAACGAGTAGCAGCGTTGGTACCGCCAACCATCGAATCAATCGGCTCATGGGTAACTCCTAACCGGGACCTGTTGGGTAGTGGTCCCTTAATATCCAGTATATCAGAACCCCGGTGACCGACACATAGAGCCAGATCGGAAACGTCAATCGAGCCAGTTTCCGGTGTTTCTGAAGACGATTCGTCAAACCGATGTAGATAGTCGTCGGTGCCATAAAGGCGACGCAAGCCGCCAAGACGGTATGCGTGAGGAGGATCAAGAGGTACGAGGTTCGTTGCCAGCCGGTGGCTGTGTACCGCGTCGCCTCACCGCCGCGAACCCCAAAGTGGTAGTAGAGGTACGACGCCAGAAAGATCCCGGAACAGGCAAACGCACACAACATCAACACCTTGTGCAATCCCAGGCGCCGAAGCCGGACGGCAACGAAGCCAGCCACCAGCAATATGGCCGAAGTGCCGTTAAGAACCGCGTTGCACGCCGGCAAATCGTATCCGCTCACGGTGTCAACCGCCACGCAAGCCAGATATCAGGAACCAGAGTGACGATTAGCATCGGAGCGAGAATCATCACCGGAACAATGAATACGAAGAGCTTCTTCCAGTCGATTTTCAGATGCATGAAAAAGACGACGACGAGCAGTGCTTTCAGGATGGCAACAGTGCCAATGATCGCAAAACTCTTGATCCCGGCGCCGAACACCTGATTGGCCAGGAACGAGATGATGGTGAAAACAAAAAGCCCGACGAAGACCTTGAAGAAGGTCGAGTCACTGATGTGCTCTTCGTGAGCGTGATCGTGAGACTCGTGAGCGTCATGAGGTTCGGACATCGCTAAACTCCACATGGTTGAGCCATATTACCTTAGACCAAGTACAGCAGTGGGAACAAGAAGATCCAGACGACATCGACGAAGTGCCAGTAGAGGCCGGTGTACTCAATGAAATTCGTGTGTTGCCGTCCAAGGCTTCCCAGTGCCCATTTCCAAAGGATAATGACGAAAATCACCAAGCCGCCCAGCACGTGGACCGCGTGAAACCCAGTCATGGCGAAGTAGCACGATGCCCACAGGTTGCCATATGGAATATATGGCGTGAGGTGGAGTCCTTCATGTTTGCCTATGAGGCTATCTTTCATGGAGTGGTTACCCACACGCATTCCTACCGCGATGGGTTCCAGCGGCAGTTTGTCGCCACTAATGCTGATCTCGTTGAGGAGTTTTTCGCAATCCTTGATCGCTTCCGCAGACAAGCCGTGAGAGTGGCCGTGATTAACAATCTCATCGAGTTGTTTGCGGATCTTGTCACGATAGGCCAGCGCATTGTTTGGGTCAAACGGGTGCTTTCCCGAAGGATCAAGATTGTCGCCGATCAGCCCGGGCATGATGCCATGTTGAAACTTGGCAGTGTACTCGAAGCCCTTGATGACCATGAAGACGCAACCGAGAACCAACGTAATGGCGACATATAGCCCTGTCTTTTTGGTTTCTCCGCGACCGATCGCAGAGTGCGCCAGAACCACCGTGAAACTACTAACAATGAGAACGAACGTATTCAGCGCGCCCATCCACTCTTTCAAGTGGACCGACTTCGGTTCCGGCCAGGTAATGCCGTCGGGCGACGACTGCGGGGCACTGTTTCGCAGAACGATGTAGGTGCCGATCAGTCCCGTGAAGAACATGATTTCCGTGACCAGGAACAGCCACATCGCCAACTTGCCGTTGGGGACGGGGATACCCTTTTGGATGTACTTCGGGTCGAGCGTGGCCAGTGACATATCCTGCACCGTCTGAAGGAGGTCAGATTAATCGATCACAGAACAATAGCAGCAACACCAACGGTAAGTAGATGAGCGATGCCTTGAGGACGGCTCGTGCCGATGACACATTACGAGATCGGCCAAAGGCGATTGCCAGCCAAAGGAACGCCGCACCCAGCAGCGTCGCCCCGATCAGGTAGAGCCAGCCGGCACCAAACACGGCTGGTGCGAGACTGGCCGCGATCAGAAACACTGTGTTCAAGATCATGGCTCGCGTTGTTCGAATGCCGGTTGGATCCAGACACGGCAGCATCTTCAATTGGGCATCGCGATACTCATTCCGATACATCCAAGCGATCGCCAAGAAATGCGGGATCTGCCAAAAGAACAGGATCGCGAACAACGGAACCGATGCCCAGTCGAGCGTTCCTCGAACGGCAGCCCAGCCGATCAGCGGGGGCGCGGCCCCCGGCAAGGCACCGACGAACGTGTTCAGCCATGTCAATCGTTTCAACGGAGTGTATACGGCGACATAAATCACGAAGGTCAGCCCCGTCACAATGGCAGCCAGCGGACCCGAGGGAAGTGCCAACAACAGCACCAAACCGAATATGGTGACCATTGAACCCACGATGAAGACTTCGCCGAAACTCAGCCGCCCCGCGGGCAACGGCCGCATTTCAGTGCGCGGCATTCTGGCGTCCGTGCGGCGCTCCAATAGCTGGTTGAAGATGCTCGACCCGGCCGTGGCGAGCAACGTTCCAACCAGCATTTGAATCAGCAGAACGGTGTTCGTTTCCCCAGCCACCAACCCACCAAGGAGAGCCGTGACCAGAACCATGACGGCGATACGGGGGCGTGAAAGCTGAATGTAATCCGCAAATCGGCTCAAGGACACCGTGGGGGTCGAAAGCGTTTCGGTCGTGGCGGCCGGAGCGTTCATCAGACCTCGTTTACAGAAGCCACGCTCGCCAATCGCGAGCCATAATTGTCACCGCCGACGTGAAAATCCCAAACCCGATCATCAGGTGCGCGGTTCGAACCGTTACCTCGACGAGTCCCACCACATGGAGACTCGACCCTGCGTTGATTGTTGCCAACCACGACTCGATACCCAGAAAGGCTTGAACCGCGATCAGGCCGACCAAATGCCAAATAGCGATCCGGCGAGACTTTCCCGCATCGAACATATAGCAACGGGCCAGCAAGATCGAGGCAAGAATCACAACCACGAACGCCAAGAACGGATGGAGTCGTTGAGCCAATGGCAGCTGCTGATGACGCAGGAAGCTTCCGAAGATGACTTGCACAAGCAGGACGCTGACCAAAGCTTGCGTGACCCGGCGCGAAACCACGTCGATCGGTTCTGATGCCAAATCAAGGAGATCGTTCCAGCGCCGCGTCATCATGATTGCTAATAGAACGGTGAAGCAGAAAACGAACTCGGCGAAGACCCCGTGTATCACGGCAAGGTTTGGCCCAATCAATTCGTTCAGATAAACACGCAACCCGCCAAGCATCCCTTGAACAAGGACTCCGATGTAGGTCAAGACGGCGAGCGTCCGCGTCCACCGACCGCTCGAGCGCGACCGCAAATCGACGAGCGCCAAAATCAACAACGCGGCAACGGTGCCCGCGGCGACGAGGAATATCGGTTGTTGCAATGCCTCGACGGATCGGGGTAACTGCCTCACCCATCGCAGCCCGGTCGCAACACTGCCCGCCAGCACCAGAACCAACGTCGTCCCGAGCCAACGGTGAATGCGGCTCGGAGCGGTCAACTGAAGCCAACCGACGAGTGCGAGAATCCCGAATCCGACAAGGTATCCTGCGATTCGATGGGCATGCTCGATCAGGAATCCCGGCTGAGGCTCCTCCCATTCAATAATCAGCAAGTGCCAAGGAGCCGTCGGCCAAATCTTGTCGGCCATGCCCGCGCGAAACGTGGTGACGATGCTGCCGACGCCTACCAACAAGTAGGTGGCAATGGCAGTGAACAGTGCCAGCGCGCGTAACGATCGCGGGTAGACCGCGGCGACCGTTGGTGTGGCTGGCAAATTCATGTCATGAGCCTCGAATAACTCTCGGCTAGTGAGCCGCCGGAACGGGCACTCCGGTAGGTTGTGGAGCCGTTTGAGGAAGGTAATCTTCCTCCATGCCAGGCACCGAGTATTCGTAGGGGCCGCGAACGACCACTGGTGGAATCTCGTAGTTGCCGTGCGGCGGAGGCGACGGAGCCGTCCACTCCAACGAGTTCGACTTCCACGGGTTGCGTTCGGCCTTTGGTCCCCAGAACAAGCTGTAGACCATATTGGCGACGAAGATGAACTGGGCGAAGCCCATCACGAACGCGCTCACCGAAATGAAAGTGTTGATCGGCTGTAAGTGCGACAGCCATGCGAACTCGCCGACAGGCATGTAATAGCGACGAGGCACGCCGCCGACACCCAGGATGTGCATCGGATAGAACGTGCAATTGGCCGCGATGAACGTGATGATGAAGTGAATCTTGCCCCATCTTTCGTCCATCATTCGACCGAACATCTTCGGGAACCAGAATGTGATTCCGCCAAAGATTCCGAACATGCTGCTCATGAACAACACGTAGTGAATGTGGGCCACGATGAAGTAAGTGTCGTGGATGAAGATATCGACCGGCGTGGCGGCCATGAAGACACCACTCAGCCCGCCGATGACGAACATCGAAACGAAGGCCAGGGCATGCAACATGGGCGTATCAAAACGCAAGTCGCCCCGCCACAGCGTGCCGAGCCAGTTGAATGTCTTAATGGCGCTGGGCAGAGCAATCATGATCGTGGCGACCATGAAGCCGGTGCCGAGGCGAGGGTCCATGCCGCTTTGGAACATGTGGTGTCCCCAGACAATGAACCCGAGGCCGGCGATACCGGCGATGGCGTACACCATCGGGCGGTAACCGAATAGCGGCTTTCGAGCAAAGGCACAGAGGATATCCGAAACCATACCCATCGCGGGCAGGATCATGATGTAGACGGCGGGATGCGAATAGAACCAGAACAAGTGCTGCCAAAGCAACGGCTGACCTCCACCGGGGCCCGTCGTCCAATTGCCGAATGTCAGGCCGGTCGGGGGTAGGAAAAACGTCGTGCCAATGGTCTTGTCGAACAATTGCAGAAACAGTGCAACGGTAAGGACCGGCAACGCGAACGCCTGAAGGATGGCAGTAATGAACATCGCCCAAACGCTCATCGGCATGCGAAACATTGTCATGCCAACGGTCCGCATATTGATGATGGTTGTGATGTAATTCACGGACCCCATCATGGACGAGACGCCGACGAAAATCAGGCCCAGGAGCCAGAAGATCTGGCCAATGCCCGAGGCCGCTTGGGCCGGAGACTTGTAGCCTTGCCCGGTCGGCATGGTCACACTCGAAATCGTCGGATAGGCGGTCCAACCTGACGCCGCGGCACCTCCGTCGACATGGAAACTGATCAATGCACAGATTAGGGCGGGCCACATGAACCAGTACGACATCATGTTCAGCTTCGGGAACGCCATGTCACGGGCGCCGATCTGAAGCGGGATCAAGAAGTTCCCGAACGCACCCGTAAGCAACGGAATGATGACGAAGAAGATCATCACCGAGGCGTGCATCGTGAAGAGCATGTTGTAAAAGTCTGGCGGCATTCGATGGCCGGCGGAATTCGGCCACAACCATTTGCCGATGACAGGAATCTCTGCCGTCGGCCATCCCAATTGCGTTCGAACGCCGAGGGCCAGTGCCCCGCCGAGGAACAGCATCAATAAGCCGGTGAATAGAAACTGAATGCCGATGATCTTGTGATCTTCCGAGAAGATGTACTTCTTGAGGAATCCCAACTCGTCGTGGCCGTGGCCATGAGTCGAATCGGCATGGGGATTGTTCTCGCTCATCGATATCTGCCTCTGTTGATCCTGTCAGCCCATTTGGTTGGCCGCTTGCTCCACTCCCAAAGCTGTCCGTCTGCCGCCTTACTTTTTGGCTGGGGGCGGACCATCTGCTGTATTCTTAGACATGGTCAGTTCCGCGGACTTCAACCAATCCTCGAAATCGGCGCGCGTCTCATGAACGAATACCTTGCCTCGCATGAGTGAATGCCGGGCGCCGCAAAACTCCGCACAAGCCAACTCCCAAACGTAATTGCCATCCTTGATCCAGTCCTTCTTACCGCCGTCGAAGCGATAACCATCGACCCACACGCCGTCTCGTTTGATGCAATTGGCCTCGGTCGCCTCAAACCAGACCGGAATCGTCTTACCGGGAAGCGCGTCTTGTTTGAGACGCATCTGTGGCAGGAAGAAACTGTGGATCACGTCGGTCGTCCTGAGATGGACCAGTGCTTTCTGTCCCTTGACGACGTGAATCTCGTTGACGAGGCGAACGTCATCCGGTCTCGGAGGCAATTTCATGCGAATGTCTTGAACAACGGACGATCGCTGCTTCCATTCGTTCATATGTGCCAAACTCGGGTATCGAATCCGCCACTCCCACTGCCGGCCAGTCACTTCGAACTGAACAAACTCGGCATCGGCGCCACCCTCGGACGCCAGCACGTTCTTCAACCACTCCATGTTCTTGACCTTGAACCAGGCGGGGATCTGTCCGAATGCCAGCACCAAGAGCAGGACCGCGGGGATTGCCGTCCAGATCATCTCAAGCTTGTGATTGCCGTGGGAATACCAAGCCTTGCGTCCTGGCTCGGTTGGGAATCGGAACAAGATGTAAGTGAAGACGATGCTCACCCCGATGAACGTGATGCCGGTCACCGCCAGGATCACGTAGAATAGAAGATCCACGTCACCGGAAAATGTGCTAACGGCTTTTGGTAACCACCATCCCACCATCGGCGCGACGACAAACAGCAGCAACTCGAGGGCGAGCGTCACACCAAATAAAACGCCCCAAAATCGTTGGCCCGCGCCGGAACCACCACGACGAAAAGCCTCGGGAAAGAGGGTGTAGACTGCGAACGCTGTCGTGAGGAGCAGCAACGCAAATATAATCGCGAATTTCATCATCTGTAGACGCTCCCGAGAAGCCAAACCGATAGACTCACGGCTCACGTGGATCGAGGTCGATTTTGTGCTTTTCCTTTAACAACTTCCGCATTTCCGGATAGGGGACCAACTGAACGAAATTGACGAGGTCCCAGAGCCATTTTTCCTTTTCGGCGGAATGCGAGGCGACATCGGCGACCAGTGCCGGCATCGGGCCACCATTGATTCCTGAATGAATGCGCCAATAGATGTCGATCGGGCGCCGTCCCCCGCGGAAATTGTTCGCCGTCAGATTGCGAGGCCGCACCACTGTTCCCCAGGAATCGTAGTAATAGGCCGAGTCACGACCGAGGTTGGCATGGCACGCCGCGCAGTTCGCTTGATCCTTGTTCGCGAACACCTTGTAACCGCGGGCCGCCGACGCCAATTTGTCGTCAAGGGAGTCAAATTTCGGCTCAACGATCGGCCGAATCTCGCTTGATTGAGCATCCAACCAACGCCGCGTCAGCGTTTCGAGTAACTCGTCTTCTCGAAGCCGGCCCACGACCGATTCGACATCCTTGGTTTGCGGGGCGCCTTTCGCGTCCGCAACCGGCTCGTCGATCTTCAGCGGATTCTGCAACAAGGATTTCATCAACAAGAACTCCACCTCACCACGGATCGCGAGGTGAATCACATAGCTGACGATGGCATCAATTTCATCCGGTTTTAGCAGCGAAAACGACGGCATGGATGTACCCTCTACGCCGTTCATCAGAACCCGGCGAAGGTCCGCCCGAAGCGGTTTGCGGTCACCGGGGGCCTGTCCGGATGACGTGAACTTGAAAACGCCTTGGCGGTAATCTCTCGGCGGAGGGTTGAGCCAAACAGCATTCGGGCCGCGACCGTCGCCGCTGACCCCATGACAATGAAGGCAATGCTGGCGATACAGGACGCTGCCGTGTGCCAACGTTTCGCGATCAAGCTGGAGGGCTGTCTCGAGTGCCGGCATCTCAACTTTGGGCGCTCGCGGGCGGCCAAAATACCTTGGCAGGAGCGACGCAATGTCGGCGCGAACTTTGTCACCCAGCAACAACGGATCGAGGATATTCTTGCGTTTTTGTTCTTCCTTCAGTAACTCTCGATCCGGATAGGTAAAATGCTTCTCCGGATTCAGAGACGTCAGCGGCAAGAATCCGGGGCCGTTAAAATTCGTCGGCTGAACTGTGAACGGTTTGTCGACGATATAGTCGGTGCGAACAGGATACTTCAGGTCGGCTGTGTAGGCATCCTCACAACCGCTGAGCATCGCACACAGTAGGCCAAGGATCGAACCAAGAACGAAGGCGGGAACCGGCTGGCGACGCGAAGTCACTGGCAAGGCCTCCTGATGTCGTCGAACGCTCTGACACCGCTGACCAATGCGGCACGCGGATTGTTGTGACATGTTTTCTAGGTACATCGCTCACGGCGTCAAGCAACTGTGCTGCTCCGATACAACGTTACGCAATATGAATGCAATAACGATGCCACCAGCCACATGACGTTAAGAACTCTGTATACTGCGGAAGGGCTGTGCGGCTAAGTCCGTCGCTATGCCAACCGTGAGAAAAGCGGTCCGCGACTTTCTCAGGATCAGGAACTTCCCATGCGACGTTGGATTGCACGAGCCTTGCAGCTTATTGGTCTGCTAGTTCTTCCGATTGGGATCGCCGGGAACATCCATGATCCCACGCGAGTCACCGAGGGCGTCATGCTGGGGCTAACCGCCGTTGGCGGGTTGATTTTCTACGTGGGTTGGTCCATTCAAGGCCGCGCTTGATGCGGCCAACGGCACCGGTGATGCGCCGAAATCAGGATTCCGCATCACCCGGCGCATGTCGCGCCAGCGTCCGCCAAAACGAAACCCCGGCGCCTTCGATTCCCGCACGTTTCCCGATGCTCCAATCGGAATCTCGTCGAGCCAGCAAGTAAGGAAGTTCGCTTTCGCCAGTATTTCCGTATGGACGAAATCCCCATCCGACTGAATCGGCATGCGTTCAAAAACCTCTCGCCGAAACAGCTTGAAGGCACTGTCAACGTCACGCACTTGAACGCCGAACCAGAAACGAACAAAGATTGAGTAAATCCTTGCGGGGACTCCGAGCCAACCCGGCGAAGGCTCCATCGGATAACCAATGAATACGCGAACCAGGAACCGAAAAACGCGCCCGGCCCATTTCAGACTCTCGGGCAACGGTGCAGCGGCTCGAAAGCCCGAAACGAGGTCAACGTCGTCGATTCGGGAAATCAATTTGCGCAGATCCGCTGGCAGGTACGGATAGTCGGCCGCGGTGTAAAAAAACAATGGGTAACTGGAATGATCGAGAGCCAAGCGCAGACAGGCACCGAAACCCTTGGGTTGTTCGAACCGCAGCACCTTAATCTGCGAATGTTGTTTGGCGAGCGATTCGCACCGAGCCACGGATTCGTCGGAACTGCCGTCGTCAACGACGATCAGCTCGAAGGGCCGGTCGAGTTTGGAGAGCGCGTTGAACCACGCCTGAATCGTTTTTTCCAGGATCGGCGCTTGGTTCCGAATCGGTAGCGCCACACTGATGGCCGCCGACGACATGGCCGGTTTGTTGTTCGGGTGGGACATGAACGCTCTCGCGATGGGGCCGAGTTCGCATCAGGACCAAGGGTCTCTCGTGCGGCGGCCCGCCACCGACGTCATTTCGATCGACCAATTCCAAACGACCGGCCGTTACATGGGCATGCCATTCCTGGGCACAATCGGGCGTCATGACGACGAGATATGAACCGGGGCGCCCGGCCCACACATCGAGATTCTCCCATTCCAAAAAGGTATTGACGCGGCGTCCGAGATGGAAGGTGAGTGCGTGAGCTTCGACGCGAAAGAACAGCACGAGGCGAGGCCGGGGTTCCATTTCACGGATACGGGCAGCGAAGGTTCGGCACTCGCGAAACGGCTCACTGCGAGGCATGACCCAATGGTGCATCACGAACCAGATTGACGCCGTGGCGACAACGGCCCAGGCCATGGCTCGGAACGCCCAACGCCGCGTCCTTTCGGTAACCGATTGGAGCCAAGCTTCGATCACGCAGCCCAGGAAGATCGCCATGCCCGGGTATGCCGGAAGCAGATAGTCGGCACGCTTGAAACGCGACAGGGACAGAATGCAAACGACCAACCCGAACCAAAAAAGCCCAAGACGGGCGCCGGCATCGATCCCTCGATATCCGCGAAGGAAATGCCAACCGGCAATGGGAAAGAGCAGCGACGCGGGAAACACATCAACAATCAAACGCGGACCATAATACCACCAAGGGTGAATGGCAAGTGAATCGGAACCACCCATGGCTCGATCGACATTGTGATGCCAAAAAAACACTCGCACAAACTCGCCATGGGTCTCGCGATTCGCCGCGAAAAACCACGGCACAACAAGTGCGACCGCCGATGGGGCTACCCAGACAAGCATCCGAACCGTGTCACCCAATCGCCGTTCAAACCATGCCAGGGCGACAACCACGGCGAGCGGCAAGACGAATCCGACGGGGCCTTTGAGCAATATCCCCATACTTAGCGCCAGGACGGCCACGAGTCCGCGACGCCAGCTCGCCCCACGAAGTGCCAGAATGGCGACAGCGGTCGTCAACGTAAGGAACGAGTCGATGCGACCGACCTGGGCCATCCAAGTGAAATGCTGAGCACAGGTCAAGGCGGTGGCCCCGACCATGCCCGCGATCGGCCGACCGGCTTGAACCAGCCAGACATAGACCAAGAGCACACAGGCCAGCGCTGAGGCCACCGAGGGTAACCGCACCGCGACGGGATCGACTCCGCCGCGAATCCGGCCCAAGACCGCGACGCTCCAATAGAACAACGGCGGCTTTTGAAGGTCGTAATCATCGTTGAACTGACGAGGGACAAGCAACTGTCCTTCATCGATCATTCGCTGGGCGTTTTGGGCGGCTCGGGCCTCATGGCTTGCCCAAAGGTCGCGACTGGCGAGCTGATCGATAAAGAGTATCCAACACAGCCCCATGAGAAAGGCGACTCGCAGGGCGTGGCTCATCAAGCTGCCCGATGAAGCAAGTGCGCTTCGTATAGACGCTGATAGATGGGGCTACATTTGAGCAACTCGTCATGAGTGCCGGCCGACTCGATTCGACCGTTGTCGAGTACGACGATTCGATCCGCGATTTCCAAAGTGTTGAGACGATGCGTGATGACAAAATTGGTCCGGCCTTGCATGAATTTTCGCAAAGCTTGGTGCATGAGCGATTCGCTCTCCGCATCGCATTGGCTGGTGAATTCATCAAGGATGAGGATCGCGGGGTCACGAAGGATGGCGCGAGCCAGAGCAATTCGTTGCTTCTGACCTCCCGAGAGTTTTCCCCCGGCCTCGCCGATCATCGTTTGGTAGCCCTTGGGCAGCTTCATGATGAAGTCGTGGGCAAAGGCCCTCTCGGCCGCTTCCTCGACCTGCGACGGTTTGGCGTGGCGATGACCGTACGCGATATTGTTGAAGATCGTGTCATCGAACAAAATCGTCTCTTGGGTGACGACGCCGATTTGCTGTCGTAGGCTCCGGAGATTCACGGAGCGAATATCTGTGCCGTCAATGCGAATCGTGCCGTGATCTGGGTCGTAGAACCGGGGAATCAAACCGACGAGCGTCGTCTTGCCGCATCCATTCTTCCCGACCAAGGCGACCGTCTCACCAAACCGGCAGTGCAGATGGATGTTGGTTAGAATCGGCTTGCCTGGCTCGTACGAGAAGCAGATATCGCGAAACTCAATCGACTGGCAATGGCGTTCCAGTCGCCCAGCGCCGACGTTGCCCCGGACTCGCGGTTGCACGTCCAAGGCATTAAAGACCCGATTGGCCGCCGCCACGGAGGTCATGATCTTCGTATAGACGCTTGAGAGCTTCCGTGCCGGATCGGCCGTCGCGCCCAGTAGCCCGTAGAAGAGCAGTAAGGTTTCATGATCGAGCGGATAGTCAGTCATGCGCAACCCGAACAGGTGCGTCTTTTGGCGCAAAACGAGGTAGGCCCCCGCTATGATGGCGGTCGCCACCGTCGCCGAGCCGATCAGGTCCATGATCGGACCGCTGGCGGCATCCAGTTCGACAATCCGCTGAGCTTTTCGGCGATAGGCTTGCGTCGCCGAGCGGAATCGCAACCGCTCGTAAGGCTCCATAGTGAACGCTTTCACGATTCGTATGCCGCGGAACGACTCGTGTAGAATCTTAAAGATGTCCGACATTCGTTCGAGTAACCGCTTGCTGGCCCGCTTGATCATTTTGCCGACTTTCCCGGCGGCAATCACGGCCAACGGCACAACCACGAGGAACAACAGGGTCAACTGCCACGAGATCATGAACGCCAGCCCGAGACATGCAATCCCTTTCAGCGGCTCGGCGATAACCTTGCCGTAGATCATCTTCAGGCCGGCGGAGAGCGACTCGATGTCGTTGGTAAACCGCGCCATGAGCTCGTGGCTTCCCGCGTCGTTGAAGTGGTTGACATCGAGGCGAATGACATTACGGTAGAATCGGTTTCTGAGGTCATACTGCGTCCAATTCGTGATGCTCCCGGAAAGGGACTCGTGGCCAAATTCGAATATCCCTTTGAACAACACGACAACGAGAACCGCACCCATGAGGGCGACGAGGCACTGAAACCGGTCTGCCGGCAGGTGATTGCTGTAGATCCACTTCAAGATTTGCAGCCGATAGATTGAGACACTGGCGCGGGTCAATCGTGATTCGGTTTGGGCGATTTGCCCGGTAATCTCACGTTCGCGCCGGTGGCGATAGGCTGTTTCGGGGATCTTCTCGAGTTGCCGTTTTTCCTCGTCGAGTTTGGCGAGCTTGGCCCGCAGAGGTTCGATATCTTTCTCAACCAGCGCAATTTCAACCTCGACCGATTCGGGCAACGACTTCTCGCCGCCGAGGATCTTCATCATCGGATGAATGGCGAGGAACATCGCGCCCCAAAGTGATGCGGCAGCGATGGCGAAGGCAATAGAGAGAAAGAGCCGACCGCGATAGGGCCAAGAGGCCCGCACGGCGCGCAGGAAATTTCGCATAGTTTCGCCGATCCCGAAGCGCCGACTCGCGCCGGCAGGGAATCCAAGAACGGGGTTGTAACAGAATCCGAAAACCTGGGCAAGCCGGGCATGGCGGACCCAGCCGCCTTAGACCGCACCCGCCGGCTTATCGGCTTCGTCGACGACCGCATCATCCGGCGTTAAGGTCAACTGCATCGGTATTTGAACCCGAAACGTGCTGCCCCGGCCCACTTCGCTTTCTAGCGAGACGTCGCCACCGATCAGTTTTGACAACTCGCGAACGATCGACAATCCCAAGCCCGTGCCGGATTGCTCGCGAGTCAACGGGTTGGCCGATTGGCGAAACTTCTCAAAGACAGCCGACTGGTCGGACGGTGCAATCCCGACGCCGGTATCGGCAACTTCCAGCACGAGCCTCTCGTTTTCGATCGCTGCCGAGATACTCACGCGTCCCCCTTCCGGTGTGAATTTGATCGCATTCGAGAGCAGATTCGAGAGGATTTGCCGGATCTTGCCGGCATCTTGAAACAACAGCGGAAGGTCCGGCGAGACGCTGGATCGAAGGGCGAGATTCTTCTTGTCGGCCAGAGGCCGAAACATGTTCAGCAAGCCTTCGGTCACTTCGATCAACGCGAATCGCTCGGGGCGAACCGTCATCTTGCCGGCTTCGACCTTTGCCAAATCAAGAATGTCGTTGATGAGCGCCAATAGCTGTTTGCCGCTGTCCTGTATGTTGTGGACCCATCGCAATTGCTTGTCGTTGAGTGGCGGCCCTGACAACAGCACGTCACTAAAACCCAGAATGCTGTTCAGTGGCGTTCGCAACTCATGGCTCACCGTCGCAAGGAAGTCGCTCTTGATCCGGTTCGACTCAAATAAAGCCATGTTGGCACGCGCCAGTTGGTCGACCTTCAGATCGAGGCTCTCGTTCATCTTCTGCAACCTTTCTTGCATGCTCACGAGGTTTCGGAGCATGCGGTTGAATGCATAGCTGAGGTCCTCGAATTCGTCGCCGGTCTGAATCTCGCTTCGAACATTGATCTGTCCGGCGGAAATGGCATCGCTAACGTCTTTCAGGTGCTTTACGGGCTTGACGACCACGTACCGGATAATGAGGTAGCTACCCAACATGATGAGTAACGCGGTCACGAGAGCATTGGAAATCAGGAATGCCCGATTGACGTGGACGCCGCTCTTGATGTGCTCGGTGTTAATCTGAATAGCGGCGACAGCAAGGATGTCGCCGACCTTAAGCTCTCCTCGTTCGGCTCGTTCGCTCACTGTCGGGTGGCATCCGACGCATGATGGACTGACCCGTATCGCTCCATAATAGTGAAAAACCTCTTTGTCGCCGGAGAGTCTCGTGACCTCTTGCTGCTCGGGGTTTTCGAGCAAGACGCGGAGAATCGTCAACTCTTCGGCATTCGGCTTATTGATCGCGTTGCGAGCTTCGGGTTTAAGTAAGCGATATTGATAGCTCTTCATTTCCTCGGGCCAATGGCTTTCCCAGCCGTCTTGAAACTCCTTCATGGCTTCGGCGCGAAGGCCCGCGTCCATGTGGCGCTTGGCCACTAACGGATCAATCAACAAGCGGCCAGTCGTCAAGGTCTGTTGAAACGCCAATCGCTCCGTCTGCCACGCGTAGAGCCAGAAGCTCGCCGAGATAAGGATCAGGACGCCGCCGCCAAGGAAGAACCGGCATTTCCGCTCCAAGCTGGTTTCGCCAAGGAGCCGTTTCAGCGCGCGATATGACATTCGACCTGCTTGGGTTAATGCAAGGGTTGGCACTGGGGGCAAAAGTGCGTCGATCGACCCGCCAAACGAACTCGCACGATCGGGGTTCGGCATTTCCGGCACGGGTCGCCGGTTCGGCCATAGACCTTCATGTCGTGCTGGTATTCTCCACGCAGACCGGACCCGCCGATGTAATCGCGAATCGTCGATCCTCGGCGACGGATTGCATGGAGCAGAACCGATGTCACGGCATCGCGAAGCCGATCGGCGTCGACCGCGCGAATCTGGTTTCCGATGCGAGCGGGATGCAAGCCCGCTTCAAACAAGGCCTCGTCGCCGTAGATGTTCCCGATGCCCGCGACCACTCGCTGATCGAGTAGCACAGCCTTGAGGCATCGCGAGGTTTTTGCCAATGACCTGAGCCAGTAATCGCGTTCAAGCTCGAAAGGTTCCGGACCCAATTGTTGTCGTCGGAAATAGTCGTTGAGATCCCGCTCGCAGGAAAAGAGGCGTGCGGAACCAAATCGTCGAACGTCGCGGAATCGAATCTCTGAATCGCCCGGCGTCAACCGGAACGATAGATGGGTATGGTCAAGCCTGGGAGAGTTCGAGTCTGTGGACGTTAGTTGTCCGGTCATTCCAAGGTGAATGAGCAGCCGTCGGCCCGAGGGCTGAAGCGCGACGACGATCCACTTTCCGCGGCGCGTGATGGATACGATGGATTGGCCGATCACATCGGGATTCCATGACCTTTTCCACGGCAGTCGCAACGGCTTCCGGCTTACGATCAGACCGGTGATTTCACGACCGATCACCATTCGGCGCAAGTCGCGAACGACCGTTTCGACTTCGGGAAGCTCGGGCATCGGGACACTCCTTCCGACGACGGTTGGATTATAGCAATGATTGCCGTTCGAACCATTGCCAGGGCCAAGCGGCCTCGCTTGACAGGGTGCCAGGGAATTCCGAGAACAACAGAGCGGCACGAAACGAGGCACTGGCTCCATGACATTCGCAACGGTTCCCGACAAACACGGTCGTTTTGGTCCCTACGGGGGGCGTTACGTTCCCGAAACGCTGATGTACGCGTTGGAACAACTGACAGATGCATACTTCGCGGCTCGGGCCGACCCGTCATTTCAGCAGGAGTTTCACCGATATCTTGGCGACTACGTTGGCCGGCCGTCACGGCTCTACTTCGCCGAACGGCTCACCGCCGAGGCAGGTGGAGCTCGCATTTTCCTCAAACGCGAGGACATGAACCATACGGGAGCGCACAAGATTAACAACTGCATCGGGCAGACGCTCCTGACCCGACGCATGGGGAAATCGCGCATCATAGCCGAGACCGGCGCCGGACAACATGGCGTGGCCAGCGCAACCGCGGCGGCACTCTTCAACTTGCCATGCCGAGTCTACATGGGCGAAGAAGACGTTCGCCGGCAAAAGCTGAATGTCTTCAAAATGCGAGCACTCGGGACTGAGGTACTCTCCGTTTCGAGTGGCAGCAAAACTCTGCGAGACGCCATCAACGAAGCGATGCGCGAATGGATGGCAACCGTTGAAAACACGCATTACATCATCGGAAGTGTTGTCGGGCCCCATCCGTTTCCGCTGATGGTCCGCGATTTTCAGTCCGTGATCGGTATCGAGACGCGCGAACAATGCCAGGTCCAAATCGGCAGGCTACCGGATGTCGTCGTGGCGTCGGTTGGCGGCGGCAGTAACGCGGCGGGAATGTTCTACCCATTTATCGATGACACCGTCGTTGAGTTGGTCGGGGTCGAGGCGGGGGGCCGCGGGATGACCGCAGGTGATCACGCGGCCACGTTGGGGGCTGGAAAGCCGGGAGTTCTGCACGGCACGTTCAGTTACGTCCTCCAAGACGGCGACGGTCAAACGGCTCCGGTCCATTCCGTTTCAGCAGGATTGGACTATCCGGGAGTTGGCCCTGAACATAGTTTTTGGCGCGATTCGGGGCGCGTGCGATACTGCCGTGTACTCGATCAAGATGCGCTTGACGGGTTCAAGGTATGTGCTCGCCTCGAGGGGATTCTGCCGGCGCTGGAGACGGCCCACGCGGTTGTCGAAGCCATGAGAATTGCGGCCAAGCGACCTAAGTCTGACGCTGTCGTTGTCTGCTTTTCGGGGCGAGGAGACAAGGATTGCTTTGAGGTCGCTCGATTGACCGGCGAGTCGTTGGAGTGACGATGAACGCGATCGACAAAATGTTTCAACGACTGCGATCCGCTGGGCAAAAGGCGTTCATTCCATTTATCCCGGCCGGCGATCCAACGATCAACGCAACAGCGACCCTGACCCGTGCCTTGAACAATTCCGGGGCACATCTGATCGAGATCGGCTTTCCTTTTAGCGACCCCATTGCTGACGGGCCCGTGATTCAGGCGGCCTACACGAGAGTCCTAAACCAGGGGTTGCATGTCGATGATGTTCTCAATTGCATTGCGTCATTGGCGGCCGGCGCCGAAAAGGTGTCGGCTCCCGTGGCAGGCATGGTCTCGTTTAGCCTGATCTATCGGCGCGGGATTGTTTCGTTTCTGGATGAGGCGTCGCGGAGCGGCATAAGCGGTCTCATCGTGCCCGATCTTCCGATTGAGGAAGCCGGCGAACTTTTTGATCGGGCCACGGAGCGTGACATCTGCCTCGTCCAACTCGTCACGCCGACGACTCCGCCGGATCGGGCCGAGAGGATCGTGACTCGTTCCCGCGGATTCGTCTATGTCGTTAGTGTGGCGGGAATCACCGGTGAGCGTACGAGCCTACCTGATGAATTGGTCGGCCAATTGCGCCGATTACGGTCGATGACGTCCCTGCCTCTGTGCGTGGGATTCGGCGTCAGTCGCCCCGAACAGGCGGCGATGCTTCGTGAGATTGCCGATGGTGTCATCGTCGGCAGCGCCATCGTCCGGCGACTGGAAAAGGCAACGGCGGGGAATTGGGATGCCGTCGTCGTCGAGATTGAGACCCTGGTCCGGTCGTTTGTCGCGGCGCTGAATCCCGCTGAAACACGGTCGTGATTCGTTGACACGACCCGGTTTTGCTTGGTAATCTGGTAGTGAAACAACCATGACCACGACGACTACTATGCCTCTGGATCTCGGCTCTGCACGCGAGTTAGAAATCCTCGAAGCGTGTCAGGCGACCATCGGTTACCGATTCCGCCAACCGGAGTTGCTCCGCGCCGCGCTGACCCATACATCCGGTGCCAATACCCGGGCCGCATCCAATGAACGCATGGAGTTCCTTGGTGATTCGATCCTTGGCCTGGTAACTTGCGAGCAACTCTACTTGCGATATCCCGACTACCAAGAAGGCGACATGACCAAGGTGAAATCGGTCGTGGTGAGTCGCCGCACATGCGCCCATTTTAGTAGGCAGTTACACTTGGGCGATTTCCTATTCATGGGCCGCGGGATGTCCGGGCGCGGCGAGATTCCGTCGAACATTCTGGCCGATGTCTTTGAAGCCTTAATTGCGGCCATTTACTTGGATGGCGGATGGGACGCTGCCAAACCGTTCATTCTTCGATTCCTGATTCCGGTCATCGAGCATTTCGCGTTGGCGACGCACGGCGGCAACTACAAGTCGCTCCTGCAACAGGTCGCCCAACGCGAATTTGGAGACACGCCGCGATATCTGTTGCTTGACGAGCAAGGACCGGACCACAACAAGTGTTTCAAAGTGGCGGCCGAAATAGCCGGCCATCGATACGCCGCCGCCTGGGGCCGCAACAAAAAGGAAGCGGAGATGAAAGCGGCCATGAACGCCCTTGCGCTCATCAATGGCGAGCCGGCCCCTTACCCTGCCGATTGATGCCATGCCATTCCCCGCATATCGCATTGGTTGTTATGGGAAGGGATGCGATCGGGAAGCCATTTTCAAGATTGCCTCACGCTGGAGCGACGGCCTCACCGAAGAGCTTAAGACATATTCATTGTGTTGCGCCGAGTGCCTTCGCGATCAATATCGGCTAAGTCTGGGCAAACAGTCTCGTTGCCGTCTGGCAGCCGAGGAGATCCTCGATGCTCCCGCGATCTACCAATTAAAACGCGGCGCCCGCGATCGAGAACTCGATCGGCTTCGCTCACGTGAGGCAGAGATTCTGGCGGAAATCGAGGCAAGCCCTTCAGAGTCGTGATGGCTCAAGTTGACTTATTCGCCGGAGGTGCCCCCGGTGCCGAAAACGCTTTGGCGACCGCCTCGAGAAGCCGCTCCATCGCGAATGGCTTGCGTATGTAGTCCACGACGCCGAGGTATTCCGCGTAAGCCTTGTGCCGGCTCCCCTCGTTGGCGGTAATCATGATGATCGGCGGCGTATCGGGCTTGCCGCGAAAATGTTCTAGAACGGGATAGCCCCCCATTCGAGGCATCATCATGTCCAGGATCACCAAGTTCGGGTGGTGATTGTAAATGGCTTGTTTTCCTTGATGTCCATCGAAGGCTTGGACTACGGTGAAGCCTTGACGCTCCAAAACGAGGCGAATGCCATCGCTGAGTTCCCGGTCATCGTCCACGATGAGAATCGTCTTTCGATCGGACATAGGGTCGGCTTCCTTGAATCGAATTCCCAGGCGGGTTACCGTCAACATACCAGCATCGACGCCAATCAACAAGCACTCACTCGCTGTGCCACATAGAGAACGGTCTCGTATTCGAGAACGACGCTTCCGTTTCGCTGATACTCGGTGAAAAGCCGCACCAACTGATCCTGGAATTGAGACCAGAGCGCATCGTCGCGAGGAGCATACGACACAGAACGCGCCCTGGCGATAAGACCTGGCAAGTTCAATGACTGGCGATTGGAAAAGGACCGTCTCTCGCCCGCGACGAACATCGGGTGTTTCAGGATACTGTCGCCGGTCCGTGATTGGGGCGCCGCCGCAAGGAGTTTTTCAGGCGACGACGCGACCAGGAGATCGCCATACGCCTTGGTGAACGCCGCCGACGGATCACGCTCGTTCCAGATCAGGGCGACCCATCCATGTGGCTTGAGAACACGCGCGAATTCACGCAGAGACCGCTCGACATCGAACCAGTGAAACGCTTGCGCGGCGACGACAAGGTCAGCGATTGCCTCGGGAAGCCCCAAATCCTCGGCCAGACCCGGCCGATAATTGATGCTCGGCGATTCGGTCGCCATTGCCCTTTGGCGCATTTCGTCATTCGGTTCGATGCCGATTACGGTGATTCCTCGGTTTGCCAACAACCGCGTTATAATACCCGTCCCGCTGCCCACGTCGACGGCAACCGACTGCGACCCGAGCCGGCACCGGTCCAAAATGTAGTCGAGAGCCTCGGGAGGATATTCCGGGCGCGAGCGGTTATAGACTTCGGCTAACCCGGTAAACCTCTGGGTGGGATCCGAAGATGACATGACTCCCTCCACTGACGCTGACAAAGGACATCGATTCCGCTAACCTAGTTGCTTTGCTGCCCTTGGAAACGGCATACGAGACCAATCCATGCCATTGCGATTCGCAACACTTGCCAGCGGAAGTACCGGAAACGTCGCCTTCATCGAAGCAGACGGCAGTCAACTTCTCATCGATCTGGGTCTTGGTCCCAGGCAGATGGATTCTCGATTGGCCGCAGTCGGAACAACTTGGCAGAGTATTCGTGCGGTCGTCCTGACCCACACCCATTCCGACCATTGGAAGGATCGCAGCTTCGCCCAACTGCTGCGATTCAAGATTCCGATATATTGTCACGCCCGGCATCAATCGGCTCTTCGCGACCACTCAACGACATTCGCCAAGATGCTCGACGCGGGACTCGTTCACCATTACGAGGCGGGAATTCCGATTGAGCCGATCGCAAATCTTCGGTTCTGCCCCTTGAGGCTCAGCCACGATAGTGACCCGACGTTTGGGTTTCGAATCGAGCATTCGGGCCAGTCGGGCCACCATGCGATGTTGGGCTATCTTGCCGATCTCGGAACATGGACAACGGATTTGGTCGCCGCGGTCGCGGACGTTGATCTCCTCGCTCTGGAGTTTAACCACGACGTCCAGCTTGAGAAACAAAGCGGGCGACCGCAAGACCTGATCGATCGAGTTTTAGGCGACTCCGGCCATTTGTCGAACAAGCAAGCGGCGGATTTTGTCGTCGAACTTCGGCGTCAACAGGGCGCCGGCCGGTTACGCGAATTGGTTCAGTTGCACCTGAGCCAAGTCTGCAATCACCCGACACTGGCGCGGCGAACCGCCGACGAGGCCGTTGCCGATTGGCCGCTCCCACCGCGAATTCACACTTCCCTACCCCATCAGGCAGGCACGATTCTGGAGATGCCCGTTGCGGCCGGTTGAGCTGACCTCACACGGACGGCACCACCTGCGAAGTTAACACCGGCACCGGTGATCACGGCGGATCTGTTTTCCGGCTTCGATTCGTAGTTTCAATTCGATGGCACGAGGCCTTCCCACTTTGGGGAGATTGAGACCGGCCCGATACTGACAGCCTCGCCGCTTTCCGACAACATTTGTTCCACTCGCAACGGCTCGATGGGCAACTCGACTCCGCCACGAGTTGCAAAGCCACGTGAAGCATCAACTCTCAGATTCAGCCGGCGGTTCATTCGGTTGTCGAATACCGTCAGCGTGCCTGGGTCCGTGGCGTTCCGAATCAAGAGACAACGATCTAGGATCCCCAAGCCGAAACCCGTCGCGGCAGCCAAGGACTCAAGATCATAGTTGGCAGCAAAATCGCGAATCGACGACCTTGAGCAGCGCAGAAAGACGCTGTCGGGCGTGGCAATATTGGCATCTTCCAACGAGACCACGCCAACACGTCTTGGCAGACCATAAGGGGTAGCGGGCACGCCCGTGAGAAGCCCGTGATCGGCGAGGCCCTCTATTGCTGCGTCCCGAGTTGCCGGGTCGATTAGATTGCCGAACCAGTCGCCCAATCGCGAGCATCGTTCAATGGCAACTCGACAATTGAAGGTCTCGTAGGACAACAATGGAGTTCGATCCGGTTCTCCGATCGCTTTCGGCATGCCCAAGGGGCGATCGAGAAAATAAGCCATGCCGAGTTCGACCCGCTCGCTCGCCTGTTTTAGGTCATTGAGGCTGCTCTCTAAGGCCGTTTTCGCCAAGGGCATGAGGTCACTGAGACTCAAATAATCATGAAATAATAGTCGCGGGCGTGTTAACGGTTGAAGCAACTGCTCTTCGGGGACTCGATGATGGGGCGCGGGCAAGACGCGGAGATTCTCACCCGGAGACGTCGGCGCGAACGGCACGGGTAGATCGTGGTATTGCATGCGAACGATCCACGCCTGGCGAAATGCTCGGCGCCGCAACCGCTTCTTGCGACGTTCCTCCGATGCGTCGTTCGGCGAGTCGTGCATCAACTCGGGAGCTGACTCGATGCAATCGAGCAACGCGCCCAGAAACTCCTCGATGAGAAGAGCGTCTGGGTAGTTGGCGCCTCGGTGATGGAAACGGAAAAGATCGAAGGCCGTCAAGTGCCGGCAAATTAACCGAAGAACGCCGGCGAGAAAGTCTACTTGATCTCCCAGTGAGAAAACTCCTCGCACCCGGCATTCATGCACGAGTTTGAGGACACGCGAAACAAAGTCGTTGTAGGGCGACAGCGCAACGTTGTTGAACATGATCGCGAACAGGCGCGTCCAGCTTACGTCTTGTTGGGGATACGAACGTCTCAGACGTTCGATGCCTTGCGCCAATTCAGCCATGCCGTCGGATGGTGTCGCTCGGATCGCCGATTCAATGAGGCGCGCCTGCTCAACGATGCCCATCCCGTCTTCCGCAAACCGCTCCATGGCACTTGTTAGGGAGTCTTGGGCCTTCCGGCATGAGGTGTAACAGTAATGAAGCTGTCCAAACGTGAACGAAGGCAACGGTAGTTCCACGGACGTAAGCGGCAATCGACTGACGCCGACGACGGCGAAATGAAGGTTCGCGACCAACTCATCAAACAGTGCCGCCATCGAAGCGAATTCCGCTGGCCGGATGACCCCAACGAGTTCACGCTGCCATTTCGTAGTTTCTCGACTGAGGATGGCCCCCTGCTCGTCAAATGTCTCCCACGCATGGCACTGAACCGCCCGAGTGACGAACAACTCGCCCGTCTGGGCATCCATCCGCACCGCGATCAGCGGTTCGACGACACCTCCTTGATCCGAAACGGTGCGAACGGCCCACGTCTGAAAGGTTCGTTGCAACCGAGTCTGCGATTGATCCAAGACTCGCCCACGAAATAACTCCCAGTACGCTTGCTCATTCGGGTCAAAGGTCCATTCGAGCGTCAGCCCGTCGCCGACGAGAAAATGTTGCTGGTGAATGGCCGCCGAAACGAGAGCGTAGATCGAGTCGTGATTGATGGGACCGGCCGGAAGACCGTAGGCGAGTGCGGTTCGGAAGAAAGGCATCGGAAGCAGCGAAAAAGCAAGGAGGACGGGGAATGCCCGGTTTGGCGAACTGAGAGAAGTTTATCGATTGTTCGATGCGGTTGGGAGGTAGGGGCAAAAACGAAAGGGTGAAGCCTAGCAGGAAACGCTGAGGAATGGCCGAAAATGGAATGGTAGCTTGCCTCGATGGCGTCTTGGGGATCCTGGCCATGAAGCGAATCGGAATACTCTGTGCGGTTACAGTTGTGGTTGGGTTGCACTCTTTAGCCTACGGGCAGTCACCAACCGCATACCCGTACCCAGGACCAACTTACCCAAACCCGGGCGGTTGCAGCAGTTGCCAAACCCAAGGTCGCTGCTTGGCCAAACTCATGAACTGGCTGTGTTATCGCCGCACGCCATCGACGGACAAGTATTTCAACCCCTATCCGGGTCACCCTCCGCTACACACTTGGTTCAGTGACGCCCGTTGTACTACCCATCAGGCTTGCGCGACGTCCGGTGGAAACTGTTTCGGCTATCGGCCTGGAATGTTCGCAAAGGGTGACGCGCCGCCAATGCGGTTCGGGACTACGAAGCACGCCAACGCATCCAGCCCCCTGCCGTTCATCTATCCCGCGACGAAGTATGTCAAGCCGGTCGGCCATGGCGTACCGCTACCGCCGGCGGTTTACCCCGGCGCTCCGACTCAACTACCGCCCGCCCCCGCGACTCTTGGGTCGCCATCTCCGGCGAACTACTTCGGCAAGTAGCGTCGATTGACGATCCGTTTCCGACGAGGCGATTGGGATGCCACCCCGTATCCCGGCGCCTCGTTCACGTTATTTCGAGGTGGGCGTCCCCTGCCGAGCGTTCTTGCTGGGTTCGGCAGGAAATGGAGCCGCACGTCCCGGCACGTTGGTGGGCGGAATGGTCGAGCCGCCAGGAGGCGTCATCAAGGGCATCGGCTCCGCTGACTGTGGTGGGCTGATGGTAACTCCCGGGAAAGTGCCGTTGCACGGCGCCCCTGAGGCTGGAAATCCTTGAATGATCCCGCCGGGAACACCGGACACCGGAATACCAGCGATCGGCGCGCAACTGCACCCGGGATCACCAACATACGCAGGATACTGCGGAGCTTCATCGCGCGATTGCCCGCGGAACCTTGAAAGCAAGCCGCCTTCGCGACGGAAGCAGCACCCCGACAACAAACAACACATCCCAAGCGCCAACATCGTTGGCGCCTTCCAGTGACGGAACATGACGACTCCCCGTGAGAAACAAGTTCAACCAGAAATGAGCAACACCACCCGTCGAGATACTCACACCGAATCACCCGAGATTGGTCCCTTCAATCTCATCATGACCGCATTTGTTTCCCGGGGCAAATACCGGGATCACCGTTAAAACAGTTCGATCTCGAAATCGCGTCGGGTTAACACGACTACACTAGATGTGTCATTGTCGCGCCTTGTGGCGATTGGCCGGAAGAGTCTTTCAGGAAAAACTGCGACGCCACCGGATTTGCTCAAGTCAGGTAGCGCGACCAGCGTTCGCAGCCTACGGAGTTGATTCATGCAATCGTTCGCTGCCCTATCTCAGCAACCGGTTACCGCTGCCGCTTTCAAGGAAGTCGTCGAGAAAGTGCGAGGTTGTGTCCCCACGCCTGAGTTGGCGGTATTGTGTTTTTCACCGCACCATTCGCTAAACGTGCGCCGTCAATTCGATCAATTTCGACATCAACTTGTCGATTGTCCGTTGATCGGATGCGTCGTAGCCGGGGTCATCGCCGATTCGATCGAAGTCGAGGACGGACCCAGCATGAGCCTTTGGGCGGCGACTTGGAATGAAACTGTTTCGATTGAATCGTTTCACCTGACGGCAACAAATACTCCCGACGGTCCGTCTTTGTTTGGCTGGCCGGACA
This sequence comes from uncultured Alcaligenaceae bacterium, assembly GCA_964515185.1. Lineage (GTDB taxonomy): Bacteria > Planctomycetota > Planctomycetia > Gemmatales > Gemmataceae > CAZESP01. The sequence goes on from CAZESP010000002.1 coordinate 261,058, forward strand.
CGCTTCTCGATGCCGACCCGAAGCGTTCCGTGATGCTCCTGATGGGCGACCCGTTCACGCTGCCGGTCAATGATCTGTTGTTACCCCATGTCAACGACGTTCACCCCGGTTTGCGAGTCGTAGGCGGCATGGCGAGTGGGGCAAACGCGCCGGGACAAACGACGCTACTCGCCGGCAATCGAGTCGTCAATCACGGAGGCATCGGCGTGCTCTTGCGCGGTTTGACCGGTCTGGAGGTCGCCGTTTCCCAGGGATGCCGACCGATTGGACGGCGACTCATCATCACCAAGGGCCGCGGCAACGTTATCGAGGAGTTGAGTGGACTTCAGCCGGTGGTCTACATTCACGACCTATACCATGAACTGCCGCCCGAGGATCAAAAGCTGTTTCGGGGCGGACTCCATATTGGCATGGCCATGAGCGAGTATCGAGAGTCTTTCGGGCGCGGCGATTTCCTGATTCGAAATCTGCATCGGATTGACCCCGAAACCGGCGCGGTCATGGTGACCGACCGGGTTCGGGTGGGCCAGTCGATTCAGTTTCAATTGCGGGATGCCACGACTGCCCACGAAGATCTCGTCGCGTTGTTGCAAGGAATCAAAGATCGAACGACGAAGATCGGCAGTTGCCTGTTGTTTAGTTGCAACGGTCGGGGGTCGCGCATGTTTGGCGCGCCAAACCACGATGCGAAAACGATCCAGAAGCTGTTTGGACCTATCCCGCTATCAGGCTTTTTTGCGTCCGGCGAACTGGGCCCGGTGGGAGAGAAGAACTACATCCACGGTTTTACGGTAAGCGCCGCATTATTCGCGGAGTAGCGATGAGGAGTGGACAGAGCCGGGATCGAACCTGCAGGGCGAACGCATCAAAATCTGCCTGAATTATGGCAGCAGGCTTGACAGAGAC